>NZ_FOBJ01000027.1:0-55311 GCF_900109805.1 Variovorax sp. YR750
TAGCTGTCGCCGAGGTTGCCGGTGAGCAGGCCGCCGATCCAGTGCCAGTAGCGCGTCCAGGCGGGCTGGTCGAGGCCGAGCTTGGTGGCCAGGGCGGCCACGGCCTCGGGCGAGGCGTCGGGGCCCATGAGCATCTGCGCGGCGTTGCCGGGCAGGATCTCCAGCACGAGGAAGACGATGACCGAGGCGCCGATCAGGGTGCCGATCAGCGTGGCGAAGCGCTTGACTAGAAACAGACTCATGGGGCGGGGCGCAGCATAACTGACTCCTGCAACAAGTGTGCCCCGAATGTGGCCTTTGTCATTCACCGACGGCTCGTCCGTTGGGAGCCGCGATAATCGGGGGTATGGCCCTCATGATCACCGACGAATGCATCAACTGCGATGTCTGCGAGCCCGAGTGCCCGAACGATGCGATCTACATGGGCGAGGCGTTCTACGAGATCGATCCGCACAAATGCACCGAGTGCGTAGGCCATTTCGATGAGCCGCAGTGCGTGCAGATCTGCCCGGTGGCCTGCATTCCCGTGAACCCCGAGCACGTGGAAAGCCGCGAGACGCTGATGCAGAAGTACCAGCGTCTCACGGCGATCAAGGTGACTGCCGCTGCGGCGGCATCTGCTTCGTCCGGCGCCTAGTCGGCCGACTTCCGCTTCTTTTTCTTGCGCTCCGGCGCGTCGCCGGCTGCCTTCGCGCTCTGGCCGCTGGTGAAACTCATGCTCGACTTGCGCGGCTCGCCGGCCTCCTTGCGTGCGCGGTCCCGCTCTTTCTGCTCGGCGATGGCGAGGCGCTTTTCCGCGAGCGCGGCGCTTCTCGCTTCCCGCGCGGCCCGCTGGTCGCGGTCATGGGCAGCCTTTTCCAGCGACAGGCGGTTGCGCTCCATGCGGTCGGCCTGGGTTTGCGCGTTGCGGGTGCCTGCATCGGCGGCGCGGCGGTCTTCGTTGCTGCGGCGATCGTCCACCTTCACCGTGCTGCCGCCCTCGCAGGGGCGGTCGGAATAGACGTTGCCGCATCGCCAGGTGCTCGCTCCCTGGGCGTAGGCGCCCGCGGAGCAAATGCCGAGTGCTATTGAAAACATAGCAGCTGCGGCCTTCGAAGCCGTCTTCCTGCTTTCCTCTTTCTCTTTCTTCTTTTCGCTCATCATTTTTTATTTCTCTCCCTCCCTGCACTTCAATGGCCGGCTAGGTGGCGGCAGGCGTTGTGCCCCCTTCGCCGGGCTCCCTCCGCGGCGGCTTGGGCCGGGGCGGTTTGCTCGTGTGAATGACCAGGGTCGCCTTCTCCATCTCGCCCGCCACCAGCGCGGGGATCGCGTGCAGGGTGCGGGTGATGGCGTCCTCGATCGCTTCGCGTTGTTCCTTGAGCGGCTTCTTGAGCACCCAGTTGACGACCTCCGACTTCACGCCGGGGTGCCCAATGCCGAGGCGCAGCCGCCAGTAGTCGCCGGTGCCCAGCTGGGCGTGGATGTCGCGCAGCCCGTTGTGGCCGGCATGGCTGCCGCCGAACTTGAGCTTGACCTGGCCCGGGACCACGTCGAGTTCGTCGTGCACCACGAGGATTTCCTCGGGCGCGATCTTGAAGAAGCGCGCCAAGGCGGCCACCGACTTGCCCGACAGGTTCATGAAGGTCTGCGGCTCCAGCAGCCAGATGCTCTGGCCGCCGATGCTCGTGCGCGCGGCGAGGCCGTGGTAGCTGCGCTCGGGCACGAGATTGAGCTTCCATTCGCGCGCGAGGGCGTCGATCCACCAGAAGCCGGCGTTGTGCCGCGTGGCTTCGTACTCGGGGCCCGGGTTTCCGAGGCCGACAAACAGCTTGATCATGGTCGTGGATTATCCGGTCGCCGGAAAAGCAGAAGGCCCGCACGAGGCGGGCCTTCGAGAAGCAACGAATGCGAAGAAGCGGATTACTTCTTGGCAGGTGCCTTGGCAGCGGGCGTCTTGGCCGCGGCCTTGCCACCCTTGCCGGCCGGAGCGGCGGCTGCGTCGGCAGCAGCTGCGCCTTCGGCGGGAGCTTCTTCTTCAGCAGCCGGCGTCACGGCCGAAGCCAGCACCGGGTTTGCCTTGCCGTGGCTGACCCACTTCACGCCGCGGGGCAGCTTGATGTCCTTCAGCGTGACGGTGCCGTTCTTCTTCAGACCCGACAGGTCGACTTCGATGAACTCGGGCAGGTCGGTCGGCAGGCAGTTCACTTCCAGTTCGGTCGTGACGTGGTTGACCAGGTTGTGGTCGAGCTTGACGGCTTCGGACTCTTCCTCGCCCTTGAAGTGCACGGGCACCTTCAGGGTCATGCGGGTCTTGGCGTCCACGCGCTGGAAGTCGATGTGCTGAACCAGCTGGCGGAAGGGGTGGTATTGCACGTCGCGCAGCAGAACCTTGCTGACGTTGCCGCCCAGTTCCATCTCGAGAACGCTCGAGTGGAAGGCTTCCTTCTTCAGGGCGTGCCACAGCGCGTTGTGATCGATCTCGATCAGTTGCGGCTGGGTGTCGCCACCGTAGACGATGCCGGGGGTCTTGCCCGAGATGCGGAGACGGCGGCTCGCACCCGTGCCCTGCTTTGCGCGCTCAAAAGCGACGAATTTCATAACTAGCTCCTGTGAGAGTCCACCGCGACCAGTGCGACTCCGGTTCAAAAAGGCCTCCAGCAAAGGAGGCCCGCTTCATGCCCCGGTCAGAACAGGTTGTCCTGATCCGAGAACAAACTCATCACCGACTCGCCCTTGGCAATGCGCTGGATCGTTTCGGCGATCAGCGGCGCCACGGAGAGCTGGCGGATCTTTCCGCAGGCGTTGGCGCCGTCGGAAAGGGGAATGGTGTTGGTCACGACCACTTCGTCGAGGGCCGAGCCCTGCGTGATGCGCTCGATGGCCGGGCCCGAGAAGATCGGGTGCGTGCAGTAGGCGTACACGCTCTTGGCGCCGCGTTCCTTCAGCACTTCGGCTGCTTTGACCAGCGTGCCGGCGGTGTCGATCATGTCGTCCATGATCACGCAGTTGCGGCCGTCGATCTCGCCGATCACGTTCATGACTTCGCTGACATTGGCCTTCGGGCGGCGCTTGTCGATGATGGCGAGGTCGCAGTTCAGCTGCTTGGCCAGCGCGCGGGCACGAACCACGCCGCCGACGTCGGGCGAGACCACGATCAGGTCTTCGTAGTTCTTGGCGCGCAGGTCGCCGAGCAGCACCGGCGAGGCGTAGATGTTGTCGACGGGAATGTCGAAGAAGCCCTGGATCTGGTCGGCGTGCAGGTCCATCGTGAGCACGCGCTCGACGCCGACGGTTTCCAGCAGGTTGGCCACGACCTTGGCCGAGATCGGCACGCGGCTGGAGCGCGGACGGCGGTCCTGGCGGGCGTAGCCGAAGTAGGGGATCACGGCGCTGATGCGTTCGGCCGATGCGCGCTTGAGCGCGTCGACCATGATCAGCAGTTCCATCAGGTTTTCGTTGGTCGGCGCGCAGGTCGACTGAACGACGAACACGTCGCGCGCTCGGACGTTCTGGTTGATCTCGACGGTGACTTCTCCGTCGGAGAAGCGACCGACGCGGGCAGCGCCCAGCGAAGTGCCGAGGTTGTGCGCGATTTCTGCGGCAAGGCCCGGATTGGCGTTGCCGGTGAAAACCATGAAATCAGGGTGATTAGCCTGCATGAGCGCGTCCCGGCAGTGCAAGTGGGCTTAGGAAGCCGCCAAAAGGTTCGTATGCGTGGCGGCCGGTGAGCCGCCGATTATTGCAGCGGGTGGGCTGCAAATGAAGACTGCGGCCATCGGGCCGCAGTCGTGAAGATTTGGCAGGGGAGAAAGGATTCGAACCTTTGCATGCTGGAATCAAAATCCAGTGCCTTAACCAGCTTGGCGACTCCCCTACACGGGTCGATGGTTTTCACCACCAACCGATATATGTCGCATCGAACCGAATGAACGATCCGATCTTCTTCAGGTTGCCCATCCCAAGAGCGGATGGACTTCCAAGTTGCTGCATCGGCGAACCTGCCAGCCTTCGGGGGCTTCGAGCAGTTCCGCTTCCTGCGGCGATTGCGGCAGCTTCGCGAACACCGAGCTTCCGGAGCCGGTCATCCGGGCCTTCAATCCCTGGGTGCCGAGCCATTCGATGGCTTCGGTGACCGCGGGGCAAAGTCGCTGGGCAACCGGCTGCAGGTCGTTGTGACCGAAGTCGAAAACCTGGTTTTCCAAGTTTGTCGCTTCAGACGATTCGCTGTCTGCAGCAAAGCCTGAGATTATAGCAACAGGCGTAGCGCGTTGGAGATCTGAAGCCGAAAAAATTAATCGGGTATCGAGTCCCTCGGGTGGTTTGACCACCGCGAAACGCGCGGGTGGGAGTGTAACCGGTGTGATTTGCTCCCCGATGCCTTCGACCCACGCATTGCGGCCACCGAGGAAGAAGGGCACGTCGGCGCCCAGCTTCAGGCCGATGTGGGCCAGCCGCGACAGCGGCAGGTTCAGCCCCCAAAGGCGGTTCAGCGCAAGCAGGCAGGTGGCGGCATCCGACGAGCCTCCGCCCATGCCCGCCTGTGCCGGCACATGCTTGGCGACGCCGATGTGCGCGCCCTGCCCGGGCGCCGCGAATGGCTGCAGGGCGCGTGCGGCGCGCAGGATCAGGTCGTCCGCGGGCAGTTCAGTCGTCAGGTCTTCGCGGCTCAGCTGGCCGTCGCGCCGCAGTTCGACGTGCAGCGTGTCGCACCAGTCGATCAGCATGAAGACCGACTGCAACAGGTGGTAGCCGTCGTCGCGCCGGCCGGTGATGTGAAGGAAGAGATTGAGCTTGGCCGGCGCGGGAAGGTCGTAGATCGCCTTCATGACCGCTCGAACACGATGCGCAGGTCGGCCCGCGGGCTCGGCGATTCGCGCACGGCATTCAGCCGCCCGGAGCCGAGTTGCGCAAGATCGGGCTTCCAGCCGGGCACGGGCTCGTTGCGGCCGGCCAGCCAGCCGAACAGGGCGCCGACCGGAATGGCCGCGCCGGTGGCCGCCTCGATCAGCTCGTCGACGGAGTCGAAGCGCCGGGTCTTGCTGCCGTCCTTCAAGAGAGCCTCGCCCGGCGCCCAGTGCAACTGGGCGAGGGTGCTGCCGATGGGCGTCGTGAGCGTGAGGTCGCCGGCCTCGGCAGACCCGCGCAGTTCGAACAGCGCGGCGAAGGTCTGGACCGGCTCGCTCTCGATGCGCAGCGACATGCGGCCGCTCCAGCTCTCCGAGGGCTTCGGCACGGCAGAGCCGCCGGACAGCTGTGCGCATCCGGCGGCCAGCAGTGCCGCCGCACCGCCCGCCGCCAGAAATGCGCGACGGCCATGGCGGCCGGCCTGCATCGGCGCGAGTGCTCCTGCCTGCGCCATGTCAGGGCTTCACTCGCAGGCGCTTCAGTGTTTCCTGCAGCGTTTCGTTCTCGGCGTCGCTCAGCAGGGCTTCCTTCCAGATCGTGACCGCGCGGTCCTTCTGGCCGGAGGTCCACAGGACTTCGCCGAAGTGCGCGCCGATCTCGGGATCGGGCCGGGTCTTGTAGGCCGCCTCGAGGATGCGGATGGCCTCGGCCGTGTTGCCGAGCCGGAACTCGACCCAGCCCAGGCTGTCGGCGATGAACGGATCTTCCGGCGCCAGCTGCACCGCCTTCTGGATCAGCGTGCGTGCCTCCTCGAGCCGGATCTTGCGATCGGCCAGCGAGTAGCCCAGCGCGTTGTATGCGTTCTGGTTGTCGGGCTTGAGCTCGATGAGGCGGCGCAGCAGGCGCTCCATGTCGTCGAGGCGATTGAGCTTCTCGGCGATCATGGCCTGGTCGTACACCAGGTCGCCATCGTCCGGCGACGCTGCCGAGGCCTGAGCGAGCATGTCGTAGGCCGCCTGGTACTGCTTCGCGTCGCGCAGCAGTTGCACTTCGGCAAGGAACTTCTGCTTCTTGTCGTCGGCCGTGCGCTCGGGCAGGCCGCGGATGATCTCGCGGGCCTGGGGCAGCTTGCCCTGGCGCGCCAGCAGGGTCGCGCGGCGGGTCTGCGCGGCCACCACCTCGTCGGCGCCGTCGACGCGCGAGAGCCAGCGTTCGGCCGCCGCATAGTCCTTGCGCCGCTCGGCCAGTTGCGACAGCGCGAAGTACGCCTGCGACACGCCGCGCTTGCGGTCGGCCGCATCGTCGGCATCCTTGCTGTTGCCGCTCTTCGAACCGGCCGACAGCTCGATGAAGCGCTTGATCGAAGCCTCGGCCGCGGCGTCCTGCCGGGCCTGCATCTGCAGGCTGCCCAGCAGCAGCCACGGTTCCGCGAGCTCGGGGCGCGAAGTGGTCAGCGCCTGGAGCTGCGCGGAGGCGTCGCTGTAGCGGCGGTTCTCGACCAGCACGCGCGCATAGGCGACCCGCAGGTCGGGCGAGGCCTTCGGGTTGTTGTTCAGGAAGCGCGTGACGATCGGTTCGGCCAGCGGCTGGCCGGGGTCGATCATCTCGAGTGCCAGAGCGGCGGGTGCGTCGGAGGCCGGGTCGATCTCCTGGCCCTTGCGCGCGGCTTCCAGCGCACCGGAAGCATCGCCCGCGTTGAGACGCAGCCTGCCGACGGTGGCCCAGGCCAGCCCGCCGGTGGTGGGGCTCTTCAGCTCGTCGACCAGCGCCTGTTCGACCACCGAGGCGGCCAGCTTCTTGTCGGATGCGCGCGAGTAGTTGCGCGCGATCACGGCCATCAGCAGCGGACGCTCGATCTGTGAGGTGGCCGCCACCTCGGCGCGCAGCGGCTCGACGGTTTCGCTGATGCGGTTCAGCGCGATCAGGATCTGCAGCTCGATGCGTCGCGCGTCGCGCGAATTCGGCAGGGTTTCCTGCCAGGCCCGTGCCGCGGCAAGCGCCGCGTCGCCGGAGCGCGACTGAAGCGCGATCTCGACCGCGCGCTGGAACAGCTTGCCGTCGCGCAGCCGCCGTGCGGCGTCGAGCACCAACGCATAGCCGGAGCCGGGATCGCCCGAACGGGCCGTCATCTCGCCCATCAGGATCTCGTAGAACAGGTCGGCCGTCAGCGCTGACTGCAGCGGCGCGGGTTCGGCGGCCGCCTTGGCCGGAGCCGGTCGAGGCCTGACCACGGGCTTCGACGGAGCCGGCCGTTCAATGACGGGAGCGGGGCTGGTGGGGGCTGCGGGATCGGGGGATTGCGCCTGGACGGCGCAGGCCAGCAAGGCGAGAGACGCGGCCGCCGCAAGGCGGTGTCGGCGGGGCGAAAGATTCATCTGACCATAATAATCCAGCCTTTTGTACGAGCATCGCGTGGGGCTTCGTTGCCGCTGGCGTTTGCCGAAGATTTACTTTTTCATGCCCGAGCTACCCGAAGTCGAAGTCACCCGCCGTGGGTTTGCCGACCGCATCGCAGGCGGGCGCATCGAAGCGGTGCGCATCGGCAAGCCCCTGCGCTGGGCACTGATGGTGCTGCCCGAGGCGCTGGTCGGACGGCAGGTGCGCGAGGTGCGCCGGCGCGGCAAGTACCTGCTGATCGATCTCGACCGCGGCATCCTTCTGCTGCACCTGGGCATGTCGGGCAGCCTGCGCTTCGATGCAACGCTGCCGCCGCCTGGCCCGCACGATCACTTCGATCTTGTTACCAACCGCGGCACCCTCAGGCTCAACGACCCGCGCCGCTTCGGTGCAGTTGTTTACGTGGAAGACGAGTCCGCGCCTTGGGCGATAAAGCTGCTGGGCGGCCTTGGCATGGAGCCGCTGGACGAGGGTTTCGACCTCGACGCCTTCCATGCCGGCCTCCGGAAGCGCAAGACCGCCGTCAAGCAGGTGCTGCTGGCGGGCGACGTGGTGGTGGGCGTGGGCAACATCTACGCGTCGGAAGCGTTGTTCCAGGCGGGTATCCGGCCGACGCTGTCGGCGGCGCGCATCAGCCGTCCACGAGCCGCCAAGCTTCATGCGGCGGTGCGCGAGATCCTGGCGCGGGCGGTGGAGAAGGGCGGCAGCACGCTGCGCGATTTCTCCAATGTGGACGGACAGAATGGCTATTTCCAGCTCGAAGCGACTGTCTACGGCCGGGCCGGCGAGCCCTGTCGGGTTTGCGCAACGCCGATCCGGCTGCTGCGCCAGGGGCAGCGCTCCACCTATTACTGCCCCAACTGCCAGAAGTAGGCGCAGGCTCGCAAGATGGAAACAGCAAAATAGAAACAATCTAGAAACGGTGGCGGCACGCCCGCCGATGTATATTTGTAAATTGTTTCTTACATATTCCCCTTGAGCCGCTCTTTCAACCAACAACTCGATCAGCACGGTGCGTGGCGAAGCAATTTCGCCCACCGGCTGCAGTGGCTGTCCCGCTGGCTGACCGAGAACGAGCTGCTCGACCAGGCAGTGGCTGAGCGCCTGCGCGGGCTCGAGACGCAGATCCGCACCAGCAAGGTCATGGTCGCCTTCGTGGCCGAGTTCTCGCGTGGCAAGTCGGAGCTGATCAACGCCATCTTCTTCGCCGGCTACGGGCGGCGCATCATGCCCGCGAGCGCCGGCCGCACCACGATGTGCCCGACCGAGCTGGGCTACGACGCCGCGCATGCGCCCAAGCTGCGGCTGCTGCCCATCGAGACCCGGCTGGAGCCTCATTCGCTGGCCCATTGGCGCGACAAGCCCACGCGCTGGACCGAGATCGCCATCGACGTCGGCAACGCCGAGCAGTTGGCGCAGGCGATGGGCAAGGTGGCCGAGGTGCGCTGGGTGAGCAAGGACGAGGCCCGCACGCTGGGCTTCTGGAACGACGACACGCCCGACGACAACCCGGTGCAGGACGCCGAAGGCCGCGTGGAAATTCCGCGCTGGCGCCACGCGGTGCTGAACATGCCGCACCCGCTGCTGGAGCAGGGGCTGGTGATCCTCGACACGCCGGGTCTGAACGCGATCGGCGCCGAACCCGAACTCACCGTGAGCCTGATCCCGCAGGCGCACGCGGTGGTCTTCATCCTGGGCGCCGAAACCGGCGTGACGCGCTCCGACCTCTCCATCTGGCGCGAGCACCTGATCACCGAGGACGAAGGCAACGACACGCGCTTCGTGGTGCTCAACAAGATCGACACCATGTGGGACACGCTCAGCACGCCCGCGCAGATCGAGCAGCAGATCGAGCGCCAGCGCGAAGGCGCGGCCCGCCTGCTCGAAGTGCCGCTGGCGCAGGTGCTGCCCGTGTCCGCGCAGAAGGGCCTGCAGGCCAAGATCCAGCACGACGGCCAGCTGCTGCAGGCCAGCCGCCTGCCGGCGCTCGAATCGCTGCTCGCCGAAGGCGTGCTCGGCAAGCGCGAGACCATGCTGCGGCTCGCGGTGGATGCGGGCATGACCGCGCTGCGCGCCGAGGCCGAGCGCATTCTGAAAGTGCGCCAGCGCGACCTGGCCGAGCAGGCGCTCGAGCTGCAGGGGCTGCGCGGCAAGAACGTCTCGGTGATCCGCCACATGCGCGCGCGCATCGACCAGGAGCATGCCGAGTTCGAGGGCAGCAACACGCGCATCCTGGCGCTGCGCTCGGTGCAGGGCAAGCTGCTGCGCGAGGTGTATGCCGTGCTCGGCCGCACCGCGCTGAAAGCCGACATGGTGAAGCTTTCGGCCGCGCTCAAGCGCCCCGGCGTCAAGTTCAACGTGCGCAAGGTGTACGCCGAGACATTCGACTCGCTGCGCAACAACCTGCGCGAGGTGCAGGCGACCACGGCAGAGATCCAGTCGATGCTGCATGCCACCTTCCGCCAGCTCAACGCCGAGCAGGGCTTCACTTTGCAGGCGCCGGCCGAGCCCGACCTCACGGGCTTCGAGCAGGAGCTGGCGCAGATCGAACGCAGTCACATCCACTACCTGGGCGTGGGCAACCTGCTGAAGCTCGCGCAGGCCGACTTCTGCGACAAGCTGGTCCGCGCGCTCGCCAGCCGGCTGCGGCTGGTCAACGAGGCCGCCATGACCGAGGTCGAGCGCTGGAGCAAGGGCGCGAGCGCGCAGATCGATGCGCAACTCAAGGAACGCCGTCGCAACTTCAGCAAGCGCATCGAGGCGATCGAGCGCATCCAGAGCGCGGCGGGCAACCTCGACGAGCGACTGGTCGAGCTCGCCGCGCAGGAAAGCAATCTCTCCGAGCTTCATGTGCAGCTGCGCGAGTTCACTTCGCTGATCGCGCAGCACGGAAGGCCGCAGCCCGCGGCCACCATCGGCGAACTGCGTGCGGCCTGAAGATTCCGCCTCCAAGGCGGCGACTGCAACCCTGTCATTGCCCCCGGATTTCGCAGCTCGGATCGTGAGCTGGCAGCGCAGCCACGGGCGCAGCCAGCTGCCGTGGCAGAACACGCGCGACCCGTATCGCGTGTGGCTGTCGGAAGTGATGCTGCAGCAGACGCAGGTGTCGACCGTGCTGGGCTACTTCGCGCGCTTTCTCGAACGCTTTCCCGACGTGAAGGCACTGGCCGCCGGCACCGAGGACGAGGTGTTCGGGCTCTGGAGCGGGCTGGGCTACTACAGCCGGGCGCGCAACATGCATCGCTGCGCGCAGGAAGTTGTCGCGCGATTCGGCGGCGAGTTTCCGCGTACCGCGGCTGAACTCGTCACCCTGCCGGGCATCGGTCGATCGACCTCGGCTGCCATCGCAGCCTTTTGCTTCGGCGAGCGCGTGGCGATCCTCGACGGCAACGTGAAGCGTGTGCTGACGCGCGTGCTCGGCTTCGCTGGCGACATGTCTTCCGCGGCGCAGGAGCGCGCGCTGTGGGACCTGGCGACGCAACTGCTTCCGCCCGCGAAGGAAAAGGAGGCCATCGCGTCCTACACACAGGGCGTGATGGACATGGGCGCCACGGTGTGCCTGCCGCGCAAGCCGAGCTGCATGATCTGCCCGGTGCAGAAGAGCTGCGCGGCCCTGCGTGAAGGCGCGCCGGAGCGCTACCCGGTCAAGACGCGCAAGCTCAAGCGCAGTGCGCAGTCGCTCTGGGTGCTGCTGGCGCGCGACGCACAAGGCCGCGTGTGGCTGGAGAAGCGGCCGTCGAAGGGCATCTGGGCCGGGCTCTACTGCCTGCCGGTGTTCGACAGCCGCGAGGAGCTTCTTGCGGCGCTGCCCTCGGCCGCGCGGCGCGGCGTTCATGAGCTGCCGGCCTTCGTGCACGTGCTGACCCACAAGGACCTGCACCTGCATCCGATACAGGTCGACGGCGGCCAGCCGCAGGGCGAGGGCGCGCGCTGGGTCGGAGCGGAAGAATGGAGCCGGCTGGGTCTGCCGGCGCCGATGCGCAAGCTGCTGGAGGGCGGCGAGGCCTAGCCAGCTCGCGCCCAGTCGATCAAATCGCGTCGAGTTCGCGGTGGCGCTTGAGCGCACCCCAGCGGGCGCCGAACGAGCGCGCCAGTTGCTCGACCAGGAACACCGAGCGGTGCTGTCCGCCCGTGCACCCGATGGCCACCGTCACGTAGCTGCGATGGTCGCGCGCCAGCGCGTCGAGCCAGTGCGTCAGGAACTGCTCGATGTCGTCGTACATGCGCGCCACGTCGTCGTGCTCGCGCAGCCATTCGATCACCGGCTCGTCGCGGCCCGTGAGCGGGCGCAGCGCGGGCACGTAGTGCGGGTTGGGCAGCATGCGCACGTCGAACACGTAGTCGGCGTCCAGCGGCACGCCGCGCTTGAAGGCGAAGGACTCGAACACCAGCGTCAGCGCGCTCTGCGGCGCCGAGATCAGCGACTTGATGTAGCTCTGCAGCTGCGCCGGGCGGATCAGGCTGGTGTCGATCACGTCGGCGCCGTCGCGCAGGTCGGCCAGCAGCTCGCGCTCGAGCTCGATGGCCTGGGTCAGCACGCGGTGCTGCTCGGGCGCGTCGGTGCGGCCTTCCTGGCGCGAGAGCGGATGGCGGCGGCGGGTTTCGGAGTAGCGGCGCAGCAAGGCGTCGGTGGTCGCGTCTAGGAACAGCGAGCGCAGCGAGATCCCGCCGTCACGGCGCAGCGCCTCGAGCTGCTGCGGAACGATGGGCAGCGAGACGCCGCTGCGCACGTCCATGGCAATGGCGACCCGCGTGGCCTGCTGCTCGTGCTGCAGCGCGATGAACGAGGTCAGCAGCTCGGGCGGCAGGTTGTCGACGCAGTAGTAGCCCGCGTCTTCCAGCGCATGCAAGGCCACCGACTTGCCGGAACCCGACATGCCCGTGATGAGCACGAGATCGAGGGTCATTGCAGGGCTGCCGAAGTCTTGTGGCCGAGCATTTCGCGCGCGTGGGCGAGCGAGGTCTGCGAGACCTTCTCGCCGCCAAGCATGCGAGCGATTTCCCTGGCGCGGCTGTCGTCGTCGAGGCGCGACACGCCGCTCTCGGTGCGCGGGCCGTCGCTGCCGGTTGCGGCTGTCTGGCGCTTGGCCACCACGAGGTGGTGGTCGGCACAGGCGGCCACCTGGGGCAGGTGGGTCACGGCGAGCACCTGGCGGTCGCGGCCGAGCTGCTTCATCAGGCGGCCGACGGTCTCCGCGACCGCCCCGCCAACGCCGGAGTCGACCTCGTCGAAGATCAGCGTCTGCGCTGCTCCGAGCTGGCTGGTAGTGACGGCGATGGCCAGTGCGATGCGCGACAGTTCGCCGCCCGAAGCCACCTTGCCGATGGCCCGGGGCGTGCTGCCGGTGTGCCCGGCCACGAGAAAGGCGACGTCCTCGAGGCCTGCGCGGCTGGGCTGTGCCAGCGGCTGAAGTTCGACTTCGAAGCGCCCGCCCTGCATGCCCAGGCCCTGCATCGCGTCGGTGACGGCCTGGCCGAGGCGCGGCGCGGCTTGCTTGCGGGCCTTGCCCAGCGCCTTGGCTTCCTTCATGTAGGCCTGCTGCGCGGCCTGCTCGGCGCGTTCCAGGCCTTCGAGATCGCTCTGTGCGTCGAGCGCCTGCAGCTCGGCCTGCCAGCCGGCCAGCAGTGCCGGCAGCTCGGCTGGCGGGCGCTTGTAGCGGCGCGCGAGCGACATCCACAGGCCCATGCGCTCGTCGAGTTCGGCGAGGCTTTGCGGGTCGGTGTCGGCATCGCGAAGGTAGCCGTGCAGCGTGTGCGCCGCGTCGGAGGCCTGCGCCACGCAGGAGGCGAGCACCTCGCCCAGTGCGCGGAACTCGGGCTCGATGTGCTCGCAGTTCTGCAGCAGCGTGGCCGCGCGCTGAAGCGCGGAGAGGGCGCCGTTGTCGTCGTCTTCGAGCGCCTGGCTGGCGCCCTGGGCCGCGTCGATCAGCGCCTGCGCGTTCGAGATGCGCGAGTGGTTGGTGGAGAGCTCCTCCCACTCGTCGGCACCCGGCGCGAGCTTGGCGACTTCGGAGATCTGCCATTGCAGCCGCTCGCGTTCGCGCTGCAGCGAGTCTTGCGCCGAGCGCGCGTGCTCGAGCGCGGAAAGCGCCTGCCGCCAGGCTTGCCATGCGGCGTCGAGCGCGTCGGTGCGCACGCCGGCGTAGGCATCGAGCAGGCCGCGCACCGCCTCGGGCCGCGTCAGGCTCTGCCAGGCGTGCTGGCCGTGAATGTCGAGCAGGCGGTCGCCGAGTTCGCGCAGCTGCGTGGCGGTGGCGGGGCTGCCGTTGATCCAGCCGCGGCTGCGGCCCTGCAGGTCGACGGTGCGGCGCAGCAGCAGCGCGTCACCGGCTTCAAAGCCGCCTTCGTCGAGCCAGCTGCCGAGGGTCGGATCGGCATCGAACTCGGCGCTCACGTCGAGCCGCTCGGCGCCTTCGCGCACCGCGCCGGCATCGGCGCGATTGCCCAGCGCCAGCTGCAGCGCGTCGATCAGGATGGATTTGCCCGCGCCGGTTTCGCCGGTCAAGACCGTGAAGCCGCCGGACAGGTCGAGTTCGAGTGATCGCACGATCACGAAGTCGCGCAGTGCGATGCGTCGCAGCGCCATTTCAGGAGCCCCCTTCGTTCCAGTGAAGTTTCTTGCGCAGCGTGTCGAAATAGCTCCAGCCGCGCGGATGCAGGAAGCGCACCCGGAAGTCGGAGCGGCGCACCACCACGCGGTCGCCAATCGCGAGCGAGGCCAGCGACTGCATGTCGAAATTGGCGCTGGCGTCGCGCCCGCCGACCAGCTCGATGACGATCTCGTCGGCGTCGGGCAGCAGCACGGGGCGGTTCGACAGCGTGTGTGGTGCGATGGGTACCAGCACCCAGCCCGGCACGGCAGGATGCAAGAGTGGCCCGCCGGCCGACAGCGCATAGGCGGTCGAGCCGGTGGGCGTGGCGATGATCAGGCCGTCGGCGCGCTGGTTGGCCACGAAATGGCGGCCCACCGACACGCGAAGCTCGACCATGCCGGAGGTGGCGCCGCGATTGACGACCACGTCGTTCATAGCGAAGGCGTCGAACACCGATACGCCGTCGCGCACGACCTGCGCCTGCATCAGGCTGCGGTGGTCTTCCTCGTATTCGCCGGCCAGCATCGGAATGAGCGTGGCCTGGTAGTTGTCGAGCGGGATGTCGGTGATGAAGCCGAGCCGGCCGCGGTTGATGCCGATCAGCGGAATGCCGTAGCTGGCGAGCTGCCGGCCGATGCCGAGCATGGTGCCGTCGCCGCCGACCACGAGGCCTAGGTCGCAGCGCTGGCCGATTTCCTCGACGGTGAGGGCCTGGTAGCGCGGATGGGCGGGGGCGCCGTCATCGGCTTCTTCGCACGTCGGGCGCTCTACGAACACCGTGCAGCCCTGGGATTCGAGGAAGGCGCCGATGCCCTCCATGACGCTGTCGCGCGCATCCGCCTGCGCCCGGGCGCCGGAAGCCTGGTATTTGCCGATCAGGGCTACGTGACGAAAGCGAGAGGTCATATCTCACAAATTACAACACTAAAATCTTGCAATGCTGGACGACCGTGCCAAGTTGCTGCTCAAGACGCTCGTCGAGCGCTACATCGCTGACGGGCAACCCGTGGGGTCGCGGACGCTTTCGCGTTCCTCGGGGCTCGATCTGTCTCCGGCAACCATCCGCAACGTCATGTCCGACCTCGAGGCGCTGGGGCTGATTGCCAGCCCGCACACCTCGGCTGGCCGCATTCCAACGCATCGCGGCTATCGCCTCTTCGTCGACACGATGCTGACCGCCCAGCGCGAGCAGATGACCGCGCCGAGCCTCGCGCCCGACCAGCCGCAGAAGGTGATCGCCAATGCGGCGCACCTGCTGTCGAACATGTCGCAGTTCGTCGGCGTGGTGATGGCGCCGCGGCGCGCATCGGTGTTCAAGCAGATCGAGTTCCTGCGGCTGTCGGAGCGCCGCCTGCTGGTGATCATCGTCTCGCCCGACGGCGACGTGCAGAACCGCGTGATCTTTCCGGAGGCCGACTATTCGCAGTCGCAACTGGTCGAGGCCTCGAACTACATCAACGCGAACTATGCGGGCCTGACCATCGAACAAGTGCGCGACCGGCTGCAGTCCGAGATCGAGATGCTGCGTGGCGAGATCGCGACGCTGATGCAGGCCGCTGTGCAGGTCAGCTCCGAAGTGCTGACCGAGGCGCAGGAAGACGACGTCGTGATCTCCGGCGAGCGCAACCTGCTGGCGGTGAGCGATTTCTCCAGCGACATGGGGCAGCTGCGCCGCGCCTTCGAGCTCTTCGAGCAGAAGGCTCAGCTGATGCGCCTGCTGGACGTGTCGAGCAAGGCCGAGGGCGTGCGCATCTTCATTGGCGGCGAGAGCCAGGTGGTGCCGTTCGAGGAGCTGTCCATCGTCAGCGCCAACTACGAGGTCGACGGGCAGGTCGTGGGCACGTTGGGCGTGATCGGGCCGACGCGCATGCCTTACGAGCGCATGATTCAGATCGTCGACATCACGTCGCGTCTGGTGAGCAATGCGCTGAGTCATCGCAAGTAGGTCGCGCGGCGCGAATAGAATCGTTCCGCGTGGGCCGTTAGCTCAGTTGGTTAGAGCAGCGGACTCATAATCCGTTGGTCGCTGGTTCAAGCCCAGCACGGCCTACCACCACTCCCTCGGCGATTCGATCTTTGCATCTTTTGTCGTGCTTTCGGGGAGCAGCCAAAAACAGGCTATAATCGAGAGCTTCGCGGCTGTAGCTCAGCTGGATAGAGTACTTGGCTACGAACCAAGGGGTCGTGGGTTCGATTCCTGCCAGCCGCACCATCTTGAAAATGCCCGGAAGATTCGTCTTCCGGGCATTTTTCTTTTTCGGGCTTTGCGCTACTTTCGTGACAGTTCGCCCGAGTAAATCCGAAAAGGACAATAAAGCGGGCTATAATCGCTAGCTGTGCGGCTGTAGCTCAGCTGGATAGAGTACTTGGCTACGAACCAAGGGGTCGTGGGTTCGATTCCTGCCAGCCGCACCACTATAAAGAAAGCCCGCAACGCGAGTTGCGGGCTTTTTTCTTTTCGGAGGTTTGGCGTGAACAAGGCATTCACCAAGGAAACGGATTCCGACGGAGACGACGACGGCGCCGATGGTGCCTCACCGCCGATCCCTGCGGGCGGCAAGAACTACATCACACCCGACGGCTACGCGCGCCTGCGCGACGAATTGCTGCAGCTGATGGACGAGGAGCGCCCGAAGATCGTCGAGACCGTGCACTGGGCCGCGAAGAACGGCGATCGCTCGGAGAACGGCGACTACCTCTACGGCAAGAAGCGCCTGCGCGAGATCGACCGCCGCATCCGCTTTCTCACCAAGCGCCTCGAGATCGCGGAGGTCACCGATCCATCGGTGCACCATGGCCGCGATCAGGTCTTCTTCGGCGCCACCGTCCTTTATGTCGACGAAACAGGTGCCGAGCGCAGCGTCACGATCCTCGGCATCGACGAGGCGGAGAGTGCGAAGTCGCAGGTTAGCTGGATATCGCCGATCGCGCGGGCGCTCTTGAAGTCGCGCGAAGGTGATGTGGTGAAGCTCGTCACGCCGGGTGGGGCGCACGATGTCGAGATCCTGTCCGTGAGCTATCCGGTGCCGGGCCCGGCTGCGGAATAAGGGCAGGTCAGGGCGCGGGAACCGTCCTGGAGGCGGTCAGCACTGAGGCCGTACGCCGCGCCGCCCTCAGCACCGCATCCAGATGCGCGCGGTCGCGCACTGCGATCACGAAGCGCAGGTCGGTCGAATCCTGCGGAGTTTCGTCGGCCATCTCCACATGCGTGATGTCGGCTTCGGCATCTGCCAGCGTGGCCGCGACACGCGCCAGCACGCCCTTGTCGTTGCGCACGGTGATCACCACCCCGGTCTCGAAGGCACGCGTCGGCTCGTCCGCCCACTCGACGGCGAAGAAGCGCTCGCTGTCCTTGTGGCGCAGCCGCTGGCCGACGCCGCAGTCTTCGGTGTGCACCACCAGGCCTTCGCCATGGCCGAGGTAGCCGACGATCGGGTCGCCGGGAATCGGCCGACAGCACAGCGCGAAGCGCACTGAAGAGTTCTCGCTGCCGTCCAGCGTGACAGCGCCTTGCGACACCGTTTCATGCGAAATGAAGCGCTCGCGGCTCAACAGCAGCGCGTCGGGCCGTTCGCCCAGTTCGGAAAGCATTGCCACCAGACGCTTCGCGACGATGCTCGCGATGCGTTTGCCCAGGCCGATGTCGGTCAGCAGTTCGGAGCGGGTGCGGTTGCCGGTGAAGCGCAGCAGCTTCTCCCACAGCGCCTGATGTTCCTCGTCGTCCTCGGGCAGCTTGCTCAGGCCTTCGGCGCGCAGCGCCTGCGCGAGCAGCTTCTCGCCCAGCCCTTCGGATTCGGCATGCGCCAGCGTCTTCAGGTAGTGGCGGATCTTGGAGCGCGCCCGGCCGGTTCGCACGAAGCCCAGCCAGGCAGGATTGGGCGTCGACACCGGTGCCGTGATCACCTCGACCACGTCGCCGTTCTTGAGTTCGGTGCGCAGCGGCACCTGGTCGCCGTTGATGCGCGCGGCCGAGGTGTGGTCGCCGATGTTGCTGTGAATGGCGTAGGCGAAGTCGACCACCGTGGCGCCGCGGGGCAGCGCCATGATCTGGCTCTTGGGCGTGAACACGTAGACCGCGTCGGGAAACAGGTCGACCTTGACGTGGTCCCAGAACTCGGCGGCGTCGCGCGTCTCGTCCTGGATGTCGAGCAGCGACTGCAGCCACTTGGTGCCCAGCCGGTCGTTGCTGGCGGCGTTGGGCTCGGCGGCCTTGTACAGCCAATGTGCGGCCACGCCCGATTCGGCCACCACGTGCATCGCCTCGGTCCGCAACTGGAACTCGACGCTCACGCCGGCCGGTCCCACGAGCGTGGTGTGCAGCGACTGGTAGCCGTTGAGCTTGGCGATCGCGATGTGATCCTTGAATTTGCCCGGCAGGGGCTTGTACATCTGGTGCAGGATGCCGAGCCCGGTGTAGCAGGCGATCACGTTCGGCACGATCAGGCGGAAACCGTAGATATCGGTCACCTGGGCGAAGCTCAGGTGTTTTTCCTCCATCTTGCGGTAGATGGAATAAAGCGTCTTCTCGCGGCCGGCGATCCGCAGCGTCATGCCGGCGGCCGAAAAGGCGGCTTCGACCTCTTTCTGCACCTTCTGGATCAGGTCGCGCCGGCGGCCGCGTGCCTTGGCGACGGCCTTCGACAGCGTGGCATAACGCCACGGTTTCAAATGCCGGAACGACAGCTCCTGCAGCTCGCGGTAGGTCTGGTTCAGCCCCAGGCGATGGGCGATGGGCGCATAGATGTCCAGCGTCTCGCGCGAGATCCGGCCCCACTTTTCACGCGGCGCGTCGGCCAGCGTGCGCATGTTGTGCGTGCGGTCCGCCAGCTTGACCAGGATGACGCGCACGTCGCGCGCCATCGCCAGCAGCATCTTGCGGAACGACTCGGCCTGGTTCTCTTCGCGGGTATTGAACTGAAGCTTGTCCAGCTTGGTAAGCCCGTCGACCAGCTCGGCAACCGGGGCTCCGAAGCGCTCGATGAGCTCGGGCTTCGTGACGCCGCAGTCCTCGATGGCGTCGTGGAGCAGGGCGGCCATCAGCGCCTGCGCGTCGAGCTTCCATTCGGCGCATTGCGCCGCCACGGCGATGGGGTGGGTGATGTACGGTTCGCCGCTGTTGCGCAGCTGGCCGAGGTGCGCCTCGTCCGCGAAACGGTAGGCGCGGCGGACCAGCTCGGTGTCTTCAGGGCTCAGGTAGTCCAGCCGCGCGGTCAGTGCGGCGAAGCTCGCGGCGGCCGCATTCAGCGCCGCCGGGCTCGGCTTCGGCGTGCCTTTGGGGGCATGGGACTGAGATTTGGCGACCGCGCTCATGCCTACCACTTTAGCGTGACCGATGTGTGGACGCGTCCGGACATAAAAAAAGCACCGCATTGCGGTGCCTTTTCGTTGCAGGGCTGCGTCAGATCAGCCCGGCACCTTCTTGAGCATTTCGAGGCCGATCTTGCCTTCGGCGATCTCGCGCAGGGCGGTCACGGCGGGCTTGTTCTTGCTCTCGATCTTGGGGGCGTGGCCCTGGCTCAGCATGCGCGCGCGGTAGGTGGCGGCCAGGACGAGCTGGAAGCGGTTCGGAATGTTGACGAGACAATCTTCGACGGTGATGCGGGCCATGATGAGGATCTTTCGGTCGGTCTGGGAGCGGGTGGGCTCGGAAATCAGGGGATGTTCAGTGCGGCGAAGGTGTCGGCACGCGCTCGGCGCTGCGCGGAATACCGGAGCCGCTGAGCGTGGACAATCGCCTTGAGATCGAAAAGTGCCCGCTCAAATAACTCGTTGATTATAACGAAGTCGAATTGTCCCGCCTGGGCCATCTCTTCGGCGGCGTTCTTCAGGCGCAGTTCGATGACCGAGGCGCTGTCTTCCCCACGCCGTTCGAGCCGGGAGCGCAGTTCTTCCCAGCTGGGCGGCAGGATGAAGATCATGACCGCGTTGGCAAAGGTCTTGCGGATCTGCAGCGCGCCCTGGAAGTCGATCTCGAGGATGACGTCGGCCCCCTGGGCGATGCGGTCTTCGACGGCCTTCTTGGAGGTGCCGTAGCGGTGGCCGTGCACATGGGCCCATTCCACGAAGCCGTCGGCCGCGATCATCGCGTCGAACTCCGTCGGCGAGGCGAAGAAGTACTCGCGGCCGTGCTTTTCCTGCCCGCGGGGCGACCGGGTGGTGTGGGAAACCGAGGGCTGGACCGCCGAATCGAGTTCCATCAGCGCCTTGACCAGGCTCGATTTGCCCGCGCCGCTGGGCGCCGCCACCACGAAGATATTGCCGGGGTAATCCATTCTTTCGCTCGTCTTCGTCGTCATTCGATGTTCTGGACCTGCTCGCGCATCTGCTCGATCAGGACCTTCATGTCCACGCCGATGCGCGTGAGCTCCAGTGCCGCCGACTTCGAGCCCAGGGTGTTGGCCTCGCGGTGAAGCTCCTGGATCAGGAAATCGAGGCGCTTGCCGATCTCGCCGCCCTTCTTGAGCAGCCGCTCGATCTCGTCCAGATGCGAGTTCAGCCGGGTGAGTTCCTCGGCCACGTCGATGCGGATCGCGAAGGCGGTGGCTTCGGTCAGCGCGCGGTCCTGGGCGGCTTCGGGCAGCGTGCCGCCCGTGCCGGAGGTCAGGCCCATGGCCTCCTGCCAGCGCTCCAGGAAGCGGGTGCGCTGCTGCTCGACCAGCTGGGGCACCAGCGGGCCGGCCTGCTGCACCAGGGTGCGCAACTGGGCGAGATGGTCTTCGAGCATCTTTGCCAGCCGCGCGCCTTCGCGCTGGCGGGCCGACACCAGGCCTTCGAGCGCCTTGCCCGTCACTTCGAGCAGGTCGGGGCCCCAGTCGCCTCGGGTGGCGCTGTCGCCGCCGGCCAGGCGCAGCACGTCGGCCACGCTGAGCTCCCGTGCGCTGGGCAGCCATGCCTTGATGCTGTCCTGCACGCCGTTGAGCCGCTGCAGCAGCTTGACGGAGGGCTCGACAACGCCTCCCTGGGCCGCACTTTCGATGGCGGCCCGAACTTCGACCTTTCCGCGCTTGAGCTTGCCCGTGAGCAGCTCG
Source organism: Variovorax sp. YR750 (assembly GCF_900109805.1). Lineage (NCBI taxonomy): Bacteria > Pseudomonadati > Pseudomonadota > Betaproteobacteria > Burkholderiales > Comamonadaceae > Variovorax > Variovorax sp. YR750. Next base: position 20,843 of record NZ_FOBJ01000027.1, read on the forward strand.
CGCAGCGCGGTTTCGTGCTGGCGGAGTTCCTCCGGCAGCTTGAAGGTGAGATCGAGGAAGCGGCTGTTGACCGAGCGGATTTCAACCCCGAGCCGGCCCGCGGCGGAAGGCCGTGCTTCGGCTTCGGAGTGGCTGCCTGCGGGGCCGTTCTGGCCGCTGGCGTAGCCGGTCATGCTGTAAACTGGCATTGCGCCTCACTGTGGTTTTGCTTGCATGCACCGAGGCGTCGGCACCGCGTTCGCTTGCCGCACCATCGCCTTCGGGCGAAACTCCCGGATTATGTCAAAGGTCAAGCCTACGCCCCTGCCGCCCGATACGGTCATTGGTGGTTACCGCGTTGTACGCCGGCTTTCCGCGGGCGGTTTCGGTGTCGTCTACCTCGCCATCGATTCCAGCGGACAGCAGGTTGCCATCAAGGAATATCTGCCGTCGTCGCTCGCCACCCGGGGGCCGGGCGAGCTTGCTCCGCAGGTGCCGCCCGAGAAGCTTTCGCTCTACCGGCTGGGCCTCAAGAGCTTCTTCGAGGAGGGGCGCTCCCTGGCGCAGATCTCGCACGCATCGGTGGTGAGCGTGCTCAACTTCTTCCGCGAGAACGAGACCGTCTACATGGTCATGAACTACCTGGAGGGCGCGACCCTGCAGGATTTCGTGGTCACGGCGCGCGACCTGAAGAAGCAGAAGGTGTTCCGCGAGTCGACCATCCGCTCGCTTTTCGACGAGATCCTGCGCGGCCTGCGCATCGTCCACCAGTACAAGATGCTGCACCTGGACATCAAGCCGGCCAACATCTTCGTTACCGACGACGACCGTGCCGTGCTGATCGACTTCGGCGCCGCGCGCGAAGTGCTCAGCAAGGAAGGCATCTTCATCCGCCCGATGTACACCCCTGGCTTCGCAGCCCCCGAGATGTACCGGCGCGATTCGTCCATGGGCCCCTGGACCGACATCTATGCCATCGGCGCCTGCATCTACGCCTGCATGCAGGGCTACCCGCCCAACGACGCGCCCCGGCGCATCGAGAAGGACCGCCTCAGCCTGTCGCTGTCGCGCCTTCGCGGCGTGTACTCCGACAACCTGATCGAGGTGGTCGAGTGGTGCATGTCGCTCGATCCGCTGTCGCGTCCGCAGTCGGTCTTCGCGCTGCAGAAGGAGCTCAGCCGCGAGGGCGAGCGCCGCTATACGAAGCTCACGGTGGGCGAGAAGGTGCGCCTGTCGATCGACAACATCCGTTCCTTCGACAAGAAGGGCCTGCCCAAGGCTGCCGCGCCCACCACGCGCCCTGCATGACATCATGAAATTCTCCGTCTTCCAGGTCAGCCGCAAGGGCGGGCGTCTCAAGAACGAAGACCGCATGGGCTATTGCTACACGCGGGAATCGGGGTTGTTCGTGCTCGCCGACGGTATGGGCGGCCACCCGGAAGGCGAAGTGGCGGCGCAGCTCGCGCTGCAGACCATCGCCGCGCTGTTCCAGCGCGAGGCGCGCCCCACGGTGAAGGACGTGAAGTCGTTCCTGGCCGAATCGGCCATGGCTGCGCACCAGCAGATCATGCGCTACGCGAGCCACAAGGCCATGCTCGACACCCCGCGCACCACCGTCGTCGCGGCGGTGCTCCAGGGCAACGCCGCCACATGGATGCACTGCGGCGACTCGCGCCTGTACGTCGTGCGCGACGGCCGCCTGCTGGTGCGCACGCGCGACCATTCGCACGCCGAGCGACCCAAGCCGCACGGCTCCGACATGCCCGTCAACCGCAACCTGCTGCTGACCTGCCTCGGCTCGCCGACCACGCCGCTCTTCGACGTCTCGGCGCCGCTGCAGCTGCAGCGCGGCGACCGCATCATGCTGTGCTCCGACGGCGTCTGGGGCGTGCTCGACGACGAGCTGATCGTGCACACGCTTTCCTCCGGCAAGCCCGTGTCCGACGCCGCCCCCGACCTCGCCGAGATGGCCCTGCGCAAGGGCGGCAGCCACAGCGACAACGTCACGCTCATCGCGCTCGAATGGGAAATGCCCGACAGCGCGGACGACCGCAGCGGCGTTTCCACCGAAACCATCGAGGACGGCGTGTTCGCCTCGACCATCCAGGCCGGCATGCCCGCGGACAACGAGATCGATGATCTCGACGAAGACGCCATCGAGCGTTCCATCGCCGAGATCAACGAAGCCATCCGCCGATCGGCCGCGCGCAAGAGCTAGCTGAACAGGCCGCGCGACAGCGGCCGCCCCTTTTTTTCTTTTTTGGATTCGACAATGACTGCTTTCACACGAAGCGGCGGCCGCGCCGCCGACCAGCTGCGCCCGGTGCGCATCACCCGCGGCTTCACCATCCATGCCGAGGGCTCGGTGCTCATCGAGTTCGGCCAGACCCGCGTGCTGTGCACCGCCTCCGTCGAGGAGAAGGTTCCGCCGCACAAGAAGGGCAGCGGCGAAGGCTGGGTCACGGCCGAATACGGCATGCTGCCGCGCGCCACGCACACCCGCAGCAGCCGGGAGGCAGCCAAGGGCAAGCAGACCGGTCGCACGCAGGAAATCCAGCGCCTCATCGGCCGCTCGATGCGCGCCGTGTTCGATCTCGCCGCGCTCGGCGAACGCACCATCCACCTCGACTGCGACGTGCTGCAGGCCGACGGCGGCACGCGCACCGCGGCCATCACCGGCGCCTTCGTCGCCGCGCAGGACGCCGTCGACAAGCTGATCGCCTCCGGCGCCCTGGCCGCCTCGCCCATCAAGGGCCACGTGGCCGCCATCTCGGTCGGCATCGTCGAAGGCACGCCGCTGCTCGACCTCGAATACACCGAGGACTCGGCCTGCGACACCGACATGAACGTCGTCATGACCGGCGCCGGTCACTTCGTCGAAGTGCAGGGCACCGCCGAAGGCGTGGCCTTCACGCGCGAGGAAATGAACATCCTGCTCGGCCTGGCCGAGAAGGGCATCGGCGAGCTCGTGACCCTGCAGAAGCAGGCATTGCTCGCGAGCTGATCCATGAAGCTGGTCCTGGCCTCCAACAACGCGGGCAAGCTCGCCGAGCTCCAGCAGCTCTTCGCGGAGCTGGCCGTCACCCTCGTTCCGCAATCGGCGCTGGGCGTGGGCGAGGCCGAGGAGCCCTTCCGTACCTTCGTCGAGAACGCGCTGACCAAGGCGCGCCATGCCAGCGCCGCCACCGGCCTGCCAGCCATGGCCGACGACGCGGGCCTGTGCGTTGATGCCTTCGGCGGCTTGCCGGGCGTCGACACCGCCTACTACGCCACGCAGTTCGGCTACGCCAAGGGCGATGCCAACAACGTGAAGGCGCTGCTCGAGCAGCTGGACGGCGTGGCGAATCGCCGTGCGGCACTGGTGAGCACGCTGGTCGCCCTGCGCAGCCATGACGACCCCGAGCCGCTCATCGCCGTCGGCCGCGTGGTCGGCGAGATCGCGCCCGCGCCCGTCGGCGACAACGGCTTCGGCTTCGACCCCGTCATGTATCTGCCGGCCTTCGGCAAGACCTTCGCGCAGCTGCCGCCCGAAGTGAAGAACGCGAACAGCCACCGCGGCCGCGCGGCGCAAGCCATGCTGGCGCTGATGCGTGAGCGCTGGCTGCAGTCCTGATGGCCACCACCTTCCCGATCCAGCCGGCGCACTCCGTCGGCGCGCCGCAGGCCAACGACGTGCTGCACTGGATGCGGCCCGGTCCGCTGCAGCTCAGCGCGCTGCCGCCGCTGTCGCTGTACATCCACCTGCCGTGGTGCCTGCGCAAGTGCCCGTACTGCGACTTCAACTCGCACGAATGGCGCGCGACCAGCGAGGCGGACATCGACGGCATTCCCGAAGCGGCGTACATCGACGCGCTCGTGGCAGACCTCGACGCCGCGCTGCCGCTCATCTGGGGTCGCACCGTCCACACCATCTTCATCGGTGGCGGCACGCCCAGCCTGTTCTCCCCGCAGGCCATCGACCGCCTGCTGGGCGACATGCGCGCGCGCCTGAAGCTCGCGCCCGACTGCGAGATCACGCTCGAGGCCAACCCCGGCACCTTCGAACGCAACCGCTTCCGCGCCTACCGTTCCGCCGGCGTCACGCGCCTGTCGGTGGGCGTGCAGAGCTTCAACGACGAACACCTGAAGGCCCTCGGCCGCGTGCACGACCGCGCGCAGGCCGTTGCAGCGCTCGAAGAGGCCGCCGCCACCTTCGACACCTTCAACCTCGACCTGATGTACGCCCTGCCGGGCCAGACCCTGGAAGGCCTCGACGCCGACCTGTCGCAGGCGCTGGCGCTCGCGCCGCCGCACCTCTCGGTGTACCACCTGACCATCGAGCCCAACACCTGGTTCGCCAAGTTCCCGCCCACGCTGCCCGAGGACGACATCGCCTACGCCATGCTCGACCGCATCACCGAGCGCACCGGCGCCAAGGGCATGTCGCGCTACGAGGTGTCGGCCTATGCGCGCGAGGGGCATCAGTGCGCGCACAACCTCAATTACTGGCAGTTCGGCGACTACCTCGGCATCGGCGCGGGCGCGCACAGCAAGCTGAGCTTTGCGCACCGCATCGTGCGCCAGGTGCGCTTTCGCGAGCCGCGCCTGTACATGGACAACGCCCGCGCTGGCGCGGCGGTGTCGCAGAGCGACGAAGTGGCGCTGGCAGACCTGCCGTTCGAGTTCATGCTCAATGCGCTGCGATTGAGGCAGGGCTTCACGCTGCCGCAGTTCAGCGAGCGCACCGGGCTGGCGATGACCTCGATCCAGCGCGGCCTCGAGGAGGCGGAGCGCAAGGGACTCGTGGCGCGCGACCTGTTCCGCGTATGGCCGACAGAGCGCGGACTGGACTTCCTGAGCGACCTGCAGGCGATGTTTCTGCCCGACGAGGAGTAGGGCCGCGCGGTCGGCTTAAAATTGCAGGCTTCGGAGAGTTGGGTGAGTGGTTTAAACCAGCAGTCTTGAAAACTGCCGACGTGAAAGCGTCCGTGAGTTCGAATCTCACACTCTCCGCTAGCAGGGCGTCCCGAAGCGGACCGCTCCGTCTCTGAAATTCACGCTCCCCTTTGGAACAGCCCAGAACATCCGTTCTAGGTTGTTCTTTCGTCTCGTATGACTCCCTAGTTTTTGGTGGCAAGGGCACTGGAGAGGACGATACGCCCAAGAAAGCGGCAGAACTCGACGCCCTCCAAATCAACTGGCTGACGAAGCGAAGGAAGCATGCGGTTGGCGACGTGGCCGGTCTCAAGCTGAAGGTGGGCGATTCCGGGGGGCATGCGCGAGGGCTGCGAACAACTGTCGCCCTCAAGACCCGAGCATGAGGCTCGGAGGCTTTCCCGATGTGACCCTTGTGCAAGCCCGGAAACTGGCCTGGGGCAACTGCTGGGAAACGACTTAGTCGAACTCGTAGGAGGTGACCAGACCACTTAGGTCAATGTGCGGACGTATGGGCAACATTGCGCGCAGTTTGAGGCACAGGTATTCCCGCTCGAAAGCCTCCCTTGTTCGAAGCGAGGCCGATACTTTCCAAGCGAGGAGCTGACTCTTTTCACTAGCAACTTGCACTCGATTGAGCGCGCGAACCTTATCTCGCAGGCGCTAGGTCGCACGGAGCGCGGTGCTGAGGGTGGCCTCACCGCGCTCTACGTCGCCTTCGCTGCTGGCGGCTTGAAACGCGACCTGATTCTCACGTTTCAAACCGATCAACTTAAGGGCGGAAGTCAGACTTGTACGGCTGCGACAAGTAGCCGCCAACGTACAGGGCTGTTGTTTTGGTGCTGATGGTGGTTTTGGGGCGGCAACGTGTGATCTTTTGCAATCCCGATCTCGTCGCCGCAACCTGTACAGCGGTATATCCCCGCGTCAGGTGCAGCGGTACCTGGTGCTCTATCAGTATCAAAATTTACGTGCTGAGATTGCGTCAGGTGATTGCCGTACTTGTACAAGGCCATGATGTCTCCTCTGCGCAAAATCGCGCGAGAAGATCGTCGACTCGGCAAGCGGGCGTCTGAAGAGGGCGTACCCTCTCGCTCGTTTTTGGTATGGACAAGATGCCTAAGGCCTGCTCCACGCGAAGCGCTTGAGGGGCTCTGAATCCTCCAGCGTTAGGCATACCGGTTCGATTCCGGCCCCGGGAATTGTCAGATCGCGCGTAGGGTCGGCTTGGAGTCGGCCATGTAGTTGATGATCACCGGGCGATACTGCAATAGCAATGCGGCATGCTCTTCTGCGATATACCGCGCGAGCGCAGCCATGCTGTCGATGGTGTAGATATAGTCGGGGCTTTCATAGGGCAGCACAGACGTACATGCGTAGTGCCATCCCCATTGAGTACCCGGCTCCCGCCAGCAGGCATAGGCCCATTCTTGAAGGCTCTCGACGCTCAGCCAGTGCGGCCATCTCTCAGGCTTGAGAGCCCTGCGACTCTCGAAGCGAGAGAAGAGCGATGCAGAAATCAAGACAGCAGCGACTTTGTCCGGGGCGTCTTTGACAGTCCACAGATGAGTAAGTGTGTCTAGCTCGCCCCGCCGCATGTTTTGCTGCGGATGAACTGGTCCGACCGTGCCCGGGTAGTGTTCAAAGTGTTGGTGAATGCGTGCGCGCAGCTCATCAAAGCCCTTGGCCGGCCACCACGAGAGCGCGGATTCTCGATGACTCGAATTTGCAGGATCCCGCACGATCACCTCGCGAAAAATTGGTGTGGCATCAACACCAAAGTCGCTCAGTCGTTCACGCCAATCGCTCAAGAAGCGGCTCCACGTCCATCCGTCTGAGAAATCGCGCGCCTCACGTAGCAATCGCTCGCGCGGCGTTTCGGGCCTTGGCGTTTTCATGATCACCTGTATCAACGAACTGACGATCCTAAAGCGAAAGATGAGCTTGAAAGGTACGTAATTGCTAGCGAAGTGGTGGGTGGAGAAGGAAAAGCAGCCTCTTAGTGCCAACCGCCGGCGTGCTGGGCTATGGCGAGGCAGAGGGAGGTGCGGCTTGTGCTTGGGGGGAGCCGGCGCCAGCCGCGGCCTTGTTCGCAGCAAGAGCGTTTATTTTGGCAATGCGCTCCAAGCGATCTGCTCGGGCTACATACCACTCGCGATCAAGCAAATGAATTAGTTCGAGGAGCGTCTCCGCCTCGCCAAGTTCGACATCAACGATCAGACTGATGTCCTGCTCCGGATGCGCGCCGATGTTTCCGACGCTCTTGACCGCCATCATGGCATCGTAAAGGGCGGGGTCACATCTGTCCTTGATCGCCTCTAGCTCGGCGTGGAGAGTGCGCTTTCCGACAACTTGAAAGAAGTCCCGGACCATGCCCTGCAACGCTCGGCGTGCAAGCGTGGCCGAGGCCTTCGGGCTCAGACGCGCAATCAAGTACGCCTCGTTGTAGTCGTTCACAACGCCGGCAGGAACATGTGCGGACAAAGGCTGGGCGGTGGCAGGCGCAAAGGTGAAGTGTCCGATACCCACACGTCGCTTCTCATCTGGGGCGACGCTTCTGTATCCACTGGTAGCCTTGGTTCCGTAATACACATCTACAGTGAATTGTGGCGAACCGCACTTTTTATTGGGGCATTCGATCAGGCTGTAGAAGAGTCGGATACCTCTTTGCTTGGGGGTAGCTTCAGCGTAGATCGACATGGAGCCCGAATCTGCGTTCGGATCAGTGATAGTTGTATGCGCACCGCACGTCGGGCATGTCCAGTTAAACGATTCGGCCACTCTTTCTCCTCATTTGTTGCAAGAGATGGTAGCGAAACTTCGTTTTCCGCCGGTGCTGCATCTGAGGAACGAGGCGGCTCGATAGTGAGAAGGGGGCGGGGGATAGGGATGAAAATTCCGCAAAGCCCGCATAAAGCCTAAGTAAATTGCGGCCACACTCTTCGCCAGAATCAATCTCTGCAAATTTTTGAAAATCCCGCGCAGTCTCTGCGATGGGACTTTTTCATTGCTGAAGCACTCGCTAGTTGCTCGGTGAAAGCAGGGAGCAAAAGGGCGAATGCCGCCCCCATCACCACGGCCGAGGCAGCACCGGCGGCGGAATACGCGGCAACTGTCCTCCAACAGCCGCCACCGCATTGCTGCGCCCCCGCCCGATCTGCACCGCCGGGTTGGAAGAAGACACCAGCGTCGGCTGCGAAATCTCCAGCGCGTCGTAGTTACCCAGCGCCAGCGCATAGGCGACCAGATTGGCCAGCTGCGTCGCGCCGCCCTCGCCGGGCAGCAGCGGCTTGAGCACCGGCCGGCTGCCTGCCTGGTAAGGCTTGCCCTTGGGGCCCATCCCCATCAATGCCTGCCGCGCATCCGCGCGGGCCGTGTGATACGCGTTGAACACCACGTCCTTGGCGATGTCGACCATGCGCTCGGAGATCTGGTCGGTGTCCGAGTGCATCAGCTCCGCGATGCGCTCGGAGCGCTTCTGCATGTCTTCCACGAAGGCGTTGATCCTGATGAGCTGCTGGCGCAGGTCGGACGCGGCCATGCGCACCTTGGCCGCCACGCCAGGGTAGAGCACTGCGTCGTTCAGGCCGGTGATCTGGTCCGGCATCGAATTGATCAGGTTGGCGATGTGCTTGTACTGGGCCATGGCCGCCTCCGCCGCTGCCATTGCATCGCGGTCGTCGCGAAAGAGCGGCGCGGTGTCCTTGTTGCCGCGCGCGGAAATCACGGCGTCGGCCTCGCGGATGCTCTTGCCGTGCAGGTAGGTGTCGATGCCGCCTTCGGCCTGGCCCACGAGCAGCGTTCCTATCTTGACGCCGCCGGTCACCACCTGCTTGAGGTATTTGGCACCGGGCACCGGGATGGCGCCCAGTCCCGCCTTGGCCACCGCGGCAACGCCCTTGAGCACCAGCTTCTGCATGTCGGCGGTGTTGCCGCAGTACTCGCCCAGCAGCATGGTCAGCTTCTTCTTGAACGGAACGCTGAAGCTGTCGTTGGACTTTGCGCGAAAGGCGTCCCAGCTCCGCTCGACGAAGTCGGTCTTCTGGACGACGGCCGCGCTCACTACGCCCCAGTCCTTGGTGCGCATGCGGTCCAGGAGCATGCGCACGCCCGCTGCCATTTCCTTCTCGTAGTACTGGGCGAGGCTCTTGCCCAGCGCATCGAATGCTGTTTGTGGAATGTCGAGCATGAAGAGAAGACCCTCTGGTGCGGTGGTGGAGGAGCGATCGGTCTTCCATGCTATGCAGGGCCGGCGTGCGGCGCATTGGACTTTGGTCCAATGCGCACCCGAAGCTGCTCTCCTAGGATCACCGTTCGTTCAGGTATTCCGCTCCAAGGTTCATGTCACGGCAGACTCCCGCTCACATCCCCGTCGATCACGCGGGGCAACTCGCGAACCATGCGGCCATCGGGCTGTCGGCGCTGGAAAGCCTGCCCCAGGCCATCGCGGTGCTCGATCCGCATTGCCGCGTGAAGTACGTCAACCGTCTTGCACACAGTCTCTGCGCATCTCCGGGCCCGTGTCGCATGCTGTGCGGATACTGGCAATTCCTGGAGGAGGACGCGCAGGCCCGGCTGGAGGAGCTCGTGCGAAACGTGTGCGTTCCGGGGCGGAGCTCGACCATCGGCGGCGGGTTCCGCATGCGGTCCGGGGAAGGACCGCCGTTGCAGGTCTCGGTTCTTCCCTTGAAGGCCAGCCATCCTCTCGCATCGCCTCGCTCGGTCCCGCTGGCACTGGTCTTCATCGTGGCCTCGCAGTCCGCGTCCTTCGCGGCGTCGCACGTGATCGCCGACCAACTGGGGCTGACGGCGACGGAAGCCAGGCTCGCGGCAAGCCTCGCCGCCGGGAAGACGGTGTTCGATTTCGCGGCTCTGCAGCGTTGCACGATGCACACCGCGCGCAGCCATCTCAAGAACCTGATGCGCAAGACCGGCTGTCGTCGGCAGTTCGACGTGGTGCGCCTCGTGCAGTCTCTTCAAGCGGGTTGAAGCGCCAGGTCTCGGGCGCAACGCACTCACCCGGTTGCCCTGTTCCCGTTTTTTCTGGCGCGTGATTGCACGGCCCGAGTAGTGCGAGGCGCAAGCGAATCCACGCGGCTGCCGCGCCAGGCCTCCGGCGAACAACCGAACTGCGCACCGAACCATCGCGTGAATGCGCTGTGCGTGCTGTAGCCCAGCAGCGCGGCCACCTCGCCCAGGCTGTAGCGGCTGTTGGCCACATAGCGGCGGGCGAGTTCCTGCCGGACGTCGTTGAGCAGCTGCTTGAAGGTCAGCTTGCGCTCATCGAGTTCGCGCTGCAGCGTGCGCATGCTCATTCCCAGGCCCAGCGCCACCGACTTGCAGGTGGCGCGTCCCGCCGGGAGCATGAGGTAGATGGCCTTGCGCACTTCCTGGTCGATCGAGCGCTGGCGATCGTCGGGGAGCGTCGCGATCAGCTTGCGCGCGTAGGCGGCGAGCACGGGGTCGGCCCCCGGGTTGGGCACGTCCAGGTCCGCCGCGCGGCACACCAGCCCGTTGAAGCCGCCGTCGAACTCGATGCGGCATCTGAAGAAGCGGCGGTGAAAGGCGGGGTCGGCGGGCGGCTCGTGCGCGAAGCTCACGCTGGCCGGCTGCCACCTGTCCCCGAGCAGCGCCTCGCACATCCGGTAGAGCACGCCGATCGCCAGTTCGATGGACTGCCGCGCGGGCTCCGACAAGGCCAGCTCCTCGCGCAGCACGACCATGCTGCCGACGTCCTCGACCTGGATGGCCAGCCTCTCGTTGAGCAGGTGAAGGTGCTCGATCAGCGTGAGCAGCACCTGCCGCAGCGTCGGCTGGTGCATGAGCAGCAGGCTGACCATGCCGAAGTTCGACAGCTGGCGCCGCGCCGCGATGCGCAGCCCGAAAGATTCGCAGCCCGTCTGGCTCGCCGCGTCCTCCAGCAGGCGCGCCACGCGATCGGCCTCGACGAGCTGGTCGGGCTCCCTGACGAGCTGCGCGCGAAGCCCGGCCCTGCGCAATGCCACGCCCGGGTCGTAGCCGAGTTCCTGCGCCACCTCCGGGAAGTTCGTCAGTGCCGCCGCGCGCACCAGAGCCGTCATGCCGGGCCTTTCACAAGTGCTCAAGTGCGGGGAATTCTGGCATCAAATGCAAAGCGAATGGCACGAAATGCAAAGCGCCGCGGCACTTGCACTCCTACAGTTCCCTTCATGCACTGACCCTGGAGCAAGGGCAGGCAAGAAAAAAGAAACGCACGACGACAAGACTTTCCGCGGACCAGGCCGTGGATTGCCGCCGGCCCACATGGAGACAAGACATGCGGATCGAACCACTGACCTGCGCCATCGGCGCCCAACTCGTCGGAGTCAGCCTCGCCGATGCGGCACGGGATGACGACCTGTTCGCGGAGATCAAGGCGCTGCTGCTGCGGCACAAGGTGCTGTTCCTGCGCGACCAGAAGATCAGCCGGGCGCAGCACGTGGCCTTCGCGCGGCGCTTCGGCGAGCTCGAAGACCATCCCGTCGCCGGCAGCGATCCGGAGCATCCGGGCCTGGTGCGCATCTACAAGACGCCCGACGCGCCCAACGACCGCTACGAGAACAGCTGGCACACCGATGCCACCTGGCGCGAGGCGCCCCCGATGGGTTGCGTGCTGCGCTGCGTCGAATGCCCGCCCGTGGGCGGCGACACCATGTGGGCCAACATGGCGATGGCCTACGAACGGCTGCCCGGGCATGTGAAGGAGCTGATCGAGCCGCTGCGCGCCCGGCACAGCATCGAATGCACCTTCGGCGCGGCGATGCCGATCGAGAAGCGCCTGGCGCTCAAGGCCCAGTACCCGGATGCGGAGCACCCCGTGGTTCGCACTCATCCCGAGACCGGCGAGCGGGTGCTGTTCGTCAACGGATTCACCACGCACTTCACCAACTTCCATACGCCGGCCAACGTGCGATACGGCCAGGACTTCACGCAGGGCGCCTCGTCGCTGCTGCAGTACCTCATCAGCCAGGCCGCGATCCCCGAGTACCAGGTGCGCTGGCGCTGGCAGCCCGACAGCGTGGCGATCTGGGACAACCGCGCCACGCAGCACTACGCGGTGATGGACTACCCGCCGTGCCACCGAAAGATGGAGCGCGCCGGCATCGTCGGCACGCCGACCTTCTGATCCTCGCGCTTCTTCTTTTTCTTCTTCCACATTTCCCACGGAGCTCCCGATGAACTTCCTCGACGGTCACCTGTTCCCCGAAAACCAGCAACCGCTGATCATCACCGCCGCCCCCTACGCGCCCTCATGGCTGCCCTCGGACTTTCCCGGCGAGATCGCCGTGACGATGGAAGAGCAGATCCAGAAGGCGGTGGACTGCTACAACGCCGGCGCCACCGTGCTGCACCTGCATGTGCGCGAGCTCGACGGCAAGGGCAGCAAGCGGCTGTCGAAGTTCAACGAGCTGATCGCCGGCGTGCGTGCGCGCGTGCCCGAGATGATCATCCAGGTGGGCGGCTCCATCAGCTTCGCGCCGGAGACCGAAGGCGCGGCTGCCAAGTGGCTCTCGGACGACACGCGCCACATGCTGGCCGAACTCGATCCGAAGCCCGACCAGGTCACGGTGACCATCAACACCTCGCAGATGAACATCCTCGAGCAGTTCGATGCACGGGACATCCGCGGCACCTCGATGGAAGACCCGGCGGTCTTCAACGCATACAAGGAAATGACGGTGCCGGCGCAGCCGGGGTGGGCCGAGGAGCATATCCGCCGTCTCACGGCCGCGGGCATCCAGAGCGCCTTCCAGTGCTACAACATCAACAGCTTCGAGTCGGTCGAGCGGCTCATGCGCCGGGGCATCTACAAGGGCCCGCTGGTGATGAACTGGGTGGCCATCGGCGGCGGCATGGACGCGCCGAACATCTACAGCCTCGCCAATTTCGTGCGCGCCGTGCCCGACGGCGCGGTGCTCACGGTGGAGAGCTCGGTGCTCAACGTGCTGCCCGTGAACATGATGGGCATCGCCATGGGCCTGCACGTGCGCTGCGGCACCGAGGACAACCTGTGGAACCAGTCGCGCACGGCCAAGATCGGCACGGCGGCGCAGGTCGAGCAGCTGGTGCGCATCTCGCGCGAGTTCGGCCGCCCGATCGCCACGGCGCAGCAGGCGCGCGAGATCTCGAAGATCGGCGTGTTCTACGACTCCGTGGAAGAGACGCTGCTGGCCAACGGCTTCGCGCCCAACCGCAACGGCGGCCAGCAGGGCTTCCTGCGCAAGGCGGCCTGAATCCCCGGAACCCCCGGATTCCCCGATTTCACCGATCACCGGAGCAGCCATGCCGCGTCTTTCTCTTCTTGCTGCCATGCTCGTCGCCGCCACTACCGCGCTGGGCTCGCCGTGGGCATCCGCATACACCGACAAGCCGGTGAAGATGATCGTTCCCGCGCCGCCGGGCGGGACCATCGACGTGCTCGCGCGCATCGTGAGCGACCAGCTCTCGCGCGACATCGGCCAGCCGGTGGTGGTCGAGAACAAGCCGGGCGCCGGCGGGGCCATTGCCGTCAAGTACCTGCTGTCGCAGCCGGCCGACGGCCAGACGCTGATGATGACCGCCAGCAACGTGCTCACCGAGGTGCCGCACGTGCTCAAGGGTGGCTTCGATCCGCTGAAGGACGTGAAGCCCGTCGCGCTGATCGCGCGCTCGTCGATGCTCTTCATCGCTTCGACGCAGTTTCCCGCGAAGGACGCGAAAGAGGCCATCGCCTACGCGAAGGCCCATCCGGGCCAGCTGTCCTATGCCTCCTACAGCGCGGGCACGGCGTCGCAGTACGCCGGTGCCATCCTGAACAAGGCGGCGGGGCTGGACATGCAGCACGTTCCGTATCCGGGCTCCGCTCCGGCGCTGGCCCAGGTGATGGGCGGGCAGGTGCCGCTGATGTTCGACGGTGCGGTCACCTCCAGGCCGCTGATCGCCGCGGGCAAGGTGCGGCTGCTGGCTGTCGCGAGCAAGGCCCGCCTGCCGGAGTTTCCCGGCGTGCCCACCTTCGCGGAGCTGGGCTATCCGGCGCTGGACTTCGGCAACTGGACCGGCGTGATCGCCTCCTCGCAGATGCCGGCACCGCTGGTCGAGAAGATCCATGCGGTGCTGCAGAAGGTCGCGGCCAACCCGGCGGTGCGCGCGAGCGCCTCCAACGCCGGCTTCGAACCGATGGCGGAGCGCACGCCCGCGCAGGCGCAGGTCGAGCTGCAGGAAGAGTTCACCCGCAACGCCGGGATCGTCAAGAGCTACGACATCAGGCTGAACTGAGCAGGGGCTCAGTGCCGACAAACAGCAAAACGAGGAGAGATCACATGGTCAAGGCCATCCGCTTCCACGAGACGGGCGGGCCCGAAGTGCTGAAGCTCGAGGACGTCGAGGTCGCGGACCCCGGGCCCGGCGAGGCACGCGTGCGCCACAGCTTCATCGCGGTCAACTTCATCGACATCTACTTCCGCACCGGCCGCTATCCGCTGGCGCTGCCCAACGGGCTGGGGTCCGACGCGGTCGGCGTGGTGGAGGCTGTCGGGCCGGGCGTGACGGAGGTCAGGCCCGGCGATCGCGTCGGCTATCTCCTCGGCCCGCAGGGCGCCTATTCGCAGGCCCGCGTGATGCCGGCCGACGTGCTGATACCGCTGCCGGATGGCATCTCCGACCGCACCGCCGCCACGCTGATGATGAAGGGCATGACGGCGCAGTACCTGTTCCGCCAGGTCTATCCGCTCGAGGGCGGCGAGACCATCCTGTACCACGCGGCCGCCGGCGGCGTGGGCCTGATCGCCTGCCAGTGGGCGCGCGCGCTGGGCGTGACGATGATCGGCACCGTCAGCAGCGACGAGAAGGCGGCGCTCGCCCGGGCCAACGGTTGCGCGCACACCATCGTGACCTCGCGCGAGAACATCGTCCAGCGCGTGCGCGAGATCACCGAGGGCCGTGGCGTGCCGGTGGTCTACGACTCGGTGGGAAAGGACACGCTGATGGATTCGCTCGACTGCCTGCAGCCGCGCGGCACGCTGGTGAGCAACGGCACTTCGTCGGGCTCCGTGGTGGTCGACTCGCAGCTGCTCGCGGCCAAGGGCTCCATCTGGATGACGCGGCCGGCGATGGTGCACTACATCCACCCGCGCGCCCACATGCTCGACATGGCTCGCGAGCTGTTCGACCATGTGCTGGCCGGGCGCATCGTCAGCGAACCGCAGCAGAGCTTCGCGCTCGCCGACGCTGCGCAGGCGCATCGCGCGCTCGAGTCCCGCAGGACGACCGGATCGACCGTCCTGATTCCCTGATCCGCTCAAGCCCCTGATACCGAAGTCCCCCGATGCCCTGGTGCTCTCGAAGCACCGGGGCGCTTCATCGCGCCTGTCGCGATCCACCTGGTCCACGTGAGGAGAACATGTCCATGAAAAGAACAATGCTGCTGCTGTCCGTGCTTGCTGTCTCCGGCGGCGCCGCGGCGCAATCGTCGCTCACCGTGTTCGGCGTGATGGACGCCGGCGTCAGCCACTACAGCACGAAGAGCCGGTCCTGGGGCGGCACACCGGCCCGGCAGGTGACGCAGAGCCAGACGGTGCTGTCGCCTTCGGGCTATGCGTCGAGCCGGCTGGGCTTTCGCGGCACCGAGGACCTGGGCGGCGGCCTCGCGGCGGGCTTCTGGCTGGAAGCGCCGCTGGCCAACGACACGGGCGGCGGCATCGCGAACTTCGGTCGCCGCTCCACGCTCAGCCTGTCGGGGCCCTTCGGCGAGTTGCGGCTGGGCCGCGACTACACGGCATCGTTCTGGAACGACGCCGTGTTCGATCCCTTCTCCGTCAACGGCGTGGGCACCAACCTGGTCGCGGTGGTCAACAGCAACATCGCCGCCTCGCGGGCGCTGGCCACCGGCGGCCTGCTCAACGGCGGGCTTTCCGCCGGCACCGACAGCTACCTGCGCACCAGCAATGCCGTCAGCTACTTCCTGCCGCCGGGGCTCGGCGGCTTCTACGGCCAGGTGCAGTACGCCTTCCACGAGAACGTGAAGACGAGCGGCACGACCGACAGCCCCTCCGGGCGCGGGCGCTATGCCGGCGCGCGCGTAGGGTGGGCCAGCGGCCCGGCCGACGTGGCGCTGGCCTACGGCGAGAGCACGCTCGTGAGCGCCGCACCTGCCGGCGAGAAGATCAAGAGCCTGAACCTCGGCGGCTCCTACGACTTCGGCGCGGTGAAGGTCTTCGGCGAATGGTCGAGCGTGCGCGACGCGCGCGACAACGCCGGGCTCTTAGGCACGCGCTCCACCGACCGTTACGACGGCTTCGTCGCCGGCGTGAACATGCCGGTGGGGCCGGGCGTCATCCGCGCTTCGTTCGCGCGCGTGAACTTCAAGAACGGCAACGGCCTACCGAACAGCGACGCCTCGGTCGACAAGCTGGCGCTGGGCTACGTGCACAACCTGTCCAGGCGCACCGCGCTGTATGCGACGGTGGCGCGCATCGGCATCCGAAACGGGCACAACAACCCGACGGTGATGGGCGTCACGCCGCTGGTGGTGAGCCTGCCGGCGATATTTCCGCAGGCTGCGTACGTCACCACCGGTGGCATGGAGCCGCGCAGCGCGATCGGCTACGACTTCGGCATACGCCACGCCTTCTGATCGGCGGGAGTCGTCCGGTTGCGCTTTCGCAGCTCAGGCGTTGCGTGAAGTCTTCGTGGGCCTTGCCTCGCTTGCCAGGGAGGACAACTTCATCTCCGACAGCACGCGCCTCGCATTGGCGGCGCAGCTCATGTCGTCGGGCTTCGCCTCGATCTGCGCCATCAGCTCGACCAGTTGGGCCTTGCTCTTCGCGAGCTGCGCCTGCAGCGTCTCGATGTCTTCCACCTTGCGGCGCAGCGTGTCGAGCAAGGTGCCGCGTTCCCACTTCGAGAGATCGCCGGGCAGCAGCGCGCGCAATTCGTCGAGGCTGAAGCCCGCTCGCTGCGCGGTGGCGATCAACTGGAGCATCAGTACCGCGTCGGCGGGATAGCTGCGGTAGCCGTTGGCCTGGCGCTCGGCGGCCTTGAGCAGGCCGATGCGTTCGTAGAAGCGGATGCGGGAAGCCGCAAGGCCTGTCTGCTGGGCGAGTTCTCCGATCTTCATGTGGGCCGTGCTCCGTGCGAAGCTGCAGTTTGACATTGAACCTTGCTTCAAGGTTACTCTCGCGCCGATACGCACGAGGTGCGGCACAGGCAGCAGATGCAGCGCGATGCGGCGCTGCGATTCGAGGAAACGGCATGCAGACGATATTGGGTGCGAACGGCCAGATCGCGGTGGAACTGGCACGTGAACTGCACCGCGGATACACGCGCGAACTGAGGCTCGTGAGCCGCAATCCACGCAAGGTGAATGACACAGACGTGCTGGTGCAGGCCGACCTTCTCGATGCGCGCCGCACCGCCGAAGCGGTCGAGGGCAGCAGCATCGTCTACTTCACCGCCGGGCTGCCGCCCGACTCCCGGCTGTGGGAAGAGCAGTTTTCGGCGATGCTGAAGAACGCCCTCGAGGCGAGCAGGGCGGCGGGCGCGAAGTTCGCCTACTTCGACAACACCTACATGTACCCGCAGGACGACCGGCTGCAGACGGAGCAGACGCCCTTCGCGCCAGTGGGGCGCAAGGGCCGCGTGCGCGCGGCGATGGCGTCCATGGTGCTCGAGGAGATGGCGCGAGGCGACATCCCGGTGCTCATCGGAAGGGCTCCGGAGTTCTATGGACCCGGCAAGACGCAGAGCTTCACCAACGCGCTGGTCATCGACAACCTGAAGGCCGCTAAGAAGCCTCGCGTGCCGGTGCGCGACGACACGCTGCGCACGCTCATCTGGACGCCCGACGCGAGCCGCGCGCTGGCCACGCTCGGCAACACGCCGGATGCATTCGGTCAGACCTGGCACCTGCCCTGCTGCGATGACCGGCAGACCTACAGGAGCCTCGTCGCCATGGCCGCCGAGGTCTTCGGCCGCGATGCCGCCTTCTCGGTCATCGGCAAGCGGACCTTGCTTGCCGCCGGCCTCTTCTCCAGGCGGGTGCGCGAGATCGCCGAACTGCTGCCGCGCTACGAGCAGGACAACCTCTTCGATTCCACGAAGTTCAAGCGCCGGTTCCCCGACTTCGATGTGACCACGTATCGCGAGGGCCTCGCGCTGATCCAGCAGGAATGGCGCCAGGAGCCGGCGAAAAGCTAAATTGCTCCCCGCAGCGCCGGGGCGGTGATCCCGGCGCCTCCCATGTTGATGGGAGCAGTAGCGATGTCTTTCGTGCCAGCTGCTGACAAATGTGAACTGGCACACATCCGCGATCCGAAAGCGAATGCCAAGACCTACTGCAATCCGTAGTATTCATTTTGTTTCAAAAACGTCCTACGGAGCTTGCACGTGATGACCTGCATACCCTCGTTCTTCCGAACGTACGAGCCGCTCGATGCGGTTCGTGGGCATGCCGCACGAGCGCGTGGCCCCGTCACATCGAAGGCCACGATCATGAAGCCCGACTCCTAGTGCTCTCCTTGCAGTGATGCGCATCGCGGCGATCCGCCGCGAACCGTGCGACTGCCTTCAGCGACCCGACAGCTGCTTGCCGATGGCCCTTGCGAGGGCTCGTGCATGGCGGCTTGCGTTCGTCCGCTGACTTTCGGATTTCGATTTTTATCTCGCGCCGCTGCGCGAGATGGAGAACCGTTGCCGCGACAGAAGCGGCCGGTCCTCCCTTACAGGGTTCGAGAAGATTTTTGGATCGAGGATGCAATGGCTGCTATCTCAGCACTGACCGCCTGGCCCTCAGGTGCGCACCGGCCCGCCGTGCGGGCCCCGCGCGCTTCGACGGGGGTGTGTCTGCACGACTCGCGCACCGAGCCTGCCGCGAGCGTCGCGCATGCTTTCGCGGCGCCCGTGGGCCGTGCGGCGACGCGCAGGGCCTGCGCCTTCGTGTTCGTCGCGAACCTTCCGCTCCTCGCGGAAGCGTACGGACAGGATTTCGCATCGGCCGCAAGCCTGGAGATCCAGCGCCGGCTCTGCGCCAACTTCGTCGTGTCTGCGTCGTCCGACATGGCCAGGCTGCGGGACGATTGCTTCCTGCTCTGGCACAACGAAGCCTTCGAATGCGCGATCTTCGAAGGTCGCGCGCCGGGCGAGTTTCCCCGCACGATGCGGCGCGCGAGCCGTCCCATCGAGGCCTTGCTCGCGGTGCTCGGCGCGGAGCCCGTGCGCGCCGGCGGCATCGCCGCGCTGGTGCAGCTGCACGCGGACTGGATCGACGTATGCCCGCCCGAGCAACTCGGTGCCTCCGAGATCGAACTGGCACTGTGGACCGCGCAGCCCTTTCCCGAGGCGCACGAGACCCGCGCCGACGGCTGGCGCCAGCTCTACCGGGCCGACATGGACATGGCCGTGCGCCTGAGCGAGGCCACGCGCGGCGAGGAGCTGACGTTCTCGTGGCGGCCGGTCGTGCAACCGGGCAGCGCCGCGACCGTGCTCTACCGCGAGAGCCGCACGCGCGTCGCATCGGGCCGGGGCGAACAGGGCCTGCTGGAGCCCGACGTGTTCATGCCCTGCCTGCAGCGGCTGGGCCTCACGCGCGCGTTCGACCGCACGGTCATGCGGCATGCCGTCGCCGCGTTGCGGATGCAGCCTTCCGCGCACATCGGCGTGAGCATCTCGGCGCAGGGCGTTCGCGTCGATCACTGGTGGGCCTCGCTGCTCGCGGTGCTCGACAAGGAGCCCGCGCTGGCTTCGCGGCTGGTGATAGAGATCGTCGACAGCGCGGCGCTGCCCGACTTCGAGGCCGCACGGGACTTCTGCGTGCAGCTGCAGCTGCGCGGCTGCCGCATCGCCATCCGCGATTTCGGCAGCGGTGCCGACAACCTCGCGGCCGTCCAGGCCTGCAGGCCGGACATCGTCAAGCTCGATGCCGCCCTGCTGCGCCGCGCGCGTGAGGGCGCGTTCGGCCGCGAGTGCCTGCGCGACATGCTGTCGCTGTGTTCGCATCTCGCGCCGCACGTGGTCGTCGACGGCATCGAGCGCGACGACGACCTGCACATCGCGTCGCAGGCCGGCGCGCAGTGGATGCAGGGCTTCGGCGTGCGAGGCGCGGAGCGGCATGCGCGCATCGGCTCGCCCGCTGGCGGCGACGCCGGCGGCAGCACGGAGGTCGACTGACCATGAGCCTCCTGAACACCGACATCCAGCTGCGTCTCGCGCGCCTGAGCACCGACCTTCTGCTGCTGCAGCGTGCCGTCCAGGAGCTGATGCTCGAGTGCACTCCGCAGCCTCCCGGCATGAGCGAGAGCGACCTGATCGCCGCGGCGCAGTACCGCGCGCTGGAGGCCGCGCTGCACGCGCCCGACAGACCGGCTGCGCCGGCCACCCAGGAGGGCGCCGGGCTGCTCGTGTGGCCGGGCTTCACCGAGCCGGTTCCCATGCGAAGGGCGGCGATGCGCGCCTGACCGCTTCGCGCATCGGCCTCGACCTTCTCCCATTTCGTTTCGTAGGACTTTCATGCTTACTCAAATCACCAGGGTTTCCAGGACCACGCGCGCCGCGCTGTTCGGCCTGCTGGCCGCCACCGGCGCATGCGCGCTGGCCAACAACGTCGGAGAGAACGCCGCGTGGCAGTTCCAGACCTCCGCCGACAAGGCCAACCAGGCGGCGGTGCAGGACATGATCCAGCGCAAGAAGGCCGGCTCGTACGGCGCAGCCAACTACACCACCAACAATTACATCGGCAAGCAATACAACTGCGACGTCACCTCGACCGCGCAGGGCAACCAAGGCACCAACAGCACCAACGCCAACTCTCCCGGCACCAGCGGCGCGTCGGCCAACTCCACCGGCAACTCGAGCACCGGCGTCGGCGGCACGGGCACGGTGAGCACCGGCCAGGCCAACAGCGGCACGGTCGGCTCGGCGGTGATCGGCTCCACCACCAGCAACGTGCAGGGCTGGTCGAGCCAGGCCCTGAACTCCAACCAGACCAACACCGGCAGCCAGAGCGCAAGCATCAGCGGCAGCTCGGCCTGCGCCTTCGGCGCGCTCAACTGACCCCCAAAGCAGACAGGGAAGCAAGAGGAATGATCACATTCAAGTCGATCCGCGCGTTGCCGCGCGGACAAGCCGCATCGCGCGGACTGGCCGCGGCGGCCGCCGTCATGAGTCTGGCCGGCTGCGTCACCGCGCCGCAGCAGCAGATGGCGCCGAAGGAAGCGCCCGTGGTGCTCGGCCCCGCCGTGCGCCAGAACGTCACGCCCATGGAGGCGGTGCTCGCCTGCTTCGGCGACCACGTGGCCGCCACCCAGCGCCCGCCCTTCGTCATCACCGTGGGCGACGTGAAGGACTACACCGGCAAGTACAGCATCAACGAAGGCAACGCCATCACGCAGGGCGGCGCGCTGATGGTGTACTCGGCGCTCGGCAAGCTCGGCGGCGCGGTGCAGGTGGCCGAGCGCTTCGACCCGGTCATCGCGGAACGTGAACTGGGCTATGCCGATCGCCGCCAGCTCGGCGACGGCCGTACGCACCAGCTCGGCGGACCCAGCGGCGGCCAGGCCGTGCCGTGGCTGCCGTACTTCGGCGGCACCATCAACAAGTCCGACTACTTCATCGTGGGCGGCATCACCGAGCTCAACTACAACATCAACTCGGGCGGCGCCGAGATCGGCGTGAACCAGGTGGGCATCAAGGCACGCACCTTCACCCAGTCGGTGGGCGTCGACCTGCGCATCGTCGACACCAAGACGCTGATGATCGTGAAGACCGTGAGCCTCACGAAGCAGTTCAACGGCTACGAAGTCGGCTTCAACGTCTTCCGCTTCTTCGGCAGCAAGCTCTACGACATCGACGTCGGCGCCAAGGGCCAGGAGCCCGTGCAGATGGGCGTGCGCGCCGCGCTGGAAGAGGGCGTGGTGCGCCTGGTGGCCGCGGTCGCCAAGGTCGACCCCAACCCCTGCCTGGGCATGCGCCTGACCGAGGACCTGCGCGTCGCGCCCGCCGAGGAGCTGCGCAAGGTGGCCAACCCGCTCGTCGATTCGGCCGGCGCGGTGGTGCAGCAGGGCGAGGCCGTCAACGCGGCCAGCCAGACCGGCGCGAGCCTGACGGGCTCGAGCGTGCAGATCCCCTTCGAGTTCGGCGCGGCCGCGCTCACGGGCGGCACGCTGAATCTTCTCGACCAGATCGCGGCGGCCGCCGCCAAGGCGCCCACCGAGGTCGTGCTGGTCGCGCGCGACACCGAGAACTGGGACGCCGGCAAGCGCGACCTGCTGACCGACCAGCGCATCGGCGTGGTCACGACGGCACTCGCGTCGCGCGGCCTGGCGCCCGGCGGCATCAGCGTCACATGGCGCCCGGACAAGGCGGATACGTCGATTCATCGCGACGGCCCCGGCCTGCAGGAGATCGCAAAGCTCCGTGTCCAGGGCGCGGTGAGGGGTGGACCGGCCCGTCCGGTCCGTGAGGGGAACGCAACCGAAGGGAAGTAACCGGGACACACAAGGCCTTCATCGCAGCAAACAACGGCAATCCGCCGATCAGCAATCCATCCAGTCAGTCCTTCTTTCAGATCCATCAAAGGAACGTCATGCAGAAGAATCGCAAGCACTCGGGCCGCCGCGTCAACGGCGCGCCGCTCAACAGCATCGGCATGGCCGTGCTGGCCACGCTCGTGGCCAGCGGCGCGCAGGCCGCCGAAACGGTCGTCACGCCCGTGGCCGCCAACACCACTGCCTACCAGAGCGTGCAGTCGGTGCAGGACAAGACGCTGCCGGTGAGCGCCACGGCCGCCGGCACCACCATCGACATCACCACCGCCGGCCCGCAGGCCGGCAACAGCAACACGGTCACGCAGAACGCGGTGAAGGCCAGCGCCACGGGCAATGCCTTCGTCAACGCGGTCGACCTCTCGCTGACCGGCGGCACGGGCGCGACGCCCGCCGAAGGCGCGGCCTCGCTCGGCGTGCAGACCAACAGCGGCGTCGTCTCCAGCCTCGCCACCGGCAACACGGTGAAGGTCGATCTCGACGGCTTCTCGAGCGGCGGTGCCGCCAACACCAGCAACACGATCGCGGCGAGCACCACGCTCAACAGCGGCTCGTCGACCATCTCGGGCGCGGTGCCCGTCGACTACGCCTCGACCAATCCGGGCTCGGTCTCGCTGGCCTACACGCCCGCCGGCGGCAGCGTGACGGCCCAGGGCAGCCTGGTCGTCAACTCCGTGCAGCAGGCCACCGGCGCGGCTTCGTCCGCATCGGCCAGCGGCAACAACCTGACGCTCACGCTGACGGCACCCGGCACCAACGCGGTCGACGCCGCACCGGCGCTCGACGGCAACACGGTCTCCGCGACGCTCAAGGGCAACGCGGCCAACAGCACGGCCAGCATCCAGGCCGGCGGCGCGCCGGCCTTCACCGGCTCGGCCGTCGTCGCGAACCAGCAGCTGAACCAGTCGGCCACCCCGGTGACGCACACGGCCTCGGCCAGCGGCAACGCCATCATCGCTTCCATCGGCAGCGACACCGCCGGCAGCACCAACACGCTGCAAGGCGCACTGTCCGTGCAGGGCAACACCATCTCCAGCAGCGCCACCGGCAACGAAGCCCTCGGCGCCACCACCGGCACGGCCGGCAATCGCATCGTGCTGGCCGACGGCGTCTCGGTCGCCGGTTCGGGCGGCGCCACCTCCAACACCGGCGCCTACAACGCGGGCAGCCTGTCGAGCACGGTCGCGGCCGATCTGGTCGTGTCGAACAGCCAGGGCAACGTGGGCGTCTCGCTCAGCGCGGCCACGCAGGGCGCGGGCATCGTCGCGGGCGTGCAGTCGGTCGACGGCGGTACCGTCACCGTCGCGAACAACGCGACCACCGCATCGGCGACCGGCAATGCCGCGTCGAGCGCGATCCTCAGCGGCAAGGACGCCGCCTCGTTCACCGCCACCGCGGCACTGGCGAACCAGCAGAGCAACTACAACGGCGGCGTGAACGCCGCCGCGGGCCTGAGCGCGATCGCCGCGATCACCGGCGGCGAGGACGGCACCAACAACGCCAGCGCAGTCTCGGTGACGGGCAACCGCACCGCCGCGACGGCCTACGGCAGCAGCGCGAGCCAGAGCCTCGCGCTCCAGGCGAACGCACTGCCGCTGTCCGGCGCCAATGCCACGCTCGCCGGTGGCAGCCTGCCCGACGGGAACGTCACGGCCGCGGGCGCGGCCACGGTGACGAACCTGCAGGGCAACTACTCCGCCCCCGTCAGCGCCCAGACCCTGGGCTCCGTCATCGGCCTGATGGCCGATTCGCGCGGCACCGGCGGCGACACCATCCACGGCAGCACCTTCACCGTGGGCGGCAACACGCAGGAAGCCGTGGCCGTGAGCAACGGCGCCAACAACGCGCTGTCGCTGACCGGCACCACCGTCGGCGCGGGCGCCGGCGTGGCGAGCGTCCAGGTCGTGGACCAGGGCTCGCCGGTCAGCGCGGAGCTGACGAGCTCGGTGGCCGGCGTCTATCTCGGCACGCACACCACCGACAGCTCTGTCGCGCTGACGAACAACCTGCAGCGCGCGGTGGCGTACGGCAACTCGGGCGCGAACAGCCTGAACGTGTCGGCCAACAGCGCGAGCGTGCCGCTGTCGGAGACACCTGCCTCGGTGGCGACGCCCGCGGCCGGCACGGCCAGCGTCAATGCCGCCTACGGCGTGCTGAGCAACCAGTCGGTGTCCGGTGACGTCTCGGCAGTGGCGGACGGCCGCGGTGTCGGGCCGGTCGGCTCGCAGACCGTGCTGATCGAAGGCAACGTCACCCGCAGCACCGTCTCGAACCAGGGCAACGCCTTGGTCGGCGCCGCCTACGGCAACGATGTCTCCAACGCCGCCAAGCTGGCGCTGGGCACCGGCGCCACGGTGGCCGGCGCGGCATCGGTGGGCAATGTCACCAGCGTGCAGAACGTGAACGGCGCGGCCATCACCGCATCGGTCCCGGGCGGCAACGTCGTCTCCACTACGATCGAGGACAACGTCGTGGCATCGACGGTCGCCACCTCCGGCAACCAGCTGCAGGCCCTGGCCTACGGCAACCGCGCGAGCGGCAACACCCTCGATGTGTCCGGCAACACGCTGGCCACCGTCACGGAACAGCCGCGCGCCGTGAGCGTCGGCGCCACCGCGACGACCGATGCGGCCTTCAGCGTGCAGAGCGTGCAGAACGGTTCGGGCAGCCTGAGCGCATCGCTGCGCGACGGCGTCCTGGGCACGGACGCTTCGCAGATCCGCACGCAGGTCGGCGGCAACGTCACCGGCTCCAGCGTGGTGTCGAACGGCAACAGCGCCAGCGCCGCCGCCACGAGCAACAGCGCCGTCAACGGCCTGACGCTCGCGGGCAACAGCCTGTCGACCTCCAGCGCGGTGCAGAACGTGCAGACGACCAGTGCGGCCATCGAGGCACTGGCGGGCCAGGTAGGAACGCCGGGAACGCCCGCGTCGCCATCGGCGCCCTTCAGCTACAGCGCGCACGTGATCGACACCGACGTGCTCGGCGGCAACACCGTCGGCAACACCACGACGATCACCAGCGGCGTGCTGGGCGTGCAGATCGCCAGCCTCACGCAGGCCCAGATCAACTACCTGACCGCCAACGGCTGGAGCGTCGGCAGCGGCAACACGGCCGGCATGCTGACCGCGCCCGCGTCCATCCTGGGCCCGGTCTCGGTCGCGACCTACAGCCAGCTGCAGACCGGCTCCGCCGTGCCGTTCGATGCCACCATCCCGGGCACTCCGGCCGTGGCCGCGGTTCCGAACCGTGGCGGCGTGACGGTGGCCGTCGCAGGCAACGTTACCGGCTCGCAGCTCGCCGTGACCGGCAACAGCAGCAGCGCCGCCGTCACCGGCAACAGCGCCACCAACAGCGCTTCGGTCACCGGCAACACGATCGCCTCGGGCGGCGCGACCACGGCCAGCGCGAGCGGCCTGGTCGGCGGAACGACCGGTGCGCAGGCCGACCACACGGTGTCGAACGTGCAGCAGGTCACGGGCGTGCCCGCGCTGTCGACCAGCGTCTACGGCACCTTCGCCGTCGACACTGCCGCGGGCGCGGCCATCTCGGGTTCGGCGCTGAGCGTCTCCGACAACAGCCAGCGCGGCACCGCCGTGGCGAACACCGCGGCCAACAGCCTGAGCCTGAGCGGCACCAACGTCGCGAGCACCTCGGCGCTGTCGTCGGCGCAGTCGGGCGCCGCGGCCGTCTCGGCGGCTTCGGACCTCGAGCTGTACGCACCGGGCGCTGTCTCGGCATCGTCGGTGGACCTGTCGCGCAACAAGAACACGTCGCTGGGCGTGATCAACGACGTGACCAACACCCTGAGCGTGAAGGCCTCCAACGTGACGCCGGCCGGCGCCGCGGGCAACGCGGTGCTGGTGCAAGGCACGGCCACCGGCGACCACGTGCTGAACAATGCCCAGCTGGCGACGACCTCGGTGAGCAGCACCGCGACCACGCGCCTGTACAACCAGGACCAGACGGCCTCGGCCACGACGGGCCTGGTCAACAGCACCGCGACCATCAGCGGCAACAGCACGACCGCCGAAGCCTCGGCCAACCGTGCCGACAACAGCGTGGCGCTCAACGGCACCGCGGTGCAGGGCGCGAGCGCGGGCCTGAACAACCTGCAGCTCAGCAGCGCGGCAGTGACGGCAAGCGCCTCGACCTCGGCCACGTTCAAGCTCGAAGGCACCAGCCCGGCCACGCCGGCGGCGCTGAACAGCGGCATCACGATCGACGGCAACAGCACCACGGCGCTGGCACGCGGCAACGCAGCCACCAACGCGCTGAACCTGTCGGCGGGCAGCGGCTATGCCGCCGCCGCGGCGGTCGCGGGCAGCACCGCGGGCGGCACCACGCAGGCCACGGCGGCATTGCTCAACACGCAGGGCAACAGCGGCAACGTGACGGCCAGCGCCACGGGCACGTACCAGGTCGCGCTCAACGGCGTGAGCGCGGGCACGGCTCCCGGCCTGACGAACGGCACCGCCGCGCTGACGGACAACACCGTCGCGGCGCAGGCCTACGGCAACACGGCGACCAACGCCGTGACCGTCGCGGCCACGGTGGCGAACCGTCCGACGGTGGCGGTGGCGAACTACCAGACCAACAGCGGTGCCATCGTCGCGACTGCGAGCGGCGTGAACTACGGCACGGGCATCACCGGCGCCACCACCGGCAGCACGCTGCGCGCGGCCGGCAACCAGGTGACGGCGACCGCGGTGGGCAACTCCGCCGTGTCGACCATCGCTTCGGCGCGCTGACCGGCGCGCCATCCATGCCCCGGCGAGCGCTCGTGCGCCCGCCGGGGCTTTTTCCGCCAGCGCGGCGTGCACGGCTGCATGGCCGGGTGTTCCACAAGCCATGTACCTGCATCCCCTCATTGCCAATGTGCCTCCGGCAGAGCGCGAGGCGCTCGTCCAGAGCTGCGAGCTGCGTTCCTTCAGGCGCAACGAGACGGTGCTCGCCGCCGATACCTGGACCGACCGGATCTATTGCGTGGCCAGCGGCCTGCTGCGCGTCGTCGTCCACGGCAAGGGCAGCGCGCAAGGCACCGACGTCACCACCGACTTCATCCGGCAGGACGATTTCTTCATGGGGCCGTCCCTTGCGCAGGACGGCTACCAGGCCACGCAGACGCTCATCGCGGCGCTGCCTTCGGCCGTCTACCTGGTGCCGGTGGCCGCCATGCGGCGGTTGTGCGCCGCGCATCCCGAAGTGGCCATCGGCCTGCTCGGGCTCGCGATGAAGCGCATGGCCGTGGTCAGGGGCCAGCTGCGCCGCATCTCGGCACTGTCGGCCGAAGACCTGGTGAGCCGCGTGCTGCATCAGCTCACGCTGCTCGCGCCGGCGAGCACCGGCGGATACGACAAGCGCATCACCCAGTCGGTGATCGCCTCCTACTCGGGCCTTTCGCGCGAGGTGGTCAACAAGACCATGCGCGCGATGGAGAACCGCGGCCTGGTTCGCAGGGACGAAGACGGCGTGCACGTGTCGCCCGACTTCGCCGCCACCGACTTCGGCGAGCTGCGGCCGGCCGAACCCGGTCTTTCCGGCGCTGCGGTGCAGCAGCCGGATGGCCCGATGCTGCCGCCGCAGTTGTTCGATTCGCTGCGCACGCGCGGGGAGCGCGACTCCGGAAACGACTGAGCCCCCCATGTTTATGTGTTTCGCCGACGGGCTCTGGTGCGCATCATGCAGGCATGTATCTGCACCCCCTGATGGCGGGACTTCCGCCGGCGGAACGAGAGGCGCTCGCCGAATGCAGCAGGCCTCGTTCCTACAAGCGAAACGAAGTCCTGCTGGCGGCAGGCGATACGACCGACCAGATCTATTGCGTGGCCAGCGGCCTGCTGCGCGTGGTCACGCCGGGCCACGCCGAAGGCTCCGAGATGACGACGGAGCTCATCGGTCCGAACGACTTCTTCTTCGATCTCTCGATCCGGGAAGACCGCTACCGGACGAAGCAGACGCTGATCGCCACCTTGCCTTCGTCGGTGTTCCTGGTGCCCATCGCGAAGATGCGCGGCCTCTGCGTGCGCCGCCCCGAAGTGGCGCTGGGCCTGCTCGGGCTCACGATGAAGCGCATGAACGTGCTGCGCGACCAGTTCCGCCGCATCTCCGTGCTTCCCGCCGAAGACCTGGTGCTGCGCGTGCTGCATGAACTCACTCGCCTCGCACCGATCGGCCCGGGCGGATACGACAAGCGCATCACGCAGTCGGTGATCGCCTCGTACTCCGGGCTCTCGCGGGAGATGGTCAACAAGATCATGCGCGCCATGGAAATCCGCGGGCTGGTGCGTCGCGACGAAGACGGCGTGCATGTGGCCGAGGATTTCGTCGCTACCGACTTTGCGTAGCCTTCGCCCCCGGGCCCGGTGTTTCGAACGGGCCGCAGGTGCGGCAGCCGCGAATCAGCCGTGGCGTTCTTCCGCCAGCGTCTCGGAAGGCCGCTCCCCGAAGCGCGCACGGTACTGCGCCGCGAAATGCCCCAGGTGAAGAAAGCCGTACTTCTGCGCCACCTCGCGTACGCCGGCTCCGTTGGCTCCGGCTGACGCCTGCAGTTCGGCCCGCACCCTCTCGAGCCGGGTCTCGCGCAGGAACTCCATCGGACCCTGTCCCGCATGCTGGCGGAAGGCCAGCTGCAGGGCCCTCGCGCTGCACCCGACCTCGCGGCAGACATCGGCCAGCGACAGAGGCTGGTCGGCATGCGCCTCCATGTACTCCTGGGCCCTGCGGACCACGCGCGGCAGCAAGCTGCGCCGCTGGGCGTCGCCGGCGAGGGCGCGGGAGTGGTTGTGTCCGGCCGACATCAGCAGGCTGGCCATCAGGTACGCCTCTGCGTGCTCGGCCAGCGGGCTGCCGGCCTGCAGCGCATTGCCGGCGTCGAGCGTGAGTCGCAGGTAGTCGATGAAGTGCACCAGCGGCGCGAGCGCGGGGTTGTCCAGCGGCACGCCGAGGTCGAACACCAGGTGCTGCCGGACGGGCGCCTGCAGCAGCGATTCGAGCCGCGAGAGCAGGGCGGGGCGAGCCAGCCGCACGATCAGGTGCGGGCTGTCGTCGGCCCAGCGCATCGACAGCAGCTCGGTGGGCGAGGGCAGCGACGCGAGGCGGGGCGTGGCGTCCACCTGCTGCGCGCCGCAGCGGATCTCGGCCGCGCCGCGCAGCGGAATCTGCAGCAGGAAGAAGTCCTGCAGGTAGCCGGGGTCGATCTGCACGCCGGGGCCGTACTGCACGTAGTTGAGGCTCACGTCCCGGTGCAGCCGGGCGCTGTGGTGGCAGGCGTCGAGGCCGGCGCGGGGGCGCAGGGTGACCAGGCCGTGCGGGCAGAACACGCGTGCCACGCTTTCGCGGGCTTCGTCCACGTCGTGGCTCTCGAAGAGCCGGTAGCGCTGCAGCGGCAGCTGTGGGGTCGCGGCGGTTTCCATGGGGCGAGGGCACCGTAGCAAAAACCGCTCCTGCCCACAATTCGGGCAGTCCCTCGGCACCCCTGCACACCGCCCGGGCCAGAAAACTGCGCGCCAGGGACACGGCCTGCGTTTGCGGGATCCGCCGCGGGCACTCCTCCCCATAACGTTCGCTCCACAGGCCGCCCGGCCTGTTGTCCGATGTTCGATCAACCGAGGAGAGCAAGCGTCATGTTCAAGGGACTCGAAGGCAGGAGCGCCATCGTCACCGGCGGTTCCACGCTGATAGGCGCCGGCGTGGTGCGCGCGCTGCACGCGGCCGGCGTGAAGGTCGTCATCGCCGACATCGATGCCGGCAACGGCCAGCCGCTGGCCGATTCGCTGGGCGCCGGCGCGCGCTTCGTGCGCACCGACATCACCGACGATGCACAGGTGAAGGCCTGCGTGGCGGAGGCGGCCGAGCGCCACGGCGGCGTGCATTTCCTTATCAACCTGGCCTGCTCGTACGTGGACGACGGCTTCAAGTCGCCGCGCGCCGACTGGCTCACCTCGTTCAACGTGAACGTGGCAAGCGCGGTGGCGATGCTGCAGGCCGTGCATCCGCACATGGTGGCGGCCGGCGGCGGGGCGGTGGTCAATTTCACGAGCATCTCGTCGAGCGTGGCGCAGACGGGCCGTTGGCTCTATCCGGTGAGCAAGGCCGCGATGGCGCAGCTCACCCGCAACATGGCGATGGATCTTGCGCCCGACCGCATCCGCGTGAACAGCGTGTCCCCGGGCTGGACATGGTCGGCCGTGATGAACCAGCTCACCAACGGCGACCGCGCCAAGACCGACCGCGTGGCCGCGCCCTTCCACCTGCTGGGGCGCGTCGGCGACCCCGACGAGGTGGCGCAGGTGGTTCTGTTCCTGTGCTCCGACCACGCGAGCTTCGTGACCGGTGCCGACTATGCGGTGGACGGCGGCTACTCCGCCATGGGCCCTGAGCAGGCCGTGCCCGCCATTCCCAAGCTGATGGACTGACCCGCTCCACGCGGAGCATCGAAGGAGCATGAAATGAAGCGAATCGCCATCGTCGGCGCGGGCCAGTCGGGCCTGCAACTGGGTCTCGGACTGCTCGCCGCGGGCTACGAGGTCACGATGTTCAGCAACCGCACGGGCGAGGACATCCGCCAGGGCAAGGTCATGTCCAGCCAGTGCATGTTCCACACCTCGCTGCAGATCGAGCGCGACCTGGGCCTGGACCACTGGGCGAGCGTGTGTCCCACGGTGGACGGCATTGGCCTGGCCGTGCCGCATCCCGAGCAGAAGGGCGCCAAGGTCATCGACTGGGTGGCGCGGCTCAATTCGAGCGCGCAGTCGGTCGACCAGCGAGTGAAGATCCCGGCCTGGATGGACGAATTCAGGAAGAAGGGCGGTGAGCTGGTCTTCAAGGACGCGGGCATCGACGAGCTCGAGACCTGCACGCAGAGCCACGATCTCACGCTGGTGGCCAGCGGCAAGGGCGAAATCTCCAGGCTCTTCGAGCGCGACGCGCACAAGTCCACCTACGACAAGCCGCAGCGCGCGCTGGCGCTGACCTACGTGAAGGGCATGAAGCCGCGCGAGCCGCACTCGGCCGTGTGCTTCAACCTGATTCCAGGCGTGGGCGAATACTTCGTCTTCCCGGCGCTGACGACGACGGGCCCCTGCGAGATCATGGTGTTCGAGGGCGTGCCAGGCGGCCCGATGGACTGCTGGGCCGACGTGAAGACGCCGCAGGAGCATCTGGCGCGCAGCAAGTGGATCCTCGACACCTTCACGCCGTGGGAGGCCGAGCGCTGCAGGGACATCGAGCTGACCGACGACAACGGCATCCTCGCGGGCCGCTTCGCGCCGACGGTGCGCAAGCCGGTGGCAACGCTGCCCTCGGGCCGCAAGGTGCTGGGCCTGGCCGACGTGGTGGTGCTCAACGACCCGATCACGGGGCAGGGTTCGAACA
The DNA here is from genome assembly GCF_900109805.1 of Variovorax sp. YR750. Classification (NCBI taxonomy): domain Bacteria; kingdom Pseudomonadati; phylum Pseudomonadota; class Betaproteobacteria; order Burkholderiales; family Comamonadaceae; genus Variovorax; species Variovorax sp. YR750. Next base: position 52,642 of record NZ_FOBJ01000027.1, read on the forward strand.
ACGCGGCCAAGTGCGCCGACACCTATCTCAAGAGCATCGTCGCGCGCGGCGACGGCCCGGCCGACGCCGCATGGATGCAGCAGACCTTCGACCGTTACTGGTTCGGCTACGCGCAATGGGTCACGCAGTGGACCAACATGCTGCTGGCCCCGCCGCCGCCCCACGTGCTCAACCTGCTCGGCGCCGCCGGCGCGATGCCGCCGCTGGCCAGTGCGTTCGCCAACGGCTTCGACGATCCGCGCACCTACTTCCCGTGGTTCGCCGATCCGGACGAGGCCGGGCGCTACATCGAGACCTGCGCGTCGGTCGCCTGACCGACGCCGGAGCGAAGGCATGAAGCGACGCGTGGCCATCGTCGGCGCGGGGCAATCGGGCATGCAGCTGGCGTTGGGGCTGCAGCGTGCCGGGCATGAGGTGACGGTCTTCTCGAATCGCGCCCAGCGCGAGATCTTCGAGGGGCCGGTGATGTCCAGCCAGTGCATGTTCGAGACCGCGCTGCAGACCGAGCGCGAACTGGAGCTGGACTGGTGGGCCGACGAATGCCCGCCGGTGCAGGGCATCGGCATGGCGGTGCGCAATCCGGAAGGGGGCAAGGCCATCGAATGGAGCGCGATGCTGGACGGCCCCGCCCGGTCGGTGGACCAGCGGCTCAAGATACCCGCCTGGATGGCCGAGTTCGAGAAGCGCGGCGGCACCCTGGTGCTGCAGGACGTGGGGATCGACGAGCTGGAAGCCTGTGCGCGCTCGCACGAGCTCGTGGTCGTCGCGAGCGGCAAGGGCGAGATCTCGAGGCTCTTCGAGCGCGACGAGGCGCGGTCTCCTTACGACAAGCCGCAGCGCGCGCTGGCGCTGACCTATGTGAAGGGCATGAAGCCGCGCGAGCCTCATTCGGCCGTGTGCTTCAACCTGATCCCCGGCGTGGGCGAATACTTCGTGTTCCCCGCGCTGACCACCACGGGCCCCTGCGAGATCATGGTGTTCGAAGGCGTGCCCGGCGGCCCGATGGATTGCTGGGAGGACGTGAAGACGCCGCGGGAGCATCTGGCGCGCAGCAAGCGGATCCTCGAAACCTTCCTGCCTTGGGAAGCCGAGCGCTGCAGGGATATCGAGCTCACCGACGACAACGGCATCCTCTCGGGCCGTTTCACGCCGGTGGTGCGCAAGCCGGTGGCGACGTTGCCCTCGGGGCGAAAGGTGCTGGGCCTGGCCGATGCGATCGTGCTCAACGACCCGATCACGGGGCAAGGCTCCAACAACGCCGCCAAGTGCGCCGACATCTACCTGAAGCGCATCCTCGAGAACGTCGACGCGCCCTTCGACGCCGAATGGATGCAGCAGACCTTCGACCGCTACTGGGAAGGCTACGCCCGCTGGGCCACGGACTGGACCAACAGCCTGCTCGCCCCGCCCCGGCCCCACCTGCAGAAGCTGCTGCAGAGCGCCACCCACATGCCCGCGGTGGCGAGCACCATCGTGAACGGCTTCGACGACCCGCGCGCGTTCGCGCCCTGGTGGTTCGATGCCGCGCAGGCCGACCGCTTCCTGGAGGACCGGGCGCGCGAGGCGGCCGTCGACCGCTTCGACCGGCGCGACTTCCGCAGGGCGCTCGGGCAGTTCAGCACCGGCGTCACCGTCATCACGACGCGGGCCATCGACGGCCGTCGCGTGGGCATGACCGCCAACTCGTTCTCCTCGGTCTCGCTCGATCCGCCGCTGGTGCTGTGGAGCCTGGCGCGGCAGGCGCCGAGCGTGGCCGACTTCACCGGCGCCAGCCACTTCGCGATCAACGTGCTGGCGGCGAACCAGCATCACCTGTCGCGGCAGTTCTCCACGCCGCAGCCGGACAAGTTCGGTGGGGTCGACTGCTGCGAGGGCACGGCCGGCGTGCCGCTGCTCAACGGCGTCATCGCCCGCTTCGTCTGCCGCAACGTGAGGCAATACGACGGCGGCGACCACCTCATCTTCATCGGCGAGGTCGAGCGCTACGAGCGCTTCGACGGCGAGCCGCTGGTCTTTCACTCGGGCTACTACCAGGTGACTACGCGGCACCCGGAGTGCGTGCAATGAGCGCCGCACAGACCACCGAAAAGACCGCATCACTCATTCAATGAACGGAGCAATTCACATGCAGCAAAAAGCCACCGACACCACGCGGCAGGTCCGCATCCAGGCCACCGATGGAAGCGGCAGCTTCAGCGGCTATCTCGCCGTGCCGAGCTCGGGCACCGGCCCGGGGCTGGTGCTGGCGCAGGAGATCTTCGGCGTGAACGCCACGATGCGCGAGGTGGCCGACTACTACGCCGAAGAGGGCTACGTGGTGCTCGTGCCCGACCTGTTCTGGCGCCAGGAGCCCGGCGTGCAGCTCGGCTACTCGCCGGAAGGCTGGCAGCGCGCCTTCGCCCTCTACCAGGGCTTCGACGAAGCCAAGGGCATGGAGGACATGCAGGCCTCCATCACCGCCTTGCGCCAGCGGCCCGAAGTGCAGGACGCCAAGGTCGGCGTGCTCGGCTTCTGCCTGGGCGGCAAGCTCGCCTACCTGAGCGCCTGTCGCACCGACGCGGACGTCGCCGTCGGCTACTACGGCGTGGGCATCGACGCCGCCCTCGACGAAGCCGACAACATCCAGCGCCCCCTCACCCTGCACATCGCCGAGCTCGACAAGTTCTGCCC
>NZ_FOBJ01000035.1:0-16005 GCF_900109805.1 Variovorax sp. YR750
ATGCTGTTCTGCTTCACCCACACCACCGAGATCCCGTGGATGCTGCCGGGCGTGGCACCGACCGGAAAGCGCGTGGAGATCCCGCTGCTGGCGGTCATCAAGTTCCGCGGCGACAAGCTCTATCACGAGCACATCTACTGGGACCAGGCCAGCGTGCTGGTGCAGGTGGGGCTGCTCGACGCGAAGCTGCTGCCGGTGGCGGGCATCGAGACGGCGCGCAAGCTGCTGGACGAGACGCTGCCTTCGAATACGCTGATGAAGCAGTAGGGTAGAGGCTGAAGCCCTGAGGGCTCAGCCCGAAGCCTTCACCGCGTCGACCAGGAAGCGCACGAAGGCCCTTGCCGCATCGGGCAGCGACCGGCCCGCCATGGTTTCGATGGCGAGGTGCCGCTCGTGCATCTCGCGGTCCTTCAGGGGAATGGCGACCAGCGCCTTGCTCTGCAGCAGCGTGCGGATCGACAGCGGGCCGTAGAAGGCGATGCTGCCGCCTCCCGCCGCCGCGAAGCTCAGCAGCGAATTCGCGTGGTTGCTGGACATGGCCAGCTCGTAGCGCAGTTCCTGCCGCGAGCAGCTGGCGTCGAGCAGCCGGCGGATGGAGCTGTCTTCCTGCGGCAGCCCCAGCGGATACGCCACCACCTGTCGAAGCGACAGCTGCCGCTGCTGCGCGAGCGGATGGTCCATGGCCATCACGGCGAGGATGGGGCTCGGGTGCCGCAGCTCGACCTCGACGCCCGGTTCGGGCAAGGCGGCCAGGGTGATGCCGACGTCGGCTTCGCCATCGCGCACCAGCCGAGAGATGTCGGCGGGCGCGCAGACCTCCAGGTGAAAGCGGATGCCCGCGTGCTTCAGGCGGAACTGCGCGATCAGCCTGGGAATGAAGTCGAAGGCGAAGCCCTCGGTGCTCGCCACGCGCACGTGCCCGGTGCGCAGTCCGCGCAGGCCGGCGATGTCGTTGGCGACGCGCTCGATGTCCTGCTGCGCGCGCTTGGCGTGGGCGGCCAGCAGCTCGCCGGCGGCGTTGGGCACCATGCCGCGCGCATGGCGCTCGAAGAGCAGCGTGTCGAGTTCGCGTTCCAGCCGCGCCACCTGCCGGCTCACGGCCGATGGCGCCACGTTGAGCTTGAGCGCGGCTTCCTTCACCGAACCGGTCTTCACGACCTCGAGGAAGTAGCGGACCGCGGGTTCCTGCAAGGCACGAGGCGACGGCATGAATGGCTCCTGCGCGTGATTGAGATGGATGCTGTCGATTGCCGATTCGGCAACGCAGAATTCTAAACATTGCGCTTGTGACACCGGCATGACGATCCTAGGATGAACTCGTTCGCACCTCGAACCCCCGTCATCCAGTCGAAATTCCAGGAGTTCCGATGAACCGTCTCCCGCTCGTGGCGCGCATGGCATTGCTTTGCTGCAGCCTTGGATTTGGCGCCGTGCCGCTGACTTCTCTTGCCGCCGAGACGGGCTTTCCCGCCCGGCCGGTCACGCTGGTGATTCCCTTCCCGCCCGGCGGCGCCACCGACGTCAACGGCCGCGTGATCGCGCAGCGGCTGGGCAAGGAGCTCGGGCAGCCGGTGGTGATCGAGAACCGCGGCGGCGCCGGCACGGTGGTCGGCGCGAGCTACGTGGCGAAGTCCGCGCCCGACGGCTACACGCTGCTGCTGAGCTCGGGCTCCACCTTCACCGTCAATCCGGCGATCCGCAGCAACCTGCCCTACGACCCGGTGAAGAGCTTCGAGCCGATCGGCATCGCCGGACGCGTCGCGCTGATCCTGCTGGCGAACAGCGAAGTGCCGGTGCAGACGGTCAAGCAGTTCGTCGAGTACGTGAAGGCCTCGCCCGGCAAATATTCGTACGGCTCCTTCGGCACCGGCACCACCGCGCAGTTCGCGGGCGAAACCATGCTGCATGCCACCGGCCTGAAGATGACGCACGTGCCCTACAAGGGCAGCGCACCGGCCATGACCGACCTGATGGGCGGCCAGATCCCGTTCAGCATCGACACGGTGAGCGCGGCCGTCCCGCAGCTCAAGAGCGGCAAGATCAAGGCCATCGCGCTGACCACCGCGCGGCGCTCGGCGCTGCTGCCCGACGTGCCCACCTTCGCCGAGAGCGGCTATGCCGAGGTCGACATGGATTCGTGGCTCATGCTCGCGGCACCGAAGGGTGTGCCCGCCGACGTGAAGGCCAGGCTGGAGAAGGCGCTGGCCGCGACGATCGCCGATCCGGAGACCAAGACCAAGCTGCTGGCCGCTGGCCTGGAGCCGAGCTACAGCAACGCCGCCGCGAGCGTCGAGCTGATCAACCGCGAACTGCCGATCATGCGTGCCGTCGCTGCGCGCGCCAACATCACCGCCGACTGATGAGCTTCACCAAAACCACGCACGACACCACCACGGAGCTCGTCGAGAAATCCGCCGTCGAGCTGCGCCGCCTCATCGGCAGCAAGGAAGTCTCGCCCGTCGAACTGCTGGAGGCATGCATCGCGCGCATCGAGCGCGTGAACCCCTTCGTCAATGCGGTGACCGCCACCTGCTTCGAGCGCGCGCGTGCCGAGGCTCGCGAGGCGGAGAACGCCGTGATGCGCGGCGACACGCTCGGCCTGCTGCACGGCCTGCCGATGGGCGTGAAGGACCTGGAGCCCACAGAGGGCCTGCTCACGACCTGGGGCTCGCCGATCTATCGCGACCATGTGCCGACGGAAGACATCGAACTCGTGGCCCGCCTGCGCCGCGCGGGCGCCATCGTCGCCGGCAAGACCAACGTGCCCGAGATGGGGGCGGGCGCCAATTCGCGCAACGACGTGTGGGGCGCCACCGGCAACCCCTTCAATCCGAACCTGAACGCAGGTGGCTCTTCCGGCGGCTCCGCGGCCGCGCTGGCCTGCGACATGCTGCCGGTGTGCACCGGCTCCGACACCGGCGGCTCGCTGCGCATTCCCGCGGCCAAGTGCGGCGTGGTGGGCTTCAGGCCTTCGCCCGGCGTGGTGCCGAGCGTGCGCAAGCCTCTGGGCTGGACGCCCATCTCGGTCGTCGGCCCCATGGGCCGCACCGTGGAGGAAGCCTGCCTGCAACTGGCGGCATCCGCGGGCATGACTGCGGGCGATCCGCTGAGCTATCCGCTCGATCCGCTGTCCTTCCTCGTGCCGCAGCGCGTCGACCTCGGCAGGCTGCGCGTGGCGTGGACCGAAGACTTCGGCACCTGCGCAGTGGACAACGACATCCGCGCCACCTTCCGCCGGAAGATCGAAGCCATGCGGCACCTGTTCGCCCGCTGCGACGAGGTCGGCTTCGACATGGGCGAGGCGCACCGCTGCTTCGACGTGCTGCGCGCCGAGGCCTTCGTGGCAGGCATGCAGGCGGCCTACGAACGCGACCCCGAAAGCCTGGGGCCCAACCCGCGCGCCAACTACGAGATGGGCGCGAAGATGAGCCTGCTCGACAGCGCCTGGGCGCAGGCCGAGCAGACGCGGCTTCTCAAGCGCTTCCAGGCGACCTTCGCCGACTACGACCTGGTGCTGTCGCCGACCACGCCGGTCTCGCCGTTCCCTTGGACGCAGCTGTACGCGGCGACCATCAACGGCGAGCCGCAGGCCAACTACTACCGCTGGCTCGCGCTGACCTACGTGGTCACGCTGACCACGCACCCGGCCATCTCGCTGCCCTGCGGCGTCGACCACGCGGGCATGCCCTTCGGGCTGCAGATCGTCGGCGGCTTCAGGGCTGACCACCAGCTGCTGGGCGCGGCGCATGCGATGGAGGCGGCGTTCGCACCCGACCCGCGCCTGTGCCGGCCGATTCCCGACCTGAGCGCGTTGCGCGCGGCCGAGCCGGCGCTGAAGTCGATCGTGAAGACGCCGCCCGTCTTCGGCGACAGTCGCCTCGCCGCGTCCGAAGCCGTGTCGGCCGTTTGAGGCGGCGCCCTACGCGTCCGCCACCGCGTAGGGCGTGAATCTGCTTTCGTTCTCGTTCACGTCCAGCGCCCGCCCGATGAACGGAAACGCCCGCTGGGGGCAGGCCGTGCGCTCGCACACCTTGCAGCCCATGCCGATGGGCGTGGGCACCTCCTGGTCGGCCAGGTCGAGGCCCTTGGAATAGATCAGGCGCGGCGCGTGGCGGATGTCGCAGCCCAGGCCGATCGCGAAGGTCTTGCTGGGCGAGTCGAAGCCGCGCTGCCCGTGCGACACCGTGCGCGCCACCCACAGGTAGGTGCGCCCGTCGGGCATGCGCGCGAGCTGCCTCAGCACGCGACCGGGCTGCGCGAAGGCCTCGTACACGTTCCACAGCGGGCAGGTGCCGCCGGTCTTCGAGAAGTGGAAGTGCGTGGCCGACTGCCGCTTCGAGATGTTGCCCGCGCGGTCCACCCGGATGAAGAAGAAGGGCACGCCGGGCGCGCCGGGCCGCTGCATGGAGCTCAGGCGATGGCACACAGTCTCGAAGCCCACGCCGAAGCGGCGCCCCAGCAGGTCGATGTCGTAGCGCAGGCTTTCCGCGGCTTTCAGGAAGAGTTCGTACGGCAGCAACACCGCGCTGGCGAAATAGTTCGCCAGCCCTATGCGGGCCAGCGCATGCGTCGGGGCGTCGTCGAAGCCGGCGCCTTCCAGCAATGACTCGATCAGCCGCGTCTGCTCCAGCAGCGCCAGCTGGGTCGCGAGCTGGAACGACTGCTGGCCCGGCTCCAGGCCGCCCGACAGGCGCAGCACGCGGCTGGCGGGGTCGTAGCGGCGCTGGCTGTCGATGGCGTCGTCTTCGGTGGGCACCACGCGCACGCCGTGCTGCTCCAGCAGCCGCTGCTGCAGCCATTCGGACAGCGGCCCGCCGTGGCCGCGCGCTTCTTCCGCGAGCCTTTCCGCCCGCAGGTCCAGCTCTTCGAAGTGGTTCTGGTGGGCGAAGAAGAAGTCGCGCACGGCCTCGAAGGGCATGGGGCGCGCGCTCGTGAGCTCGCCGCGTCCGTCGCCCAGCCCGGCGGCCATGATCTCGAGCCGCTCCATGGCTTCCTGGTGGCGGTGGTGCAGCGCGAGCAATGCGCGCGCCACCGCCGGCATCTGCGAGGCGACTTCGCGCAGCTCGGGCAGCGCGACGGCTTCTCCGCCGGGGTTGTCGGCCAGCGCGTCGCGCATGCTCGAGACGAGGCGGGCTTCCTCGTCCTCGGAGAACTGCTGCACGTCGACGCCCAGCGTGCGGCTGATCTTGAGCAGCACGGCCACGGTCAGCGGCCGCTGGTTCTGTTCGATCTGGTTGAGGTAGCTGGGCGAGAGCCCGAGCGCCTGGGCCAGCGCCACCTGCGTCATGCCGCGCTCCGCGCGCAGCTTGCGCAGGCGCACGCCCATGAATGTCTTGCTCATCGTGCGGCTCCTGGCGTATTTGCAATATTCGCAAATATCGCGTTTTCCATTCGCAATGATTGGCTGTTTCAGTCCTTCATTATGGCCACGCATTTGCGTAAATTGCGAATCCATGACAAACCAGATCGAGGCGGTCGAGCTCACGGAAATCGTGTTTCCCGAGCACGCCAACCACTACGGCACGCTCTTCGGCGGCAATGCGCTGATGCTGATGTCCAAGGCGGCCTTCCTGTGCGCGCGGGCGTTCGCGAAGTCCGACGTGGTGATGGCCCGTTGCGGCGACGCGCAGTTCCTCGCGCCCGTGCCGGTGGGCAACGTGCTGCACCTGCGCGGCTGGATCAGCCGCGTCGGCCGCAGTTCGTTGACGGTCTGCGTGAGCGGCACCGCGCAGCAGCTCGGGCGCGAGCCGCGGGCGGTGCTGCGGTCCTGGTTCGAGATGGTCGCCGTCGACGGCAACGGCCGGCCCGCGCGCATTCCCGGCGCCTACCTGCATCGAGAGAAGGAAGAAGCATGAACGACATCGCAACCCCCACGGCTCCCGGCTTCAAGCCCAAGAAATCCGTGGCCCTGTCCGGCGTGACGGCCGGCAACACCGCGCTGTGCACCGTCGGCCGTACCGGCAACGACCTGCACTACCGTGGCTACGACATCCTCGACATCGCCGAGGTCTGCGAGTTCGAGGAAATCGCGCACCTGCTGGTGCACGGCAAGCTGCCCACCGCAGCGGAGCTGCGCGCCTACAAGGCCAAGCTGAAGTCGATGCGCGGCCTGCCCGCGAGCCTGAAGGAGGCGCTCGAGCAACTGCCCGCCGGCGCGCATCCGATGGACGTGATGCGCACGGGCGTCTCGTCGCTGGGCTGCATGCTTCCCGAGAAGGAAGACCACAACCTGCCGGGCGCACGCGACATCGCCGACCGGCTGATGGCTTCGCTCGGCTCGATGCTGCTGTACTGGTACCACTGGTCGACGCAGGGCAGGCGCATAGATGTCGAGACCGACGACGACTCCATCGGCGCGCACTTCCTGCACCTGCTGCACGGGCGCAAGCCTCCAGCGAGCTGGGAGCGCGCGATGCACACCTCGCTCAACCTCTACGCCGAGCACGAGTTCAATGCCTCGACCTTCACCGCGCGCGTGGTGGCGGGCACCGGCTCCGACATGTACTCGGCCGTCACCGGCGCCATCGGCGCGCTGCGCGGGCCCAAGCACGGCGGCGCCAACGAGGTGGCCTTCGAGGTCCAGAAGCGCTACGACTCGCCCGACGAGGCCGAAGCCGACATCCGCCGCCGGGTCGAGGCGAAGGAAGTCGTGATCGGCTTCGGCCACCCGGTCTACACCGTGAGCGACCCGCGCAACGTGGTCATCAAGGGCGTGGCGAAGTCGCTGTCGCAGGAGGCCGGCTCGACCAAGATGTTCGACATCGCCGAGCGGCTGGAGGGCGTGATGTGGGAGGCCAAGAAGATGTTTCCCAACCTCGACTGGTTCAGCGCCGTGAGCTATCACATGATGGGCGTGCCCACGGCGATGTTCACGCCGCTCTTCGTCATCGCGCGCACCTCGGGCTGGGCGGCGCACATCATCGAGCAGCGCGTCGACAACAAGATCATCCGGCCGAGCGCCAACTACACGGGCCCGGAAGACCTGAAGTTCGCGCCGATCCAGGATCGGAAGTAAAAAGCGAAGAAGAGACGAGACAAGCCAAGACGAAGAAGAAGCCCGAGCGCCGCCCCATGAACACCCAATACCGCAAGAAGCTCCCCGGCACCTCCCTGGACTATTTCGACGCACGCGAGGCCGTCGAGGCCATCCGCCCGGGCGCCTGGGCCACGCTGCCCTACACCTCGCGCGTGCACGCCGAGAACCTCGTGCGCCGCTGCGAGCCGGCCATCCTTCGGCAGAGCCTGGCGCAGATCGTCGAGGGAAAGAGGGAGCACGACTTTCCGTGGTTTCCGGCGCGCGTGGTGTGCCACGACATCCTTGGCCAGACCGCGCTGGTCGACCTGGCGGGCCTGCGCGACGCCATCGCGGAGCAGGGCGGCGACCCGGCGCAGGTGAACCCGGTGGTGCCGGTGCAGTTGATCGTCGACCATTCGCTGGCTGTGGAGTGCGGCGGCTTCGACCCCGATGCCTTCGAGAAGAACCGCGCCATAGAAGACCGGCGCAACGAAGACCGCTTCCACTTCATCGACTGGACGAAGCGGGCCTTCAGGAACGTGGAGGTGATCCCGCCGGGCAACGGGATCATGCATCAGATCAACCTGGAGCGGATGTCGCCCGTGGTGCACGCGCAGGACGGCGTGGCCTACCCCGACACGCTGGTGGGCACCGACAGCCACACGCCGCATGTCGATGCGCTGGGCGTGGTCGCCATCGGCGTGGGAGGACTGGAAGCCGAGAACGTGATGCTGGGCCGGGCCTCGTGGATGCGCCTGCCCGTCATCGTCGGCGTGAAGCTCTCGGGCCGGCCGCAGCCGGGCATCACCGCCACCGACGTGGTGCTGGCGCTGACCGAATTCCTGCGCAAGTCGAAGGTGGTGGGCGCGTACCTCGAGTTCCACGGCGAGGGCGCGGCCAGTCTCACGTTGGGCGACCGCGCGACCGTCTCGAACATGGCACCCGAGTACGGTGCCACGGCCGCGATGTTCGCGATCGACCGGCAGACCATCGACTACCTGCGCCTCACCGGCCGCAGCGACGAGCAGGTGCGGCTGGTCGAAACCTATGCGAGGCACGCCGGCCTGTGGGCCGATGCGCTGAAGGACGCGGTGTACGAGCGCGTGCTGCACTTCGACCTGTCGACCGTCGTGCGCAACATGGCGGGCCCGTCGAATCCGCATGCGCGCGTGGCCACCACCGAGCTCGCGGCGCGCGGCATCGCGGCGCCATGGCGCGACGAGCCGGGCCGCATGCCCGATGGCGCCGTGATCATCGCGGCCATCACCAGCTGCACCAACACCAGCAATCCGCGCAACGTGATCGCCGCCGGCCTGCTGGCGCGCAATGCCAACCGGCTGGGCCTCGCGCGAAAGCCGTGGGTCAAGTCGTCGCTGGCACCGGGCTCGAAGGCGGTGACGCTGTACCTGCAGGAGGCCGGCCTGATGGGCGAGCTCGAGAAGCTCGGCTTCGGCGTGGTGGCCTACGCCTGCACCTCGTGCAACGGCATGTCGGGCGCGCTGGACCCCGCGATCCAGCAGGAGATCGTCGATCGCGACCTGTACGCGACGGCGGTGCTCTCGGGCAACCGCAATTTCGACGGCCGCATCCACCCGTACGCGAAGCAGGCCTTTCTTGCCTCGCCTCCACTGGTGGTGGCCTATGCCATTGCCGGCACCGTGCGCTTCGACATCGAGCGCGACGTGCTGGCAGTGGTCGACGGTAGGGAGGTGCGCCTGAAGGACATCTGGCCCGCCGACGAGGAGATCGACGCCATCGTGAAGTCGAGCGTGAAGCCCGAACACTTCCGGCGGGTGTACGAGCCGATGTTCGCCATCCAGCCGGACTCCGGCGAGAAGGTGGCGCCGCTGTACGAGTGGCGCCCCGCATCCACCTACATCCGCCGCCCGCCGTACTGGGAAGGCGCCCTGGCCGGCGAACGCACGCTCAGGGGCATGCGGCCGCTGGCGATCCTGCCCGACAACATCACCACCGACCACCTCTCGCCCTCCAACGCGATCCTGATGGACAGCGCGGCCGGCGAGTACCTCCACAAGATGGGCCTGCCCGAGGAGGACTTCAATTCCTACGCCACCCATCGCGGCGACCACCTCACTGCGCAGCGCGCCACCTTCGCCAATCCCACGCTCAAGAACGAGATGGTGCGCAAGGAAGACGGCAGCGTGCGAGCCGGCTCGCTGGCGCGCGTGGAGCCCGAAGGGCAGGTCATGCGCATGTGGGAGGCCATCGAGACCTACATGCTGCGCAGGCAGCCGCTGATCATCGTGGCGGGCGCCGACTACGGCCAGGGTTCCTCGCGCGACTGGGCCGCCAAGGGCGTGCGGCTGGCCGGCGTGGAGGCCATCGCGGCCGAGGGCTTCGAGCGCATCCACCGCACCAACCTGATCGGCATGGGCGTGCTGCCTTTGGAGTTCAAGCCCGGTACCAGCCGCCTGACGCTGGGCCTGGACGGCACCGAGACCTACGACGTGAGCGGCGCGCGAGAGCCGCGTGCCGACCTGACGCTGGTTGTTCACCGCCGCAACGGCGAGCGGCTCGAAGTGCCCATGACCTGCCGGCTCGACACCGCCGAGGAAGTCTCCATCTACGAGGCCGGCGGCGTGCTGCAGCGCTTCGCACAGGACTTCCTCGCCTCGAACGCGGCGGCGCCCGCCATCGCCTGAACCGACAATCGCACGACCATGGCCTTCGCACCACAGATCAGGATCCCCGCCACCTACATGCGCGGCGGCACCAGCAAGGGCGTGTTCTTCCGCCTGCAGGACCTGCCCGAAGCCGCCCGCATGCCCGGCAGGGCGCGCGACGCGCTGCTGCTGCGCGTCATCGGCAGCCCCGACCCCTACGGCAAGCAGATCGACGGCATGGGCGCCGCCACCTCGAGCACCAGCAAGACCGTCATTCTTTCGAAGAGCGACCGGCCCGGCCACGACGTGGACTACCTCTTCGGCCAGGTGTCGATCGACCAGCCCTTCGTCGACTGGAGCGGCAACTGCGGCAACCTCTCGGCGGCAGTCGGCCCCTTCGCCATAACCAACGGTCTCGTCGAAGCGAGCCGCGTGCCGCGCGACGGCATGGCGGTGGTGCGCATCTGGCAGGCCAACATCGGCAAGACCATCGTCGCGCACGTGCCCATGGCCGGCGGCGCGGTGCAGGAGACCGGCGGCTTCGAGCTCGACGGCGTGACCTTCCCGGCCGCCGAGGTGCAGCTCGAATTCATGGACCCGGCGGCGGAAGAAGAAGGCGCGGGCGGGGCGATGTTCCCGACGGGCCGGCTGGTCGACGAGCTCGATGTGCCCGGCGTCGGCACGCTGCGCGCGACGATGATCAACGCGGGCATCCCGACCGTCTTCGTGGAGGCGCAGGCAGTCGGCTACACCGGCACCGAGCTGCAGGACGCGATCAACGGCGACGCCAGGGCGCTCGCGGTGTTCGAGGCGATCCGCGCGCACGGCGCGCTGAAGATGGGCCTCATCGGGGACATCGCCGAGGCGGCCACGCGCCAGCACACGCCCAAGGTCGCTTTCGTCGCGCCGCCGAAGGACTACACGGCCTCCAGCGGCAAGGCCGTGCACGGGGCGGACATCGACCTGCTCGTGCGCGCGCTGTCGATGGGCAAGCTGCACCACGCCATGATGGGCACGGCCGCCGTGGCCATCGGGACGGCGGCGGCCATTCCGGGCACGCTGGTCAATCTCGCGGCCGGCGGCGGCGAACGCGCGGCGGTGCGCTTCGGCCATCCCTCGGGCACGCTGCGCGTCGGCGCCGAGGCCCGCAAGACAGATGGCGAATGGGTGGTGACCAAGGCCCTGATGAGCCGCAGCGCCCGTGTGCTGATGGAAGGCTGGGTGCGTGTGCCCGGCGACAGTTTCTGATCGATTGGAAGTTCTTCGAATGTCTACCCGCAAGCAACTCAAGTCCCTCGCGCAGGCCCGCCGCGGCCTGATCGTGCCAGGCGCCTTCAACGCGCTGTCCGCCAGGGTCATCGAAGACCTGGGCTTCAAGGCGATCTACATCACCGGCGCGGGCGTCACCAACATGTGGTTCGGCATGCCCGACCAGGGCTTCATGGGGCTCGCCGAAATCGCAGACCACACCGCGCGCATCCGCGACGCGGTCTCGGTGCCGCTGCTCGTCGATGCCGACACCGGCTTCGGCAATGCCCTGAACGTGCGCCACACGGTCCGCACGCTGGAGCGCGCCGGCGCCGACTGCATCCAGTTCGAGGACCAGGTGGCGCCCAAGCGCTGCGGCCATTTCTCGGGCAAGGAAGTCATCTCCACCGAAGAGGCCGTGAGCAAGATCAAGGCCGCCGTCGACGCCCGCCAGGACCAGGACCTGCTGATCATGGCCCGCACCGACGCGGCCGCCGTCCACGGCTTCGAGGCCGCGGTCGAGCGGGCGCAGAAGTTCGCCGAGGCCGGCGCCGACATCCTTTTCGTCGAGGCCGTGACGAAAGAGGAGGAGGTCCGGGCGCTGCCGAAGCGCCTGGACAGGCCGCAGCTCATGAACATGGTGATCGGCGGCAAGACGCCGATCTTCAACGCGACCGAACTCGGCGAGCTGGGCTACGGCATCGTCCTGTATGCCAACGCGGCCCTGCAGGGGGCGGTGGCGGGCATGCAGAAGGCGCTGACGGTGCTGCGCGACGAGAAGGAGGTGCAGGAGTCCAGCGGGCTGGTCACGCCTTTTGCGGAGCGGCAGAGGCTGGTGGGGAAGCCGGAGTGGGATGCGCTGGAGAAGCGGTATACCTGATGGGCTGTGCGAGGCCTTGCATACGAGGCCGAACCACCCAATCTCGCACCATCACTCAAATCGGATCTCAGCCACGGTAGGCGCATTCGGCTCCCTGGTTTGGGCATTCGCAATGCCACCGTCCTTTTCGTTCCTGAACCAGTAGCGGCAGCCGGTTCGAGAGATCATCGTCACGCACATCGAGCCGTCGGAGTTGAGAACCCACTTGCCCGACGCCTTGCCGGGCCCGCTTTGATTGACAAAGTCGACGCGGCCATCCGAATAGAACTGCCAGCGCGACACCATGCCGGTCGAAAGATTGCTTGAAATGATGGGCTTGCCGATCAAGGTGGTCTCTACCTCGGCTTTGCTCAGAAACACGCGGCTCTGGACGGGGGCGGACTCCTCGGAGACGGCGGGCACGGCGGCAATGCAAAGCAGGGCGCGGATGGCATAGCGTGTGAACATGACATGCCTCTCTGACGTCGCGTAGTCGGCGTGCGTTCAGCCATGCGCGTGCGTCCAAGCGTCTGGTTGGCCTGTCGGTAGTGCCCGATGGTGTTACATGGAGTTAACTAAAAAGCGCTACTTCTTGCGCGCTGGATCCGGCCGGTGCACGCGAACGAGGCCTGCTTCTTCCTGCGCTCCACAGCCATGCCGGGAGGTGGTGGCCCGAGATCGAGACGAGGAAGGCGGCGTTCTTTTTCGGCGACGACACGACTTGTGCTCCGATGGCCCTCCGGCAAGGTGGCCGAAGGGCGTTGTGGGGTGGCTTGGGCAAACTCCGTGGCAACGCGCCGGTGACGGCGGAAGAGCACTATGAAGGCAACGGTGCAGTGGTTTGTGTTGTGCTGTGTCGTGCGTACGGCGGTTGTAAATGGTCTGTTGATTCCCGCGCAGACGTGACCCACGTTTCAGCTGAAGCTCGGCCCTTCTCATACCTCGGAGCGCAGGCCTTCGCTCCAGTGCATCGGCACGCGAATGGTCGAGGCCCCGGCTTCAGGGGCGAGCCACGCGTGCGGCTCGAGTCGGCCAGAGCCAACTGGTCAGGCTCACCGGCACAATTCGGCCAAGAGCCGACACCCTGGAAGCGAATGAAAATCCAAGTCCGACCAGCGACGGCAGACGATGCGATCGACGCCTGCGGTGTCATTCGAAGTTCAATCCTCGAGTGCTGTCACGACGACCACCGCGGCGACGCGAAAGTGCTTCAGGGGTGGCTGCGCAACAAGACGCCTGATTTCGTGCGCATGGTCATCTCTTCGCCAAGCGCGTTCTCGGTTGTTGCCAGTGTCGACGGGGTGACGGTCGGATTCGGGTCGGCCTCGAGATCCGGTGAGGTGACGCTCTGCTACGTCGTGCCCTCCGTGCCCTCCGTGCGCTTCGCAGGAGTGGGCAAGGCGCTGCTCATGGCAATCGAAGACGAGGCCAATCGATCGGGGGTCGAGGCTTTGCGCCTGGAGAGTACGCGTACAGCCCGGGAGTTCTATCTCCGCAACGGATTCGTTGCCGAAGGGCCTGCGGTCGTGGCCTTCGATATGGAGGCGCAACCGATGCGAAAGCAGCTCAGGCCCGAGGTCTAGTCCAGGACCGGACCTCACGCGAGGCGGCTTCCGTGAAGAAGAACGACACGAGTAGACTCCGCGGCTTTTCCTTTCCGCAGAGGAGCGACCCGCGATGGCTATCCTGGATGCCGGCCCCTATTTCCACGGCACGCGCGCGGACCTTCAGGTAGGCGATCTGCTCACGGCCGGCTTTCGGTCGAACTACGACGACAGCGTCGTCATGAACCACATCTACTTCACCGCCTGGCCCAAGGGCGCCGGGCTGGCTGCCGAGATGGCGAAGGGCGACGGTCGTGGCCGCGTCTATATCGTCGAACCCACGGGGGCCTGCGAGGACGACCCCAACGTCACCGACAAGAAGTTCCCGGGCAATCCCACGCGCTCGTACCGAAGCAGGGAGCCGCTGCGAATCGTCGGCGAACTGGAGACCTGGGAGCCCTTCGATCCGGAGTACATCCGGCAGCTCAGGGAGCGCGTACGCGTTGGCATGGGCGAGATCATCAACTGAGCCCCGCCTGCCGTACCCGCGCCACCTCGGCCGCTGCGAGGTATTCGTCGACAAGCAACGCTCCAGCGGAGCACCCCACTCGAAGGAGACTCTCATGGGACTTCTGACCTTCAGCCTCAACCTCACCCTGGACGGCTGCGTCGACCACCAGGAGGGAATCGCCGACGACGAGACGCACGCCTTCTTCACCAACCTCATGGACGAGGGTGGTGCGATGCTGTGGGGCCGCACCACCTACGAGATGATGGAGAGCTACTGGCCGGCGGTCGCCCGCGGCGATGTGGACGCGCCGCCGGCGGTGCGCGAATGGGCGGTCAAGCTGGAGATCAAGCCGAAGTACGTCGTGTCGTCGACGCGATCGGATTTCCCGTGGACCAACAGCCACCACGTCGCCGGCGACTTGCGCTCGGAGGTGCAGAAGCTCAAGGACGCGACCCCGGCAGGCGTGCTGCTCGGCAGCGGCAAGCTCGCGACCGAGCTGGACCGGCTGGATCTGATCGACGAGTACAGGTTCCTCGTCCACCCCAGGATCGCCGGCCATGGACCGACCCTGTACCAGGGCGGACTGCCCGGTGCGCGACGGCTCGAGCTGGTCGCTGCGAATCCGCTCGGCAACGGCGTGGTCGCCATGCATTACCTGCGCGCGCGCGTCTAGCAAGCGGTTGCGGCGGACAGTCCGTTGTGCGACGCCCGCCACCGAACGGGGGCGTTGAACGCCTTGCTCAGTACGCTCCCTGCGACCCGGCGGGCGCAGGTGCTGCGGCAGGCGCACCGAGGAAGTCCGCCGCCAGCCTGCGCGCCGCGCCCGCGTACAGCAGCACATCCACCCCCACGGCCACGAAGGTGCAGCCGAGTTCGAGATAGCGCCGCGCCAGCTTCGGGTCTGAAGTCAGCGTGCCTGCCGCCTTGCCCGAGGCCACGATGGTCCGCATCGCGTTCTCGATGGCGGCCTGCACTTCGGGATGGCCGGGGCGTCCGCGATGGCCCATCGAGGCGGCGAGGTCGGCCGGTCCGATGAAGACGCCGTTCACGCCGTCGACCGCGCAGATCTGCTCGAGGTTGGAAAGCGCTGTCACTGTCTCCGCCTGCACCAGCAGGCAGACTTCGCCGTCGGCGATGTCGAGGTAGTCGGAGCGCGCGCTCCACTGCGATGCGCGTCCGACCGCGCTGCCCACGCCGCGGATGCCGAGCGGCGGGTAGCGCGTGGCCGACACCAGCGCGCGTGCCTGCGCGGCGGTGTCGACCATCGGCACCAGCAGGTTCTTCGCGCCGATGTCGAGCAATTGCTTGATGAGTGCGGTGTCGCCCTGAACGGCACGCACCACCGGCTGCGCGCGGTGCGGCGCCACCGCCTGCAACGCGGCCAGCGTGGAGCGCAGGTCGTTGGGAGCGTGTTCGCCGTCGATCAGCAGCCAGTCGAAGCCGGCGGTCGCGCTGACCTCGGCCATGTACGGATCGGCCATGGAGAGCCAGAGGCCGACCTGCGGCTGGCGCGCGGCCAGGGCCGCCTTGAAGGAGTTGCTTGCGGGCATGCTTTCGAATCCGGGAAATGAGTGAGATGAATGAAGTCAGTCGAGCTGGCCCTGGCACACGTACTTGATGTGCATGTAGTCCTCCAGCCCATGCACCGAGCCCTCGCGGCCGTAGCCCGACTCCTTCACGCCGCCGAAGGGCGCCGCCTCGGCCGCCAGGGCGCCTTCGTTGATGCCCACGATGCCCGACTCCAGCGCATCGGCCACGCGCCAGATGCGCTTCACGTCCGTCGAATAGAAGTACGCCGCCAATCCGAAGGGCGTCTCGTTGGCCGCGGCGATCACCTCCGCCTCGCTCTCGAAGCGCGTGACCGGCACCACCGGCCCGAAGGTCTCCTCGCAGCTGCACTCCATCGTCGAGTCGGCATTCACCAGCACCGTGGGCGCGTAATAGTTGGGCCCGTCGCAGCGCGCATCGCGCAGCCGCTTGCCGCCGACCACCACGCGCGCGCCGCGGGAGACGGCGTCGCGCACGTGGCGCTCGATCTTGTCGACCGCGCGCGCGTTGATCATCGGCCCGATCTGCGAGCCCTCGTCGCTGGCCGGCCCGACCCGCAGTGCACCGACCCGCGCCGCCAGCTTGTCGACGAAGGCATCGTGCACCTTGGCCTGCACGAACACGCGGTTCGGGCACACGCAGGTCTGGCCGCCGTT
>NZ_FOBJ01000031.1:0-27363 GCF_900109805.1 Variovorax sp. YR750
GGCAGGTACTCCACCGGCGTCTGCGGCGCCGAGGGCACAACGATGTCCGGCGAGCCGTTGTCATGAACCACGGTATCCGTACTCAGCACGAAGCGGCCTGCCGGGGCGACCAGGCGCGTGCACCAGTTCCCGAACAGATCGCGGTACGCCGTGGTGGGCACGGCTGGATTCGTGAGCAGGTGGTCCGGGTGCAGGAGATCCGATGCTCGCGAATAGTGGATGCTGAGGGTCAGAATCATCGGCGTCGAGCGAGGAAACTGATAGGCGATTTCGAAGCCGAGCTGGATGTTCATGGGCCCATCATGCGCCTTGATCCGTGCCTTCAGTAGGAATAGATGGCTCACGAGCTTCTGCTTCCGAACCGCGGAACTCTTCCTCTGCGGGCGGCTTCTGCACGGCAAGAGCGTTGGCAGGTGCCAAGAGGCCCCATCTACGTCATTTGCTGTTTCCGAAGATCGAGAGCCGTGGACGATCTCGACCACTCGAACGACGGCGACCGAGTGCGGATACTCGGCGTCTGCCAGCATCTACTGCAAGGGACAGGAGCGATGCAGAGTCGTGCTGAGCCTCACTGATTTGCCGCGGGACTGTGGCGACACGATGCTCGAGGAGAAATGCATCGAGTGGATCGACGAGGCTGAGCTTGAACGCGAAGACGCGCAAGGTGTGCTCGTGACCTGAGCGCTTCTCCAAAAGAAAACCCGCCGAAGCGGGCTAAAACGGACAGCCAGAGGAGGGAGGAGGGAGAGATTGGCTGCCCGAATGAAGTGTAGACCTTTTGTTTTCATTGAAGACTGCTGAAAGGTGACAGTGTGTTGCACGGGTGATTGATCAACCTGCAAGCGCCCGTCGAATCTCCACCGATCCGATCACACCGTAGATAGCGGCCCCGTGCCGTTGAGCGAGGCAACAGTCATGCGTTCGTCAGCATGGCCCGCAAACGAGCGACTGGAGTTCTGGGGCGGGGAAGAGGGACTGAGTGACAAACGCCAAGCCGGCACCCGTGGCTCAGAACTTTTCATGAGCACGCATCGGTCAGGGAAAACCGCAGCCCGGAGGGGATCGAATATTCGGCGAGAAACCGCATGGGCGCTCGCTTCTGGCGGTTCTGATGGCATTAGTACCTACAAAAATACCGACAAAATCTGAGGCTTGTCGTCTTGTCGTACGTTTGCCACGCGCAACCGCTGGTATGGAGCGTAGCCGACTACGGGTTGACGCCTTAGTCCACCAGCAGGCGCAGCGAGACGTTGGCGAGCTTCAAGCGCCGCTGCACACCAAAGGGGGCACTCCCGAACTCAGCGGAAATGTACTCAGGTGGGGCGGCTTTGAAGCCTCGAGCTGGTCGGCCGGATGCATGGCCTCGCGCTGCACGTTCTCGGTCAGGTGATGGTGCGTGCCGCCGCATCAGGCCCCAGGAGGCAGGCCTCGAGGTCCTTGGCGAGCTTGCGCCGCTTGACCAGCAGCTTGAGTGCGGCGAAGCGACGGCGACCGGCGACGATCTCGTATTGCTCGCCATCGGGGGCCAGCACCACGTTGAGGTTCTGCAGCAAGCCTACGCGCGATGCTCACGATTTCGCCCGTCGAGTCTTCAGAGCGCCGCGCCGCGTTCTTCGACTCTGCGCCCCGGCGCGACGCAGCGCAGGTCAAGCCCTGGCGGAAGGTGGCGCTGCTTAAAAGTTCACCGGCTCTTTGCATAGCCCGCGGACCGCCGTCCGGCTCGCGGACCGGTGGCGCTGAGTATCGGATCTGCTTGCCGTTCGGGAGAGCCCAAGCCTGGCGGGTTGGCTGCGTTGGCTGCGTGGGCAGGCGGGATCCGAATGCACTGCAAAACGCAGTACATTTGATGGAAGCGCAACCTTGGGCTAACGCCCGACTCCGATGGCCAGTCAACGTCCCAAAGTGAAAACCGCCACGATGACGCTCAGGCTTGATCCGCGGATCAAGGCTGCGGCGGAGGCGGCGGCGGTCCGGGAGCACCGCAGCATGACCAGTCTGATTGAGGTACTGATCCTCAATCACTGTGAGGCGGTCGGACTGACCCCTGCACGAAACGCCAAGGAAAAACATTGATCAAGAAGCCAACCCCGACTGCCAAGAAAGCGGCGGCCAGCAGAGAACGTGCCGTCTCACAACCTGCGGCATCAGAATCCCAACCGACCACCGGTAGCGCGGCGCAAGGCGACGAGATCCGCTTTTATCGAGCCAACGAAAAGCCCTACGGAGCATTCAGCAATCTCTTTCCAAGACCGGTTGCGTTCGAAGGGCGAACCTACGCAACGTCCGAGCACGCATACCAGGCGGGCAAGGCGGCCAAACCTGCGGTGCGTGACTGGATCCTCAGCGCGCCCACCCCGTCGTTAGCTGCCATGGCCGCGCATGGCCTCTATGTCTGGGACGTTGTGCCGAACTGGGCGGACATCAAGTTTGATCGCATGCGTGCCGTGCTCCGTGCCAAGTTCGAGCAGCATGCCGATCTGAAGGCCTTGCTGATCTCTACTGGTGAGGCGCGACTGGTCGAGGCCGGTACGGTCAACAACGCTGTGAACAGGTTGTGGGGAGAGGTCGAGGGGAAGGGGCAGAACATGCTCGGCGTCATGCTGATGGAATTGCGCTCGGAGTACGCAAAGCCCGCGCCAAAAGCAAAACGCGCCCCTCGCAAGGTATTGAGCGCGAGCAGCGACAAGCCGGTGAATCGTTCGCAGCGTAAAGCTGTCGTGGTGTAGGCGAACAGATCCTTATGTCCGGTACCTACTACGACGGTGAGCTTGCAGAGCTGGGAAATACCTTTCTTGCTGCGATGTCCGCGAACATCGAACCGTTGAAACTTGCGATTGCCAGCGCCGCAGAGTCAAGCATCATCGGTGTAGGCTCTGGGGGCTCTTTCACCGTAGCCTCTCTGCTGTGCAACTTGCACGAGCTCTATACGGGGCGCGTGTCGCGACCATCAACGCCGCTGGAGATCATTTGCAATCCCACGCTGGCCGCCTCAAGTCCGGTCTTCATGATCTCCGCGGAAGGCAAGAATCCGGACATCATCGAAGTGCTCGAGCGCGCACGACGCCACAGTTCTCGCACGGTCCACGTTGTGACGAATCGGGGATCTAGTCCGCTGATGGAGCATGTCAGAGAGCTTCCCGAAGTTACCCCTCATGTCTTCGAGCTCGCCAAGAAGGACGGCTATCTTGCGACCAACAGCCTCCTGCTCGACGGCGTCCTGATTGCTCGGGCGTACGGCGCGCTGCACTCGGAGGCAGTTCAATTTCCAGAGTCACTCGATGGATTGCGCATCGGCGGCCATTCGGTTGAAGAATGGCTTGCAGGCGCGCAGGCTTTTGTGCGCCAGGCCGTTCCTCGCAAGGGCCTCATCATCGTCTTCTCGCCGCTGCTCCGGCCAGTTGCCGCAGACCTGGAATCAAAGCTTTCGGAGTCGGCGCTTATGTATACCCAGCTGGCCGATATCCGCTCGTTCGCACATGGGCGACATCTCTGGCTTGCCGAGCGCGCCCAGGACTGCGCCATTCTTGCGCTTGTCGAACCCGGCGTGGAGCGGCTTTGGGCTCGGATGCAGGAGCTACTGCCTCCGGATGTGCCGGTCTGCACCATGCCACTTGGAGGAGGGCGCCCTCAAGACTTGCTGGCGGGGCTTGTGGCTCAGATGCGGCTTGTGTCGCTCATCGCCGCGGAGATGGGAAAGGATCCAGCCAAGCCGCAGGTGCCGTCATTCGGCCGGGAGCTGTATTACGTGGACCTGCCGTCGTTCATTCCCGGCCCTGAGGACACAGGGCGGCGTGGTGAGCAATCCAAGTTCGAGGTGCTCGGTGCCCGGTGGCCATCGATCGGATCGAACGGCGCAATGAGCCGCGCGCTCGCAGGCTTCGAGTCGGCACTTGCGCTGCAGCCTTTCCGTGCGATCGTCTTCGACTATGACGGCACCCTCTGCAGCTCTCAGCGCAAGGACTCGCCGCCCTCAGGGCCGATCATCGAGCGGGTGATGCGCTTGCTCGACGCAGGCATCGTTGTCGGTGTCGCGTCCGGCCGGGGAGACTCGATCCAAGGGCATTTGCGAGACGTACTACCCAGCGAAGCATGGTCGAAGGTGCACCTGGGCCTCTACAACGGTGGCTGGATCGGCTTGCTTGACGAAGAGATCGACAAAGGGATTGTCACAAACGAGTTTCTTAGTCACGTGCGGCGCATTCTGGGGCGCCTTGAAAGCCTGGGTGTGCCGATTGAGCGTATTCGAGAGACTTACCCGCACCAGATCAGCGTGCGGTTCAAGGAAGGGGCCAACGCGGAGAACATGTGGTTTGTCATTGCCGATTCGCTTCGGCAGGCTGGCCTTGACCCATCCACTGTCGTGCGAAGCAAGCACTCCGTCGACGTGTTGGCCGCCAATGTCAATAAGTCGCACCTGGTCGCCAACATGATCCAAGCCCGTGGCATCGATCCCTACGAGATCGTGACGATGGGTGACCAAGGTGCCTGGCCCGGCAACGACGCCTCGTTGCTTGAGCACCGCTTCTCGCTGAGCGTTGACCAGCCTTCCCGACGACTCGATCGAGGATGGAAGCTGGCCCCGCACCACAAGCGAGACGTGGACGCCACCATCTGGTATCTCGATCATGCAGAGATCGACCCGCTCGCTGGTTCATTTCGCTTCAAGCTAGACACCTGATAGGGAAACGGAGGCGCAATGAAGGACGAGAACGCACAGTATTTGCTTGCCAAGGTCATGGGATGGCAGGACCAGGACGTCGTCCTGGACAATGTTCCAGTCCTTCGTTTACTCGCTGACTACAAATACGATGGCTACCAGAGGTTCGGACCTGGGAGGCGCTTCGTCGAGAGTCTTGCTCTATGGCTCAATCAGTTCGACATGCCCGATCGTGCTGCTGCGCTCGGATTCGTGCTCGAGCGGTTGGTCTACGTGTCGGATCACGAGCTCTCACACCTGGTGCAGCATGCGTATCCGGACGTCATCGTCCAGGAACGAATTCGCCTTGTGGCCGAAGAGAAAGGCATCCCCACCTACCGGGTGGGTGAGATCTGCCGGGATGACCGGTTCAAGGAACTGAAGCTGAAGTCCTTGTACCTGGGTCTCAGTGATGGCGCCCGCACCAACGAGCTCCGACGCGCCAGCAATGGAGAAATCAGCAACGAGCAGATTTGGCAGGCATACGAGCTGGGCGAAGCCAAGGCGGAGGACATGCTGCAGGCGCTGGCGAAGGCCTTGAAGAAATCTCCGCCGACGCCTCTTCCTGACAACGAGGACATCTGGCAGGCGTATGAGTCCGGCGACAAGGCCCAGGCCAATGTTCTGATCGATGCTCTCCGCGCTAAGCCTGCTTCTGGCGGCGTCAAGCAACCAGCGAAGTTCACGCTGGTGTGGTTGATGGACGATTTCTCCGGAAGTGGCAACACCTATATTCGCTTCGACAGTGCCAGCAACAAGTTCAAGGGAAAGATCAAGAAGATCTATGAGCGCCTTCACCAAGGCGACCTCATCGATACGTCGCACTACGAAGTCTTCCTTCTGCTGTACGTCGCAACGCGCCAAGCGATCGACCACATCGAGTACTGGTCGGAGCGCTTCACGTCCGAGAACAACTACAAGCCACTTCAAGTGCGGGTGCTTTGGATCATTGAGCCAGGCGTCGGCCTTACGCACAATGTCCCAGCTGAACTGCAGTCCATACTGATCAATCCAAAGTACTACGACCCGGCCGCCTTCGACGAGCACATCGAGGTTGGCGGGACGAGCACGGCGCAGATGGGTTTTGCCGGGTGTGCGTTGCCGGTTGTCCTGTCGCACAACACGCCCAACAATTCGGTCTACATGCTATGGGGTTCTGAAGCGCATGACTTTCATGGACTCTTTCCTCGCGTGAGCCGCCACAAGGAGTTTTGAGTGGCTTACCGCGCAAATCCTTTCTTGGAGCGAATGTCGGAGCGCACCTCCGACCAAGAGTTTGTTCGTCTTTTTTCCCCGAAGATCTTCGAAAGACTTCATGAGGACGCCTTCAACGGTGCGGTGCATCTCTTCACCAGTCCGCCGGGAGGAGGGAAGACCACTTTGCTGCGTGCTTTCACGCCGGCTGCACTGCGAGCTTTCTGGAATGCCCGAGCCGGTCAAGACGAGTCGTACCAACGGTTGCTCGGGCGCCAGGTCATGCATGAAACGGACGGGCCTCAGCTACTTGGCGTGCTGCTGTCCTGTGCTTCGGGTTACGCCGACCTCCCACCCGGCGCGTCCATGGCTCAAGCGGGACTGTTCCGGGCGCTTTTTGACTGCCGCGTGGTTCTTCGAACCCTGCGAAGTCTTGCTTCGCTAGTTGCTTACGCGTCGACCGATCAACTCACTGACGTGCGTCTAGAGTACGACGACTTGGCGCGTGATCTCAAATCGATTCCGACAGCAGATTCGGCCGTTGAGTTGGTTCGATGGGCGGAAGAGCGGGAACGAGCCGTATATGCCAAGCTTGATTCGCTCGCTGGCGATGCTTCCGCCGATCTTCCGCTGCACGTCCGGTTTGAAAGCGTGCTTTGGCTGCAATCGGTCAAATTCCTGCGCGGCGGAAAATTGGTGGCGCCGCGTCGACTGCTGATGATCGATGACCTCCAGAAGCTGCGGAAGAAGCAGCGCGAGCTGATGCTGGAGGAGCTTGTCGAACTTCGGCCTGCGATTCCGGTGTGGCTAGCCGAGCGCAGCATCGCCCTGGGAGATGCCTTGCTGTCTCAGGGGGCTCGCGAGGGTCGAGACCTTCGCCATTACCCCATCGAGGACATGTGGACCGGCAAGAGTGGCCAGCACCAGTTCGCGACCTTCGCCCAAAGCATCTTGGACCGCCGGTTGGACGTCCAGCGCGAGATTCCCGCAGGCGCGTTCTCACAATACCTTGAGGATCAGCTCACCGCTGAGGACCTCTCGGAGGTGTTCGGGAAGGCGGTCGCGCTTTTCGCTGCAGAGATGGAGCGCCACCGGGAAAACATTCGTTATGCAGATTGGCTGGCACACGCTGACGAAGGGCAGAAGACGATTGGCTTCGAGAGCCTGATGCAGTTGTACGTCACCCGCATCCTGGTCGCTCGGTCCGAAGGTCGGCGACAACTCACACTCGAACTCGCGCCGCTTCCTGCGGAGGACCTCGACGAACGCGACAGCAAGGTGCTCGGCGCTGCGGAGATACTTTGCCACGACGACCTGAAGTTGCCCTACTACTATGGCATTGATCGGCTCTGTGCCTTGGCAACCACCAACGTCGAAGAGCTCCTGGCTGTCGCTGCGAGCCTGTATGAGGGCATGGTTGCCAAACAGGTTCTTCGGAAGCAGCCAGACCTTCGCTTGTCCCCAGCGGAACAGGAGCGCCGCATCAAGGAGACCGCCAAGCGCAAGCGCGATTTCATACCGAAGAGTCACACCGAAGGAACCAGAGCCCAGAGGTTGCTGGATGCCATCGGCCAGTACTGCCGGGACAAGACATTTCAGATGTCGGCCTCCTATGCGCCAGGTGTTACTGGTATCCGTCTCAGCCGTTACGAACTGAGTAGGTTGCGCCCGGAGCAGACGAAGACCTCGGAGCCTCATGCGCTGCTTGCCCGCGTCCTTTGGGAGTGCGTTGCGGAGAATTTGTTGACGACACGCGGTAGCGCGGCCAGCGCGTCCAGGGAGGAGGGTACGGTGTTTTATCTGAACAGGTCGCTCTGTGCATACCATGACCTTCCACTTCAATATGGCGGGTGGCAGGACGTGTCTGCCGAGGCCTTGATCGGTTGGATGGACGGCCCCTCCGCACCGACCAAACGCCGCTCGGTAGAGGTGCCGCGATGACGCTGTGGAACCGCTATGTGTTTCGGCGCGGAGCCGAAGTGCAGGATATGTGGGATCAGATGTTCCAGCAGCGCAGGCGTGCTGGCAGTCGCGTTCGCCTGCTGTATGTCGGGGGTCGTGGATTTGACCTGCGGGCGCAGTCCGTGATGGATCGCTTCATCAGTAGCGTTACCTCGTCAGGTTGCTCCGTTGAAAAGGCGGAGTTACTACTGGTGGGATTTCGTGGTTACCAGTTGAGCGACGAGCTCGTCGAGGTGACGGAAGCAAACGCACTGGCACTGGAGGAACGGTTTGCCGTGATCGGGGCAACGCGGACGGTCATGATTGAATCAACGGCCGAGGGGGAGGATGACCTGAGCGCGAGCAATGCACTCAGGCTAGGAACCGAAGAAGTGCTTCGAGCAGTCTCTGACCAGACAGACATAGTTCTCGACGTAAGTTCACTTCCCCGAATAGCCTACTTGTCGCTCATGCTCGCATTGCTGGATCGGCTGGTGCCCAACCGTAAAGCGCCAGTTCCATTGGCAGCGTCGAAGATCAATCTGCAGATCCTTGTCGGCGAGGATGCAGGCCTCGACAGCATGATCCAGTCCGAGGATCCTAGCAACGAGTTGGTCTTGATTCCTGGATTTGCAAGCGCGTTGCAAACCGAAAGCACTCGCGATTGGCCGCTCGTGTGGTTTCCGGTGCTCGGCGAGAACAGGGTGTCGCAACTGCAGAAGGTTATGTACGACCAGATTCCGGACTCTGCGGAGATTTGCCCGGTGCTTCCGCATCCGTCGCGCGATCCACGTCGAGGTGATCGGCTGCTGATCGAATACAAGGTGCCATTGTTTGATGTGAGCAAGACGCCTCTGACCAATGTGCTTTACGCCCACGAGAGCAATCCCTTCGAGGCGTATCGACAACTGTTGGGCGCCATGAAACGCTATCAGCGAAGCTTGAGCGTTATCGGTGGATGCCGACTGGTGGTCACGCCGCTGGCGAGCAAGCTGATCACGCTCGGTGCAGCCCTAGCATGCTACGAAATGAAGCTCGACATCGTCAATGGCAACTATGGGGTTGCGATCCCTTATGCGGAGCCGAAGCGCTATAGCGTTTCGACGGCTGCTTTGCGTGCCTCGACACCTGACGTTTCAGCAATGGTCCTCACCGGCGAAGCCTATGCCTGATGCAGCGTTCCTATTGGCGTTGCATTTATTTCGACAAGGCGGACCGCGCCGAAGAGACCGCGGCAGTTTTCGGACCCTTGACGGCACAGAGCAGTGTATAGCGGCGCCGCGCAAGCGTTCTATCTACAAGGGAGGCTTGTTGCGGGCCCGTCTGCTTGGCGCCCGAGCTGAACCTGGCCGCCTGCTTTTTGGATCTAGCCTTTGCGTCACGCATCGTTCGAGACGAGCATGCTGAGGCAAGATGACGTTGTTAAAAATAGTTCGCTCGGCCATGGGCGATCCAGGGTTGCAAGACGGAGGCGAGGGTGGCGCAGTTCAATGATTGGTGTTTTTCAGTTGACGAGCAGGTTGGGAATCATTTTCGTAGAGTGATGACCGGCCAAGCGGCCAGCATCCCCATTGGGATTCAGGCGACTGCGGCGATCGTGCCGGCACACTATGCCTCTGAAGAACAAGTGGCGCGAGCGCTTGCGCGCCTGGGTAAGCCAGAAGCGGCCGCGCTGATTGAGGGCAAGCTTCCAACCACAAAGGCGATTCGTTCCGGCGATCTTGGTGAGATCTATGCTACGGAGTGGATCGATGGGCACAGCGGTGGCTATCGCGCTCCGATAAAGCGGCTTCGCTGGAAAGACCATCGCAATATGGCGATGCGCGGGGACGACGTCATCGGAATCTTCCAAGACCCTCAGACCCAACGTCTTCATTTCCTGAAGACAGAGGCAAAGAGCCGCGTCGCGCTGACTGCTCAGGTCCTGAACGAGGCGAGGGCCGGCCTCGACAAGAGTGACGGCTTGCCATCTGCGCATGCACTGTCCTTCATCTCAGCACGGCTGCTCGAACTGAACCAACTACCGCTTGCTGACGCGATCGACGACGCACTGTTAAAACACGGCATCTCGTCACAGAACGTTAGGCATTTGCTTTTTACCTTCTCCGGGAACGCGCCTGATGCGTTGTTGACTGCATCGCTTCAAGCTTATCCTGGACCTATCAATCAGTGGGGTGTTGGCCTGCGTGTTGAGGGGCATGCCGCCTTCATTGGTGCTGTATACGACCGAGTAGTTTCCGATGCCAACAACGCCTGAGGCAATCACGGCTGCCATTGCGGAAGCCGCAACGGCGGGTTTTCGCGGTCGACTTATCGCGCGTGGTCAGGCGCGAGCAATTGTCTGGAGAGATGGCGCGCTCCCGCCTGACGCTCCAGCGTTCGCAGAGCAACTTAGTTACGACCTGAATTCCTATGGCTATGCCCTTCTTGGACTAGGGCTTCGTCTGCGAGAGCTCGGCGGAGATGCCGCTCAGGCGCGTACTGCCTTCGAACAGGCCGCGACAGCCTTGGAGGCCGTGATCGCGAAAGGCAATCGTCAGGAGGTCGATCGCGACTTCCATTTCGTCATGGCCGCCGCGAGCTATCACCTCGCACATCTGTCCGCGCGGGCTTACTCGCTGTTGGCTGTCGTGGAAGCCGATGAGAATTTCTCGCCAACCGAACGTGTCCTTGCCCTGCTGTTGAGGCGGAACTTTGACGCCCTCCGGGCTACCGTGCTTGACTTTCGTGCCTCAGATGAGGGCAGCGACGCCCGAATCTCCGCTGACATTCAGGCAAGCCTCGACCAAGCCGAAGCGGCGGTCGACATGGCTGAGGGCGTCGGCGACTTCGTATTCGATGGCCTTGACACCGCGTTGACGGACAACTTTATGGCGGCGATGGCCTTGTTCCTGCTCGCGCTCGAACGTGGCGAGCGGCCGTTGCTGGAGCAAGCGCTGGAGCGACTTGGCACCGGTCTCGCCATTTGTGGCGAGATGAACATGCTTCCACAGTGGTGGTCGTATCGCATCGCAATCCACCTCCTGTCCGATCTGTGGTCGAGCACTTTTCATGAAAGGGTTCCCCTTCAACCAACAGGCGGTGAGGCGAATGATTGGCCTAGGCTTCGCGAGCTATTCATTGCATTGCTGCAGCGCCGCCCGAGAGCCGAAGTGGATCTCTGGCCCTCGCAGATCGAGGCGGCAAGCCGCGCGGTTGACCAAGTTGACGACCTGGTTGTCTCATTGCCCACCAGCGCGGGGAAGACGCGCATCGCTGAACTATGCATTCTGCGCTGCCTCGCCGGCGGCAAGCGCGTAGTCTTCATCACGCCGCTCCGAGCGCTCTCCGCGCAGACCGAAACGACCCTCCAGCGGACCTTTGGTCCACTTGGTAAGACGATCTCAGCGCTTTACGGCAGCATCGGGGTCAGCGGCTTTGACGAAGATGTGATTCGGAGAAGCGACATCGTCGTTGCGACGCCGGAGAAGCTCGACTTTGCTCTCCGCAACGATCCCTCGCTTCTCGATGACGTTGGCTTGCTCGTCTTCGACGAAGGGCACATGATTGGCCTAAACGAGCGAGAGGTGCGCTACGAGGTGCAGATTCAGCGACTTCTCCGGCGCGCTGACGCCCATGAGCGGCGCATCGTGTGCCTGTCGGCGATTCTTCCCGACGGCGATCAGCTCGACGACTTCGCTGGATGGCTACGACGGGACCACCCCGGCGGCCTGATCAAACATGATTGGCGTCCCACGCGACTTCGGTTTGGCGAGGTGGTTTGGGCATCCCCCACCGCGCGCCTAAATCTGCGTGTCGGCGAAGAGCGCCCCTGGGTTCAGCGATTCCTCACGGGAACTGCTCCGCCAACCTGGGTGCCGCCCAAGCGTCGCCGAACCAGATTGTTTCCATACGATCAACGTGAACTCTGCCTGGCGACAGCTTGGCGGCTGATTGAGGACGGACAGACCGTTCTTATCTTCTGTCCTGAACGACGCAGCGTCGAGCCGTTTGCCGCGGTGATCGTCGATTTGAATGAGCGAGGCGCACTGCCCTCGTTGCTTGAAGCAGATCCTGCTGTTCTCACCACCGCTGTGGCGCTTGGCGAGGAATGGTTAGGTCCGGACAGCGCGATCCTAAAATGCCTACGTCTCGGGGTAGCGCTCCACCACGGCGCCTTGCCGACGGCCTACCGTAAGGAGATCGAGAGCCTGTTGCGTAGCAACGTTCTCAAGGTCACCATCTCGTCGCCGACCCTGGCTCAAGGCCTGAACTTGTCGGCTACGGCCGTGGTCATGCACTCTCTTCACAGGGCCGGAAACCGGATCGAGATATCTGAGTTCAAGAACGTGATCGGGCGAGCCGGACGCGCCTATGTCGACGTAGAAGGCATCGTGCTCTTCCCGATGTTTGACGATATTGGGAGGAAACGGGCCAACTGGGAATCACTCATCAACGATCTCGGTGCACGCAACATGGAAAGCGGGTTGGTGCAAATAGTTGCGGCACTGCTGTCCCGCATGAGAGCCCAGATCGGTGGTGACCTGAATCAACTTGTTGAGTACGTCGCGAACAATGCCGCGGCGTGGACTTTTCCCGAAGTCGCAAACGAGGGCCCGGAGGATCGCGAACGTGCCCTTGCAAGTTGGCAGCAGCATATTGCAACGCTTGACACTGCTGTGCTTAGCCTCATCGGCGAAGCCGACATTCCGGATGACGGAGTCGCTGCGGCGTTGGACGATATCCTTCAATCTTCCCTGTGGCATCGTCGCCTTCTGCGCCAAAACGAGGAGGTCCAGCAAGCTTTGAAGGCTGGCCTGGTTTCACGCGGTCGGCTTATCTGGAGCCAATCGACTGCAGCGCAACGTCGGGGCTACTTCTTGGCTGGCGTGGGATTGGGAACCGGGCAGGCGCTGGATGCCATCGCAGAGCAAGCCAACGTCTTACTCGTGCAGGCAAATGGCGGGATCCTCAATGGCGATGCTGAGGCGGCGATCGTTGCGATTACAGCGATCGCGGAGCGCGTCTTCGCCTTCTATCCGTTCATGCCCGATCCGCTGCCGGCAAATTGGCGCGACATCCTCCGCCGCTGGCTTCTCGGCGAGCCTCTCTTCGCCATTGCTGCCGGCCAGGAGTCGGAGACGCTGCAGTTCATCGAGGGAGGCCTCGTTTATCGGCTTCCGTGGGCAATGGAGGCTATTCGGGTGCGGGGCGTCGCCAACGGCGACACCATTGATGGCCTCCTTTCGCTCGAAGACTATGAGCTTGGTTTCGCGGTAGCCGCCGTTGAAACCGGAACATTGAATCGGTCGGCTGCGATCCTCATTCAGGCCGGGTTCAACTTCCGGCTCGGCGCGATAAGGGCCGTGACGGACAGTGGTGCGACATTCCAAACAGCCCAGGAGCTTCGGCAATGGCTAAGCTCGGAAGAGCTCTCGGCCTGGAGCGTAAGACCTGATTGGCCTACACCAGAGACGAGGGCCATGTGGGTGGAGTTTGCGCAAAGTTTCGTACCGTTGGCACAGCGTGTCTGGGCCGATCGCCGGTACTGGGCGGGGGTGACATGGCTTGGCGAACCGCCGCCCCCAGGCACCCCGGTTCAACTCCACCACTGGGCCGACCAGCCACGTGTGCTTGCGGCAGACGGTACGCCGCTGGGAACATTGCAGGCTGCGCTTGCTCCTGGGAGAACTGGGCTGATACGCGCCCAGGTCTCCCAGAACGTAGGTCGGATCGACGTCACGTATTTCGGACCAGACGACCTCGTTGGTGTCTAGTTGCGCCCGAAACTGCGGGACGAGGTCGATCGGGTGTGGAGGTATGCAATCGATAATCGCAGATAGCGAAGAAACGGAAGAAGCGATGACGAAGGTGATATTTTACTGTGACGAGTCCGGTGCAAAGGGCTATGCAGATCAGATGGAGTCTGAGCCTGGAGAAGTGGGTGTTTTCGCTGGAATCATGGTTCCAGATGACGTATTGCAATTTGCAAAGCCAGCATTCGATGCCATCGCGGTACGTTATGCCCCATCTTCTGGGAAGCTACACATCGCGGACCTGACCGCACAACAGCAACACCAGCTGCGCGAGGAGTTATATGCAGCCGTTCGAAAGTGGAACTTGCCCTGTTTCTGGTACGCAGTGCATGTCGCCGGCTTCAATTCACATCACGTCGAGCGTGAGGCATTGAGCAAGCAACTGCGTGAAAAGCTGGCCGCACGCGATAACAATCCCCCTCGTTTCAAGCGAGGCAGTCCGCGGTCTGATCCTCCGTCGCTGCACGTAACTCTGTTCGAAGGCCTTTACTCCCATTTGGTTGCCTTCCTAGTCGAACGAGATCGACGGGAAGTGACGATAGAAGTTCGGACAGATCAGGTTGACGCTCCCATCGTTGAACGATTCGAAGACGTCGCTACAGAGCTCTTGAATGATCAGCCCTTGGTCGACCAGACTCGTGCTTTTGACACCGTTACAAAGCAGCTGGTGACCGGGGCGCTGCAGATCACCGTTCAATTCCCAGATGAGCTAAAGCTGAGTCCGATCGTCAACAGCCTGTCCATTTCTATCGCACCTGACAGCGATGGGCTGGTTCTGGCAGCCGACGTGCTAGCGAACAGCCTGTACTACCACTTCAAAGGCAGAGGTGCCGAGCAGCTGTACAAGCCCTTGAATAGACCGGAAGCCGTAGCGTCCCATCCCTTGGCTAGTCATCTCGATGCGTTTGCTGATTGGGGCGAGGGCGACCTTATCGGGGATGCCCTATACCGACATCCGCTTTCGGAAGGGACCTGAGCGCGCGGGCCATGGCTGTCGTCATTCCTCTAGAGAGATTGCGCGACCACATCGCGGAAGCCATTGCGGCCAGCGTCAAGGCGTACAACGTCCCCGCAGCATGCGTGCGTGTTGGCATTCAGGAGTCCGTGGAGGAAAGTGACGGCACGGAAGCGTTCGGCAGCAAGCGCATGTATGTGAAAAGCCGACTGTTGTCGCTGAGTCGGGCCGACCTGTTGCGCATCGCTGAAGCGGTTCTCCTCGAATATGCTTCTGAGGACCTGAGCGACACCGTGAGCGAAATGACTCGCCATGCCGAGCACCGGATCAGTGAACTGGTGCGACGCGATGTCTTGAAAGCGATCAATCCGCTGTCGCAACTGTTCGGAGAAATTCCGTTGCTCGACAGCCTGAGCGAGATCTTTGGCACGAGCATCATCCGGGATGACCCTGGAGGCATCCTCGGACGCGAAAGTCTGGAGCGGCAGGTGGTTCAGCATTGCATTCGCAACGATGACTGGCCGCACGACGAGTTGCTGACTCGCTGCGGTGCTCTGACTTGTAGCCAAGCCCGATTTTTCAGTTTGCTGGAGAGGCTGCTTCACCCGATGACCAGGCGCGATGCGGAGCAGCGGGAACTCGCCGATCGTGTCAATCAATCCTTGAAGCGCGACGGTTTTGCGGTCAGGCAGATCGGCACCGAGTCCGGCTATGCAATCTATGGCGTGGTCCGTAGCCAGTCCGGCGTGGCCGGCGAGATGAAGAATCTTATATTTGCTTCGATCGGCGAGAAGCCGCAGTTGGTGTTCCGCGATGCCGTCAACAACGACGTGGAGATTGTGAAGAATGCCGACAAGGTTTTGGTCTTTGATCGGCCCCTGCCCAACTCAGGGATGCTGCTTTGGCAGGATCTACAGGACTGGTGGGCAGAGGCACATGGGCTGTCCGAAGCCAATGTCGCTAAGTCGCAGTTGTATCGCCGGCTACTTCAGTCGGTGCGCAGTGCCCAGTCCGCCGGGGAATACGCGCTGTTCTACTGCTATTACGAGCGTTATGGGGCCCTGCTTGGGCCGAAATTGCCTGTCCTGATTCCGCAGGTCTATCTTCACTATGACCCCTATACGCGGCGGGAGCGCGGGGACGAACAGGTGCTTGCGCGCCAGCGCATGGATTTTCTATTGATGCTCGATCAGGGCGCGCGCATCGTCCTTGAAGTAGATGGTCGACATCACTATGCAGTGCAGGATTCGACGGACCGCGATCTGTACATCGCGAACGCAAAACGCTATGCGGAGATGGCGACGGAGGATCGCCGATTAAAGCTGGCGGGATATGAGGTTTACCGCTTCGGTGGCCAGGAATTTATGGATGTCGATCTGCTGTCTTGGACGGTCGGGCCCAATGCTCAGCAAGTAGTAGCGGCGTTC
Organism: Variovorax sp. YR750; assembly: GCF_900109805.1. Classification (NCBI taxonomy): domain Bacteria; kingdom Pseudomonadati; phylum Pseudomonadota; class Betaproteobacteria; order Burkholderiales; family Comamonadaceae; genus Variovorax; species Variovorax sp. YR750. Next base: position 16,009 of record NZ_FOBJ01000031.1, read on the forward strand.
TTTGATCGACTTCTGAAGAGGCACGGTGTCCTTTGACGCAGCACACTGCACTATGAGCAATGAACGCTACGAGCGGAGCCGCTTCATGAAGTGGTGTATTGAACATCCGGGACCATACACCCCCAGCGAAGAGATTGAGCTCCGCAAAGAGGCAATGGCGGTACTCGTCGAGTCCGTCAAAGCCGGGGATATCACCAGCCTGGATGGTGCGGAGTCACCGCTCTCCGAGCGCATTCGCGCTCAACATGGAGTGACGGACTTCGAAATGAACAGCAATTGGGTTGGATCGTCGCAGGACTGGATTTGTCCGTGCTGCGGCCGTTCCAAGTTTCAGGTGTCCAGGGTAGGCAAGAAGGGGCAGATCCTGGCAAAACTAGTGATCCACCATGATCACATGGGTGAAGCCATGAAGGCTGCGTTCCACAGCGCCTTTGAAGCTGCCGGCACACGCGTGGAACAGATCGATGGAGGGCGACTTGTTGAACGCATGGGCGATGCCTTTGCCGCGTACGCTGAAGTCCTCGTATGCGAGGACTGCAACAACGCCGACTCCGAAGCGAAGAAGCTGGCCAGATCGCCATCGTACTTTTCTTTCTCCATCGGGCAGATCAGACGTCTCATTCGTTCCGCCGATCACCGTCCGCATCTGGTTGAACCGGCGCGAGCAGAGAAGGTGTGGGCAGAAGCGGAACCTGCCTACAAACTCCGCATGAAGCTCATCAGCGCCGTGGCTCGGGCTGCTGCAACCGATGCCCACTGGTATGAACCTCACGCGAGAGCGGCTGATCCCATTCCCGTTTTCGGCCTTACTCGACGCTCCTTCGAGTCGGAGATCGCCCGATGGGCATACGCCGATCCGCTGTTGAGGACGCTGGGCGTTATCACGAAGGTCTCGGCTCCGAACCTGTCGCGATGGCGGCAGGTCGCGCAGAAGCCGGGAAAGCAGCTTCCGGCGAACTACCTCGCGATGTTGCGCACCGAAGAGTCGCATGGTCGATCATGGGAAGCTTTGCCAGAGGGCTGGTGCTGCCCAGTCTGTCGCCGGAGCAAAAACGAGTTGGTGTACGTGGGAGGGCAGGGAAAAGTTATTTTTGCGATGAGGCTCGTCACCGCGCGGCGCTTGGGCGTCACTGACGCACATCTGCAACCACTGCGAATCGACGCTCATGAGCTTGAAGTGGGAGGGGGCTCAATGCGCAGGTAAAGCGCCGAAAAACAGCTACAGCTTTGTCGAACCGATGGAACTAGGAAAGATCATCTCAGCCCGTCCGCATTCTCCGCATCTGATCCGGGCGAAGGAAGCGCAGGAACTGCTGTCGCTCGTCGTTCAGCGCATCTCGGAAGAGGCCTGAGCCCCGACCTTCCTTAAAAAGCAAATCTACCGCGATGGACACAGCCCTCGCTGTCACAGGAGGCACTATGCGCATTGCATTCGATGAGTCCGTTGATCTTGAGGAGCCCCTCTGGCGCTACTTCAAGACTGAGCGTTTTCTAGACCTACTGAATACAGGTGAACTCTACTTTGCGTCCACCCGTCAATTTCAGGATCCCTTCGAAGGCGCGGTCGCCGTGTTAGCGCCAGGCTTCCCGGTAGACCCAAGATACGCACAGCTCGAGTTCGGCGAAAAGGCCTTTGAGGAGCTGCGCCGTCTAACAAAGATCAACTGCTGGCACCGCGCATCATACGAGAGCGACGCTATGTGGCAGTTGTATGCGGGCGCCTGGAAGGGGGTTGCCATCCGCACCACGCCGAGCCGCATAGCTGCTGCGGCGACGCCATTTCGCATCAAGCCGGAGTACGGGCACGAGGAGCTTTGGGCAGGCAACGTCCGATATGTAGATCTCCTGAAAGAGCGACTCCGCGTCAGCATGCTGGACCGCTTCTGGTACAAGCACATGGCCTTTTCGTGGGAGCGTGAGTTTCGGCTTGCGATCTCGCTTCGCTCGGCAGAGGAGTTCGGCGTAGCCGTACCGGTGGACGGCATCAAGGTTGCGTTCGACATTGCTCAACTTGTTGAGCGCATCTTCATAGGACCGTCTCTTACGGGCGCAGACGCCAAGGCTGTCTGTCAGGCGGCAGAAGCTTCGGGCTTGGCTGAGCGCGTGCATGTCTCCAGCATGCTGGGAACCCCGCGCTACACGTAGTGGCGGCGAGCCTTTCGCTGGTTCAAGCCTACATGACGGAGCGCCAGAGAGCGGCTAGCCTCTCGATTGACAAAGACGTAGTTAACCGTGCGCTCACCGCAACTTAGCGAGATTGGCGCAGTCGCGGGCGTGGTGACTGACGGGGAGGCCGCCCATCGCGTTGCGGCTTGGGGCTACGCCAACGCCCATGCTGCGCAGGGGCGTGCCTGGGTCAAGGCCTCGATATACGAGGCTATCGATTTGGGCTATTTGCAGCGCCTGGGCAACCCGTGAACTTGTGGCTCCTATTTCAAGTTGGCACGACAAGAACACGTAAGCTCGGACTGCTCGCCGCCATTAGGAATGTGAGGAGGCTCTGCGGATGTGCCGCTTTCAAGACGGCCACAGCTAGGCTCCAGCCTTGACCAGAACCGTGATCGCGGTTTCGGGATGCTGTTTACAAGCGCGACACCAGTCCAGGTAGAACAGCACGTCCATATACCGTTCGCCTCGCTCGACTTTGGATACATGGGACTGGTCTACTTTGAGCCGCACTCCAAGTTCTGCCTGCGTCAAGCCAGCAGAGCGCCGAAGGGAGCGCAGATGCTTTCTTAGCACCTCGTATCGGCGATGGTGAATAGACGGTGGCACTACCCGATGCTCGAAGGCAATTCAAGAAAGGCCATTTCGACCTTTTTTTGTTATCATGGACGGCAGGAAAAAATGCTGGTTTGGCCTTTCTCGAGACTTCTATGCCATGAGGTCCAAATGACGCGTCGACAGATCGCTTCGCCTCTACCAACGACTCGCCCTCTGCGGTTGCCGGTTTCGGTGACGCGTGTCCAGCCGCGGCAGCCCGTACCTGTCGTGCGCAGTTTGTCCGCGGCTCGCATCGGCGCGCAGGTGAGGGCGCTGCGCATGGCGGCCGAGGTGTCTGGCGGCGAACTGGCCAAGACCTCGGGGATTTCTGCCTCGATGCTTTCTCGCATCGAGCGCGGGTTGGTTTCGCCCTCGGTGGAGACGTTGGAGCGCCTCGCGCAGGGGCTGCATGTGCCGACCTCACGCTTCTTCAGTGATCAGGCGCGGCGCACTGACTTTTGTCATGTGCGTGCAGGACATGGTGTCTTGGTCGATCGGATCGGCGCCGTGGCGGACTACCGCTACGAGCTGCTGGGTCACCTCCTGTCGGGCAACCTGTTCGTCGAGCCCTATCTGGTTACGTTGCTGCCCGGCGCCGATACCTACGTGACCTTCCAGCACCCGGGTCTCAAGTTCTTGTACTTCCTGTCCGGGGAGGTCAGCTACCGTTACGGCGGCAGGACTGCGGAGGTGAGGGCAGGGGACTCGCTGCTGTTCGATGCGACCGCACTCCATGGGATCGAGGTCATTCAGACTCAGCCAGTCTCTTACCTGTCAGTGGTGTTCACGCTGCGAGAGTAGGCTGTTCTTGGCGGCCCTGTCGCGCTGCGCGGGCGACGCTAATGCCCATTCGATGGTCCCCCCGCGAGTTCGCTACGTGCCGAATTCACCTCTCTGTCCATAGCTTTCTCTCGGTGTTCGGCGTGCCGAACACCGAGAAAGCCTTGAACGGGTATCGACAGCGGAGGTCTTCCGCTTGATGGAGCCGTGAGGAAATTTATGCAGCGGCCGTGTGGGCGTACTCTGCGAGCGGATTGAATTTTCGGTTTCGATAGCCTGGACGTAGCGGTCGCAGGACGACGTCGAAACTTCGAGGGCAAGTCCTTGTGCGGCTACGAGAGCGGGATTGTTCCGTCTACCTCCGTAATGTTCGGCATGCCGAACATTAATGGCGGTCTTCGAGCTGTCGATCGACGGCAACGCTCCGGAGCCGCGAAACGGCGAGGTGAGCTCGACGCTGGAATTCCGAGGGCAAAGTCCTTGTGCGGCTATGAGGGCAGGATAGACTGCCGTCAGACATTGTTAACAGCCATGGCGTTGCGATGACCAAACCCTCTCGATCAAGCGTGATGGGGACCCGGGTGCCGGTAGACGTCCGGACACGGTTTGCGGCGCTGGCTGCACGTCATCAGCTCAGCGAGTCCGGTCTGCTCGCCCGTGTCGTCGACGAGGTGCTGCGGGCCAATGCATCAGCGGCATCCGGATCGGTCCCCTCGCGAGGCGCTCGAACATCGGGGACCGGCTGCTTTGCGGGAGAGCGCGTCACGCTACGGCTTCGCGAAGGGGATCGAGCCCGGGTGTCGGAGAGGGCCGAGGCTCGGGGAATGAAAACCGGCAGCTACCTGGCCATGCTGATCCACAACCATGTCCATGGATCGACCGTACTGCCCCCGAGAGAACTGGATCAGCTCAGGGTGAGCTGCGCGCAACTGGCCGCGCTCGGACGGCAGCTCCGAATGTTCGGCATGCCGAACACCGTGACGGAGCCATGGGCCTCGGACCTGCGCGATGCGATCGCCCTGGCCCGGCGAGAGATCGAGGCGGTGCGCGAGGCCACGGCCTCCATCGTGCAACGCAACCTCATCAGCTGGGAGACCGGCAGCCGCGAGGCGGACCATGCCTGAGCGGACGGTACGGCTGGCACGTACTGATCGCGGACCGGCGAACGGCGTGCGCGACATGGCGCTGGACATCGTGAGCTACGGCCGGCGCGGGCCCGGCGGCACCCTGCGCTTCGGGTCCGGCGAGATCACGCAGGTTCAGCGCACGGTGGGGCGCACGCCCGAGGTGATGGTGAAGGTCTCCGGCGGCGGGCGCGACGTGGGCGGCGTGGAGGCGCATCTGGGCTACATCAGCCGGCACGGCAAGCTGCCCATCGAGATCGACGAGGGACCGGCGATGCAGGGGCGCGGCGCCCCTAGGGAGGTCGTGACCGACTGGCAGCTCGAACTTTGCAGGAGCCAGTACAAGCCCAGGCCGGCCCAGGGCCAGAAGGATTCCCGCGCGAAGCTCGTGCACAACATCGTGCTGTCAATGCCGGCGGGCACGCCGCCGCAGAAGGTGCTGGCCGCAGCGCGGATCTTCGCGCGCGAGAACTTCGCGCTGCAGTACCGCTACGCCATGGTGCTGCACACGGACCAGGCGCACCCGCACGTGCATCTGGCGGTCAAGTGCGAGCACGAGTTCGAGCCCGGCAAACGCCTGTACGTCCGCAAGGACACGCTGAGGCAATGGCGCGAGCAGTTCGCCGCGCTGATGCGGGAGCAGGGCGTGGCGGCGAATGCGACGCCGCGGCAGGTGCGGGGACAGATCTGCAAGCCGCTGAAGGACACCATCCATCATCGCCTGCGTGCGCTTCGCGCGTTCGGGCGACTGGCGCCGACCGAGCGGGCAGGGCGTCGAGCGCCGAAGACCTCGACCTTCATGCGTGCCAAGCTGGACAGCGTGCTCCACGCGCTTCAGGCGAGGCAGGGTACGCGGGATGCCGGCAAGGAGGCGATGCAGCGCACGCGGCAGGAGGTCGCGGTGGACTGGCGGGCGACCGCTGACGCGCTTCGAAGGCACGGTCAGGGCGAACTGGCCGCTCGGGTGGAGCGCTTCGTCGCGCGCATGCCTTCCGTACAGACTGATGCGCAACGCATGGCCGAGCGCTGGAGGGAGGTAGGGAGGAGTCGGGCGCAGGAGCTGGTAGATGTCAAGTCGCCCGGGCCGCATGTTCGGTGAACGGCCGCATATCAATATCGCGTTGAAATCGCGATAGATCTCGCTTGCCGTGCTCTCTATGGAATTTCCTTCGGTTTCTCGCATGCCACCCTGATCCGGGCGACAAAAAGAAACTACGGATCAATTCAACGGCTGGGTGGCGTCAGAGCATCCCTTGGCTCGTTGTTTGATGTAGGGCACAACTCATGGGCAGTCATACAGACACAACAACGCTTTCTGGGATAGGTGCACTTCACGCGGATAGGCGAACGCATTGTTGACATACGCCGTCCCGTCGAGCTGCACGCATCGGTTGACATGGCTATGCCCATAGACATGGATCGCAGAGCCCAGTTCGCGTACCTGTTGTTCCAGACGGTGTGTGCCTAGGACAGGAAAGATACCGCGGTGTTGGAGGGGGATGAAATTGGGCATCACGTCGATGCGGGGCACGAAGTGGGAAAACGAGATGATGATCTCGTCGGGCGTGCGCCGCTGGTACCGATTCATCTGCAGAAAATGCGAGGTCACATCGTAAGACGTCCAAGCGCCTGGCCAGCGGCAAGCGTGAAAGTCCATCCATGTCTGGAGGAGCGCCAAATCCGGCTCACCGAAGGAGTAGTCGTACCAGCCAAGCAACGGAACGATGGTCAATTGGCCGTGGCGGAAGGGGGCCATGGATGCGCCGCTGCGTCGCGCGATTTCGCAAACCATCTCGAACTTGTCGAATGAGTCGCTGCAGGCGCCATCGCGGACGACCCAAAGCTCATGATTGCCAGGAACGAACAGCAGGTGCTTGAAGCGGTCTGCAAATTGGCGCAGGCAACGCTCCAGCAGCACCACAGAGTCAGAGACGTCCCCTGCTAGAAGCAGTACATCGTCGCGGTAGTCGCTTCGGGAGAGTGACTCGACCCAGCGCGCATTGGCTTCATAGTCGACGTGAATGTCCGATAGCGCGAAAACTCTCATGCCGCCGGATTACAACGGAAATCAGCCATGCCTGCTGTCAAGGCGATTGCTGCGGCTGGATTTTTCAGATCCCAAGCGCAGGATGTCACGATCATGTCATATGCGGGCCGGCTGTTTGGGGTGACAGTTATTCCAAGAACGCGGCCTTGTGGTAGTGGCGGGCGTTGACTATATAGCGCGCCGGCAGGGTGAACTGAGTTTCCCTTGGGCGACATTGCGGTCCTCTGGGTGCTGCATTTGTAGTGAAAGAGCCTAGTAGGGCAATGGCCTGTGCTTCAAGTGCTGTGTATTCAGGAGTCGGCCTAAAGAGTACTTCGCCCCATTCGCGTCATCGTGATTCTCCCCCCCCCTGAAACATGAAGGCCAGCGCGTTCTAATTCTTTCCTAATTCTATTTGCTGGTAATGCCAATTGATTATCTACGGGCTGGCGGACGACTTGGATGCCGGGTGATTGTCAGGGTCGAGAGCAACTTATTTGAATTGCGAGGCAGGTGTGAAAACATAAGTTCTCTCGACTCATTAAGCTCGATATTGAATATGTGACATTTCTATTCGTGCCATGCTAGCATCGCAGTTCGTTATTCCGGTGCCCTCTTAAAACAACTAACAGACGGATGCAGAGTACGAATGTGGATAACAGCAAGCCAGGGAAGGCCAAGCCAAATGAATGCCGATGCGGCGTTGGCATTGGGTGTGCAACTTACTGAATGCGGTCAGCCAAGCACGCATTCGATGCTTTGGCCATGGAGCTCGAGCCGGTTGCGCCCAACGTCTATTCGGGCGATGCGGTTCTTGATACTGCGGCGCTTCTGATGCGCGCGGCAGTGCGAATGGTCGACTCCTTGTCGGCCGCGCAGCTTGGCAGGCTATCGCAAGAGCCAGCCCTGCGGCATATCGAGCAATTGCTCGAAGGTCGCCGAATCGTGGCGATTAATTCCCTTCACGCAGAAGATCGGCGGGGTGTCCTGGCGGTTCACGAGGCGGTGGCGCTTGCTGCCGAGGTTGCCTCGGTCTGTGGAGTTGGGGCCTGTGTGCACCCTCTCGGAGAGTGGGGTGCAACGGCTTCATCCAGGCTGACACAGCATAGATCCAACTACGCAGCACCGCGCAGTTCGGTCAATGAGAGTTGGCGCAGGCAACGCTACGCATCGGTGGCCTGCCAATCCCATCGTCTGCACCAGCGTCTCGTGCCGCCGCCAATGGCAAGCGTCCGGGAAAGGATCTTTCGGGGGAGGGCGGTGCCCTGCACGAGGAGGATGCGGTCGAGCGCCATCTCACTATTCGTTCGCGCAGGGTCGTCTTTGAGCGAGGCCTGCATGGCGGGCTGCAGTGGATTGATGAGGCCGGCAGTGATCGCAAGCCGCACCACCGCGCCCAATGTGGCACCTCGCGTCACGAAGGTGGCGTGGGGTGTGAAGCCGATGACCTATCGCGATGCCCGGGGGGGCGGGGGTGTGACGCAGGCCTTTGGCCGCGGGGTTGTTGGTTGCAGTCGCGAGCGCGGCAGACTGGGTGGGCTCGCCCCTCACCTTGATACGAAGCATGGCGTGCGCGTGCGTTCGCATGGCGTCATCTCGATTGGGAGCCGTTCGATCCCCCACCTTGCGAGCTGTATCCGGCCCTGGCTCGTGCATTGGTCACATGGCATTGGACGGCCAGCGAGCGTGCAGCTCAATGTGCCATCGATCTTCACAGCGCACACAACGACGAATGCAGCAGGTCGCACCTGCTGCGAATCAGTGTTGATGCTGGATCTCAGGTTTTAGACCAACTTACGGAGGACGCACTCAATGACGCTTCTACGACCGCCGGGCCCCGAGGGCCGATGGTTTGGTTTCAGCTTGCTGGGTGAGATGCGGCGCCGTTATCTCGACTTCTGGCAGGAAACGCATCGTCGCTATGGTGATGCTGTTTATATGCGGCTGACGAGTCGCGACCTCTATGCCTTCGCGCATCCCGCGCTGATCCGGGAAGTGTTGGTCGAGAAGGCCAAGTCATTCGTCCGATACGAGCGCATCATCGAAGTGCATTCTCAACTGCATGGGCGAAGCGTCTTGATCGCCGAGGGCGAAGAGTGGCGCCAGCAGCGGCGAATTCTTCAGCCCAGCTTCAGCAACAAGCAATTCGATTACTACGCCGGACAAGTGGTGGAGGCGGCGCGTGAATCGCTGGACCGGCTGCCCACCGAAACCTCTCTGGACTTCGAGCATGCGATGAACATGCTCACCATCGACGCCGTGCTGCGCACCATGTTTGGAGGCCGGGTGGAGCAGGATACAGCGGAGATCGAGAAGGCCGTTCGATTGTGGAGTCAGATCTCCTTTGCGGAGATGGGGATGCCCATGACCTTGCCTGACTGGCTGCCGCTGCCCGGCAAGGCTGAAAAGCGTTGGGCGATGGGTGTGCTGAACGACTTTGTCACGTCACAGATTCGTCGGCGCCGCGCGGAAGGATCGAAGCAGGACGATTTTCTTGGGACGCTGCTGGCTTTATCCGGCGACGGGCGGGGTGACGGCCAGGATTCGGATCGGCAAGCGCGGGACCAGAGCATGGCGGTCTTCCTCGCCGGCCACTCGACCACCGCCACGAGCCTGTGCTGGGCGGCCTGGGTGCTTGCCAAGTACCCTGATGTCCAGGAGCGCGCTTCGGTCGAGATCGATGAAGTGATCGGCCAACGCGAGCCGACATTCGCCGACATGGCTCGGCTCACTTATCTGGATCAGGTTGTCAAAGAGACGCTGCGCCTGTATTCCCCGGCGACCGGCGTCATCGTTCGCAGGGCCACGGAGGACGTGCAGGTTGGCGAATGGCTGGTGCCCAAGGGGGCCTTGGTCTCCATCCTTTCGTTCGTCGTACAACGCGACGAACGCTGGTTCGAAGATCCGCTGCGCTTCGATCCCGAGCGATTCAATCCGGAGAACGCGGAAAACATCACCAGAGGAAGCTATTTCCCTTTCGGGATCGGCCCGCGCGTATGCATTGGCAACAACCTCGCCAGCATGGAAATAAAGCTGGCGCTCGCCTTGCTGCTGCAACGCTATTCGCTCACGCCTGCGCCCGGCCAAGCCGAGCCTGGCTTGTTGATGCACACGACCATGAGGCCGGCAGGTGGCATGCGACTCGTGCTTTCGAGGCGGACGAGCAGTTTGAATACGCATGTCGCGGGCTCCACAAGAACGCCTGCGCTATCCGGAAGATGCCCGGTGCATGTGGCTTCGGGCTCCTGACTCGCAATTCCCAGATGAAATGAACTAGACAGTTAAAGGATTCTCAATGCATGCATTCGTTTTTCCAGGGCAGGGCTCCCAGAAGAAGGGAATGGGAGCGGGATTGTTCGACGAAGTGAAGGAGTACGTGTCGATCGAAAGAGAGGTGGACGCGTTGCTCGGCTACTCCATGCGTGACTTCTGCGCAAACGCTTCTCAGAGCCAACTCATGGAGACCCGGTATACCCAGCCAAGTCTGTTTGTCGTCAATGCATTGCACTACTACGCGGCGCGATCCCGAGGGCAGCATGCAGGCATCGTCGCAGGACACAGTCTGGGCGAATACAACGCCTTGCTGGCGGCTGGTGCCTTCGATCTGTTGACGGGGCTGCGTCTGGTCCAGAAGCGGGGAGAACTGATGGGTCAGGTCAAATCCGGCGGCATGGCGGCTGTCTTAGGGCCTGGTGCGGCTCGTGTCGAGTCCATTCTTCGGGGGGCTGACCTCGCTGGAATTGATGTCGCCAACTACAACGCGCCCAATCAGACGGTAATTTCCGGAAAGAAGGACGATCTGACGCTGGCCTGTCGGCTGCTCGAGAAGGAGGCGGACGCTTGCGTGCCGCTTCCGGTCAGTGCCGCCTTCCACTCGCGCTACATGATCGACGCTGCGCGGGCGTTCCAGGATTTCCTTGTCGACTTCAGTTTCGAGCCGCTCCTGCTGCCGGTCATCTCCAACGTGACTGGGCGTCCCTATCCTGCCGGCGATCCAACGTTGACCGTGCGCGCTTTCCTGGTCAGGCAGATTTCTCGCCCCGTGCTTTGGACGCAGAGTGTGCGGCACATGTCCGAGTCCGGTGTGGATGAATTCCACGAAATCGGTCCTGGCACTGTGTTGACGCGATTGATCCAGCAGATTCGAGAGTACGACGCCACGATGGCGTGATTTCAGTCGCGACTCGCATGGCCAAACAAGGGTGCGGCGTAGCGGTTGTGCCGTCTTGCCCTGGAAGCGGCGTGACCGGGGCGATCGATCCTGACCATCGACATCGGCTGAGTTGATAGGCGTTCCGAGAAATACAGGGAGCTGTTGACGTCATGAATGACTTGTTGAAGTACGTGTTCGGTCAGGTAGAAGCTAAGCGTCTATCTTTGGACGCAGCCTTGACCATTCTCAAATCGGCGCGTCAGCAAGGCTCGTTGGACAGCGTTGCTGTGCAGGCTGCGGCGCCTGCGCCTGCGCCTGCGCCTGCGCCTGCGAGGGGCGAGGTGGAGACGCTGCTGCTGCGCCCGACGTGGCAGGAGGCGCAACTGCCGGCGGCCGAGCCGGTGTCCTATGGCACGCATTGGGTGGTGCTGTGCGAGGTGGGTGGCGATGCGGGGGCTGCGCTGAAGGCGGCGTTGCCGCAGGCGCGGTGCCTGCACCTGAGCGCCGAG
>NZ_FOBJ01000039.1:0-8660 GCF_900109805.1 Variovorax sp. YR750
GCGCGCGCAAGCTCCAGGTACGCAACCCCGGGCAGCACCCGCTGCCCCTTCACCACGTGGTCCGCAAGGAAGAACTCCTCCCCCGTGAACACCGAGCTGAAGCGCTGCTCGGCCAGGCTCGAGGTGTTGCGGTGCACGAGCGGATGCAGTCGTTCAGTGGCAGGGCTCCTCGCGACCGCAGCCCCCTGTGCCAGAGGCACCCAGTGGCGTTCACGGGCAAACGGGTAAGTCGGTAGGTCGATCCGTCGGGGGGTCGCACCGCCATAAAGCCGGATGCCGTCAAACGCCCCCCCTTGCACCCACCGTTCGGCAAGTCCGTTCAGCATGCTCTCGGACGGCCACACACCGACGGCACCGTGCTCGTTCGACCGCGCAAGCAGATCCGCCTTCTCGCGCTTGACCTCGCCTTGATGAAGGCCGTCGACGTTTTTCTCACCCGCCAGGTAGCGACGCAGCCTTGCCTTCAATTGCGCGAGCGTGCTCACCACGCACGCCAGCCGTATCTTCATCGCCTCGCGCCCCACCTGCAGTGTGTAGGCGATATCGGCCAGATCCACGTCCGTGCAGCCCGGCCGCTCCACATGCGCCAGCAGCCGCTGCACCGCCTCGCGAAGCCGCTCCTCGCGCCGGGCCGACAGCACCACCACCACCGGCCCTCTCGCCTGCACGACGTCTCGCACCGGCTGCCGGTACTCCTCGACAATCACGTGCGCATTGGTGCCACTGAAGCCGAAGGAGCTGATGCCCGCTCGCTTTGGCCCCACAGGCCAGGCCTGCGACCGGCCGACCACCTGTACAGGCAGACGATCCCAGGGGATGTGGGGATTCGGCTTAGCGAAATGCAGCTGCGGCGGAATCACGCCGTGCTCGATGGCCTGCACGGTTTTGATCAGGCCCGCGATGCCCGCCGCGGCCTCCAGATGGCCAATGACACTCTTGGCTGAGCCGATCAGCAGCGGCGCGTCTTTCGCGCGCCCCTCGCACAAGGCCTGGGAAGCGGCCTGCACCTCGATAGGATCGCCCAGCTTGGTTCCGGTGCCGTGCGCCTCCAAATAGCTGATCTCGTGCGGCGCCAGACCCGATCGGGCCAACGCGGTTTCGATCACTGCCTGTTGCGCCCGCTGGTTCGGTGCGGTCAGGCCGCTGCTGCTGCCATCCTGGTTAATCGCACTTCCCCGGATCACGGCAAGGATGCGGTCGCCATCGGCCTGCGCATCGGCCAACCGTTTGAGCAGCACCGCCCCGCAGCCTTCGCCGCGCACGTAACCGTTCGCCGAAGCATCGAAGGTCTTGCAGCGGCCGTCCGGCGACAACATGCCCGCGTTCTCGAACGCGATGAAGCGCTTTTCGTCCAGCAGCAGGTTCACCCCGGCGGCCAGCGCCGCATCGCACTCCCCGCCCAGCAGGCTGCGGCACGCCGTGTGCACCGCCACCAGCGAGGAACTGCAAGCCGTGTCGACGCTGATCGCCGGCCCCTGCCAATCGAAGAAGTACGCCAATCGACCGGTCGCGACCGAGCACGCGTTGCCCGTCGCAAACTGCGCGTTGATGTCGGCATCCGAGCCCTGACTCACGATCAGGGACTCATAGTCGTTGCCCATGATGCCGACGAAGGAACCAATGCGCTTGCCGCGCAGCGCCGCGGGCGCGATCGCGGCCGACTCCAGTGTCTCCCACGCGACCTCCAGCAGCAGGCGCTGCTGGGGATCCAGCAATTGCGCCTCGCGCGGAGAAATACGGAAGAACGCGGCGTCGAAGCAATTGACGTCATCGACGAAGGCGCCCTGCCAGCGAAGTGGGGGGCGATCCGCGGGCACAGTGCCGATCGCATCTCGTCCTTCAACGAGGCGTTGCCAGAACAGTTCGGGAGTGCGCCCGCCACCGGGCATTCGGCAGGCCATGCCCACGATCGCGACAGCCGATTCCGCCGTTTCCTCTGGCGGTGAGGCCTCGCGCAAGGGCTCCGCCTCCTGCCCAGCGCGCGAAGTGGGCAGCGGTGAGGACGCCGGCGGCGAGCTTTCCACCTGGCCGGCAAAGTACTCAACGATCGCCGCGGGCGTTCCGTAGCTGAACAGGAACGTCGACGGCAACGACTCGCTCATGCAGTTGCCCAGCAGACGGCGCAACTCCAGCAGTTCAAGCGATCCCAGGCCCATCTCCATCAACGGCACGTGCTCGCCGTACGCCGCTGCGCCCTCGCGCCCCAGCACTTGGAGCACCAGGCCGCGCACCTGCATTTCGATCTGCCGGCTTGTCATCGCAGGCCCGCCGCCATTGGATTCTTGCACCTCGAAACCGGCCAGGCTCTCACCCCGCAACCTGTATTCGATCAAGACTCCGGCGCCATCGTTGTCGATGTCCTCCGGCCGAAATTGCGGCAACACTTCCCGGATCAGCGCACCATGCGACGTGTGGAAATGCAGCATCGGGTCTTGCCATTGACCTTGCTCATCGCGTCGATGGACATAGCTGCCGATGTCACAGGCCGCCTTGTGCTGCGCGAAATTCATGCACCGCGTCACGCCCACCACCACATCCACACTCTCTTGCGCCGTGCAGTACGTCAGCATCAGGTCGATGAGCGCATCGCCATAGCCACGCCCCTGCATCTGCGGCATCACGTACAAGCCCAACAGTTGCACACATCGCCCCTCTGGCCGATGCAGGGATGGCAGCTCTCGATGCCCGCAACCACGCAATGCGCCGATCGACTCGATACGCTGCGAGTACAGCGCCGCAACGATCTGCCCTTCAACCTCCAACACCATCTGACCTAGCGGATGGTCCTGCACGCGCCGCTCGAGTTCCGCTGACGCAGTGCGAAGAGCTTCAGGCTGGCTCGCGCAGTCAAGTTGCTTCAGCGTTGGCAGATCCTCCCAAGTGGGGTGACGCACGATGTACGGCTTCGATGTCAGCCGATGCAGGGAAATGCGGGTGAAGTCCGCTGTCTTGGGAATGCAGCGTGACACACCGACTTCCGGAAACAAGCCGGCCTCGGCAGCGGCCATCAGAAACACCGGCGCCTCGACCAACTGCTGTCCCGAGAAGGCGTGATACGCATCGAAGTGCGCGCTCTCGGTTTGGTTCTGCAAACGTCGCACCATTTGCGGACGCAGACAATGAACTTCGAGCATGACCAGCCCGAACCCGGCAACCACAGCATGCCAGCGCCGCAGATGCTCGACCAGGGACTGCACCGCATGCGTCGCCTTGACTTCGCCGCCATCACGCGCTACGTAGACCCCGCTGTACTCCTGTCCCTGACGCCGCTGGGCAGCGGCTTCGTCTTTCACCGGCACAAAGGGCCGGTCGTGATCAAGGAAAGTGCGCACGTGCAGAATGCGCTCGGTGTCAAGAATGCCTTGTGCAGCCAGATCCACCACCAAGCGCTGCGGATCGGCAATGTCGCCTTGCACGAGGCAATGCGGCACGTCCGCCAACGTGCGTGCAGTGGCATGCAACGCCAGCGCGTTGTAGTCGATACCGATCATCGTCAGCGGGTGGGTCTGCAGTGCCTGCCCGCGGCGAGTCTGTTCGCAGACCACGCGATAGATCCGCCGCAGCAAACTCCCGTCCCCGCAGCCCATGTCGGCCACGTACCGCGGCTGCGCCTCCAATGGCGTTCTGTCGAACATGCTGACGATCAACGCGTCCAGCTCGGCAAAATGGCTCTGGTGCTGAACTCCGCTGGCGGTAACGTTGAGCGTGCGATCGATGTGGCTTTCATGTCCCTGGGCGTCGGCGTCGAACACCGCTTGCGCATGACCGAACAACAAGTCGTCCATGCAGCGGAACATTGCGGCATAAGACACCACAGTACCCAGCGCGCCGGTGCTTGACAGCAAACTTCGGCCGACCGGATGGAGCTCGAAACCCGCCGCTGTCGTGCGTCCCCAGCCGCGATGCTCAAACAAGGCGTGCACCGCGCGCCACGCGGCGGCCAAAGTGTCGTCCGTCTCCTGTGGCCTCTCGAGCTTTTGCTCACCCAGGTCGTACAACTGCGCCAGAAGTGGCGCCAGCGCGGCCCCGTCCAGCAGCGGCACCATCATCGGATGCGCCCCCGTCCAATCGACGCAGCAGCGCGCCAGCCAAGCAGGCAGCGTTGCCACCGCGGCATGCAGTGGTGCGGGGGTCAGCCCGAACGGGAGCAATGCGTCGAGTTCGTCATACAGGGCCGCGGCAGCTACGGCCTCTGCGCTCGCCGTGTAGAGACCCACGGGGGTCACGTCCACCCAGCCCAGTTCGTCCAGCAGCCGAAGCCCTGCATGCAGATGCCCGGCGTTTCCGCGGCAATGCTGCACCAGCTCTTCGAGAGACATCGGTCTCCGTGAAAGCAGGGCGAAGATTTCCCGTTGCGCGAAAGCGCGAACCACCGGCGCGGCGACCCAGCCATTGGCGAGTCCATTGACGAAATCCAGCATCTAATTTCTTCCTGAAATTGTCTTCTCTGATATTCGGCCGTCGACTCGCGAGGCCGGCAATGCACGAGGCCGCTTTGCGGATCCGATACGGACCGCGGCGATCGTCAGCTCATGTGGAGGATGTTGGCCATGCGGGACGCCAGCACCTCGGCCGCCCCTTCCATGATGGCTTCGGCGATGTCAGCAACCCGCCGCTGGCGCCAGTCCTCCATCCCGGTCCCGAGGACCCACTGGTTGAATGCCCCCAAGGCCGGTCCGCAATGAACCTGGTAGTCGGACACCAGAGGACTGCCCGACAGCGCCAGGCGCGTGGTGTGAACGAAGTACCAGCGAAAGACGAGCGCCATCTTCTGCTTGGCGCTGCGTTCGGCGGCAGCCAATGCGGCAGGGTGCGCTCCGGCGTAGTGTTCCTTGACCTCGCGCCAGACCTCGTCGAATGTCCGCTTGAAGTACTTCTCCTGAATCTGCGTCCGCGTCTTCTCGTCGATCTCATCCAGCGAGCCGAAGCGTTGATAGATCTCGTAGAGCTTGTTGGCCCGCACTGGAAACAGGAGCCCTTTCTTCAGGACCTGGACCCGGGCCCCCATCTCGAACATGTCGCCCGCCGGCGCATACGTCGTGTCCTGCACGTTGATCTGCTGCAACAGGTCCTTGACCGCATCGCTGGTGCCGGCTTCCACCGTGCATTGGTTGATCGAGCCGGTCACGATGAAGTCAGCGCCGAGGACAAAGGCCGCGGCCGCCGCGTCCGGCGTCCCGATCCCGCCAGCCGCACCGATGCGAATCGGTTCGCGGTATGCATGCTCGGTCATAATCCGATTTCGCAGCGCGATCATGGCGGGCATCAGCGCGTAGGCGACACCTTGGTCGGTATGACCGCCCGAGTCCGCCTCCACGCAGATATCGTGGGCCAGCGGAATCTTTCGGCCCAGTTCCGCTTCCTGCGGCGTGAGCTGCCCTGCGGCCACCAGCTTCTCAACGATCTGCGTCGGCGCCGGCTGCATGAAGACGGTCGCGACTTCCGGGCGAGAGACCTTCGCGATGATCCGGTTCTGGATCTCGACATCTCCGGCTGGATTGCGTGTGAGCCCCGAGAGCCGGTATCGCACAAGACTTTGCGAGACTTGCATGAACGCGGACGCCTCCACCGTGCGGATTTGCTCCCGAAGGTACAGGTCGACGACACGGTCTTCCTGATCTGGGCGCATCGGGTCCGCCAAGAGGTTCATCCCGTACGACTGCCCCTCGGACAGCGCAGCCTTGATGTAGCGGATCGACTCCTCGACCTGTTCAGGCCGAAGTCCGCCGGTGCCCAAGAAGCCCATCATTCCGCGCCGCCCCATGGCGACGACCAACTCTTTCGAGCCGACGCCCTTGTACATGGAGCCCGCGCAATACGCGTACTTGAGCTTGTACTCCCTTCGGAAGGATGCACTGCCGAGAGACCCAGGGTCTAGGCGGAGGGAGACATCGCGAAGGCTCCTTCCAGGGAGACCCAGCGGGCCGCCTCGCTCGAACGATGGGACGGAAGTTTCCTGCTTTGCAATCGACATGGTCACTCTCTTCTATTTGGATTCGGCAGACGCTCCGCCCCTTCAGAACTTCACGAGATGCTTGCCATGGCGCTTGCCCTGGAGCATGTCGAAGAACGCGTCCGGCGCGTTCTGGATGCCTTGCGTGATCGTCTCGCGGTACTTCAGCTTGCCGGCGGCCACCATGGCACCAAGTTCCTTCAGCGCCTCCGGCCACGCTTCCACGTGCTCGATGACGATGAAGCCTTGGGCCTTCATCCGCTTGGTGAGCATCAGTTGCGGCTGCGCCATCGGTGTCGGCTCGCCGTTGTAGCCGGCGATCATTCCGCACAGCGCGATGCGCGCGAGGTTGTTCGCGCACAGCATCACGGCATCCAAGAGCATGCCGCCGACGTTCTCGAAATAGCCGTCGATACCGTTCGGGCACGCGGCTTCCAGCGCACCACTCATCGACTTGAGGTCGGGGTATCGGCGATGGTCGACACATGCGTCGAAGCCCAGCTCCTCAACGACTGAGCGGCATTTCTCGGGTCCGCCAGCGATGCCCACAACGCGGCAGCCGCGTGCCTTTGCGAGCTGCCCCACCACGCCGCCCACGAGCCCGGCCGCAGAGCTCACGACCACCGTCTCGCCAGCAATGGGAGCGATGATCCTGACAAGGCCGTACCAGGCCGCGACCCCCGGCATGCCCACGGCACCAAGGTAGGCCGACAGCGGCAGGCGCGTGGCGTCGACCTTCTGCAGAGCGCCGCGCTGATCCGCGTCGATGGTCGCGAACTCCTGCCAGCCCCCCATGCCCATCACCTTGTCCCCGACCTTGAAAAGCGGATGCCTCGACTCGAGGACTTCGCCTGCGGTGGCTCCGAGCATCACTTGGTCGAGCGGCTGCGGCTCGGCGTAGCTCTTGGCATCGCTCATGCGACCGCGCATGTAGGGATCGAGGCTGAGGAAATGGTTGTGCACCAGCACCTCGCGATCCCTCAATGGCCCAAGAGGGGTCTCTACCAGCTTGAAGTTGTCTGCGCTCGGCGCTCCGCTCGGGCGCGAGACAAGCAGGATCTGGCGGTTGATTGTGGGCATGGAATGACCCGGATTCTGGATAGAGGCGCTGCTGTGCGCGCCACCGGAAGGTTTCGAGACCTCTGCGCGCTGCGCTGGACTGGATGCGCTTCGGGTTGCACGCAGGGCCACAATCAGATCGGCGAGTCTCTTCGCGCCGGGGCCGAATGGGCTCAGGATGGACCGGTGTTCCGATCCGCTGCCCGGCGGCAGAACGTACTTCAGCATCGTGGCCATCGTTCCGGAAGGGCCGACGTCCACATAGCGACAGGGTCCTGACGCTTCGAGCCGCTGGACGGTTTCGCGGAACATGATCGGATTCCTGACGGTGCTCCAGAAGCCCGAGACCTCAATGCGATCGACGAAGTCCTGCTTCGTGCAACACGCCACCGCAATCCTGGGACGACGTCCGACGAACGGCACAGAGAGCGCCTCGAATCGCGCCTTCGCGGGCTCGATCCAGCGCGAGTGGAATGGTCGCGCGACCGGTAGTTCCTGATGGGCCAGTTTCAGGGACTTCAACAATGCGAAAAGCACCGGAAGATCGCCGGCCCGGGCGGAGACGACGAAGGCCTTGTCAAAGTTGATGCCGGCGAGATCGGCGACGCGCTGCAACTCGGGCTCACTCCGATAAATCGCGGGATCACCGAGGACGGCGATCATGCCGCCAGGCTCGCATGTCTCCGCGAAGGCCCGACCTTGCTCGAACACGAATCTCAACGCCTCTTCCTCCGAGAGGCATCCGGCCGCCGTGAACGAGGCGTACAGGCCCATGCTCGAACCAACGCACATCGCCGGCTCGATGCCGTGGTCGGCCAAGCATCGGGTCAGCGCACGTTCCACGAGATAGATGGCCACGCTTGAGGTCGGCACGTCCGTGAAAGGATCGGACGGCGTCCTGCGCGCATCACGGATCAGCGCGAGGATCGATTGGCCACAAAGGTCGCGGGCCATTTCCTCCAGCGCATCGAGGTGATGGCGAAACCGTGCGTCGGACTCGTAGAGGTCCAGACCCATGTGGTAGTACTGTGACCCTTGGCCCGAGAACAGGAAGACGATAGGCTTATCCTCGTTCGGGATGTCTGCCCGCTCGTCTCGCCGATGAGTCTTTTCGGCAATCGCAGTGCCGGATGGGAAGCCGAGATTCATTTGTAGAGCCCTTCCGGGAGCTGACGCTCGGCCGGTTTGGAGGTGTTGCGATGCAGGAGCGGATGCAGTGGCTTGCCGACGTCCTTCGCCTGGAGGGAAGGCACTTGCCGCACCGGCGGCACCCAATACCGTTCCCTGGCGAACGGATAGCTTGGCAGGCTGATGCGCCTCGGTGCCGCCTCGCGGCACAACTGCCTCCAATCGACCTCCATGCCCTTCGTCCACAACTCGACGAGCCGATGCGATCTGCCTGATGCCGCGCACTCTTCGATCATTGCCTGGCGTTCTTCGTCGGTAGCCAGCCCGTCCTTGTCGCGCCGGGCGGTGCCCCTGTAGAGCCCGTCGATGTCCTTCGCTTCCGCCAGGTACTGCGCCAGCTTGGCCTTGAGCTCCTCCAGCGTGCTCACCACGCACGCCAGCCTCACCTCCATCGCCTCACGCCCCACCTGCAGCGTGTACGCAATGTCCGCAAGATCCTCGTCCGTGCACCCCTGGCGCT
>NZ_FOBJ01000033.1:0-20246 GCF_900109805.1 Variovorax sp. YR750
ATCATGCCCTGCGCCCACCACGAGTCGATGAGGCCCTGCGACACCTTCGCGCCGGGGCGGTTGAAGCCGAAGAAGGGGCCCGAGGGCACGTCCTTATAGAACTGCGAACGGTTCGCCAGCTGCGCGGCGCGCAGGCCGTCGAACACTTCGATCGGCAGGCCGCCGGGGTTGGCGGCGGTCTTCAGCATCAGCGGCGGCACGGCGGAGATCAGCGCCGCCTTGGCCACGCGCTTCGTGCCGTGGCGGCCGATGTAGCGCGCCACCTCGCCGCCGCCGGTCGAGAAGCCGACCAGGATCGCGTTCTTCAGGTCCAGCGTCTCGATGACGGTGGCGAGGTCGTCGGCGTAGGTGTCCATCTCGTTGCCGTTCCACGGCTGGCTGGAGCGGCCGTGGCCGCGGCGGTCGTGCGCCACGGTGCGGAAGCCCTGCGATGCGAGGAAGAGCATCTGCGATTCCCAGCTGTCGGAATTGAGCGGCCAGCCGTGGCTGAACACGACGGGCTGGCCGGAACCCCAGTCCTTGAAATACAGCTGCGTGCCGTCCTTGGTGACGATGGTGTTGCTCATGGTGCGTGTTCCTTTCAAAGAACGATGGATGGCGCCTTGGTTCGGCGCAGCGGTGGAAGCGGCGGACGCCGCCTTGGAGAAGCCGGTTGCCCCGAGGGCGCCGGCTGCGACGGATGCGCCTCCGAGCAGCAGGCTGCGGCGGGTGGGAGTGGCTGTCAAGTTCTTGCTGTTGGTGGACATGGTGCTTTCCTTTGTTGACGTGGTTGAGGTGAGATAAACTATCGCTTGTATTAATATCGCATGCGACATAAATGGCTTGAAAAAACAGAAAGACGGATGCAGCGATGCATCACGCGTTCCTGTCGAGGTTCGAACGCAGCGCCAGCAACTGGGCCCGCAGGACGCCGATTTCCTTGGGCGCCAGTTCCATCGCCTGCGCGACGCATGACGGAAGGGCTTTGGCCTTGCCGCGAAGCGCTCGGCCTTCGGCGGTGAGGGACACGATGACCTGGCGCTCGTCCGATGCCGACCGCACGCGCTGGATCAGGCCCCGCGCCTCGAGCCGCTTGAGCAGCGGGGTGAGGGTGGTGGTTTCGAGCGCCAGCCGCGTGCAGATCTCGGAGACGTTGATGCCGTCTTTCTCCCACAGCACGAGCATGACGAGGTACTGCAGATAGGTCAGGTCCAGGTCGTGCAGCAGGCCGCGATAGACCTTGTTGAGGCTCAGCATCGTCGAATAGAGCGCGAAGCAGAGCTGCTCGTCCAGCGCCAGCGAGTCGCCCTGCGGGGCGTTGACGGGCTTGGCGGGAAGGCGCTTGGAAGGCATAGGCCGGATATTAGATCGCATGCGATTTAAATGCAAGCAATATTAGTCTGATGGTGTGTGCGCTGTTCGTCTGAAAAATGGCACTGAGTGAATGATGAGGATGAGATGAATGATCGCGCGGTCCGCTCCGATCTTCGGCAGAGACCACGCAGGCCCAACTCGAGAAAATTGAACAACATCTCTGTTCACGCAGAGAGGTCGGCGCGGTCTTGGTTACCGCAATTCAGCCGAGCGGCACCGGCCCTAGAGTAGGTCCTCGGGCACCAGAGGCGCCAGCAGATCGATCTTCCAGCGCGACCAGAAATCCGTTTCGGGTTCCTGGTGGAGGATGGTGTCAGCCCCATCGCCCGAAGCCGGGCTCACCCATTCGACGGCGCCCGTCAAGCCGAGCTGCAACTGGTACGCCCCGTCGAGCCGGATGAAGCCGATCAGGCTGGTAACCTGCTGCGCGATCTGCGGGCTGAAGATGAAGATCCCGACCTCGGTGTTGTGCAGTTTCGAGCGTGGGTCGAAGTTCATCGAACCGAGAAACACGATGTTGCGGTCGATCACGGCCGACTTGCCATGCAGC
This sequence comes from Variovorax sp. YR750, assembly GCF_900109805.1. Classification (NCBI taxonomy): domain Bacteria; kingdom Pseudomonadati; phylum Pseudomonadota; class Betaproteobacteria; order Burkholderiales; family Comamonadaceae; genus Variovorax; species Variovorax sp. YR750. Next base: position 1,904 of record NZ_FOBJ01000033.1, read on the forward strand.
CGCCCGCTTGCGGAGCCATAGGTGCCGAAGCGCCTGGTTTGTTCCACCCGCCTGGGGCTGACTTCGTAGAGCGCCACGCCCAGCCGCAACATCTCCGCGCGATAGCGCCGGTAGCCGGTGTGTGCCAGCGATTGGTCAGTGGCCGCCAGCGAGTTGGTCACGATGCCGTAGCTCACGCCCTTGCCGCGGACGAAGCGGATCGACTCCATTCCTGTGGGTCCGGGAATCAGGTAGGGCGTAGTCTGCATGACCTCGATCTGCGCGCCGCGCAGGTAGCGTCGCAGGTTGTAGAGCACGCCGTCCATCGCCACCTCGGCGGGCAGCCGGCGCCCATCTTCCGTGAGCGCCAGGGCTTTGTCCGGCGGGTCGGCATACGCTTCTGCGCGCGCCCAGATGAGCGAAAGCGCTCCCGCGTTAAAGTCCCTCGCCAGGGGGGTGTTGCCCAGCAGGTCGGTGGAGTCGGGCTCCTCGGGGTGCAGCATCTGCGGCCCGCTGGTAAGCCGGTCGAAGCGCTCGTGCAATTCTTCGGCCGATTCGCTGCCCTTTGCCACCAGCGATTCGATGGGGTACGCGTAAGGGCTGTTCCAGTACATGTCGAACTGCGACGACAGCGTGGGTACTACGGCGCCAGCCACCAGCGTGTCGATGTCGATGAAGTTGGAGCCACCGTCGCGCAGGAAGTACTCGTTGGCGATGTTGCGCCCGCCCATGATCGCCATCGTGTTGTCCGCCACGAAGAGCTTGTTGTGCATGCGGCGATGCACGCGGTCGAAGTCCAACAGCGACGCAGCCACGCGTGTGCCGAGGAGGTCGCGCCCATCGGGAAACGGATTGAACAGGCGCACCTCGACATTCGGATGCGAGGCAAAGCTGGTGAAGAGCGCATCGGCACCCGCGGTGTGGAGATCGTCCAACAGCAGCCGCACGCGCACGCCGCGGTCCGCCGCCTCGCGCAGAGCGCGTAGCAGGTAGCGTCCACTCTCGTCGTTCTGCAGGAGGTAGTACTGCACGTCGATGGAGCGCTGTGCGCGCTGCGCAAGCTCGATGCGGGCGTGCAGCGAAAACTGCGGCATCGGCAGCAGGCGGAATCCGCTCAGTGGTTCGCCAGGTGGTGCGGCCAACTTGACGAGGCGGCCCAGCACAGTGTCCTCGCCGTCGGCGATGGCGGTCGAGGGTCTGCGTCGCACGTCGATGGGCAGGCCGGAGCAACCGGCCATGCAGAGAGCCGAGAGGCAAAGAAACAACCAGGCGATCCACCGGGCGTCCGGTTGATCGGTCGCCCGTTTGGAGGTGTTGTTCGGCATCGAAGAGAGAGCAACTTCAACTTGGCAGGCGCTTGAAGCGCGCCTCGTCACCTGCTGTACTTGGGCCATCGCTGGCGCGTGCCGCCCGAGCGGCGATCGGCTTTTTCTGGCACTGCGCCTAGCATGCTCAACTCGCGGCCACGCAGCTCGAGCCAGCGTAGGCACTGGAGGAAGGTATCGATGTATGCAGCATCGATGCCGTCGAGGAGCTCGATGTTGAGGTTCGCGAAGCGAGGGAACAACTCACGGAAGAGTTGATGGCCTGAAGGGCTCAGGCGCACATGCACTTCGCGGCCGTCCTCGGCGTCCTGCCGCCGCTCCACCAATTTCTTTTGGAAGAGACTGCTCAGACCGCGCGAGGTGCGAACGCGGTCCAGGTGCAGGCGCTCGGCGAAAGCCGAAGACCTGATCTCTCCGATCTGCGCGAGCATACCGATCATTCCCCACTCGCGATACGTGATGCCGAAGCCGCCTTCGACAAGGCGCGTGGCCATGCTGCTGCTGGCGCGGGTTGCACACGACAGCCTGTATAGAAGCAGGTCGTCCAAGGACTGGGGTGCGCGCAACGCACCCGCATCGGGGAAAGCTTGCATATGAATCAGGGGTGTATTGCCCCTCTCCGAAATCAAATACGGTCGAAGCAATTCATGTTCATCGCCTTGGTCCAGGCCTTGAAAAAATCACGGACAAACGTCGTCTGTGCTCCGAAATTTTTTGGGCTTCGACCAATGCCCGCAGTTGGTAGACCGGACAGAGAAGACAAAATCAGGGCACGTGCCGGTCTACTTGCGTTCCCCGGCAATGCGATCACGCCCTAGTCCACCAAAATGCCAGACTTGTTGGCCTGAAACGCAGGCCTCATCCCGCAACGAGGCAACGGGGAGTTGAGGGTGCAGGGAACTACCGGGCCAGGGTGTGCGGGCACTTGAAAGCTGTGTTCAGCTGCCGGCGTACGGCAGCGACGAGTGATGCACGACGATGCGCAGCTTGCCGGCACTGTCCTTCACGAAGGTCCAGGTCTTATCGACCGTAGTGACCTTGCCGTCTGGACCGGTGAACAGCACGTTGCCCAGCGTGCTCGCCACGTCACCGTGGATGAGCACGGCGTTGTTGGCAATCTCGCACTTGCTCCAGCCCTTCAACGCGAAGCCGGTGTCGTTGGGAAATGTCGGATTACCGCCCACGAAGTACGCCAGTGCGCCGTCGCGGGCGGTACGGAAGGTCTGCGGCGATGTCGTGAGCGTGGGCTTGAACAGCACCGCGCCCTGCTGGTAGGCGTACGCGCTGTCGATGACCTTCTCGGCCAGCGCCCTGGCCGCCGGCTGCCCGCCGCTGGCATTCGCGGCGCTGATGTCGATCAGTGCCTTGCACCACGCCTGCTGGGCCCCTAGGACTTCGGCTTCCGTGATGCTCTGGCTTGCGATCTTCTCTTTGGCGGCGGCCGGCAAGATCGCGCCCGCGATGAGGACGCTGGCGATGGCGATATGGGTGAAATGTTTCATCTTTGATTTCCGGTTGTGCTGCACGCCCTCCGCAGGTTGGTGCATGCAGGCGCAACGATACGCATCGACGTGCCCGGAATAAACGCCGCTTTGTGTCATTATTTGTCCCGGAATCCGGAACAAAAGGACGACTTTGATGGACCGATTGAGCGCCATGCAAGCGTTTGTTGCTGTTGTAGAGGCCGGTAGCTTTGTGGGTGCCGCCGATGAACTCGGGGTGTCGAAAACCTCGATTTCGCGTCTGGTCGTCGACCTGGAATCGCACCTTGGGGCCCGCCTGTTGCAGAGAACCACGCGCCGGGTGCGCCCGACGGAAGCGGGAGAACGCTTCTTCGCGCGGGCGAGCTTGTTGCTGTCGGATCTGGAGGAGGCCGAGTCCGAAGTCACTTGGGCCACGATCGCACCGAGCGGCCTGTTGCGGGTGAGCGTGCCGTTGTCGTTCGGGCAGCGCTATCTGGCGCCCCTCTTTCCTCTGTATCGGGAGCAGTATCCGGACGTTCAACTGGAAGTCTCCCTGACAGACCACGTAGTCGACCTGGTGAACGAAGGCTTCGACCTTGCCATTCGCGGGGCTTGGCAGCACCGCGAGACCTATGTCGCACGGCATCTCGCCCCTGTCCGCGTGGTGATCTGCGCATCGCCGGCCTATGTGGCCAAGCACGGCGTCCCACAATCGCCGGAGGCACTGACCGGGCACAACTGCTTGACCAAGATTTCCAGCGCCACCTCGGAAATCTGGACTATCTCCCAAGCTGGCGACACCGTCTCCATCCCTGTTCGAGGCAGCATGCGCGCTGACAGTGACGACGTTCTGGTGACCGCAGCATTGGCCGGCGAAGGCGTCGTCGTGATGCCGACGTTCATGGTCGGTGACGATATTGCGCAGGGCAATCTGGTGCCTTTGCTATTGGATTGGCAATACCGGCCGTTGACTCTCATGGCCGTCTACCCGACCAGGCGCTATCTGTCGGCCAAGGTCCGCACCTTCGTCGAGTTCATGCAGAAGGCGTTCGCGGGCGAGCCCGCCTGGGATCGATGGATGGACATGTTCCCGGAGGTGCGGAGAGCACATGATGACCGTTGAGCAGTGCTCTAAGGCGGTGCATCTCGAGTCGAATGAACTTCCTGAGCCAAGCGGGGGCGTCATACCCAGGCATTGAGTAGTTCCGCATTGCATCGACAAATAAGAAGCGTGAATTTCATTTCTTTACCGAAACAGCTCATCTGAGGTCATCTGGCGAGCAATAAATCGCTCAGTCAGCTACAGAGGCCTGGCGCCGAGATCCAATTGCCCAGCATCCCGCAGACAGGAGCAGGCATGCCGCCACGCACAACGCCAATTTGAGCGCGCTGTCGAAGAGCAGCGGCGCCACAACGCCCGACATGATTGCGAAGATCAGCATCTGCATGAAGTTCAAAAGCGATGCTGCCATGCCACGCATGGTGGGCACCAGTTCCAGTGTCATCAGGCTCATCCCAGGCAATCCGAGACCCAGACCAAAGGTGTAGAGCATGACCGGAAGGACTGCCCAAGGCACCGTGGCCGGGAACGCAAGGTTGTAGACTACGTTGGCGATCGACGCGATTGCCATGCAAACGAACCCTAGCCGAATGCTCGCGCCAGGCGGCATGCGATGGGAGAGCTTCGATCCAACGGCGGAACCTATCACCAACCCTCCGACCATCGGCACGAAGAGCCACGCAAACTGCGTTTCCGCCAATCCGAGGATGTGAATGACAAAGCTGGACGACGAAGCGATGTACAGACCCAATCCGCCAAATGCGAAGCCCACCGCCAATCCTCCAAAGAGAAATCGCACGTCCTGGATCGCGGCGAGGTAGTTCCTTGCCAAGTGCACGGGGTGAAAGGCCGAGCGCGAGGCGCGCGGAAGGCTTTCGGGCAGAAACCGCAGGCAAGCAAGAAGCAGTATGGCTGCGATGAGCGCCATGAACACGAAAGCCGCCTGCCAGCCAAAGTGGGTCTGCAGATACCCGCCTGCTATGGGCGCGATGGCAGGAGCCAGTCCGAACACCATCATGACTTGTGCGATGAGCCGCTGAGCCACCGGGCCCGAGAACTTGTCGCGGATGATGGCTTGGCCGACAACCATCCCGCTTCCCGCAGACAACCCCTGCAGTATCCGAAACGCCAACAACCATCCGAAGGTCGTCGACAGAGCCGCTCCAATAGACGCGGCGGTGAATATGACGAGTGAAGTCAGGATCACCCGGCGCCTGCCGAACGCGTCGGACAGGGTGCCGTAAAACAGGCTCATTGCTGCAAACGCCAGCAAGAAGCCGCTGAGAAGCTGTTGCACCACCTCGGGCGCAACAGCGAACTGTTCGCTGATCGCGGGAAACGACGGTAGAAATGTATCGATGGCGAACGGGCCGACCATGGCCAGCCCCGCCAGAATCAAAGTGAGAGTCAGTGTTGGCACGATCACGCTTTTTGGGTAGTACGGCTGAGCGCTGTTTCAGCGAGAGCGGGTCACACGACGCGAACCCCTAGTTCGCGAACAAGGTTGTCTGCTTGCTTTGTGGAGATGATTGCGCCCTTGAAAAACTGTGCGAGGTTGGCGATCGCCAGACCACCAAGGTCGGCTGAGCGAAGGTCAGCTCCATCGAATTGGACGCTCTTCAGGCTCGCGTCACGCAGGCTTCCGCCTTCAAAAACCGTTTCACGAAAATCGCACCTGGCCAGATCCGCATTGGAAAAATCCAAATGCCTGAGGATTTGTTTGCGAAAGGCAATGCCACGCAGATTTGCACCGGCGAGCAGCGACTCGTTGAACCTCAACCCCAGTGAGTTCGATCCGCAGAAGCTGGCGCCTGTCAGGTCGACTTCTGTAAAGAGCGTTGAGTAAAGCTTCGCCCGAACCCAACCGGTGCTGTTCAAGTCGCAGCGACTGAAGCGAGCGTCGGTCAAGTTGGCGAGATGGAAATTCGCTTTCCGCATCTTGCAAGCCAGCCAATGCGTGCCCGCGAGAACGGACTTCTCGAGCGACGTTTCTGCAAACATGCAGTCGACAAAATGAGCGCCGTGAAAGTTCAGCCCCGACAGATCCGTGCCATCGAACGTGCATCGCTCAAAACGCTGTGGCGGGTACTTGCTCGCGAGCAGGATGGTCAGGTGCTCTCGGGACAGAGTCCGTTGAGCAACGTAGCGAGAGCCGCGCAACGCAGCCGCATCGGGGAAAGCTTGCATATGAGTCGAATCAAGGGAGGGCCCCACGCACTGCATCCCCAGGATCAGCCTTCGCGGCTCAAGCATCAGGCGTCGCTTCGCCGCTGCAGCCCCAAGGCGCACTGACTGGGGCTGTCGGCGCAGCGCGTTACTTGCTACCGGCGTTCTCTCCGTACGAAGGCAGTTGTCCTGCCTTGTTTGCTTTCGCGACTTCGGCGCGACGTGCCTTGCGTTCGGCCGAGCGCTCTTCGCGCGACAGCTTGGCGGTTGCCGCAGGCTTCGGGTCGCCCTCGCCTGGCGTGAAAGTGCGGGTGGCGTCGGCGCCTGTCTGCTTGCGCGCCTGCCTGGCGGCGGCGCGATCGGCTGGTGATACCTTCGCTTTGGCTTCAGGCTTGGGGTCGCCTTCTCCGGGAGCGAAGGAGCGCGTGGCCTCGGCACCTTGTGCCTTACGCTCTGCGCGAGCAGTTGCCTTATCGGCGGGCGGGGTCTGGGCGAAGGCGGTGGAGGCGAGCAGGGTGACGGCGAGGGCGGATGCCCAAGTAATGTTTTTCATGTTGGATTTCAATGATTTGCGGAGATTGCCTGGCAACTGAAGCGATGCCGCGCAGGAAAGTGCCACGGACACCGGGCTTTCGTTTTTGCGCTGTACTGCCTGTCGCAGGTTTTTGCAGGCAGGCCCGACGATACGTGTCAACTCTGCTGGAATAAACGCCATCACGTGGCACTATTTATCCCGGAATCCGGAACAAAAGGACGACTTGATGGACCGGCTGAGCGCCATGCAGGCGTTTGTCGCTGTGGTGGAAGCAGGCAGCTTTGTGGGGGCCGCCGACGAACTGGGTGTATCAAAAACCTCGATTTCGCGCCTGGTGGTCGATTTGCAATCGCACCTCGGAACCCGCCTGCTGCAGAGAATCACGCGCCGTGTGCGACCGACGGAGGCGGGAGAGCGTTTTTTCGCGCGGGCGAGCCTGCTGCTGTCGGACCTGGAAGAAGCCGAGTCCGAAGTCACTTGGAGCACGTTCACCCCGAGCGGACTGTTGCGCGTGAGCGTGCCCTTGTCATTCGGGCAGCGATATCTGGCGCCCCTGTTTCCTTTGTATCGGAACCAGTATCCGGACGTTCAACTGGAAGTCTCCCTGACAGACCACGTAGTCGACCTGGTGAACGAAGGCTTTGACCTTGCCATTCGCGCGACCCCGCAGCACCGCGAGACCTATGTCGCACGGCACCTCGCCCCATCCGCATGGTGATCTGCGCATCTCCGGCCTATGTGGCCAAACACGGCGCCCCACAATCGCCGGAGGCACTGATCGGGCACAACTGCCTCACCAAGACCTCTGGTGCCAACTCGGGAACCTGGACCGTCTCCCAGGCCGGCAACACCGTCTCTATTCCCGTGCGTGGCAGCATGCGGGCCGACAGCGGCGACGTTCTGCATACAGCAGCGTTGGCCGGTGAGGGGATCATCGTGATGCCGACCTTCATGGTCGGCGACGACATCGCGCAGGGCAAGTTGGTCCCATTGCTGCTGGATTGGCAATTTCGGGAGGCGACCCTCATGGCCGTCTACCCGACCAGGCGCTATCTGTCGGCCAAGGTCCGCACCTTCGTCGAGTTCATGCAGAAGGCGTCCGCGGGCGAGCCCGCCTGGGATCGATGGATGGACATGTTCCCGGAGGTTCAGAAAGGACACGGCTCTCCTGACGAATGAGGCTTTTGTAGCCTGCTGATCACCGCACTGGGTGTGTGGACGCCAATCCGCCGAGTGGATGGCGGCCTGCCGTGCGATCGGCCATAGTGCGTCGCCGCGCCCTCAGGCGTTCTTGAAATCGGGCGGACGCTTGTTGAGGAAGGCGTCCATGCCTTCCTTCTGGTCGACGGTGGCGAACAGCGCGTGGAACAGCCGGCGCTCGAACATCACGCCGTCGCTCAGGCCGCTTTCGAAGGCGCGATTGACCGATTCCTTCGCCGCCATCACCGAGATCTGCGAGTAGCCGCAGATGATCAGCGCCGCGCCCAGCGCCTCGTCGGCGAGCTTTTCGAAAGGCACCACGCGGCTCACGAGGCCGGCGCGCTCGGCTTCGGCGGCGTCCATCATGCGGGCCGTGAGCACCATGTCCATGGCCTTGCTCTTGCCCACTGCGCGTGGCAGGCGCTGCGTGCCCCCGGCGCCGGGGATCACGCCGATCTTGATTTCGGGCTGGCCGAACTTCGCGTTGTCGGCCGCGATGATGAAGTCGCACATCATCGCCAGCTCGCAGCCGCCGCCCAGCGCGAAGCCGGCCACCGCGCCGATCACGGGCTTGCGGATCGAGCGGATGGTTTCCCAGTTGCGCGTGATGTAGTCGCCTTTGTAGGTGTCGATGAAGCTGTACTTGGCCATCGCCGCGATGTCTGCGCCGGCCGCGAAGGCGCGCTCGCTGCCCGTGAGGATGATGCAGCCGATGGCGTCGTCCGCATCGAAGGCCTTCAGGGCCTGGCCCAGTTCGGTCATGAGCGCGTCGTTGAGCGCATTCAAAGCCTTCGGGCGGTTGAGGGTGATGATGCCGACCTTGCCTGCTTCGGTCCGCACTTCGATGTTTTCGTAGCTCATTTTTGACTGCATGCCCTGACGGCGCTAAAGAATCAATGCTAGCTGCCGGGCTGGTCGGAAATCAATGAGCAAGAACGCACGACGCATTTGCAGAAATCCACATGTGCCCACTTTGTCCGTCAAAGCCACCTCTTTGGCCGCCGACGCAAGTGACGCCATGTAGGGTGCCTTGGATACTTCGAGACGTGGTCTCCCACTGTTGACCTCGCGGCGCTTGTGCACAGCCGACGGGAGATCGCGACGTCAGCAACAAGAACAGGAGACATCCACAATGGAAAGTGCCATGCGCCGCCACACGGTCGCGGACCTGCTGCGCCGGACCGCGCGGCGCGTTCCCACCAAGACTGGTTTGGTTTGCGGTGACGTACGTTGGACATTCGCCGAATTCGATGCGGTTGTCGACAGCGTGAGTGCGGGGCTGGCTCGCATGGGCGTGGCATACGGGAGCCGGGTGGCAATCCTTTCCCGAAACTCGCATGCCTTTGCGGCCTTCCGTTTCGCCGTGGCGCGGCTCGGCGCTGTTCTGGTGCCGATCAACTTCATGCTGAAAGCGGAAGAGGTCGCGTACATCCTGCGCCATGCCGACGCGGAGATGCTTGCCGTCGACAGTGGATGCGCGGAGCTTGGGCGCGCCGCTGCTGCCAAGGACACCGCTGTGCGGCAGTTCGTCTGGCTGCCTTCCGAGGACTCGATTTCGGCGGTGGAGGGCATGACCTCGTTCGACGACCTCGCTGCGACTGCTGCAGCACCTCCCGAGGTGCTGCAGCTCGCAAGCTCGGATCTCTTGCAGATCGTCTACACGAGCGGCACCGAGTCGATGCCAAAGGGCGCGATGCTCACTCACGACGCGGTGATCTGGCAATACGCGAACTGCGCGATTGAGGTCTCCATCGGGGTGGAAGACGTGGTGCTGCACGCCTTGCCCTTGTATCATTGCGCGCAGCTGGACGTGTTTCTTGGGCCCGCCGTCTACATCGGGGCGACCAGCATCGTGACCGCGAAGCCGACACCAGAGAACCTGCTTGCCCTCATGGCAAGGCACCGGGTCACCTCCTTCTTCGCACCGCCTACCGTCTGGATCGCATTGCTGCGGTCGCCGCTGCTCGACGCGACGGACTGGTCGTCGCTGACGAAGGGGTACTACGGCGCATCGATCATGCCCGTGGAGGTGCTGCGAGAACTCAAGCGCCGCCTGGGTCAAGTTCGGTTCTGGAACCTGTACGGCCAGACAGAAATCGCACCTCTTGCGACACTCCTTGGCCCGGAGGATCAGTTGAGGAAGCCGGGCTCTTGTGGCCGCCCCGCGCTCAACGTCGAGACGCGAGTGGTTGCCGAAGGCATGCGCGACGTGGAGCCTGGTGAAGTCGGTGAAATCGTTCACCGCTCGCCCCACCTGATGCTCGGCTACCTGAATGACGAGCCGCGCACGAAAGCGGCTTTCGAGGGGGGGTGGTTTCACTCGGGCGATCTGGCGACTATCGACGACGAAGGTTTCATCACGGTCGTCGATCGCATGAAAGACATGATCAAGACCGGCGGCGAGAATGTTGCCAGTCGCGAAGTGGAAGAGATGGTTTTCCGCATCCCCGAGGTGTCCGAGGTGTCCGTGATTGGCGTACCCCACCCGAAATGGGTGGAGGCAGTGGTCGCCGTCGTGATCGTCAAGGCTGGGCGGGAACTCAGTGAGGCGGACGTCATCACGTACTGCGCTCATCACATGGCGGGGTTCAAAGTCCCCAAAGCAGTGGTGCTGACCGACTCGTTCCCCAAGAATCCCAGCGGCAAGGTTCTGAAGCGTGAGCTTAGGGAAAAGTACGCGCAGGTATTCCAATAGGGGAGGCTAGAGTCGAGGCTCGGCATCCACTACAAGGAGACAGGAAATGTTGCCCGGGCGGTTTCAGCAATGAAGGCTTCAGCGGCAGCGGCCAGGCCCTCTGTTGCCATGTCCTGGGTCCGCGGGACGGCGCGACACTTCGAATCTGTCGGACTCGACGTTCGCGCGCTGTTTCGTGACGCCGGATTGAATTACGAGGATCTGAACGATCGCGATGCGCGCATCGATGGAGACAGCATCAGCCTGCTTTGGGAGCTCGCTGTAGCGCGCTCTGGCGACCCCAATCTTGGCCTTGCAAACTCGGACGTGCTGCATCCAGGCAGCTTGGACATGATCATGCATGTCATGATGAGTTCGCCAGATCTGGGGGCTGCGGTGGGCAGGTTCATACGGTACATGCGCCTCGTCAGCCACGTCGCCGACATCAGTCTGGTGCGCGACGATGCAGCCTACGTATTCACCTTGCATATCGACGGTATCGCGAGGCCCGTGCCGCGGGCGCGCGTGGACTTTGCCGTCGTCATGATCCTGAACATCATGCGATGGCTGACAGCCCTGAACCTGCGTCCGCTGGCGGCTGGGTTTCCGTATGCGGCATCGGGCGAATTGGAAGCCTACCGGCAGGCGTTCCGTTGCCCATTGCAGTTCAATGCCCCGTCGCACCAGCTGCACTTTGCTGCATCGGATGTATTGGCACCTCTGCCCACCGCCAATCCCGCTTTGCAGGAACTGACGGATCGTGTGGCCAGCGATCACCTCACACTGTTGGATTCCACCCGAGTCGTCCCGCGAGTCAAGCACATCGTCGTTCAGAGGCTGCCTGACGGTGAGCCGCTGCGCGCGAGGATTGCAGAAGTATTGGGCATGAGCGAGCGAACCCTGCAACGTCGTCTCGACGCAGAGGGAACCTCGTTCAACGAGCTGGTGGACCAGACGCGGCGCGAGCTCGCTGAGCAGTACCTCCGCAGCCGCAAGATCGCCATTGCCGAAGTCGGCTATCTTCTCGGCTTCTCGGACCAGAGTACCTTCTATCGCGCTTGCAAGCGATGGTTTGGAACCTCGCCAGGCGACTACCGAAGCAGCGTCGCCAACGTACCTTGACCGTGGCGCGAGCCCACGGTTTGAGTCGCCGACGGTATCGTGCCTGCGTCGCTTGGCCGGCAAACCCAGTACTTTGGCCGCTGGCGCCAGTGACCCCCTGAGGCGCGCTCGACAGACTCCCTGTCGACGGTGCGCCGATTGCATGCAAAGGATGCAACCGGACAGCCCCGCGGAGCCCGCCCTGTGGCGGCTCACCATAAAAGGAGACAAGGCATGCCAATTTCATTTCAGGGGCCCTCGCGGGGGGCTATTTTCCTGTGCGCTTCCATCGTGAGCGCGTGCGGTGGTTCAGGCGGCGGTTCTTCCGCGGTACAGGAGACGTCCTCAAGTGCCAGCTCAAGCCGTTCGATGTGGCCAGTGCGGACTACGCGGGCGCCGTCTTCTCGGTGGTCCAGGTGACCCGCCTTCGTGCGGTCTTCCCCGACGGCGTCTGCGACTGGACCAAGCCGGGCGTTGGCCAGAGCAGCACAACCTCCGGGCTGCTCGACTTCACCGAAGGATCCGGCGGCAAGCCGCTGCCGGCCGCACCTGTCTCGACGCCGCTATAGCCCGTATGAGCGAAGGTGCGACGAGGACGATCTCGCGCCGCCGCGATGGGCCGCGTCGCAATCGGCCGGCTCAAACACGTACATCGAACGGTCCCATTCACTTTTGGAGTTTTGAATGAGTAAGCAGGTCTTTGTCAGTGGAGTCGGCATGGTGCCGTTCTCCAAGCCTGGCAAGCATGAGCCGTATCCCCGAATGGCCGCGGCGGCAGTGGCGAGAGCGCTCGAAGATGCGGGAATCGGGTACGAGCAGGTGGAGCAGGCCTATGCCGGATACGTCTATGGTGATTCCGCCGCGGGTCAACGGGCGCTTTACGAAGTCGGCATGACCGGCATACCGATCATCAACGTCAACAACAACTGCGCCACGGGATCCACCGCCTTGTTTCTTGCGCGCCAGGCCATCGCCAGTGGCGCAGCGGATTGTGTGTTGGCCGTGGGATTCGAACACATGAACCCTGGGGCGCTTGGATCCGTTTTCACCGATCGCCCCAGCCCCTTCGACCGTTTTGACAAGGCAACGCAGGCGCTGGTAGGGCACAGCGAGATTCCACTTGCGTTGCGGTACTTCGGCGGCGCCGGCATCGCCCACATGCAGCAGTACGGCACCAGCCTCTCTACCTTCGCCAAGATCCGGGCCAAGGCGAGCCGGCATGCAGCCAACAACCCGATGGCGCTGTTCCGGAACGTGGTAAGCGAGGAAGAGGTACTTGCCGCACCGGTGCTCTGGGAGGGCGTGATGACCCGCCTGATGGCCTGTCCTCCGACCTGCGGTGCGGCTGCCGCAGTGCTCTGCAGCGAGTCGTTTGCGGCGCGACACGGCCTCGCACAAACCGTTCGCATTCGGGCGCAGGCGATGACCACCGATGGTCCGGCCACCTTCGGGGCCGGTGACATGCGGGAAGTCGTGGGCTTCGGCATGGCCAAGGCGGCGGCGCACAAGGTGTACGACGCGGCAGGTGTGGGACCTGAGAACATCGATGTGGTGGAACTGCACGACTGCTTCGCCCACAACGAGTTGATCAGCTATGAATCGCTCGGCCTGTGCCCCGAAGGTGGCGCCGAACAATTTGTCTGCGATGGCGACAACACCTATGGAGGGAGGGTGGTGACGAACCCCTCGGGCGGCCTGCTTTCCAAGGGTCATCCGCTGGGCGCCACGGGCCTTGCCCAGTGTACGGAGCTCGTCGAGCAACTCCGGGGCACTGCGGGTGCCCGGCAGGTCCAGGCGGCGCGGCTCGCGCTCCAGCACAACCTCGGGATAGGTGGTGCTTGCGTCGTCACCCTCTATGAACGCGTGTGAGAAACGTGCCCCACCCAAGGATGCCGCAGGGGCGGTGTATCTGCTTTGCCATGCGGATTCAACTGCGGTCGCGACACCATCGACCTGAGTGCCCCTCCTTCCAGAAGACAGACATTTCCAGATGCACAGCTTGAGAAGCATTCCCCTGCGAGAGCCTATCGCAGCCCTACCGAGAGACATCGTTCTCGAGACGCGGCGGCTGACCAAGGAATTTAGAGGCTTCACTGCGATCAGCAAGGTCGACCTGTCGGTGGTGCGCGGATCCATCCACGCGCTCATCGGTCCGAACGGCGCCGGCAAGACGACCTGCTTCAACCTGCTCACCAAGTTCCTCGAACCGACCACCGGCACGATCCTGTTCAACGGGCAGGACATCACCGGCGAGCGGCCCGCGCAGATCGCGCGGCGCGGCATCATCCGCTCGTTCCAGATCTCGGCCGTGTTCCCGCACCTTACGCTGCTCGAGAACGTGCGGCTGGGCCTGCAAAGGCGCCTCGGCACCTCGTACCACTTCTGGAAGAGCGAGAAGTCGCTCAAGCCATTGGATGCCAGAGCCCGCGAGCTGCTGGCTGAAGTCGGCCTCGAAGAACTCGCCGACGAACAGACCGTGAACCTGCCCTACGGCCGCAAGCGCGCGCTCGAGATCGCGACCACGCTCGCAATGGAACCCGAGCTGATGCTGCTCGACGAACCTACGCAGGGCATGGGCCACGAAGACGTGCACCGCGTGGCTGAACTCATCAAGCGCGTGTCGGCTGGACGCACCATCCTGATGGTCGAACACAACATGAGCGTGGTCTCGACCATTGCCGACACCATCACCGTGCTGCAGCGCGGCGCCGTGCTGGCCGAAGGCCCGTACGCCGAAGTCTCGAAGAACCCGCAGGTGATGGAAGCCTACATGGGCACCACCGACGGCCAACTCCAAGGGGCCCACTGATGACCGCCGCATTGGAAATCAAGGACCTTCAAGCCTGGTACGGCGAATCGCACGTGCTGCACGGCGTTGACATGGTCGTGCAGCCCGGTGAGGTAGTCACGCTGCTGGGCCGCAACGGCGCGGGCCGCACCACCACGCTGCGGGCCATCATGGGCCTGACCGGCGCACGCAAGGGCAGCATCGAGGTCAATGGCAAAGAGACCATCGGCATGCCGACGCACCGCATTGCGCATCTCGGCATCGGCTATTGCCCTGAAGAGCGCGGCATCTTCGCCAGCCTCTCGTGCGAGGAAAACCTTCTGCTGCCGCCCGAACTCAAAGGCGCGGGGCAGGGCATGTCGGTCGAAGAGATCTACGCCATGTTCCCCAACCTGGCCGAACGCCGCAACAGCCAGGGCACGCGCCTGTCGGGCGGCGAGCAGCAGATGCTGGCCGTGGCGCGCATCCTGCGCACGGGCGCCAAGCTGCTCTTGCTCGACGAGATTTCCGAAGGCCTGGCTCCCGTCATCGTGCAGGCGCTGGCCCGCATGATCACCATGCTGCGCGCCAAGGGCTACACCATCGTCATGGTCGAGCAGAACTTCCGCTTCGCGGCACCGCTGGCCGACCGCTTCTACGTCATGGAACACGGCCGCATCGTGGAGAAGTTCGGCGCCGCCGAACTCGAAGCCAAGATGCCCGTGCTCAGCGAGTTGCTTGGCGTCTGAATACGTCCTCCACACTCTTTCCGCTCAACCTCAGGAGACAACATGCAATCCAAACTCAAGATGATCGCCCTCATGCTCAGCGTCGCGGGCATCGCCTCCCATGCGGCGCACGCACAGGACAGGGTCAAGATCGGCTTCATCACCGATCTGTCAGGCTTCTACGCCGACGTCGAAGGAAAGAACGGCGCGCTGGCGATCCAGATGGCCATCGACGACTTCGGTGGCAAGGTCAATGGCATGCCCATCGAGCTGCTGCAGGCCGACCACCAGAACAAGGCCGACATCGCCGCTTCCAAGGCGCGCGAGTGGATCGATACGCAAGGGCTGACCATGCTCTTTGGTGGCGTTGGTTCAGGTACTGGCCTGGCCATGGCCAAGGTGGCGCAGGAGAAGAAGCGCGTCTTCATGGTGAATGGCGCGGGCAGCTCGGCGCTCACCAACGAGCAGTGCAGCCCGTACACCGTGCACTACGCCTACGACACCGTGGCGCTGGCCAAGGGCACCGGCAGCGCGGTGGTTGCGCGTGGCGACAAGAATTGGTATTTCCTGACAGCCGACTACGCTTTCGGCCAGGCGCTGGAGGCGGACGCCACCAAAGTGTTGAAGGAGAAGGGTGGCACCGTGGCTGGTAGCGTCAAACATGCGCCGAACACCTCAGACTTCTCGTCGTTCCTGCTGCAGGCACAGAACTCCAAGGCCCAGGTGCTGGCGCTGGCCAATGCAGGCGGCGACACCATCAACTCGATCAAGGCGGCCAAGGAATTCGGCATCACCAAGACCATGAAGATGGTCGGCCTGCTGGTGTTCGTGACCGACGTGCACAGCCTGGGCCTGAAGAACACCGAAGGCCTGCTGCTCACCACCAGCTGGGACTGGAACCTCGACGACAAGACGCGCGCCTTCGGCAAGCGCTTCTTCGAGAAGACCAAGCGCATGCCCACCGACATCCAGGCAGCCGACTACTCGGCCACCATGACCTACCTGAAGGCCGTGCAGGCTGCCAAGACGGTCGATGCCGACAAGGTGATGGAGACGATCAAGGCCACGCCCATCGACGACTTCTACGCAAAGGGCACCGTGCGCGCCGACGGCCGCTTCGTGCACGACATGTACCTGGTGCAGGTCAAGTCGCCGGCCGAATCCAAGCAGCCGTGGGACTACTACAAGGTAATCCAGAAGCTCAAGGGCGAAGAGGTCTTCACGACGAAGGCCGAGAGCAAGTGCGCCCTCTGGAAGTGATCCCCCGCGGGCGCGCAGCCGCCCGGGTTCGTTGAAACGCTTATGACCATTTCCCTTCCCGCGCTTTTGAGCCAGCTCCTCCTGGGGCTGGTCAACGGCTCCTTCTACGCCATCCTGAGCCTCGGGCTGGCGGTGATCTTCGGCCTGCTCAACGTCATCAACTTCGCACATGGCGCGCTGTTCATGCTCGGCGCTGTCCTCACGTGGATGGCGATGGAGTACCTCGGCGTCAACTACTGGGTGATGCTGATTGCGGCGCCCGTCGTCATCGGCATCTTCGGCGTGCTCATCGAGCGCCTGCTGCTGCGCTGGATCTACAAGCTCGACCACCTCTACGGCCTGCTGCTCACGCTTGGGCTCACGCTGCTGATCGAGGGCGTGTTCCGCTCGATCTACGGCGTGTCGGGGCTGCCCTACGACGCGCCCGATGCGCTGTCGAGCGCCACCGACCTGGGCTTCATGGTGCTGCCGAACTACCGCGCCTGGGTGGTCGTTGCCTCGCTCGTGGTGTGCTTCGCCACCTGGTACGTGATCGAGAAGACGCGCCTGGGTGCCTACCTGCGCGCCGGCACCGAGAACCCGCGGCTCGTGGAAGCCTTCGGCGTCAACGTGCCGTTGATGATCACGCTGACCTACGCCTTCGGCTGCGCGCTCGCGGCCTTCGCAGGCGTGCTGGCCGCGCCGGTGATGCAGGTGTCGCCGCTGATGGGGCAGAACCTCATCATCGTGGTGTTCGCCGTGGTGGTGATCGGCGGGATGGGTTCGATCATGGGCGCCATCCTCACGGGCCTCGGGCTCGGTGTGATCGAAGGGCTCACCAAGGTTTTCTATCCCGAGGCATCGTCTACGGTTGTGTTCGTGATCATGGTCATCGTGCTGTTGATTCGCCCCGCCGGCCTGTTCGGCAAAGAGAAATAAGGCGAACGGCATGAACATGAAAAAAATCTCCACCGTCGTCTACGCCTTGCTGCTGGTTGCGCTGCTCCTGGCGCCGTTCTTCGGCGCCTACCCGGTGTTCGTGATGAAGCTGATGTGCTTCGCGCTGTTCGCCGCGGCCTTCAACCTGCTGCTGGGCTTCACGGGCCTGCTGTCGTTCGGGCATGCGGCCTTCCTTGGTGGCTCCGCGTACGTCGCGGGCCATGCGATCAAGGTCTGGGGCCTCACGCCCGAACTGGGCCTGATCGCGGGCACGCTCACTGGCGCTTTCCTCGGCTGGCTCTTCGGCGTGCTGGCCATTCGCCGGCAGGGCATTTACTTCGCGATGATCACGCTGGCGCTCGCGCAGATGATGTTCTTCGTCGCGCTGCAGGCCAAGTTCACGGGCGGCGAAGACGGCCTGCAGGGCGTGCCGCGGGGCAAGCTCTTCGGCCTGATCGATCTGTCGAACGACCTCACGATGTACTACGTCGCGCTGGTCATCGTGGTCGCGGCCTTCCTGCTGATCGTGCGTACCATCCACTCGCCCTTCGGCCAGGTGCTCAAGGGCATCAAGGAGAACGAGCCGCGCGCGCTGTCGCTGGGCTACGACGTGAGCCGCTTCAAGCTGCTGGCCTTCGTGATCTCCGCGGCGCTGTCGGGCCTGGCCGGTTCGCTCAAGACGCTGGTGCTGGGCTTCGCCACGTTGTCGGACGTGCACTGGACCGCTTCGGGCCAGGTCATCCTGATGACGCTGGTGGGCGGCCTCGGCACGCTGTCGGGTCCGCTGGTGGGCTCGGCGGTGGTGGTGCTGCTGGAGAACAAGATCGGCGAACTCGGCAACTTCCTGGCGCGCATCACGACGATCGACTGGTTCAACACGCTGGGCGAGTCGGTGACCATGGTCACGGGCCTGATCTTCGTGATCTGCGTGCTGGCGTTCCGCAAGGGGATCATGGGTGAGATCAATAGGGTCCTTGAGCGTTTGAAAGCCAAATAACACCGGATCGTCGGTTCAGCATTAACGAACACTTTTTAACGGGAACACAAATGAAAATTGAAGGCAAGGTATTCGTCGTGGCCGGGGGCGCTTCGGGCCTCGGCGAAGGCACGGCGCGCATGCTGGCTGCGAACGGCGGCAAGGTGGTGATCGCCGACATGCAGGCCGAC
>NZ_FOBJ01000034.1:0-16016 GCF_900109805.1 Variovorax sp. YR750
GGCAGGTACTCCACGGGCGTCTGCGGCGCCGAGGGCACAACGATGTCCGGCGAGCCGTTGTCATGAACCACGGTATCCGTACTCAGCACGAAGCGACCCGCTGGGGCGACCAGGCGTGTGCACCAGTTCCCGAACAGATCGCGGTAGGCCGTGGTGGGCACGGCCGGATTCGTGAGCAGGTGGTCCGGGTGCAGGAGATCCGATGCTCGCGAATAGTGGATGCTGAGGGTCAGAATCATCGGCGTCGGGCGAGGAAACTGATAGGCGATTTCGAAGCCGAGCTGAATGTTCATGGACCCATCATGCGCCTTGATCTGTGTCTTCACTAGGAATAAGTGGTTCACGAGTCTCAGCTCGCCGCCCCACGCGATGACAAACGCCCCTTACCGCTGCGCCAACGTCGCCTCCTAGAATGTTAATTTCCATCTCGAAGTGCCCCATCTTTCCGTGAGGCGTTGATCCGCATGCAGAGCTCAACCTGCCTGATGGACAATGCTTCGCAAGGGCATTTCAAT
The DNA here is from genome assembly GCF_900109805.1 of Variovorax sp. YR750. Taxonomy (NCBI): domain Bacteria; kingdom Pseudomonadati; phylum Pseudomonadota; class Betaproteobacteria; order Burkholderiales; family Comamonadaceae; genus Variovorax; species Variovorax sp. YR750. Next base: position 516 of record NZ_FOBJ01000034.1, read on the forward strand.
GGGGCCACGCTCGATGGAGGTGTGGGTCGATCGAGCGCGGAAATCCACAGTCCAGTGCGGCTTCCTGCGTGGCGCATTGCGTCAAGACCAGCACGCATCGTGTACGGCGCCTTTGGCGCAATTCGGCCTTCCCGGAGAACGCGCCGTCGGGCAACTGCTTCAGTTCCAGCAGGCATGTCCACCCTTCAGGCAAATCGATAGCCTTCAATTCGGTGCTCATGGCATAAAAGAGTAGTTCTTCCACAACGACGATCAAGATCCGCCCTCGACAGCCCTAGGGAAATGACAACGCTCTACCTCGCGATGACCGAGAAGCTCTCCATGCACTGGAGAGCTCACGACAACGTCTATCCGCAGAAGTTCGTGCTACCGCCGGTGCTGCGCGACGAATACCTCGAATGCTTGAGCTGGATGACAAGCAACCGAGGCAGGACGGTCCAGATGCCCGAGAAGCACATGGGCGTGCGCATCGAGATCGACGAGAGTTCACCAGGTGTCATGGTGGCTGCGGACGGCACCGAAGTCTCGCTGCGCTGAGGACACGCGCCTCGGTTACTCCTGCCCTTGGGCCCATCCATCCAGCTCCATGCTGCCTCACTGTACCGAGCACCTCTGGCACAACCTTCGTGCAACTAGCTCCGTGGCTTGGCCTTCAAGGGCTTGGGCGCAAACAACTCCTCGCACACCGTGCGCAACCAGCGACTGGCTGGGTCTTGGTGGTATCGGACGTGCCAGTGCTGTTTGACGGTGAACGGCGGCACTCGCACCGGACAATCGTGAACCTTCAAGGTGCTCCCACCTGAGCTGGCGAGGGTTTCGCCGATATGACGCGGCACGGTCGCGATCAGGTCGGTTGTGGATACAACGGCCGCAAGGCCAAGAAACCCCGGCAGCTCCAACAGGACGCGCCGCTCGACTTTTTGCCGCTGCAGTGCGGCTTCCAGCAACTGAGCGCCGGTGCCCCCGACGATGCCGACATGGGCCTCGACCTTGTATTCGCGCAGGCCCAATCCCTTGAGGCCGATGCGAGGGTGGCGTGCATTGACGAGGCACACCCAGTCCTGTGGATAAAGAACCTGCTGGTAGAAGCCCGATTCGAGCTGGGGCACCAGGCCGATCGCGAGATCCGCCTCGCCGGATTCCAGCGCCTGGGCCGTTTGCTCGTCGATGCGCGCGGCCTCCAGGCGAACGCCGGGCGCGACCGCGCGCACATGCGCCAGCAAGCGCGGCAGCAGGGTGATGTGGCTGGCATCCGTCATGCAGATCCGAAAGCGCCGCGTGGCGACCGACGGGGCGAAGGCTTCGGCGGGCGCGGCCACGCGACGCAGCGCGGCCAGGGCTTCTCGCACCGGCACGATCAGCTCCTGTGCGCGCGGCGTGGGCTGCATGCCGGTGGTGGTGCGCACGAAAAGTTCGTCGCCCAGCTGCCGGCGCAGCCTTCCAAGCCAGTTGCTCACGGTCGGCTGGCTCTGGCCCATCGCCTCCCCGGCCCGCGTTACGCTGTTCGTGCTGTAGAGCAGGTCGAACAGGCGCAGCAGCTTGCTGCTGAGAAGGGACGCGTCGCCTTCGATGTCGTCGTCATTGTCCAAGCGGCATCTCCATTTCAAAATGAAATGTAGATCATTGCAGCCATGCCATGGGCAGCATGATCGCCGGAACCTATCGTCGGGTCATTCCGAACGAAGGCTCACATGAAGATCTACTTTCTCGGTGCCGGGGCATTGGGTTGCGCCATCGGCGGGACCCTTGCCGCAGCGGGGTCCGATGTCACATTGATCGACCCCTTCCAGGCCCACGTCGACGCGATCAACCGCGACGGCCTGCGCATGAGGGTTGGTGATTCGGAGCGCGTCGTCCGGGTCCGCGCCGCGCTCGACTGCGCGAAGCTGGAGCCTCCGGACCTCCTCATCGTGCTGGTCAAGTCCTTCCATACGCGAGCAGCCATCGAAGGCGCGCGAGACATCGCGGGCCCCCACACAGCCGTGATGTCGCTGCAGAACGGCATGGGCCATGAAGAAATCCTCTCGGAGGTGGTGGGCGCAGGGCATGTCCTCGCCGGCAAGACCTACGTCGGCGGCGTGATGCTCGGCCCTGGCCATGTCATTGCCGGCACGCAGGGCAAGCGCACCGTGATCGGCGAGATCGACGGCCGTATCAGCGAGCGCGCCAAGGCGATCGCCGCCGAGTTCGAGCGCGCCGAGCTGCCTTGTGAGGTCAGCGACAACATCCTCGGCGCGATGTGGGACAAGCTTCTGATCAACGTCGCAACCGGCGCGCTCAGCGGCATCACCGGCCAAGTCTACGGCAGTCTCTATACGGTACCGGAGATTGAAGTCACGGCCATCGCCGCGGTGACCGAGGCCATGACCGTTGCAGAGGCCGGCGGCGTGAAGCTGTCGATCAAGGCGCCGCGCGACGCCTGGCTGATGGCTGCGCAGGGGCTGCCCTACGCATTCAAGACCTCGATGCTGCAGAGCCTGGAAAAAGGCTCGATCACCGAGATTGACTTCATCAACGGCGCGGTCGTGCGCATCGGCCGGAAATACAACATACCGACACCGGTCAACCAGACGCTGGTCGCCGCGATCAAGGGCATCGAGCGCCGCATGGAGGCGAGATGACCTCACAGGTCACGCCTAAAGCCTATGTCGAGCATGTCGCCATCTGGGTGCGCGACATCCATTGGCACATCAAGTTCTTCCACGATGTGTGCGGCATGACGATGCGGGAAGTGCAGGGCACCGTCGAAGAGCCGATCCAGTACTGGACGCTCGGGGGCATGCAGTTCATGGCCAAGCCCGATTACGCCGGCCCCGAAGGGCGGCTGGGCCACCTGGGCGTGATGTGCGAAGACCTCGAGGCCGCACTGGCCGCCGCAAAGGCCTTCGGCGTCACGGAGATGCCGCAGGGCCGCAACTGGCTGCGCCTGTCCGATGGCCTGGCCGTCGAATTCATCCAGGCCAGCCCCGGGGCCGTTGCCAAGGCGCTGGCGATCGATCCCCGCGCCTGAGCCCTGCTCGAACCGGAGACCCACACATGAACACACTCACCATCGAAGACAAGTACTGGGACGACGCCGTCGTCGGCGAGGAATGCATCAGCCCGTCGTACGAAGTGACGGAAGCCCGCGTGATGGCCTACGCCGATCTCACGGGCGACCACACGCCCGTGCATACCGACGAGGCCTACGCCCGCACCACGCCTTTCGGCACCCGCGTGGCCCACGGCCTCTTCGGCCTTTCGATCGCCGACGGCCTGAAGACCAGGAGCGACATGCGCTTCGTGCCCGGCATGTCGCTGGGCTGGGAATGGAGCTTCGTCGTGCCCATCAAGCTCGGCGACACGGTGCGGGTGAGATTCCGCGTCGAGTCCAAGCGCGAATCGAAGAGCAAGCCCGGCTGGGGCATCCTGGTGCTGCCGTCCGAGCTGATCAACCAGCGCGACGAAGTCGTGCAGAAGGGCGAGCATCGCGTGATGGTGCCCAGGAGGCCGGCATGAACGCGGCGGCACGGCAGGCATTGCCGCTGGCGGGAATCCGCGTCATCGACTACAGCCACTTCCTCGCCGGGCCCTATGTGGGCCGGTGCCTGGCCGCGCTGGGCGCCGAAGTCATCAAGGTGGAGCGCCCCGGCTCCGGCGATGCGGGGCGTCAGCACGCCTGGTTCGTCGGCGACCACAGCGGCTACTTCCTGCAGCAGAACATGGGCAAGAAGGGCCTGTCGGTCAACACCAAGGACCCGCGCGGCCGTGCCCTGATGAAGAAGCTGGTCGACAGCGCCGATGTGTTCGTCGAGAACTATCGCCCCGGTGCGTTGGACAAGCTGGGCCTGGGCTATGCGGAGCTGGCCGAGACCAATCCAGGCCTCGTCTACTGCTCGATCTCCGCGTACGGCCATACGGGGCCGGACTCGCACCGCGCCGGCTTCGGTCTCATTGCCGAGGCCAAGAGCGGCATCATGCAGATGGTCGGCAATCCCGGCGAGGCGCCGCCGCTGCTGCGCATCTCGCTCGGCGACATGTACACCGGCATCCACGCCGTGGCGGCGATCAACGCCGCGCTGCTGGGCCGCGTGAGGTCGGGCCGCGGGCAGCACATCGACATGGCGCTGTACGACACGCTGGTGTCGATGCACGAATACGCGGTGCAGTGCTACACGCTGTCGGGCGGCAAGGAAGTGCCGGTGCAGACCGGCCACGACATGCCCAATTCGACCCTGTACGGCGTGTTCCGTGCACAGGACGGCGACCTGGTCATCGCCGCGCAGGTCGACGATGCATGGAAACGCTTCGCCGCCCTGGTCGAGCGCAACGGCGGACCCGCCGGCTTCGGAGGCGACACGCGCCTGCACGATGCGGCCGGGCGCAACGCGAGACGCCTGGAAATCCTCGAGGTGGTCCGCCCGTGGGTGGCGCAGCGCCCCGTGGCCGAGATCCTGGGGATGCTCGACGGCATCGACGTGCCCTGCGCCAAGGTGCAGCGCATCGACGAAGTGCTGGCCGACCCGCAGATCCAGGCGCGCGGCATGGTGGTGGAGCAGGAGCACCCGGTGCTGGGCAAGATCCGCCTGCCCAACCTGCCTTTCCGCATGTCGAGCTGCGACACCTCGATCACGCAGGTGGCGCCCGAGCTCGGCGAGCACAACGCCGAGATCGCCGCGAGCCTGGGCTACGACGCCGCCCAGATCGCCGAGATGCAGGCCGACGGCGTTCTCTACAGCGCATGAGGAGGAGGGCCGCATGAGCGATCGCTACGCCGTCATCGGCAATCCCATCGGCCACACCAAGTCGCCGCTGATCCACCGCAGCTTTGCGAAGGCGACTGGCCAGGACATCGAATACGGCGCCATCGAAGGCTCGCTCGAGCGCTTCTCGGACGACGTGCACGCGTTTCGCAAGGCGGGCGGGCTGGGCCTGAACGTGACGGCGCCGTTCAAGCTGCAGGCGCTGGCCCTGGCGACCGAGCGGCTGGAACGTGCCGAGTTGGCCGGTGCCACCAATGCGCTCAAGTTCGAGGGCGACCGCATCATTGCCGACAACTTTGACGGCGTGGGGTTGACCAGGGACATTCAGAGCAACCTGGGTTTCTCGCTGAAGGGCGCGCGCATGCTGGTCCTCGGCTCGGGCGGTGCGGTGCGCGGAGCCCTGTTGCCCTTTCTGGCACAGCAGCCGGCAGAACTGGTGCTCGCGAACCGCACCTTGTCGAAGGCGGACGATCTGGCTGCGCAGTTCGCGGTGCATGGCCCCCTGCGCGCCTGCGCCTACGCAGACCTGGCCGGGGAGCGATTCGACATCGTGATCAACGGCACCTCGGCCAGCCTGAAGGCCGAACTGCCGCCGGTGCCGGCGGAGGCCCTCCAGAACGCGACGCTCGCCTATGAACTGGCCTACGGCAAGGGCCTGACGCCCTTCTTGCGCCTGGCGCAGAACGCCGGCGTGCCCAAGCTTGCCGACGGCGTGGGCATGCTGGTCGAGCAGGCGGCGGAAGCCTTCCTGTGGTGGCGCGGCGTGAGGCCCGACACCCGTGCGGTCATCGAGCGCATGACCATCCCGCTGGCTTGAGGCCGCGACAAGAAGGAAAGATCCCATGAAGATCCTCATGCTCCACGGCATCAACCACAACATGTTCGGCAAGCGCGATCCGAAGCAGTACGGCACCACGACGCTCGCCGAGATCAACGCGAAGCTGCAGGCGCTGGGCATGGAACTCGACGCGGAGGTCGAGTGCTTCCAGACCAATAGCGAAAGCGCCATGTGCGAGCGCATCCATCAGGGTTTCGCGGATGGCGTCGACGCGGTCCTGATCAACGCCGGCGCATGGACGCACTACAGCTACGGCATCCGGGATGCGCTGGCGATCCTCACGGTACCAGTGATCGAACTGCACATGTCCAACATCCACGCGCGCGAGGAGTTCCGGCATCACTCGGTGTTCGCGGACCTCGTGAAGGGCCAGATCTGCGGCTTCGGGCTGGACAGCTACCTGCTCGCCTTGCGTGCTGCCGTGTCGGCAGTACGGGGTGCTGGCTAGCGAGACGTCCATGCCGCTTGCGAAACATGAGGCGGGCGGTTGCGAAGAACCGGGGTCGGCAGTGACCCGGGCGGGCAAGAAGACGCGGTGTCTCTGATCGCTGCATGCCCATCTTTCGATGTCATGGCGAGCGTCGTCGCTGCAACGCCGATCGCAAGAAGACGATGCCGTGGCCAGCGAAAGCATCGGCATCGCCGCGCCGTGGAGATGGCATCAACGAAAGCAAGTTGCAGTGCTTTCGGTCATTTGAAAAATGAAATTCAGTCGCTCATTTTTAGAGGCAATTCAACGCTCGTTGTCGCCTCAGTACAGGTCACACTCATGAGTCCTGCCCTGTCGTGCAGCCCGAATCCGTGGAGGCATGGCACAGGGCCGTGACATTCAATGTCGTGTCGCCGGCGTCTCATGTGACAACGAATGTCACTTCTTGCCACTGCGTGTCCCTCGCAACGTGCGCAATGCATCCATCGGTTTTACCGATTTCATTTCATCGAACCATCGAAGCGAATGGCACGCAGCTTGCGGAATCATTTATTTACAAATTTGCGATAAATGACACATTCATCGAACGACGACAAGAATGCAGCTCTGCTGGATCGCCGCACCTTCTTCATCGGCACCGCGAGCGCATTGGCCCTTGGCACGACGGCTTGCGGTGGTGGTAGCGGCGGAGGCTTTTCGCCGATAGGGGGATCCACCGCGCAGCAGACACCGGGTGCCACGCCTGATGCTGCCGCCGGTGTCGATACGCCCGCCACCCCGGCGCCCGAGCCGACCGCTCCCGAGCCTGAAGTACGCAAGATCACGCACCCCGGCCTGCTCGTCACCGAGGCCGACCTGCAGCGCATCCGGGACAAGTTGGCCGCCAATGCGGAGCCCTGGGTGGGCGGCTTGAACATGATGCTCAAGACGAACAACACCAACCTCGATGCGAAGCCGCGCCCCCTGGCGTTGGTAACGCGAGGCGTCGATGGCGAGAACTACTGGCAGATGGTCGGCGACATGGTGCGCGCCCTTCACCTCGCATTGCGCTGGAAGATCTCCAACGACGAGAGCTATGCGAAGAAGGCGGTGGAGTTCCTCAACGCGTGGTCGTCGACCTTGACCGAGCTGGGCGGCAACTCCAACGTCTTCCTCGCCTCGGGCCTCTACGGCAACCAGTGGGCCAACGCCGCGGAACTGATGCGGACCTACTCCGGCTGGGCGAAGGAAGACGTCGCGCGCTTCCAGACCATGCTGTTGAACGTGTTCTATCCGAAGGCCCACGACTTCCTGGTCAACCACAACGGCACGGAGACCAGAAAGGTCACCCACTACTGGGCCAACTGGGACCTGGCCAACATTTGCGCCGTCTACGCGATCGGCGTGTTCTGCGACCGGCCCGACCTGGTCGCCGAAGCGAGCAACTATTACAAGAGCGGCCGCGGCTGCGGCGCGAGTGCCAACAACGTCTACTACGTGCATCCCGGTTACCTGGGGCAGTGGCAGGAGAGCCATCGCGACCAGGGCCACTCGACCCTCGGCATCTCGCTGGCGGGGATGCTGTGCCAGATGGCCTGGAACCAGGGCGAGGACCTCTTCGGCTACTGGAACAACCGGCTGCTGGCCGGTGCAGAGTACGTGGCCAAGACGAACCTCGCGGATGCCAACGGCAACGCGCTGTACACGATGCCGTTCGCTCCTTACGAGGGTGTCCATGGAGCGGGGACCGCTGCCGCGGGCACGAACAGCCTGCGACCCAACTGGGACCTCATCTACAGCCACTATGTGAGCCGCAAGGGACTCTCGGCCCCCTGGACCAAGGCGATGCTCGACAAGATCCGGCCCGAGCGCGTCGATGGCGGCGACCAGCCCGGCATCGGCACGCTGCTCTATGCGCGCGATCCGGTTCCCGCCGCCAGGCCCAGCGGTCTGAGCGCATTCCTGAACGAGGGAAAGGTGCAGCTGTCGTGGTGGGGCACCGCAGGCGCTTCCCAGTACCTCGTGCAGCGGGCAGCTTCGCTGAACGGTCCGTTCACGACCCTCGCGCCGGTCACCGAACCGCGCACCTACACCGACGACCCCGACCAGGGCACCTGGTACTACCGGATCGATGCGGTGACCGACGCCGGGGAGATGACCGGCGCAGATACCCTGCGCGTGGCAGTCCCGGGCGAGCTGTGGCTGCACCTGCCGCTCAACGGCGATGCCAACGACGCCAGCGGCCGCGGCCTGCATGCGCAATTGACGGGCGGCACGAGTTGGGGTGAAGGACGCAATGGCGGAAGCGCCGTGCAGCTTGATGGCCGCAGCGGTCACGTCCAGTTGCCAGACGGGGCTGTGTCGGCCTTGGGCGATTTCACTATCGCTGTGTGGGTCTATTGGGATACCGCGTCGGTCATCGCGCGCGTTTTCGACTTCGGTTCCAACGACGTGGCCTACATGATCCTGATCCTTCGCGACGGCAACAAACAGCTGCGTTTCTCAGGTTCTCGCAATCAGTTCTGGAAGGAAGAGTCGGTGGCCGGCGGAGAGACACCCACCGGGCGCTGGGTGCACCTGGCGGTCACGCTCTCGGGCACCGTGGGCACGCTCTACATGGACGGCGCGCAGGTGGCCACCGCGGACGGCATTTGGATCAATCCTTTCCAGCTGGGCAACACCACCCGGACCTGGCTGGGCCGCTCCCAGTACGGCGGCGATCCGTACTTCAAGGGGCGCATGCAGGACTTCCGCATCTACAGCGGTGCGAAGGACGCGGCCTTCATCGCGGACCTCGCACGCTGAGTGCCATCGGGGCATCAGCGCTGTCCGGACCACCCTGAACCCGAACCGGCGCGCGCATGCACAGGCGCGCCGGTGTTTGTTTGACTTCGACCTCTCTCGGACCTCTCTCATGGACATTCTTTCTCGGCGATGCGTTTCCGCGCTGATGGCCTCTTTGCTGCTCTTCGGTTGTGGCGGAGGAGGTGGCGGCGGCGGAGGTACCGGCATTCCGCTGGTTGGCAACCCGACGGGCCAGGCCGGCACCGGCGGTCAATTCGATGCTGGCCAGAACAACGGCGACCAAACGGCCGGCAACACCTCCGGTAGCGGGACCCAGGGCGGAACCGGTGGCAGCGCGCCTGTGCCGGCCACCGTCGCCATGGCCAACAAGCTTGGCAAACCCTCGCGTGTGCTGGTCGGGCTGGGCGCGACCTCCATCGACGACATGAAGAGCCAGGACATCCATCCCGACATCGTCGAGCGCTATCTGGTGGGTGTCGGCCCGGGGTCCTGGCCTACGTGGAACAGCCCCGATGGGGCCTATGTCACCTTCACCGCGCAGGCTGCCGACGCCTATGGTGCAGTTCCCATGTTCACGCTCTACCAGATGACCGCGAACGGCGAGGGCAATCTCAGCGGCATCAGCGATGCGACCTTCATGAGCAAGTACTGGGGGCAGGTCCGGCTGATGTACCAGCGCATCGCGGAGCTGGACAAGCCTGCCCTGGTTAATGTGGAGCCGGACTTCTGGGGCTTCGCCGCGTCGCAGGCGCCTGGCCGCGATCTGACGAAGATGGCCGCCGCAGTGAGCGGCCAGCCCGAATGCGCCACGCTGCCCGACACCGTCGCGGGCCTTGGCCAGTGCTTCGTGCAGATGGGCCGCAAGGTCGCGCCGAAGGCGCTGATCGGGTTTCCGCCCGCCTTCTGGAACGGCACGCCCGTCGAAGTCGCCGCGATGATGCGTGCTGCCGGCGCGAACCAGGCAGACTTCATCGTCGCCCAGACCAGCGACCGCGATGCGGGCTGCCGCGAAGCTGCATCGCCCCCCCCGGAGTGCCAGAACGGAAGCGCCCCGTTCTACTGGGACGCAAGCAACAAGACCAGTCCGAACTTCCACGACAACCAGAAGCAGTATTCGGACTACCGCACGGCGCTCGGCAACGGCCTTCCGATCCTGTGGTGGCAGACGCCGATGGGCGTGCCCTCCGACACGCCCGGCGGCACCGACCAGCACTACCGCGACAACCACGTCGACTACATGCTGACCAACACCCAGGAGTACGGCGACATGCACACCATCGGGATCGTTTTCAGCGCGGGAGCGGGCAGCCAGACCTCGATCAGCACGGACGGAGGCCAGTTCGCGCGCCTCTCGGCGCAGTACCTCGCGCGAGGCGGCGCCGCGTTGAAGTAGCGGTCATGTGCCTTCGCTACCGCGCGGACGCCCCCCATCGACGGGGATGACCGCGCCGGTCATATAGCTGGAAGACGCCGCGCAAGTACGCCTGCCGATGGATCGAGTGGCCCGCTCAGTTTTTCCGATCCAGCACGATGCGATGGATCTGGATCTTCTCGGGCAGCTCGATCAAGAGCTCCTTGTCCCGCGGCAGGTGGTGAACCGCCTGCGGGTCGCCTTTCGTGAACGCGGTCATCGAATCCATGTCCGCCCAATAGGAGATTGTCGTGAACCAGGTTTCGTCTTCCCGGTCCTCCCGCAGGAGCTGGACGCCGAGCGCTGTCTTTTCCAAGGGCGGCACGCCTTCGGCCAGGTTGTAGGCTTCGTATTCGTCGGCGACCTCCGGCCGCGTGCGGCCTCGCCATATGCGTGCGATGGTGGGCTTGGTGGTCATGATGGTTTGGGTTCTCCGTCAACGCAGGGTTCGGGAAAGGAAGTCCTGCACCAGGGCAAGCGCTTCTTCGAAGTGCGTCTCCAGCAGCCAGTGGCCGGCATCCGGGAGGATGTGGAGTTCCGCACCGGGCAGGTCGCGCAGGTAGGCTTGTGCCGCCGCTCGCGGCATGTAGCCGTCCTGCGGGCCCCATACGATCAGCGTCGGGGGCCGGTGCTCGCGAAGGTAGGCCTGGTACCGGGGGAACCAGCCGAGATTGGCCTCCAGCCCCTCCATCAAGCCGACCGCAATGCGGGTCCGCGCCGGCGTGTTCATCAGCGGCCAGTGCAGCTTCCAGAGATCGGGCGGGATGCGGGCCGCCACCTCTTCGGATACCTCGCCCACGAACTCGTCCCGGAATCCTTTCTCACTCACTGCCTCGACCAGCGGCTTGTGCGTGTCAGGTGTTTTCTCGGCCCAGTAGGCCTTGATGTTCTTGTATTTTGGCCCGAGCGCATCTTCATAGATATCGCCGTTCTGGATGATGAGCGCGGAAATCGCCTCGGGTCGCTGGATCGCATGACGCAGGCCGATCTGCGAACCGTAGTCATGGAGCCATAGCGCGTAGCGCTTCAATCCGAAGCTGTCGACAACCCCCGCAAGGATCGACGCATAGGCATCGAAGTCGTAGCCGAACTCGGACGGCTCCGGGGTATCGCTCAAGCCGAAGCCCGGCCAGTCGACGGCGATGGTGCGCCAACGGTAGGCGAGCGCCGGCATCAGTCGGCGAAACTGGAACGACGAACAGGGATAGCCGTGCGGCAGAAGGAGTACGGGCGCATCTCGCGGCCCGGCTTCCCGAACGAAGAGGTCGATGCCGGCGATGGTCCGTATCCGGTGGGTCGTGGCGAGCATGGCGGTGCAGTCTCCTCGCACTGGTTGCTGCTGCTGGTTGCGCGATCCTGCGCATGAGCATCGCTATATCCATGGCACGCCCTGCGTAGGACGACTTTGCATGCCTGTGAAGGAACACCGAGTCCATGGATCGAAGCGGAATCCACTCGCGCATGGTTTTTCTGCACAGCAGTGCCGCGGCGAAGAAGCGCGTCAAGGCCAGCGGGCAGACGCGAAAGACAAGCAGCAGGTCGAACCCAAAGGCGTCATCGATTGACGACTGTCGCTCGCGGCAGGGCGCGCTCACGGAAGCGGTCTACTCATCCGAATAGAACCAGACATTGCGGATAAGCCTATCGCACACTTCATAGAGTGCGATGCCTTCAACCTCCGACTCGCGGATGCCGGTGATCCGTTCGTGATCCACCACCTTGTTACCGACGACCATGCGTTGAAGGGGGGCGGATATTCCGAAGTTGAATTTCAGGCGCTCAATTCCAGAGGCAATTCGATGAGCGTTGCCGCCTCTGTGCGTGTCATCGCGGCGATGCCGTACGCCTCATGGTCAATAGGTGATGCAGATAGATCGATCCTGGCGGCAGGACCAGCCACCAAGCTGGACACTTTCAAAGGTGTCCGGCCTTTTCTCCTTTAGAGAGGGCCATTCGCTGGCGGCCTTCAGCGTACCAGGTCCTGAAAGCGGTAGTAGGCGCCCACGATGGGAAGAAACCACGGCTCGCCGAAATGGCCGGGGATCGCCGGCCAGTCGAAGTCGCGCCATGGATTGAGGTCCGCTCGGCCGCCGCTCAAGTTCGCCCGAGCGCCTCCAGGTGCCTTCTGAGCCCATGGCGATGTCCGTCGGCCGGGAATCAACCAGGGCCGTCGCTCGCAGCCGCGAGGAGCGGCACCAGAACGTCGCTGATGGGTGTGGGAATGCCGTGAGCCCGGCCGCGACGTGAGACCACACCGTTGCGAACGTCCCATTCGAGCGGCCTGCAGGCTTCGCGATCCGTGAGGATGGATGTGCCCATGTCGGCGGGAGACGCCTGGAACTTGTCGAGGATCGCCTGTGGTACTTCGTCGCCAAGTTCGGCGCCCTCGGCACGGGCCACCGCCAGGCACTCCTGCAGATAGCCCAGGGCAAGCCTGGAGATGTCGGGGCGGCCGAACATGCCCGAGCGACGATGCGTGAGCGCCATGAGTCCGGCCGCCGCGTTCTGCAGCAGCTTGCGCCAGGCCAGGGATTCGAAATTGCCTGCCAGCTCGACGAAACAGCGGGTGCCTTGCAGCGCCTCGGCGATCGCGCGGGACTCCGGCGTGTCCGGCAGGCTGAGGCGAGCGTCGCCACGCAGGCGCACTGAGCCGTTGGGCTGCGCCTGCGCAGGAAACCACACGATGGCGGGCACGATCCGCCCCCTTCGGCAATGTGGAGCGACCTTGTCCAACTGCTCGACGCCGTTTTGCAGAACGCACACGACGGTTTCGGGGCCGGTCAACGCACCAAGCCATGCTGCGGCTGCCTCGATCTGTGTCGCCTTGACGGCGAGAAAGACGATATCGACCGGGCGATCGAACTGGGTGGGATCGGTCCGGACCGGACCGGCAATGGTGATGAGGCGATCGCCATCGTGCAGCGCCAGATGATCGCGGGACGTGCGGCCGCACAGCAACGGCGTGCGGTCGATCTCGTGCAGCAGCGCCGCGATCGTGGTGCCGATGGCACCCGGACCCACGATGGCCACGGATGGACTGCTTTCTGGACTCATGCAACGGGACTCCTGCGACTTGTTGCAGAGCACCTGCTCACGCGAGGTTGTCTGCTCTGAATGAGGTGTGTAATATATTCCAAATGAAAGATGAAATTGGTAATGGAGTTTCTTCCGATGAAGGGCGGCTCGGGCAATGGATAGGGAGCATCCAGGCCCGTTGCGGCGATCTGGCCGCCAGCGAAGCGAAGGTCGTGGCTCTGCTGCTCGCTGACCCCTTGTTCGTCGGCGCCAGCACGACCGCGCAGGTTGCCGCTCGTGCCGGCGTTTCGCCACCGAGCGTGGTCCGCGCCGCGCGTGCGATCGGGTTCACCGGGTTCACCGAACTCAAGATCGAGATCGCTCGTGCCCGAGGCACGACCCGGTTCTTCGCGCCTCCCGAAGTGCTTGCTGCGGATGCGACATCGGCCGCGGTGCTCGAAACGTCCATCCGCGCAGGCACCGACGCACTGACCGCGCTCGGCGGGGCCGTTGAACTCCCTGCGCTCGACGAAGCGGTCCGCTCGATCCAGTCGGCGCGACAGGTCATCGCATTCGGTGCCGGCCCGTCGGCGGCAGTCGCCGCCGACGCGGTCTTCCGTCTGCGCGCGGTCGGCGTGACGACCATCGGCATCCCGGACTACTTGTCGGCGATGATCGCGACGCGCCTCCTGGACACCGGCGATGTCGTGATCGCCGTCAGTTCGACCGGACGCACTTCAACCACGCTCGCCATCGCCGATGCAGCGTTGGCCGCCGGGGCCTCGCTCATTGCCATCACCAATCAGTACGGCACACCACTGGCCACCCTCGCGGATACCGCGCTGGTCGTCGGCGGTGCACCACTGCCGGCGCAGATGGCCGCAGCAGGGAGCCGGCTGGCCCAACTCGTCGTGATCGACGCGCTGGTCGCGACGCTCGCCCTGCGCGATCCGGAGCGCAGCCGACGCGCAGAGCGCGCAGGCATCGACCTGCCCGACATCTGCTGATGCACCCCGGCACCGTGGCGCTCGTCCTCGCCGCGGCGGCAGCCCATGCGCTGTGGAACATCGCCTCGAAATACAAGCGCGGAGACACCCTTCTTTTCGTCTGGGCCTATACCTGCGCCTCGGCGCTGCTGTGCGTGCCGATCGGCATGGCCTTCATGGTCACGGGGCAGCAGGCGATCGATTGGCGGCTCGCGGTGGGTTCCGCCGTTTCGGCCGCATTGCACATCGCATACTCCCTGACGTTGCAGGCCGGCTACGACCGCGCGGAGCTGGGCGTGGTCTATTCGGTCGCCCGCGGCACGGGTCCCGTGCTGACGATGCTGTTCGCGGTTCTCCTGTTGGGGGAACGGCTCACCGCGGTCGCGATGCTCGGAGCGTTGCTCATCGTCGCGGGCATCCTCGTCGTTGTCGGCAATCTGTTCAGAAGCGGCAGCGGCCGTCCCGTGCCGGGGATCCTCTGGGGGGGCGCGACAGGTGCCACCATCGCCACATACACCCTCTGGGACAGCTACTCGGTCACCTCGTGGCACTTGGCGCCCGTGAGCTACTACGCAGGCACACTCCTGTTGCAAGGCCTGATCCTGACACCCATCGCGCTGCTGCGGCGGCATCGGATCCCCGGTGTCCTTCGCGCTGACGCCGTGCCGATCCTCATCGTGGCCGTGTTGTCCCCGCTGGCCTACATCCTCGTTCTCACGGCCATGCTGAGTGCGCCGGTGGCTCTGATCGCGCCCCTGCGCGAGTCATCCATCGTCATCGGCGCTTTCCTCGCGTGCTGGCTCTTTCGTGAGGACCATCTCGCACGCCGCATTGCTGGGGGAGTGATCGTGCTGGTGGGAATCGCGGCCATCAGTCTCTGATATTTCGTCGGGCCGGCACTACCGATTCGATCTGCTACGACAAGCCATGTCCGCTCGCCTCCGGCAATGTGAAGCCAAGCGCGGGAACCTCCTGAGGAAAGTCGTGATGCAAAGCGAGCGCACGTCTTGCGTCGGTTGCCTGCGTCGGGCCAGCGGACGTGTCCGATGGCCGGGTGTTCGGTCCGATGTTGTCGTTCGATATGTCGCGCAGGCTTCGCCAGAGGGCGCCAATGCTCAGCGGCCGTTGCCAGTACGGGAGAGCCGCCGGCTTGACGTCGTCGCGCGAGGGGGAGGGCGCTGGTCCTTGCTTCAGAAGGATTCGAGCGCCAGCGCGGTCACGCTCTCCGCGCCGTCGACGATGCTGTCGCGGATGCCCGGCACCTTGTTGAGGATGTGCTCGGCATAGAAGCGCGC
>NZ_FOBJ01000021.1:0-115226 GCF_900109805.1 Variovorax sp. YR750
CAGCACGAGCATCGGCCTGGCGTTCTACCGGGGCGGCGCCACGACGGCGGCCGCGCTCGTCAAGCAGGCCGACGAGATGCTCTACCAGGCCAAGGCAGCGGGGCGCAACAACGTGCAGGTGGCGCCTGGGCTGATCGGTGAAGCACCGCCGTCGTGAGATCGCAGCCGGCCGCCCATGGGTGAGCCCTCCCGGCGTCGACCGCCGTCGCGAATACTTGCATCTCTGGGAGTCTGTCCGTTGCTCTCTTTGAAGCAACCGAATCGCCCCGGGTCTTGCGAAGGATGATTCGTGCCCGCCTCGCGCGCAGGGGCGGCGTCGTCTGCTCGCTGCATCGCTGCAACTCGACTGACGAGGCCTAAAGTGTGCGCTCGTTCGCAGTGGGGCCAGCGATTGCGTCGAGAAGTGAGCGGTTGAATTTCAATTTTGATGCTGGTCGGGCGCACTCAAAGTCAAAAACAATAGAGCTGGTTTGCTTCCCGGAAGCCGGCCCGACGTTGTCCCTCGACGGGCATGCCATCCAGCCAGACAGTTCTCCCCAATGCACTTACCCGGCGCGCCCTGCTGGCCTTCCACGAAAACAAGAACACACAAGATCCCGCGCGACCTGCACAGAGACGGCGAGCCTGCACTGCGCGAATCTCCAGGATTGCATCTGGCGTCGCTCCTTGCCCGGATCCTGTTCGTGGTCGCGGTGGTGCGCCCAGTCACCGGGCTTGCAGCCACGACCTACGAAGGAACGGTCACCGGCGTGCAGACGAACGACCAGGCAGGCGGAACCGGCAACTATTCGCCAGCCTACGTCATCACGGCATCTCAGGGCACGTTGCACTACGCCTTTGCGGCGGATGACAGCATCAGCGTGCAGGCGACCGGCGGCGACGTGTATGGCGTCCTGCTGACTTCGGCCTCCGGCTCATCACCCGTGGTGCTGGATTCCGCCGGCGGCACGTTGAACATCTCCTCGGCCAGAGGCACGGCGGATTCGACCTTGGGGCTGTCCAGGGGCATCAGCGTCGATGGCGGGAGTCTCGTGGTCAACGGCAATGCCTCCATCCATGCCCAGTCCGACAACAAGGAAAGCATCGCCATCGGCGTGTACGCATCCCAGAGCACGGTCACCTTCAACGGCGATACAACGATACGCACCAGCACGCCGGGCTACTCGCGTGGCCTCTGGGTCTACCAGAGCACGGTCACCTTCAACGGAGACACCACGATCGTGGTGAGCGGCAAGCGGGAGAACTCCGATGGCGTCCACAACTCCGGGGGCGGCAGGAGCAGCATCACCTTCAACGGCAACCTGACGATCTCGGCGACGGGCGCGTACCCGAGCGACAACGCGCACGGCATCTACAACGACAACCAGAACAGTCGGCTGCATGTGACGGGCAACCTGGATCTCACCGCCGCTGCCAACGGATCGACGGTCTTCGGCATTCGCAATCAAGGGGTGCTCACCATCGATGGATCCAGCAGCATCACGGCCACCGGGAGTCGGTCCGCATACGGTATTGCCAACACACACCGGACCGCTCGAATGACCTTCGGAGGCGACGTGGACATCTCGGTGGTCAGCACCACCGGCTACGTGCCGTTCGGCAATCCAACGGGGATCGGTAACAGCTATCCGGGCACGTCCTCCATCAATTTCGGCAAGGCGGTCACGGTCAGCGTCTCTGCCGCGGCGGAGGCCTACGCCGTCAACAACGCCAGCACGCTGAATTTCAATTCGACGACGGACAACGTGGCGCTGCAGGTCGCGTCGTCATGCAGCGGCTGCGACGTCTACGGCATCCGCAACGACGGCGGAACCCTGACGGCCGCGGGTGGCTTGAGCATTTCGACGTCGCCCACCGGCACGGGCAATGGCTATGCCATCTGGAACGTGGCGGCGGACGGGCGTGATGCGACAGTCACGGTCAACGCTTCGGGCGGGCAGCCCGTGAAGCTGCAAGGCGACCTGGTGACGGGCAGCGTGACGAACGCCGCCGGCACGAAGTACACCGGCATCTTGAACGTGAACCTGGACACCTCGGACTCGTACCTGCGCGGATCCGTCAGCGGTTTTGCGGACCCCGACACCTCGGACACCACGGTCTACACCGCCGGCTCGCCAAACCTGTCGTTTTCCAAAGGGGCCTCCTGGATTCCTACAGGTACCGGCACCGTGACTGCCGACTTCGGTTCGGGCACCCTGACGCTGGCCAACGGCGGTGCGATCGACACGGCCGCCACCTGGGGAAGCTTTCTTGCGGGAAGCATTCCAACCTACTCGCTGCGCGTTCTCAGTATCCAGAGCTCGACGAACGCGGCAACGGTCAATCTGGGGGATGGCGCCACGTTTCGCATCCTCAGCGACGTGCGCAACGGTGTGGCCGACAGCATTCAGTTCGGTAGCGGCGTGACGAGTTTCAACGCAACCGGAACGCAACGGGTCAGTGTCGTGTACGACCCTGCGCTCAACGACACGAGCTGGGTCAATGCCTCGACGATCAAAACCGGTACGGTGATCCCTGCGAGCAAGGCCATCGTCGTGATCGACGCCTCGGCTGCTGGCGGCGGCACAGCGCGGCTGCAGGCCGTTCAGGGCGTAACAAACCAATGGAGCTACGAGAACGACCTGGTGCGGTTCTCGTATTCGCCCAACGTGACGCTCAGTACGGACGCAAGCAAGGTCCTCTTGACCGGCCTGAGCATCTTGGGCGAGGACACCGGCACGGCGACGGGCACCACAAGCACGACCTCGAGCAGTACAAGCAGCGCAAGCAGCACAAGTGCCACAAGCAGCCAGTCCGCAGTCTCGACGAGCGTCACTCCCTCGGAGACCGTGAAGACGGCCGCCGACGCAGGCGACAGCCTCCGCAGCCTCTGGGCCTTGCGCGCAAACGGAATCGCCCGCCGGACCGAGTCGGTGCGAAGCGATGCAAGCGCCCAAGGTTCCGGGATCTGGGCCGAAGTGGATGGCGGTGGCTTCGACGCCAGGACCGACTACGCGAGGACGTACCGTCAGACCTATGGCGGTCTTTCCATCGGGTTCGATCGGAACCTGGGGTACTTCGATGGATGGAGAAGCCATGCGGGCGGCTCCGCCAGCTTCATCAACTCCAGCGCCACCTATGAGCGAGGCAACGGCAAGGCGTCTGCCGTCGAGCTCGCGGGTTATGGCCTCTGGGTCCATGACGGCGGAACGTATCTGCAGATCGGCGCACGGACCGCCGCACTGGAAAACAAGTACGCGTCGTTCGATTCGCTGTCGCGGCATGTCACCGGCACGTACCGCATGCAGGGATACGAAGTCAGCGCGGAGGCCGGGCATCGCTTCCCTCTGCCTCAGGACACCTTCGTGGAGCCGCAACTGGCGGTGACCGCGAGCCGCCTGGCGGCCAACAAGCACGTGGCGAGCAACGGCGTGACCATCAGCCAGGACAACGACGACGCTGGCTCGGTCAGGGCCAGCGTGCTCCTGGGCAAGGCTGTGCGGTTGCTCGATCTGAGCGGTGACATCTATCTGCGGTTTTCTGCGATCAACTATTTCGGCGATGGGTTGTCGATCACTGCCGCCAAGGGGAGCGGCAGCCTTCCTGTTGAAACCGAAAGCCGCAACGGCGCGGGCGGTGAAGTGAGGGTAGGCGGCCGCTTCGCGTTCCTGCCGCGGCGAGGCTTTGTCTATTTCGAGGCTTCCAGCCTGGCCGCCAAAGGCATCCGGCGGACATGGAGCCTGCGCTCGGGCTTGCGTTACGAGTGGCAATGATGGCAAGAAATCCTCGTCGCCGGCTGGCAGGTTGGCTGAATGAGCGCGGCGCTTGGGCCGCAATGGTGGTGGCTGTCGGCCTGGTCTTCGCGCCACTCCTCGCAATGGCCGGGGATGGAGAAAGAAAGAGTTTCGCCTGGGGCACGCAGGTGACGCGGGACAACGTCGCCTTTGAGTTTCAGGAAGCCCGGTACGCCAACCTCGTCGTGGACAGCAGCGCCGCCGATTCACCGAAGCAGTACAAGGGCGACTTTGTCCTGCTCCAGGTGAAGATCACGAACATGGCAGAGCAGCCACTTTTCGTGAGGTTCCAGCCCGTGTTCAGATTGGTCGATGCGGCCGGTGCGTTGTACGAGCCCCATGAGATGCTGACTCGGCTGGTCAACCCGCCAGAGGCAGGTCAGACACCGTTCGGCGAGCCGCTCGCAGCCGGTCGATCCATGCAAAGACGCGTGCTTTTCTCCGTGCCGAAACAGCCCTACAGAGCCGTCGTCATCGTTCCACGCAGCACCGAGAAAGCCGACGATGGGGTCGTGACATATTCGGGGCCATACTTCTTCTACGACCTGGCACCCCTTCGCGCTTCGTTGACGGCAAAGAGCGCCAGGACCGCTGGGAAGGGCCCGTGAGGCAACTGTGTCTGCGAACGCCCGACCGATCCATCTGAAGATGCAACAGGTCTTGAAACCCGCAAGTTCGTGGAGCTGCACCTGGCCAACAAGAGCACGCTGGCGGCCGCGGCCATCGAGTTCATCTGTCAGCTCTACGGCATCGAGCGGGAGGCAAAGGACTTGCCTCCTGAGGAGCGCTTGCGAGAACGACGAACGCGCGCGGCGCCGATCGCGCAGGTCCTGCACAGCAGGTTGCTGGATTTCCGGCCGAAGGTGCCCGATGGCTCGGCGACCGCAAGGGCCGTGGACTACAGCCTGAACCGCTGGGCGGCGCTCACGCGCCACCTTGGCGACCCGGCCTTGCCCATCGACAACGATTTCGACGAGCAGCAGATCAGGCCATGGGCCACGGGACGCAAGAATTGGCTGTTCGCCGGGACGTTGCTGGCCGGGCAGCGAGCCGCGGCCATCATGAGCCTCATCCAAACGGCGAAGCTCAACGGCCACGATCCTTCTGCATACCTTCGTGACGTGCTGATGCGTCTCCCGACCCAACGGGCGCGCGACCTTGCAGACCTGCTGCCCCATCGTTGGATGCCCTCAAGCTCACAATGACAGCACACCGTTCCTGAGCGGTCGCCAGGAATGCTGAGCGCGAACGCCAGAATCATCGTTATGAGACGGTTTGCGATGCTGCTCAGCCTGATGGCCACGGCGCTGCTTCTTCCGCGCGAAGCGCCAGTTGATGCCAACGTCTTCTTCGGACCTCGACTTGGTGATCACTTCGTCCACTCAGGCCGATGAGGCCCGGCGCTGCAGGTACCCTTGGAGCAAGGCGACCACCTCTTCGCGGAACTGCGGGAGGCCGAGCACTTCAGGCCGATGCGTCGCCGCGCCGTTGATCACGGCCCGCGCAGCGACCACGCCGATCTCTATCGCGACCTCGGGATTCGGCACGTTCTTCATGAACGGCCGCAGCGCCTCTAGCGCCTGGCGCCGGAGCGCCGCTTCATCCTCCGTGGGGCACTTCACCGACCGCGGCAGCTCCTCGGCGAAGGCGCGATGAAGGGCGGGCGCGACCCGATGCTCGTCCACGATCGCGCCCACCAGCAGCAGGAGCGCATCGCGCAAGGAGCGCTGCCCGGCCAGCCGGGGCAGCGCCTCCACCAACTTGCGGCGCGTCTGCTCGATGTGGCGGCGCTGCAGCTCGGCGACGATGGCCTCCTTGTTGGGGAAGAACTGATACAGGGAACTGATGTTCACCCCGGCGCGCTCGGCGATCGCATTGGTGGTGAAACCCTCCCAGCCACGCTTCACCAAAATGTAAGCCGCAGCTTGCGTAATGGCGTCCACCGTGGCCCGCGAGCGCGCCTGCCGAGGCTGTTTCCGGGGGGATGTGGTCGGCCGCACGGTTTTCATGGGCGCGAAGCTCCAAATGCAAGTTTCAAAAAAACAAGTCAAAGCTTACTATTTCAGCATGCAAAAGCAAGACACATCGCCGCTCTGGGCTGCCTTCCAGGACGTGAATCGACGCCGGCGCGCCATCCGGGAATTCGCACCGGCGGCGCTGCCCGACGCCGACGTTCGCGCCGTGCTCGAGGAAGCCGCCCGGGCGCCTTCGAGCGGCAACCTACAGCCCTACCAGCTCCATTGGGTGCGCGAACCCGCATTGAAGGCGCGTCTGGCCGAGGCCTGCAGCGGGCAGCGTGCCGCGGTCTCCGCACCCACGCTGGTGATCGTCGCAGCGAGCCGCGAGATCGCGCTGCGGACGGCGAGCCAACAGCTTTCCTACGTCGAGGCCTCCAGCAGCCTGCCGGAGCGCTCGAAGGACTACCACCGCGGGCAGGTGAAGATGTTCCGGCGCGTCCTGGAACTCGGCTCGTGGGCCCTCTGGACGCCGCTCGCAGCGCTCGCCGCGCTCGTGCGACCCAGCCTGGCGCTGCTCCCCATCGGCCACCTGGGGAGCCGCTCGTGGGTCGCAAGGAACGCGAGCTTCGCGGCGCAGACCCTGATGCTGGCCGCGGCCGCCAGAGGCATCGACTCCTGCCCGATGGAAGGCTTTTCGGCACCCAGGATCTGCCAGATCCTCGGGCTGCCGCGAGGCACCGTCATCCCTGTGGTCATCGCCCTGGGCCACCGCGCAGAGAAGGCGCGGCTCGAGCACCAATGGCGGCGGGAATGGCCGGACCTGGTCGTGGAGCATTGAACCCGCTCGCCGGACGGCGCCACTGGCGGCATTCGGTCTGTGCGCGCCCAGCGGGCTCCTGGATCACTTCAGGTTCGACTTGAAGAATTCGGGTCAACGCGCACGTCACGGGCCGGCTCGTATTCGACTCGAGTGGCATGGTCGTCGCCGCGCACCTGGCGGGCGCGGTCTGGCCTGGTTGCCCGACGATGCCGTTGGCGAGCACCTCTCATCCGGGCGCCTGGTCGCTGTGCTGGAGGACTGGTCGCAGACCAATACCGGATACCACGCCCACTACGCCACTCTTCCCCTGCGATGGGTGTCGTGGTCAAGGCTTGGCCTCAGGTCAGTCGCGGCGACTGACTGCTCGGGCGACCTACGAGTTTCTGCAGTGGGTCGTTCACCGTCTTGAGACCAGTGCCGCCGGGCGCCCCCCGTTGAGCCGCAAGCGGTCGTCGAGCCGGCGCCGCGCCCACCGTCAACACGACTTCGCCGTGCGCTTGCGAAAAATCGGCCGCAACAGTGCCGCTCCAACGCGCGCATCCCCCAGCGCCAAGCGCTCATGTTCTTCTCCTCAAGGCCGCATCGGGCATGTTGTTGGTTCGTGCCAGCCGCGCAGGAAGCCGCGTGGGCTGCAATGAGGAAACTAATAGGGGGTCGAGGAGGAGCTTGGTGGTTTTGTCTCTATTTCTTCGCCAGCTGTGCTGCAGGCACTGCACGTGCGCAGATCGACCGCGGGATCTCGACTCTGTCTGCGTCGACTCCGAACTCGTCGTGAATCGATCATGGAGGGCGTCGGGTCATGCTGGGCGGGCCCGGGGCTTCGTGCTCGATTGCGCGAGTGCCTGCTGATGCCCGAGCGCGGCCGCGTCGTCATGCGAGCGGATGCTGATCAACTGCGTGACGGGAAAGGGTTGTCGGCTTCGTCGGCTTCGGGTCGCGTGACCAAGCCGGTCCCGACGGTTCGCGATGCATGGGAAGTACTGCGCCTTCGTGACCATGGCCATGGGGTTCCGGCCTGCAGGGGGCGCGAAGTACCCGGTGGCGGGGTCGGGCAGGAGGGCGTGTGCTCCGCCGAGACCGGTGATTGGGCCCGCATGTGCCTAACGAGGTGTTTTGACCCCCTGGGCCGCCAGCGCACGGTACTGTGAAGGCGAGTGGCCGGTGGCGCGAGTGAAGAACTTGCTGAAGTAGGCCGGGTCCTGGTACCCGATGGTGTCGGCCACCTCTGCCACGGACATGGGGGTATAGGCGAGCAGTCGACGCGCTTCCAGCATGAGTCGCTCGTGCAGCAGCTGCAGGGCCGACTGCTGCGTCGCATTGCGGCAGCTGCGGCTCAGGTGGTCGGGTTTCACGCCCAGCTGCTGGGCATAGAAAGGAAGGCCGCGGTGCTCGCGAAAGTGCTGCTCTGCCAGCGCACGGAAGCGCTGGACCAGCGCATCGCGCGCACCGGGCGCCTGCGTCTTCTGGATGTATGCGCCGTGCAGGCGCAGCAGCAGGACCGCAAGCAGGGTGGCGGTGGCCAGCAGCGCAGGCACCCGGCCAGCATCGTGGCCGTGGAACTCGCGCCCCAGCATGGCGAAGAGCGTGGCGCATTCGGCGTGCGCCGGGGGCGCCAGCTCCGTCAGCAAGAAGGAGCTGCCCAGGCTCGTCTCCGCCAGCTGTGTGCCGGCCAGGAGTTGCTGCAGCGTGGCGCTGGGAATGGTGAGCTGATGCCCCGAAGTGTCGCGTGTGTGGTGAAAGCCGTGCACCGAGCCCGGGGCAATCAGCAGGATGGCCGGGGCATCGGCCTGCACCGCTCGCCCATCCACCGTGCCGCTGATGCGACCCCGCTCCAGAAACTGGATCTGGTGCAGGCCCTCGTGGCGATGCGCCGGAATCGTCCAGTCCATCTCCCGCCCGCGCACCGCCACCAGCTCGTAGTGCAGGCAGTCGTCGGGCTGCTCATGACGGACTTCACGGAAGGGGACGAGGAGGAGGGGCCTGGCAGCGGATTTCACGGCGTGCAGATCGTGCAGATGCGATCGAGGCCGGAAAACTACCTGCCATGGTGCGATTTGTCCATTCGCGGCAGCCCTCGGTGGCCTCACGATCGATGCATCGACAGCCAAGGGCCCCAGACCCAGGAGACATGCCATGGACCGCAGAGACTTCCTTCATCTTCTTCAGGCGGGCAGTGCGCTGGCCGCGCTCGCCCCCTGGGAACGCGCGCTCGCGCAGCTCAACGGCAATGCCTCCATCGTCTCGGGCTTTCCCGCCGGCGGCATGGGCGACCACGTGGCACGCCCGCTCGCCGAGAAGCTGCGCGGCAAGTACGCCGCCAGCCTGGTGGTGGAGCCGAAGACAGGGGCGGGCGGGCGCATCGCGGTGGAGTACGTCAAGCGTGCGGCGCCCGATGGCCTGACGATCCTGCAGATTCCCAGCTCGCCGATGACGCTCTATCCGAACACCTACAGGAAGCTCAACTACGACCCGATCGCCGATTTCGTGCCGGTGACCAGCACCGTCAACTATGCGTTCGTGCTGACAGCCGGGCCCGGTCTGCCGGCGGAAGTGAGGACGGCGTCGGAGTATGTGAAATGGGCCAAGGCCCATCCGCCGCAGGCCAACTACGGCGTGCCGGCGGCCGGCTCGGCGCTGCACTTCGTCGGCATGATGCTGCAGAAGGCCAGCGGCGCGGAGCTCACGGCGGTGGCCTACCGGGGCGGCGCGCCGCTGCTCAACGACGTGCTGGGCGGTCAGGTGCCGGTGAGCGTGAGCGTGCTCGGCGAGGTGATGCCGTACATCCGCGCCGGCAAGCTGCGGGGCCTGGCGGTATCGAGCGCGCAGCGTTCGCCCTTCCTGCCGGAGGTGCCGACCTTCGTCGAGCAGGGCTTCGCCGACATCGTGGTGCAGGAGTGGCTGGGCTGGTTCCTGCCGGCGCGCGCATCGGCCGAGACCGTGCAGCGCCTCAACGCGCTCGTGCGCGAGGGCCTCGCAGCGCCCGAATTCGTCGAGGCATTGGCCAAGGTGGGACTGCAGCCGATGCACCAGAGCGCCGACGAGTTCGCCCGCATCGTGCGCGCCGACCGGCAACGCTGGGCCCCGATCGTCAAGGCGGCCCATTTCACGGCGGAGGACTAGGACATGGCGCTGCAAATCAACGGCGCGCAGGCGCTGGTGCGGCTTCTGCTCGCAGAGCAGGTGCGGGAGGTTTTCGGCATCGTCGGCGGCAAGCTGGGGCCGTTGCTGCACGCGATCTCGCATCAGGAACGGTTGCGCTTCCTCGGGGTGCGGCACGAAGGCGCAGCCCCGATGATGGCGGCCGGTGTCCATGCCGCGTCGGGGCGGATCGCGGTGGCGCTGGGCGAGATGGGGCCGGGCGGTCTCAACCTGGCCTCCGGCCTGGGCGTGGCCTTCAACAACAACCTGCCGCTGCTGGCCATCACCACCAACCAGCATCGCGCCGCCTGCTATCCGCACAGCGGCATGTTCATGGACCTGGACACCGTGGCGCTGACGCGGCCGATCACCAAGTGGAACGCGGTGGCGCATGATGCGCGCCGCCTGCCGGAGCTCGTGCGCCGCGCCTTTCGCGAGGCGCTGAGCGGACGGCCCGGCCCGGTGCACCTGGACATTCCGCAGGACGTGCTGAGCCAGTCCTGCAGCTTCGAGGAGGCGGAGTTCGACGTTGCGCCGGCGAGCTATCGCTTCGTGGGGCGTGTCCGGCCGCATGCCGACGATGTGCGCCGCGCGGCGGCCCTCATGGCGCAGGCCAGGCGCCCGCTCATCGTGGCCGGCGGCGGCGTGGTCGCGAGCGGCGCGGCCGCCAGCGTGCGTGCGCTTGCGCAGCGTTGGCAGGCGCCGGTGCTTCCCACGCAGATGGCGCTCGGCGTGGTGGCCTCGGACAGCCCGCATTTCATCGGCCATGGCGGCCTGATCGCCGGGGAGCCCGTGCGGCTGGCCTTCGAGCGCGCCGATCTCGTCCTCGCCGTGGGATGCCGCTGGTCGTCCTGGATGTGGGACGCGCACGGGCCGCTGGCGCGGCGGCCGCAGCGGCTGATCAGCATCAACATCGATCCGTCGGCATTGGGGCACCCCGCCTTGCACGAACTCGCACTGCAAGCCGATGCAAGCGCCGCGCTCGAGGATCTGCTCGCAGCCGGTGATGCCGACCTGGAGCGTGCCGTCGACAGCGGCTGGCTGCGCGACCTGCGGCAGGCGCGCGAGGCGTACGCGTCGCGCCTGGCGGCACTGGGGGAGGAGGGCGAACCGGGCGAGGCCATGCACCCCGCGGCGCTGGCGCGCGCGATCGGCGAGGCCTTGCCGAAAGACGGCCTGGCCGTCTTCGACGGCGGCCACACCAGCTTCTGGAGCAACGACCTGACGCCGGTGCTCGACGTGCGCACGCGCTTTCACGAGCCGGGCATGAGCCACCTCGGTTTTGGCCTGCCCTATGCCATCGCGCTGCAGGCGCAGCAGCCTGAGCGGGCCGTCACGCTCATCACGGGCGACGGCTCCTTCGGCTTCACGCTCAACGAACTGGACACCGCGCGACGTCACCGCCTGCCGGTGCTCATCATCGTCCACAACAACGCCGCCTGGGGCATCATCCGTGCCGGTCAACGCAATGCGCTCGGTTTCGAACTGGGCACCGCGCTCGACGGGACAGACTATGCAGCCATCGCGCGGGGTTTCGGTTGCCACGGCGAACGTGTGACGGCCCTGGCCGAGGTCGGGCCCGCCATCCGCCGCGCGCTGGCCTCGGGTCTGCCGGCCGTGCTCGACTGCCGCACACGCTTCGTGCCGCACCCCGCCATGCCTGCCTTCGCCAGCATGAACCGCTATGGCTTCGAGGCTGTCGCCGGCCCCGGGGCGGCCGCTCATTGAATGAATGAAAGAAAAGGAAAGCCCGTGTCCAGCCTGACCCTGCAGCAAGCCCGCACCATCATCGATGCGGCCCTCGCGAAATCGAAGGAAGCCGGCTACCAGCCCATGGGCATTGCGGTGCTCGATGCCGCCGGCCATCTCAAGGCCTTCGTGAGCGAAGACGGTGCCAGCATGTTCCGCTTCGACATCGCGCGTGCCAAGGCATGGGGTGCGGTGGGCATGGGCGTGGCCAGCCGCAAGCTGGCCGAGCGCGCGAGGGACAACCCCAACTTCTTCGTCGCGCTGGCCGCCACGGCCGAGGGCAAGTTCCTGCCTCAGACCGGTGCGGTGGTGATCCGCGATGCGGCTGGCACGCTGCTGGGCGCGGTAGGTGCCAGTGGCGGCACCGGCGACGAGGATGAAGCCATCTGCATCGCCGGGGTGCAGGCGGCGGGGCTGAGCGCCGGCTGAAGCACCTTCACCCGGCGGCCTGCCAGTCGGGCAGGCGTGCGTTGGCGTCGCGCCGGTTCACTTCGTAGAAGAGTCCGCGCAGCCAGCGGTTGGATGCATCGTTCTGCATGCGACGGTGCCAGTACTGCTGCACCTGGAGCTGCGGCGGCTTGAAGGGCAGTTCGATGGTCTTCACCGCGATATGCCGCTGCACCACGGTGGCGATGTCGTCGGGCACGGTCGCCACCAGGTCGCTGCCGGGCAGCAGCGACAACAGGCTCATGAAATGCGAGAGCTCCAGCGTCACGTGCCGGTGCCAGCCCTTGTCCTCCAGGAAGCGGTCCAGCATGTGCTCGCGCCCGTCGGGCCGCACGACGATGTGCCGCGCCGCCAGGTACTGCCGCGCCGTCATGCGCGAAGGCGCTGCCGCATTGTGCGCGCAGGCGATGCAGGTGTAGGACGTCCTGAACAGCGCCTGGCGGAAGTAGCCCGCCTTCTGCAGATCGGGAAAGAAGCCCACGGCCAGATCGGCCTCGCCGGCCTCCAGCGCATGGGCGGCCGCCGTGCGCGGCATGGAAAGCGCACGCAGCCGCACCAGCGGCGCTGCCTGCCGCAGGCGTCGCAGCACCCCGGGGAGAAACGCCACCTCGCCGATGTCGGGGGTGAGCAGCGTGAAGCTGCGCTCCGCGCTCGCCGGATCGAAGCCAGCCGGTTGAAGGATCTCCGCCTGGATCGCCTGCACCACACGTTGCACCACGGGGCTCAGTGCCTGCGCGCGCGGCGTGGGCTCCATCTGCGCGCCGGCGCGCACGAACAGGTCGTCGTCGAAGGTTGCGCGCAGCCGCGCCAGGGCGGCGCTGGTGGCGGGCTGGCTCAGCCCGATGGCTTCGGCCGCGCGGCTGACGCTGCGCAGCCTGGCCATCGCATCGAACAGCACCAGCAGGTTGAGGTCGACCGATCGAATATCCATGAAATGGATTTTATGTATCTGCGTCATCGACTGTTCAGATGTTGGGAGGCTTCCTAGCATCCAGGCTCCAAGAACAAAGGAGACTCCATGCAACGCAGAGATTTCGTCCGGACGGCGACGCTGTTTCCGCTGGCGGGCAGCGGGCTGCTTCGCGCACAGCCCGACTGGCCGCAGCGCCCCGTCAAGTTCATCCTTTCGCAGCCCGCGGGCTCGGGGCCCGACATCCTCGCGCGCTACGTGGCCGACCGGCTCGCGCGAAGCTGGGCCCAGCCCATCGTGATCGAGAACAAGCCGGGCGGGCAGAACGTGATCGGCGCGCTGGCGGCGGCGCGGTCGCAGCCCGATGGCTACACCTTCTACTACGCGACCACCGCGGCGATGGTGACCAATGCCTACACCTTCAAGGCCCTGCCCTACGACCCGGCGAAGGATTTCGCGCCGGTGCGGCTGGTGGGGCGCAGCCCCTTCGTGATCGCTGCCGCGGCGAACTTCCCGGCCAGGAATCTGAAGGAGGCGCTGGCACTGGCCAAGGCGCAACCGGGCAGCGTCGCGATCGCCACCGAAGGCCCGAAGACCTTCTCCGGCATGCTGGCCGACAGCGTGGCCGGGATGGCCGGCGTGCGTTTCAACCATGTGCCCTACACCAAGGCGCCCGATGCACTGCAGGATGTGATCGGGGGGCGGGTGCCGCTGGTCTGCCTGCCCGATGCGGCTCTTACTGCATACCTCTCCGCGGGGAAGGTGCGTGCACTGGCCGTGAGCACCGCCGGGCGGCAGCCGGGCATGCCGGACGTGCCCGCGCTGTCCGAGACCTTCCCCGGTTTCGAGTACACGGGATGGAACGGTCTCTTTGCGCCGGCAGGTACGCCCACGGAGGTGATCGCGCGCGTCAACCGCGACCTGGAAGCCGTCATGCAGCAGCCCGAGGTGCTGCAGCGCCTGCAGACCCTCGGCTCGCAGGCCGAGCAGCGCATGTCGGTGCCGGAGTTCGAGGCCTTCATGCACAGCGAGCGCGAGCGCTGGGCCAAGCTGGTCAGGCAGCTCGACATCCGGCCCGAATAGCCCTGCGCTGGAGAAAAGAAATGACCCGTTGCCGCTGCGGCATCGATGTGCATGCGCATGTGGTGCCCGAGCACTTCCCGAGCTACATCGGCTCCAGGCTGCCGGCCGACTGGCCCTCGATGGCGCCCGCCCACGCCTGCCATCGCCACGTGATGATCGCGAACAAGGTGTATCGCACGGTGTCTGACCGCTGCTGGAGCACCGCACGCCGGCTCGAGGATCTGCCGGGCATGGGGCTCGCACTGCAGGTGATCTCGCCCATGCCGGAGCTCCTGTCGTACTGGATGGCCGCCCACGACGCCCACCAGTTGCTGCGCTACACCAACGATTGCATGGCCGGCATGGTGGCGCAGGGCAACGGCCGCATCGCGGCGCTCGGCGCGGTGCCGCTGCAGGACATCGACCTGGCGATTGCCGAGCTCGAGTACGTCGTGGGAACGCTGGGGTTCGCGGGCGTGGAGATCGGCAGCAATGTCAACGATGCGCCCGTGGGTGCCGCGCAGTTCGATGCCTTCTTCGAAGCCTGCGAGGCCCTGGGGGCCGCGGTGTTCGTGCACGCCTTGCGCCCGGCCGGCATGGACCGGCTGGTGGGCCCCGCGCCCTTGCAGCAGGTGCTGGCCTATCCGGGGGACGTGGGCCTGGCGGCCGCGTCGGTCATCACGGCCAACCTGCTGCTGCGCCGGCCGCGCCTGCGCATCGCGTTCAGCCATGGCGGCGGCACGCTGGCCACGTTGCTGCCTCGCCTGCAGCAGGGCTGGGAAGTGTTTCCCGCGCTGAAGGAGAGCATCACGGCCTCGCCCGCGGAGCAGGCGCGGCGGCTGTTCTACGACACGCTCGTGTTCGACGAGCCCCTGCTGCGCCACCTGGTGCATCGCTTCGGCGCCGGCCAGTTGATGGTGGGCACCGACTACCCCTTCAATTTCCATGACCGCACGCCGGTGCAGCGCATCGAGGCCGCCGGCTTCGATGAAGCCACGGTGGCGGCCCTGGTGCATCGCAACGCCGAGCGATTCCTCGGCCTTCCCAAGAAAGAGACGACCCTATGAGCTCCCCCTGGATCCAAGGTCTGCGCAGCGTGGCGCTCGAGGTGCCCGACCTCGCGCAGGCCGAAGCCTTCTACACCGGCACCTGGCGGCTGGAAGTCGCCCACCGCGGCGACTCCGTGCTGTACCTGCGCGGCACGGGCGGCGACGGCCACCTGCTGGCGCTGCACCAGGGCACGGAGGTCCCGCGCATCCGCCAGGTGACGCTGCGCGCGCGCAGCCGGGAGGCGCTCGATGCCGTGGCCGCCCGCGTCGTGACCGCCGGCGGCACCCTGCTGGCGCCGCCGCACGAACTCACGCGCGATCCCGCCGGTGGCGTCGGTCTGAAGTTCAAGGACCCGCACGGGCGCATCTTCCAGGTGGTGCACGGCGACAGCCGGCAGCCCGAGGGACCCACGGTCAAGGACCGGCCCATCCGCCTGACCCATGTGGTGCTCAACAGCCACGCGGTGGACGAGACGCAGGTCTTCCTGCAGCAGGCGTTGGGCTTTCGCCTGGCAGACCGCACCGGGATCATGGCCTTCATGAACTGCGATCGCGATCACCACACCATCGCCATCGGCATCTCGGACAACGATGCGCTCAACCACATCGCCTTCCTCATGCCCGACTTCGAATCGGTGATGCGCGGCGGCGGCCGCATGAAGGACGCGGGGTTTCCCATCCAGTGGGGCCCCGGCAGGCACGGCCCGGGCAACAACCTCTTCAACTACTTCATCGATCCCTTCGGCGTCGTCATCGAGTACACGGCCGAGGTGGAGCAGATCGACGACGGCTACGAGGCGCACGGCCCCGAGCACTGGAAGTGGCCGCCGGGCCGCGTGGACCAGTGGGGCATCTCTGCCGCCCCCGGCGCCGCCCTGAAGGACGCACAGCGGCGCATCTTCTTCGCAACGAACCCCTGATTTTTCCAACCGAGTGACATCCCGATGAAATTCACCACCTACCTGCGCCAAGGCGCACCGCGCCTGGCCCTTGTCGACGCCCAGGACCTGATCGATCTGAACGATGCCGACGCGCTGGTGCCGGCCGACCTGCGCGCCGCGCTGAGCGCCGGCGTCGACCTGCAGGCCGCGGCGCGGCAAGCACTGAGATCGGGTCAGCGTCAGCCCCTTGAAGGCGCGAGGTTGGCGCCGCTGGTGCCCGAGCCCGGCAAGATCGTCTGCCTGGGCCTCAACTACTACGATCACGCCAAGGAAGGCGGTCGCGAGAAGCCCGACTACCCCTGGTTCTTCTTTCGTGCGCCCTCGTCGCTGTTGGCCCATGGGGAGGCCGGATGGTTGCCCAAGGTGTCGACACGCTTCGACTACGAGGCCGAACTGGCGGTGGTGATCGGCCGCAAGGTGCCTCGGCACACGCCCCAGGCCCAGGCGCTGGCTTATGTCTTCGGCTACAGCTGCTTCAACGACATGAGCGTGCGCGATTACCAGAAGCGCACGCCCCAATGGACCATCGGCAAGAACTTCGACCGCACCGGCGGCTTCGGACCCGTGCTGGTCACCGCCGACGAATTGGCGCCGGGCGCCGCGGGCCTGCGCATCCAGAGCCGCCTGAATGGCCAGGTGATGCAGGACGCCAATACCGACGACATGATCTTCAGCGTCGCCGAGACCATCGCCTTGCTGGCACAGGTGCTGACCCTGGAGCCGGGCGACGTGATCGTGATGGGCACGCCCGCCGGCGTGGGCCAGGCGCGCACTCCACCCGTATGGATGCGCGCGGGCGACACCATCGAGATAGAGATCGATGGCGTCGGCCTTCTCTCCAACCCCATTGCGGATGAGGCGGCGTGAGCACGAGCGACATCTACGACGTCGCGATCGTCGGATACGGCCCGGTGGGGCAGGTGGCCGCAGGGCTGTTGGGACAGCGAGGATTCAAGGTCTACGTGTGCGAGCGCATGCCGGATGTCCACCAGATTCCCCGTGCCATCTCGCTGGACCACGAGATCATGCGCGTGTTCCAGCAGCTGGGCGTGGTCGAGGCTGTCGAGCCTTACATCGAGCCGTTCACCAACTCCGAGTACCTCGGCGCCGACGGTCAGCTGATCCGGCGCATGACCATGGTGGCGCCTCCCTATCCGCAGGGGTACACGCCTTCCATGGTGTTCACGCAGCCGCCCGTGGAGCGGGCACTGCGCGCGCGCGTGGCGCAGTTGCCCAACGTGACGGTGGACCTGGGCGTGGAGATGGGCGCGCTCGCGCAGGACCCGGAAGGCGTCATGCTGCAGATCGGCTCCGGGGGACAGGCTCGCGCCGTGCGTGCGCGCTACTGCATGGCCTGCGACGGGGGCAGCAGCGGCGTGCGCACCCAACTGGGCATCGAGATGCAGGACCTGGACTTCGACGAGCCCTGGCTGGTGGTCGATGTGCTGGTCAACGAGCGCGGCCTTGCCAAGCTGCCGAAGGTGAGCGTGCAGTACTGCGAGCCGCAGCGCCCGTGCACCCTGGTGATCGGTCCGAAGAACCATCGTCGCTGGGAGATCTCGATCCTGCCGGGCGAAGACCCCGTGCAGGTCGCCACGGCCGAGCACACCTGGCAGTTGCTGTCGCGTTGGCTCACGCCCGACGACGGTCAGCTGTGGCGCCAGGCGAGCTACCGCTTCCATGCGCTTGTTGCCCAGCAGTGGCGCCATGGGCGCGTCTTCCTGGCCGGAGACGCTGCGCACATGCAGCCGCCTTTCCTTGGACAGGGCATGTGCCAGGGCGTGCGTGATGTGGCCAACCTGAGCTGGAAGCTCGCGGCCGTGCTGCAAGGCGAGGTGTGGGGCGACGCTGGCGAGGCGCTGCTCGACAGCTATGGCACGGAACGCCGGGCCCACGTGCGCGAGCTCACCAGCCGCATCAAGGGCGTGGGAGCCGTCATCTGCGAGCGGGACGTGGCCAAGGCCAGAGCGCGCGATGCTCGCCTGCTGGAGGAGTGCGCAGGCCAGGTGCAGGACACGCCCCGCCAGGACATCCTGCCGCGCCTGGAAGACGGGTTCCTGTCGGGGCAAGCCAGCGCGGCACGCGGCGGCCTGTTTCCCCAACCGTGGCTGACTGGTGCAGCGGGAGCCCGCCAGCGCATGGACGAGCTGGCAGGTCATGGCTGGCGGCTCGTGCTTGCACCGGGCGTCGAGCGGGCTGGTGACGCTTCGATACCTGGCCTCACCGTGGTCGCGCTCGGCAGCGCGGACGATGTGGAGGGTGTTGCGGCCCACTGGTTCCAACGGCACGGGTGTGTCGCCGCGCTCCTGCGGCCTGACAACTACGTCTATGGCGTGGCCGGGACCGCCGCCGAAGCGGCTGCCCTGTGCGAGGAGGCTGCGGCGGCTCTTGGAGCGTCGGCCTGCATTGCGTGAGAGCATCGCGCAGTGAGCGAAAGAGGAGGCCGAGGCGCGAGGGACGCCCTGTTGCGGCGAGTGCCCCGGTTCGTTCGCGTGTTCCACCGCATGGGGGTGTCGATGGCATGCAGGCCGCGCGACAGCCATCGCTGCCAGCCCGGCGTGCATTCGGGCGCCAGCCGGGCAAAGACTGCGACGAACAAGGAGCCCTCAAGGGAATCCTCGTGAGGCAGGGCGCACGGCCTTTCTGTTGAAGGATGAAGCCGTAGGAGAATCTCCCGTTGCTCACGCCCGCCATTCGCCGGCGGCAGGTCCACAGGTTCCAACGGGAAGGATGCCACGCCATGGGATGCAGCATTTCGCGCAAAGAGGGTTCACAGGGCTCACGCATCGGACTTCGTGCTGCCACGGTCATGGCGCTCGCCCTGTCGTTGGCGCCCATGCTGGCGGCCGGCCAGAACCCCGACATGAGATGGTCGCAGGACCCCGCGACAGGGTGTCGCTTCGTGGCACCGGCCTCGCTGGGCGCGGCGCCTACCTACTGGAGCGGAAGCTGCCAATCCGGCAAGGCATCCGGGATCGGCATGCTCCGCACCCGCGTCGGTGCGAATGCGGGCTATGCGTTCTACGGCGAATTGCGCGACGGCATCCCGGTGATCGGTGCCGTCGATCTGGAGGGCGGCTTTCGGGTGGGGCGGTTCGTTGCTGGAGACATCGGGACGCGCGACACCGAATGGCAGGAGCGGCACGATGGCTTCGAGGCCGCCTTGCGCGCGGCACGCGCGGTCAGCGCGCACTATGCCGGGCAGAAGAATACCGCTTCGGCACGGCACTACAGTGCCGTCGCGAAAAAGCTGGAGACGCAGCTGGAGGGAGATTGACCGCGGGCTTCGCCTGCGGCGTTCGCAGAACGGCCTGCGGGCGCCAGTTGCATTGACGACGCTGATGCCAGAACTGCGCTGGGAGGCGACGAACCAAGCGACTGTGCATCACAGCTCCTGAAGAGTCTTGGTCAAGTTGTCTCCCCGTTGCGCTCGCTCCAAGAGGGGGTGTCTACCTGGCCGGAACATGCGACATGTGTGGGAGCCGGCCTGAAGGCTGTCAGCCCACTCCACACCGTGGCCCCGCATGGATGGGATGACTTGTTGCCCTTCGGGTCAGACGCAATCCCGTCCGAGCGGGCGCTGCTGCTGCCCGCCGCGACCTGTCAACGAGCAGCGGAACCTGGTGGGTCAGTGCATCTCTGCCAAGGCTTCCTTGACGCCCTGTTCCTGCAGCGGTGTGTCGGCGCCTGCTAGATGCAGCGCGGCATGCGGCGGCACGGGCGTGGCGCAGTCCTTGTGGACCACGCCGTCCTTCATCACCAGCTGCACCTTCGCCGGGTCCGTCAGCAGCGACAGGTCCTGCAGCGGGTCGCCATCGATCAGGACGATGTCTGCGAGAAATCCCGCTTTCAGCTGTCCCAATTCATCGGGACGTTGCATGATCTCGCCACCCAGCCGTGTCGCGGCCATCAGCGCCTCCTTCGGTGTCATGCCGATGTAGTCGACAAAGTACTGGAGGTCGTTGGCATTGGTGCCGTGCGGCATCCAGGCAAAGCCGTAGTCGCCGCCCGGCAGGATGCGAATGCCGCGCCTGTGCATCTCGCGCAGCGAAGCCGAGGCGATTTCCAGCTCGCGCTTGTATCCCATCTGAGTGGCGACGGCTTCCGTGATGCCGTACTCGGCCGCGTTGTAGGTGGTGCGGATGAGCCAGCCGATGCCCGGCGCGACAAAGTGCCGGTCCTTGGCCGCCTCGAGCATGTCCAGCGCTTCCGAATCGGCAAAGCTGGCGTGGTAGACCATCTCGATGCCGTGGCGCACGCACTGCTTGACCGATTCGCTGGAGCGCGCGTGCGCGGCCATGCGCTTGCCGTAGCGCTTGGCTTCCTGCGCCAGCATGGCGACCTCGTCTTCCGCAAACGGCGACATTTCCGCGGGCAGGCCGGCGATGTACTCGCCCGACAGATTGATTTTCAGGTGATCGACGCCGTACTTGATGAAGGTGCGGGCCGATCTTCGGATCTCCTCGGGGCCGCTGCAGACGCTGCCGAAACTGAGTTCTTCGAACTTCATGTGTGGCAGCGTGTTGTCGCCCAGCGCGCCGATGGTGGTGATCTCCTGGCTGCCGGCCAGGTAGCGCGGGCCGGGGAACTCGCCCGCATCGATGGCGTTGCGCAGGACCACGTCCAGGCGCGGCTTGGCCGCAGCCGCGCCGATCGCGCAGGTCCAGCCCATGTCGAGGTAGCGTTTGGCCACGCGCACGCACCAGAGCATGTGCTCTTCGGGCGGCATGAACTGAATGGCCGCGAGAGACGGCTGGTCGTTCCACGAGAAATGCGTGTGGGCCTCGGTCATGCCCGGCATGAGGAAGCGGCCCTTGCCGTCGATCACGCGCGCGTCGTCGGTGCTCACGCGCTTGGGAAGGCGCGCCACTTCGACGATGCGCTTTCCTTCCACGAGCAGATCGCCGGTGTAGGGGTCTTCGCCCGAGCCGTCGAAGATGCGGACATTGGTGAATGCAATACGGGTCATCGTTGTCTCCTTCGGCCTGTACGGCCGGCCATGGGTGGTCGAATGGAATCCGGCGCCGCCTCAGTGCAGTGCCGCGTAGAAGGCTTCGAGCTCTTGCGTGCAGCGCTGCGGCTGCTCGAAAGTCGTCCAGTGGCCGCATCCGTCGAGCACGACGAGGCGGCTGCCGGCGATGCGTTCCTGCATGGCGCGGACGCTGGCCGGCGGGGCCACACCGTCCTGGTCGCCGGTGACCAGCAGCGTCGGGACGTCAAGGCGTTCGAGCGCGGCCGGCTGCGCATCGGCCAGCGCCGCACAGCTCTGCGCGTAGCCCTCGGGCGACTGGCGCATCACGCTCTCTCGCACCAGCGCGAGCACCGCCGGCTGCAACTCCTTCGTCTGTGCGCTGGTCGCGCCCTTCACGATGGCATCGGCGATCTCCTGCATGGCCGCCGCGCTGCCGCGCGCCGCGTGGGCACGGGCTGCGATGCTGGGGCGCGCGGCATCCGAGGGCGCAGCCAGCGGCCCGAAGAGTGCCAGCGATCTCACCGTCCCGGGGCGGCGCAGCGCCAGATGTTGGGCGACGATCGTGCCCATCGAGTGCGCCATCACATGCACCTTGCCGATGTCGAGCACAGAGAGCAGGCTCACCATCGCGTCCACGTAGCGCTCGATCGACAATGCCTTGCCGTCCGCGGGCAGCGGTGACCTTGCGCTGCCCGGCAGATCGGGCCGGATGCGCCGAAAACCGCCGAGCGCCGACAACACGGGCGTCCAGGCGTTCGAGGAGCCGCCGAGCCCGTGGATGCACAGCAGTGCCTCGCCGTCACCGTCGATTTCGACGCTCAGATCGTTCAGTACTTGAGTGGTCATGCACAGCCCCTCAGACGAACTTGTTCTCGATGGCGCCGAGCCGGTCGATCTCCACACGCACGACGTCGCCGGCGCGCAGGTAACGCGGCGGGCTCATGCCCATGCCCACACCCGCCGGCGTGCCGGTCGCGATGACGTCGCCGGGGTAGAGCGTGATGCCGCGCGAGATGGTCTCGATCAGCGTGGGGATGTCGAAGATCATGTTCTCGGTCGGGCCGTCCTGGCGCAGCTCGCCGTTGACCCAGCAGCGCACGCGCGTCCTGGTGCCGTCGAACTCGTCGGCGGTGACGATCCACGGCCCCATCGGGCAGAAGGTGTCGAAGGACTTGCCCATGTCCCACTGCCCGTGGCGCACCTGCACATCGCGCGCGGTCACGTCGTTGACGACCGTGTAGCCAAACACATGCGACATCGCGGCGGCGCGTGTGATGTTCTTGCCGCCCTTGCCGATCACGACGGCCAGCTCGGCTTCGTAGTCGATCTGCGTGGACACCTCGGAAGGCACGAACACGTCGTCGTGCGGGCCCACGACGCACTCGGGTACCTTGGTGAAGACGATGGGCCATTCGTCGGTCCTGGCCGCGTTGTCCTTGAACACCGAGGTTGCCAACTCCTTGGCGTGCGCATGGTAGTTGCGCCCCACGCACCAGAGGTTGCGGCGCGGCTTGGGCAGCGGCGCGTCGAGCACCACGCTGTCCAAGTCGATGGCGGGACCGGCGACCTCCGGAAGCGAGCCGCCATCGGCCAGCGACTCGATCAGCGTCAGCACGCCGCCCTCGGCCTGGGCCTGCGTGAGCTGCAGTGGGGTGACGGTCTTTCCGTCGGTGGAGACGAGGCCGACCTTGCGGTGGCCTTCGCTCGTGAAAGTGGCGATTCGCATGAAGAGTTGCTCCTGTGTTCCAGCGATGCGGTAACTCTAGAAATTGCGAGCCGACCCCGCTTATCGGCCGGTCCGGCGGCATATCAAATCGTCTGGTGTGCTCCTAAGGACTTACCCGGGGGCGCCATGCCGGCCAGGGGGCGGGGGAGGAACAATCGCCGCAAACCACCTCGATGAAGCACGCAGATGCAGGAAGCCTATGCACTTCACGAAGGCGCGTTCGGCACGGCGATCGTCCTGGAGGCGAGCGCCAATCTGGTGTCGCACGCGCACTCGGAGACGCAGCTCGCCCTTTGGCTGGGCGGAGCGCGCGCGTGCGCGCATGTCGGCGCGGAAACCGTGCCCTACAGCGAAAGCGTGGCGCTGGGCGTGAACGCGTTCGAGGCGCACGACATGGTTCGCCTGGACGACAGCGGCTCGAGCCTGTTCATCGTCTTCATGATCAAGAAGGAGTGGCTCGACGAGCTTGGCCAGGCGAAGGACCGCAGCTTCCGGTTTCCCTCGCCGCGCGTGCCCATCGGGGCTGCGCTGCGCCGTTCATGCTGGCGCGTACTGGACCTGATGATCTCCGCGGGCAGCGGACGCGAGCGGATCGACCAGGAAGTCGAGCGCTTGCTGGAGGCGGCCATCGCGGCCTCCACGGCCGGCGGCGTTGATGCGCCCGTTGCGGGCGGCATCGGCGTTGCGCTGGACCATCGCCTGCGCGCCGCCATCGCCCACATGCGTGCCCATGTGTCCGAGAAAACGACCATCGACGAGATCGCGGCCAAGGTCGGCCTTTCGCGCGCGCACTTCTTTGCCTTGTTTCGAGACCAGTTGCACACGACGCCGCAGGTGTTCTGGAGCGGGGTGAGGGTCGAGGAGGCGATGCGGCGCGTCAGTGAAGGCGGCGAACTCACGGACGTGGCGCTCGACCTGGGGTTTTCAGCGCCTGGCAACTTTTCGCGCTTCTTCAAGGAACACACCGGGATTTCGCCCTCGATTTTCAAGCGGGCCACACGTGCGCCTTCGCCAGTCACTGTCACGGGAATACCGCGTGAAGGCCAGCCGTCCTAGGCACGTGGAGGCGCTGCGGCGTGGCCTGCCACCGGATCAAAGTCAAACGCCCCATCGCCGTGAATCGCTGAACAAACACCAAGCAGCATCAATGTGGGCGTCTGTGCGCGGGTGGCTGCCTTCGCGTCCGAAGCGGCCATTGCCCGTCGCGACACGAACGACGGCTGCTGGCCGTGAGCAGATTTGTCGCTAGAGGCACATAAACAGCAGGAGGCTCTTGCCCTGACCAATCGCCTGCCGAGCAAATCCGCTCATCGCCTCTACGACCGGCTCAACGCCAGGGCCGTCGGCGCCCATATGCACCAGTTCATCGTGTTTGGCCCAGGACATTGCGACTTCCGCGACGGCGCCGGACTGCACCGCAGAAAGCCTTTGCACGAAGTCCTGCGGAAATTCAAAGACCCATCGCTCCTCCGTGTGCGCAAGGAGGTACTTCTCACCCTCAAAATCCACCGCGCCAGTTCCGCCGAGAGCGGACCAAAGTCCGGCGAGCGCCATGTTGTCCAAAGAGTTGAACTGCAAGCGAGGCCAGCTACCAGAAGCAGCGGAAAGAATTTCGGGTGCATCGCCAGTCGAGGCAATCAGGATGTCCGTGAGCATGCTTGATAGATTTTGAGCGTTGAAATCGTATGACTGCTCGTGGCCGCCTGTAGTCGTTCATGCCACCCCAATGCAAGATTCACTATACGCACAAACCCCCGGGGCGACCGGCTTGGGAGAGTGCGCCATCTCGCGTGGTACGCCGTCTAGAGAAAGTCGCGCCAAGGCGACGCATCTAGGGCGGCTTTTGCTTGTGCCACGCCGCCCTCTTTGTAGGCATTGGCAACTGCGACGGTGGAAGATTGCAATTGAAGCAATTCGCCTGTCGTTGGTCCACGTCTCAGGGCAGTGGGCTGCTCCGGGATTCTCTCGATGATTTCGCGCAGTTCTCGAATGACTTTCTGATGCTCCAGATGCCGCTCACAAGCTGAACCGCGCACCTCACTCAGAGCCAAATCGACGATCCATCCGTTGTGGGGCACGCTGTCGCGAGCCCGTCGTAGATGGCTTGCATAGGCAGCGTGAGGTCGGAGCGCAGCAAGAAAGGATGCTTCAACGACGCCCTGCCACGAATAATGAGTAGACAGATCGGCTACAAGTTTTTCGTCCAGTGCGCTGGCCGCTTTTGCGCATGCATATAGCGTATCGAGCGGCTCATACTTCACCAACGGAAATTGACAGAGAAGCGAAGCCAACTCCCGCCCATCGTCTCGCAGTCTTGTCCAGAATCGAAGCGCCGCTTGCGGCTTCATGAAACGGAAATATGGAACCTCATGTAGGAGGCGGAGCACATCGGATTCAACGTAGAACACATCGCACCTACTAAATTCTTTCGGGTTGAATGCTTCGATCCGAAGCTGGAGGAATTTCGGCCGGCGACAGGCGGCTAGTCCTTGTATATCAGCTTGCTCTCAATGTCCGGTCCTGGCCGAGGCTGTGTGGAAACGGCCTGACTTGCGAGTATGCCGAACCAGCGACTGATTCATCCAGTTGTTGTGGGCCGCTGGACGCGCAGCGTGGCACGCCCGAGGGGCAAGAAGGCAAGCAAAGGGGGCTCATGCCCCGATCAATCTCATCGCCTTCATCGTTCTGCTCATGCCCAGTATCGAGATCACCCGCTTCATGTTGTAGGCCAGCACGTGCAGGCTCATCTCAGTGCCCACGTTCGCCAGCGTTTTGGTGAGGAAGTGGGTCGAACCCATCCAGTGTTTGAGCGTGCCGAAGACGTGCTCGACGGTGCGCCGTCGTAACGTCATTGCATCAGGCTTGCGATCCAGTCGCTGCTGCGCGCGCTCGAGCACCGCTTCGTGCTCCCATCGCCGCACTCGCCGATAGGCACTGGGTGTGCACTGAGGCTTCAGCGGGCAACTGGGGCAGGCGCTGGTCCAATATAGGCGTGCATGCAGGCCGCTCTTCTCCACAGTGCTGAACCTGAAGATGGCCCGTTGTCCTGCTGGGCATAGGTACTCGTCGTCCTTCGCGATGTAGATGAAGTCGCTCTTGTCGAAGCGACCGTCC
Source organism: Variovorax sp. YR750 (assembly GCF_900109805.1). Lineage (NCBI taxonomy): Bacteria > Pseudomonadati > Pseudomonadota > Betaproteobacteria > Burkholderiales > Comamonadaceae > Variovorax > Variovorax sp. YR750. Next base: position 25,660 of record NZ_FOBJ01000021.1, read on the forward strand.
GCCTTGGCGCCGGAGGTCATCGGCTTGGGCACGTAGGCCGCGATGCCCGCATCCTCACAAGCCTTGAGTTCCGTGCCGTTGAAGTAGCCGCGATCAGCAAGTGCTTGCAGCTTGGTTTTGTTCATCGCTTCGCGCGCAGCGTTGGCCATCTTGCTCAGCTGCGCGCGGTCGTTGCCGACGTTGGTCACCTCGTGCGCCACGATCAAGTGGTGCTTCGCATCGACCGCCGCCTGCACGTTGTAGCCCACCAGGCCCGAGCCCGTGGCCTGTGAGTTCATCGAGCGCGCGTCAGGGTCAGTGAGCGAGCGTTGGCCGTCGGGCTCGTCCTTCAGCTCTTCTCGGGTGTCGTCGAGCTGCTTCATCTGATTGCGCAGCTTCTTGATCTTGTCCTGCAGTCGCTCGGTCTTGGCTTCAACCTCGGCAGGCTGGGTGCGATCGGCCGTCTCCAGGGCGTCTAGGTAACGCTGGATGCTCTGCTCGATCTGCTTCTGGCGCCCGTCGATCTTGCCGGGTGTGAAGTTGCGGTCTCGACTGTTGACTGCCTTGAACTTGCTGCCATCGATGGCCACCACAGCGCTGGTGAACAGCTTGAGCTCGCGGCACAGGATGATGAATTGACGGCACGCGTTGCGGATGCCCTGGCCGTTGTGCCGACGGAAGTCTGCGATAGTCTTGAAGTCAGGCGCCAATCGGCCGGTGAGCCACATCAGTTCCACGTTGCGCTGCGCTTCGCGCTCCAGGCGCCGGCTCGACTGAATGCGGTTTAGATAGCCGTAGATGTAGAGCTTAAGCAGCACCGATGGGTGGTACGAAGGTCGTCCGGTTGCTGCTGGCTCGACACCTTGGAAGCCCAACGCGTGCAGATCAAGCTCCCCGACGAAGGCATCCACGACTCGCACCGGGTTGTCTTCGCCGATATAGTCGTCCAGGCACTCTGGCATCAAGGTCACTTGCCGCCGGTCCTCGCTCTCGAATCGCCTCATGAGCCACCACCTTGTTCAGACGGGTTGGCTCAATATAGGTGACCATCGAGGGTGTTTCCACACAGCCTCGGCCGAGATTTGCCGCTGCTCAGGCCCTGAATTCCCGAATCACTTCGATAGCGCCCACGATGTTCTCATTGAGTTCGTCGAGGTCCTCGGCGGGGATCCACCATTCCGTATGGTGGTCACCACCTACTTTCTGAATCTCGTAGCGGTCCATGAAAGCCTTGCGCACATGGAATCGCGTCACGCAACCATATCCGCTTGCCTTGACATTCCAATCGCTGGCGATGTCGATTGCGTACTGCTCGTTGGTGACGGGGTAGAAGATGGGCTGCTCCGGCAGGCGTGGCGGCCATTTGGTAAATCCACTCTGCCGCACGAGTGCGATCTCCTCAGGTCCGGTAGGGCGGTAGAGGACAACGGTGTCACTCATCTCTTGCTCCTGCGGTGCGTCATCGACGAACTGGCCTGCGCCGATCCGGCATGGGCGATCTCGGCGCGCAACGCGTCGAAGTGCACGGCAGTCCATTCGTCGGAGGGTCCGGATTCAAGTCCGGCAAGGAGGGCTGTTCGGAGTTGCTCGCGCTCCAGGTCCCGGCGGATCAGGTCGCGCACGTATTCGCTGACATTGCCATAGCGACGTTCCGCGACCTGTGCTTCGACAAACGCCTTCATCTCATCCGGAAGGGAAATTTCATCATCGTCATGCGATGCACTCTACCGTGCCATGGCAAGCCTTGCCATAGAGGATTGGCCGGCCTGGCTTGGCGCGCGTTGGTCGACGGCGGAGTTTCGTGCTGTGCAATGCCGGCTGGCACGGCGATGGGTGGCCTGTGCATGCGATGCCAGTGTTGCGGAAGGCGTCCTGTGCTCGGATCATCGCGCTCCCTCCCTGTCGCAGGCGTACGGGCCGCTTGACTTGAGCGACCTCGGCATCGCGTCCCGCGAGGTGCTTCAATTTGCCAAGACTCAGCTTCTAATAAATAATCCGATGTATCGGAACAATTTTTGGAAACCCGCAATGACTGAAATGGTCATGCGTCAGAGCAGCGCTACGGAAGCTGCTTTCATCGCCAACGTCGACGAGCGCGACATCCATCGGCTCGTTGACGAGGAACTGCTGCCGCCCTTGTTGCTTGAAGCCGCCAGGGCGGCTCGTAGGTTCGATACATTCGTCTGCGTGCTTGGTTCGTTCTACTTCCACGAGAGTGCGGCTTTGACGAAGGACGCTCGTAAAAAGGTCATGGGCGAGCTCGCTGAGCGCATCGGAAAATCTCTCGCCGTCCTTGCGGACAAGCAGTCTGCCAATGTCTCCACGCTGAACTGGACGGTTTCGATCGACGACGTGATCTGCGTCAACCTGAAAGGTCTTGCCGAGGAGACGGCACATCGGGCAGCGGTGCTGGCCAAGGCGGAAGCGCTGGTGAATTCGGACGAGGCAACCATGGGCGGTGAACCCGTGTTCGTTGGCACGCGTGTGCCGGTTCGGACCGTCGCCACGTGGATCGCTTCCGGAGAGAGCAAAAAGGTCATTCGAGAGTCTTTCCCGACGCTGACCGACGAGATGGTCGAAGCGGCGCCGCTATGGGTGAAGACGCATCCGCAACGCGGCCGACCGAAGTCGTTTGGTGATCTCAATCCGGGCTGGAAAACGGTGTCGTCCAAGCGGGTGAAGCTCGGCGCCCGATGAGGTTCCTGATCGACGAGTGCCTGCCGCCGGAGTTGGTCAAGATCGCCGAGGCGCGAGGGCATGCGGCGAGCTTCGTTCCTTGGGTCGGGAAAGCAGGGCTGAAGGACTGGAACCTGGCGCTGCTGGCCATCAACGGCAACATGGTCCTGGTCACAAACAACAGCAAAGACTTTCGCGGTGAAAGGAGTCGGGGCGGCCATACCACCAAGGAGCAGATTCATCCCGGCTTGGTGTGCTTGAACTGTCATCCGGCGCAACGCGACCGCACGACGCTGGCCCAGCTTTTCGAGGTTGCCCTTGAGGAGATCGGGACGACAAAGATCTGATCAACACCGTCATCGAAGTCACGCTGGATGGCGATGAAGCAGAGGTGTCGCGGTACATCTCGCCCGAACTGACCTAGCGTGGCCTCGGAGCCGCTTTTTGTGGGGGCATCCACAACTTCGGAGAGCGAGCCGGGTAGGTCGACTCGGTGCTGTATGTACGGGCCTTGCCAGCCTCCACCCGGGCGAAGGGGCTTCGCTGAAGACACGCGAGCCCCATCTGGATCCATTCAATTGCGCGAAAGCAGTTCATCGATGCGACTGCTCAGGTGCGCAAGCAAGCGTTCTGCATGGGCCGGGACAGCCTCGATTCGGCCAACGAAAAGAGGGGTTCTTCGGGGAGGCGTCAGCGAGTCCGCTTTCCCCTTCCTCTTCTCGTTTCGGTCTTGCCGGTTGGCTCGCGCGCTTCAGTCGGCCCGGGTGACGAGCACGTCGCCTGCCTGAGGTCCGTTGACGATGGCCCCGGTCTCGTCGCGCTCCACCTCGATGCCGATGCCACAACGCCTCGGGCTCACCTCCCACACCCAGCCGTGCAGCGCACGCGGGCTGCTCTTGGGTGAAATCAGCGGCATGTTCATCCGCAGGCCGTCCTCGCTGCCCAGGTCCACCCAGACCATCACGGTGGAGTCGTCCGGGTCGGTGGGGGCGGCACCGACTTCGACGATCGTGGCCCGCAGCGGCTCGCGATGCACCAATGCCTGCAACGCGGCGGGCAGGTCCTCGAACGCGGGAGCGGCCATCCCGTCGGAGTCCTCACCGGGAAACGGATCGGCCAGCCGCGTGGGCCGGAAGTAGTGCTCCGAACTGCCCATCGTCGCGCGCCCGCCGATGGCCGTCGCCATGTCCTCGAGGCGGCAGGCCTGCAGCAGCAGAGGACCCGCACGGCCTTGCATCAGGTACAGCGCGTCGTCATTGACATCGCTGCCCAGCGAGTTGCGCGTGAACACCAGGTCGAGCCGCAGCAGGCAGTCGCCTCCCTCTGTTTCAATCGCCCGATAGTGCCCGCTGTAGTGCCGTATGCCCGAGGGCTCGCCGGTCTTGTGGTCGTTCTTCCAGAAGAGCAACTGATAGCTGCCATCCGCCTGCAGTGCAAGGAGCCGGCGCCAGTCGATGTAGGTTGACAGGTAGAGCCCGCTCGGGTGGCCGTCTTTTCTTTCCACATCTCTGAAGGCGCAGCGGTATTCCTCGGGCAGGGCCGCGGAAACGCTGTTGGGCGCTGGTGCCGGCGGGGCCTGCTCGCGGTCGACCTGTGCACGCAACTGCTGGTGAAGTGCGAGCGCGTCCGTCCTGACGATCTTCAGCATCTGCATGGACAGAAGCATCGGATCGACATGGTAGGCCTCGCCGGCGCTCAGGGCACCGGCTTGTTGCCGTCCGGCGTCGAGCATGGCCGGACGGATGAACTCATCGACCTGGCCTGGATCGCTCAGAACGCCATTGAACAAGTCCGCCAGGCTCCAGCTCAGGACGCGGGTGCTGCGGCTCACGGGGTTCAGCGTCGAGACGTCCTCGTCCGTGGCCGTGAGCTTTCTGTAGAAGAGGAGCGTGCCGAACGGCGTGAGCGCAATGGGCACGCGCACGGTGGCACTGGGCAGCGAGACGATCCACCGATCGAGTGTGGATTGCCAGGCATCCGGGTCGATCAAGCAGATCTGCCGGCGGCCGTAGAGTCCCAGGCCGTGCTTGCGCCACAGCTCGAGCAGTGCGACGGGCAGCCGCCCCTCGTATCGGCCCAGCAAATCCTTCGTCGCTGGCACGCAGCTGGCATGCGGAGGGTTTGCCTTGATGAATGGATGGAGCTTGATGCGACCGAACATGGGCTTGGATGACGAAGAAGGGAGGGGCCGCGAGGCCTGCCATGGCCGGCGAGCGCCAGGCTCAGAGGCTGTTGGCCTCACCGCCGGGCAGGTTGAAGGATTCGCCCTCGGGAAATCTTAGCTGAGGGCTGGGGATCGAGCGCCTGTGAACGGCTGCAAAGCTCACGCAGCATGCCGCGCCGATCACGGGGATCAGCCATACCAGGGCCAGCTGAAGTCCTTTTTGTTGTGGCGAGTAGAAGTCGCTGCGCAGCACGATCACCGTCGTTATCAGGTTGCCTACGAATACCGCGACAGCGGTGCCGATGAGGGCGTAGTACAAATTTCCGACCAACGCATCTCCCCAAGGTTCCTGTGCTGAAGCAATGTAGCCAAGGGGTCACGAGGCCGTCAATCGGCTGACGCCACCCGACGCGTGTTCTCCTCGTCGTGGGTGGCCATGCGGCACTGCACTTGCCGAGATGAGGCAGGCATTGTTTGCTGCTTTCCTCGATGTGAAGCGATACGGCGGGCCGAGCGATCAATGGCTTTCGATGCTCCACGCGTCGATATGGTGCCGCGCTTAACGTAGAACGCCAGGTGCGTACCGCGGTGAGCCGGTGGAAGGGGGGCGCGCAATGTGCGCATAGGCCTCTTCCAAAGCGTCGATGGAGCCCAGCGCAGCATGTGCTGCATTTTCGTCCAGATCGTGCTCAATGATGGAATCTGTGGGTTTGCGTGCGGTGGTCCTTGGTTTATCCGCGGCACGTCCCCGGCTGCGTAATGCCTTGAAGTAGGCTGCATTGGCCGGTTACCTAGGCGGCTCTGCCGAGCAGCGAGTCGCGAAGATGTAGGGGCTCCTGAGCCTTGCGGAACAGCTCGCGCGTGTGTTCGCTACTGGTATCGGATGCGCGTTTTGGACTTGCTCGTCCACGAAGGATTTGAATGTGTGGAACAAAGGAAATGTTCAACGTGCTCATCGATCGATTGCCGCGACTCATGTGTGTCACCTTTCGTGTCTGCGTCGTCTCCGCCTGCTCGGGCGATTCGGCTGCCGACGCTTCTTGGGATCGCTTGCATATGGCAACATCAACCCGGCAAGCTGGAGGAAAAGCCGCGCTCAGGTATAGCGGCCGAGAATGCTCCAGGACCACCTTGGCCAGTACTGGAAGAACATGGCAAAGAGCGCGCGCGTCAAGAAAAACGACGAACACATTACCCTTGATCAGATCAAGAAACTGGCTGTCATGGCCATGTTTTCCGACGACGACCTCATGGATCAGCTGGTGCTGAAAGGTGGCAACGCGATGGCCCTTATCCACAAGTTGACCTCGCGTGAATCTGTCGACCTCGACTTCTCGATGCGCCATGATTTTCCGGATGAGCCCGAAGCCGTGCAGGACCGCATTGAGCTTGCATTGCAACGCACATTTCGGCTTGCGGGCTACGAACCCTTTGATCTCAAGATGGAGGAGCGGCCGGCCGAAGTCAGCCCGGATCTCGCCGGCTTCTGGGGTGGCTACGGCGTCGAGTTCAAGCTGGTGCCGCATGCCCAGTTTGCGGCGCTGAAAAACGAACTTCCGAGGCTGAGGAACGCAGCGCTCAGCATTGGGCAGGGCCGCAAGTTCTTCATCGACATCAGTCGCTTCGAGTACGTCGATGACAAGGAATCCACCGAGCTGGATGGCTACCGCATCTACGTGTATTCGCCGCTGATGATCGCCTGTGAAAAGCTGCGAGCCATCTGCCAGCAGATGAACGAGTACGCCCCTGTCGTCAAGCGCAACAACCGCGCTGGTTCGCAGCGCGCCCGCGACTTTCTCGACATCCACACCCTGGTTGAAGGACTGGCACTGGACATGCTCTCGCCCAAGGCCCTGGACATCACACGCCAGATGTTCAAACTCAAGCATGTCGACCTGGACTGGCTCGGCAATATCAACAGCTATCGCGAGTTCCACCGCCAGGGCTTCCCTTCGGTGAAGGCCACCGTCAGCCGAGACTTCGACCTGCAGGAGTTTGATTTCTATGTGGACTATGTTGTGAAGCTGGCCAACGATGTCTTGGCTAAGGCCCGCGCGGCGCCGGCCTAAAAGCCTTCGGGTACGTGCAGCCGCCAAGCCTGCACGTACCTGGTCGCGCTCATCTCGTGGGTGAGATAGAAATCAAACTCCATTGGAAACCGGCGCATCAGGTCCAGCGAACTGGCACGGTAGCCCGCACGCTCCAGATAAAAGCCGATGGCCTGGTGATAGGGGTAGGTGAACCGCAGCTTACCCAGCATCGCGCCCATCGTGTTCACCGAAACAACGTCCTTCGCCAGTTCGAAGGCCTTGGCCACCTCGAACACTCCGCCACAGTATGCGGGCCGCACGGCTGCATCGATCAATGTGCGCTCGATGCTGGTGGCCGGCACGCTCACGCGGCTCTCCGAACTCAGCTGGGCCTCGTGTTCCAGCACGCCCAACTCGCCCGTGTTGGCACTGTTGATCAACAGCACCTGCCAGTTCTTGAAATCGACGGAATTGTTGCTGATGCGGGCCGGCTGCTGAAACGCGTCGTCAATCGCCGACTGGGTGAGAGGGGTGCTCCACTGCGTGTCGCTGGATCGCTCGTGGCTGAGACAGAGAACCTTCGGAACCTGTTCCGTCAAGCCATGGAGCCGCATGGCGGTGTAGTGGCTGTAGTAGCTGCGCGGTTTCAAATGAAGCAGCAGTTCCATCGTTGGCAGATCCCCCCAGACATACAGCGTCTCCGCTTGATGGGGGAATGCGAACCTGTGTTCCCGAAGCTTGCCTTGCTTCTTGAGGAAGGCGATGAAATCGCTAAGGGTTGTGCGTTGAGCCAGACGCCAATCCGCTCGCTCGCGCGCAAGAATGCCCATCATCTGCTTGGGTCTGATCACGGGAGGGCGTGCCGCGAAGTACGCCAGGATGTCTGGTTTGGCGATCTGGAGACGAGAACGATCGGTGACTGAGTTTGCCGTGCTACGTGGCATATATGCCACGTAGCATATCAAATTCGCGGACGAATTGCAAGTCAAGCAGGTTACTGCCTATGGCAGTTGACAAAGGTGATCTGCATGTATATGCTAATTGGCATATATGCCAATTAGCACGATGAACGATTGATGACGCATTTGACGTAGCTGCTTCCCTGGTAATCCCCCGAATAATGCATCGACAAAGAGGTAGTGCATGAGATAGGCTCGAAAGCCTATAGGCTTTCGAGCCTATCTCAGCCTCCTGCCCTCCTGCCTTTGTGTGCGAGCTTCACCTTCTCGTCAGCCATGGGGCGTTGGATTGCACCGATCTCTGCCCCTGGATTTGGAGTGGCTCCCCTCGTCGGGATAGTCACTCCATTCAGAGGATCAATTTTCGGTGGCATTCAACAGCAAGGGGGCATCACCGAGTCCCTGGAGGCGGAACAGATTCTTCTTGCCTGGTTCGGCCACCTCCCGATTGCAGTTCAGGCGTCTCAGAACGGAGGTCAAGGCAAGGCAGGCCTCGATTTGTATTTAAAAATTTGCTCTACGAGTCGGTTCTATAAAAAATCTGAGCTATGTATGAGAAATCTGGGGCATTGGTGATTGGCTGCGAATTCCTCCTGAGCCGCATCCCCTTGCGCATGGTGCCGTTGCGCCGGCCCGCTCGGATCATGCCCGTCACCCGGATCGAGCAGATGACCGAGATGGAGATGGTCGCCGTGCCCCGCGGCGCGGCAGTGCCAGAAGGCTTTCGCCCGAGGCCTTGCCCCGATTTTTCTTCGGGTTGGAGTTGCTTCCCCGGGTGAGACGAATCAGCCGATCGCCCAGATCGTCTCGAACTACTGGCCCTCTTCTCGACTTGATGCGGATACGACCTTGTGTGGCAAGGTCCCGGTAGTTCTGCTCGACGATCCGTGAGCGTGCTCTTCGGGGGCCATGTTGCATCGTTCAGGTCGGTCTGTGCGGTGTCGCGGGTGCAGGGTGCGGCGTTCGTGTGGCCGATGCAGGTGAAGGGACGCAACATAGGGCGCACGCGTGGTGCTGATCGATGTCGCAACCTGCGCCCCGCTTTTGGCGAAGAGTCGCCAGGCAGTCCACCTTGGGGACCGACTAGGAAACTGTGCTCCCGGGGGCCGGCTGCAGCATGCCGCTCGTTCTTGGGTCTGCCTCGGCCAGGCGCAGGACATGGTCGCTGTCCCACTGATAGTGAAGGCAGGGGATACGTTGCTGTTCGACACCACGGCGCTGCACGGCATTGAGGTCATCCACTCGGGACTGGTGTCGTACCTGTCGGCGATTTACACGCTGAGGGAGTAGGGTGGGCGCTGGCGGTCCTCCTGGCGCGGGGGAAGGGTGGTGGCATGCGCTTTCTGTCGTGGGCTGTGCTGCATGTGGACATCTGCTTTCGGGGCCGCCTCCTTGCCGACGCATCGCGCGCTTGTGACCGATATCCAGGGCGAGGGCTTTGCCACCGTCCTCACCCGGTCCTCGCACTGCTCGGCTGCGGCTTCCGGGCGGTCCCTGGACATCGGTCCGTTCGCGCGCGGACCCCGCGTCGAGGCGGCTCCGAAAGCAGATCAGATGTCCAGTTCACGCACCGCGGCACATCCCGCAGAAAGGCCCTGCCATGCACGCCATTCCTTCATCGCCGATGTCGTCGTCGATTCCGTTTCTGCGCGCAGTGGCCATCCGAACTGCCGCGGGCGTTCCCCCCGTGCCCCCCGAGGGCTCACCACCAGCAGGCCGTTCTGAAGGCAAGGGCCAATGGTCCTCCGGGAGGACGTTTCGCCAACGCGCCGACATGGATGTGCGACGGGCTGTGTCCGACCGGGTCGCTGCGATGCTCGCGCGAGGGGAGTCGGTGTTCCGCGAACGGTGGGCGCGCGCGGCGGCACATGGAATGCCGTGCAATGGGCACACGGGCGTGCCGTATCGCGGGGTCAATGTGCTGTTGCTGCTGGACGCCCTGGCCGCGCAGGGCTATGCCTCCAACGTCTGGCTCACCTACCGGCAGGCCGCCGGGCTTGGCGCCCAGGTGCGCCGGGGCGAACGGGCGGTGCTGTGCGCGCAGTTCGAGCGTGGCGCGGGGGATGGGGCTTTGTCGCGAGGCGGACTGCGGTGCGAGCCATTCTGGCTCTTCAACGTCGCACAGATCGAGGGGCTTCCCCCAGAAGTCCTCGCGCGCTGCGCTACGAAGGAGATGCCGCTGTCGTCTTGTTTGCCTGTCGAGCGCACGCTGCGTCTGCTGTGCGGCTGCGATGCGCGCATGCGCTACGGCTATGAGCATGTGGTGTACGTGCCGGGGGCCGACGAGATCCGGATGCCGTGGCCCGCGACCTTTGCGAGCGCGCAAGCCCACTGCGCGGCCGTGCTGCGCGCGCTGGTGCACTGGAGTGGTCATGCGAGTCGGATGGACCGCGGCTTCGGCCATCGGGTGGGCGATGCGGCCTGGGCGTTCGAGGAACTGGTGGCCGAGCTCGGCAGCATCTTCCTCATGGGCCATTGCAGCCTGCCCGGTACGGCCATGAAGGGGCATACGGTCGCCTGTCTCGATGCGTGGCTTCGGCTGCTGCGCAGCGATCCCACCGCCATCTTCGCGGCCGCGCGCCATGCAAATGAGGCCTTCGCGTTCATCGCGGCGAGGGCGATGCCGAGGCTGGATCCGCTCGAGTCGTTCGGCCATGGCTGAGGGGCCCGGACCTCGTTGGACTTGCGATTGGGCGGCGCCCATGGACGAATCTTCGTGAGCCAGTGGCGGTCAGACTCCTTGCCGGGATGCTTCACGCCTGGTGTGCGCGCACCGAGGCTGTCTGCCTGAATCCACTCGGCGTTCCTGACATGTCGTCTTCTGCGCAGAGACCTGGCGAGCAAGCGCGATCTTCGCGCCATGGCGTGATGAGGGAGGTGCCTCAGCGGGGGTATTTACCCCTTTTTATAGAAAAGCAATGGCCAAGGAGTAAATCGGCCCAAAACCGGTGCCAAATCTAGGAGGTGCAAATGAAGCTGCCGCGAACCTCCGACACTGCCGCTAAGCAGATCCTGGATGCCACAAGGGTGTACAGAGAGTACGCCCGCGTGCGGAAGGAGTCGCAGCGGCTGAAGGGCAGCCTCTTCTGGAAGAAGGTCGGCTCCTACGAGTATCTTGCCCATAAGGTGCACGGGAAGGTGACCTATGTCGGTCCTCGAGGTGCCGAGACGGAGCGCGAGTTCGAGGAGTTCAAGCAGAAAAAGGCGCAATTGCAGCAGCGGGCTCGAACGCTCAAGGAAAGTGTGGAGACGTGCGAGCGAATGAACAAGGCGGTCAGGGCCGGCGCCGTCCCCACCCCCGTCGTGGAGGTGCTTCGCCAACTCGAAGACGCCGGCCTTTCGGAAGGCAGTGTGGTGTTGGGGACATCGGCGCTCTTCGCGTATGGTCAGCCCTCGGGCGTGCGAGTCGAGGAGGTTGCCTCGCCCGTTCACGGCAGCGTCGTCGAAGACGCGAAGCAGCACCTGCAGGTGCTGCTCGAAGCCCCGGAGAGTGCCATCAAGGCTGCGCTGCTGAAACTGCGGCAGGCCGCCGATGCGATCGTGGAAGTTGCCCCCGCAGGAGCGAGTGGCGAGCGAACTTATTTCCTGGTCGAATTCAAGTTTGGCCGCCAGCGCGAGCTTTCGAAATGCTGGGCCGAGAACGCCTACTGGCGAACCCTGGCCACCGAGATGGCCACGGAGATCCGGCATGCGGGCAAATTCGAGCAGGTCGTCATCGGCAAGACCGGGACGATGGCCACGATGCGCACGCTCGATCCGCAGTTCTTTGCGATGATCAATCACGCGCTCGCTGAAGCCCGACCGGCGACGATGCAGGAGCCTCACGTGGCGCAATGCCAGGCCGTGCTGGTGGACTCGTTGATCGCCGACCATCGGGTGGTGTCCAAGCCTCCAGCGGTCGAGTGCCGCCGCGCTGTAGAGGGCATCGCGCAGCGCGTCTTCGCGCATGGTTGATCATCAATGGCATACAGTGAACGAGAGGGCCCTTGCCGAGCATCGGCGCGCTGAAGATGCGGTTCGTGCATTCGAGATGGATTCCTGCTCGACAGGCGTCTGCGCCAGAGCATGAAGCGCCATACCGTGACGGGCTGGAACCTGTGCGATGCGCACCGAAAGCTGTTCGACGAGGGCTTCGTCACGCTGGTCGAGTGCGACCCAGACCGCAGTGGCGTGCCGGTGGACCAAGACCCCGTGCGGCCGGAGCAGGCCTGGCGCACCAGGTGGCTTGCGCACTTGACCTGAGCAAGGTTGTCCACGTTGCGCCGGCGCCCGATGTGCCCTGCGTCTTCGTCGACCCGGCGTGATCGAACGGCTGCAGGCGATGATGGGGCCGGCGGATTGATGCCGCGCTGAGGCCTTTGATGCGCCGCCTTGCTGAGTTCGGGGCGATGCATTTCGGTTCTTGCAGCGGTTGCGGGGTTGTGGGGCTGGCCGCCAGACTGGCATTCACAAGAAACCTGACGCAGCCGCCCCGAAGACCGATGGGCGTCGTCTTTCCCAGAGTGAAGCTGGCAAAGTTGCCTCCCGCTTCGACGCGCAGGAGCTTGCCGATCTTTCTGGCGACATCGCTCGCTCCACGCGCCGGTGGCGTGCCATTGGCGCTGGCGATCGGTGCTGTTCTCAGTCGAACGTACGCACGACGAAGGACGCCTTGGTCGCTATCAACCAGCGCCCCTCTATCTTATGCATGACGAAGTGGTCGTTGAAGAGCTTCGTCCCGATCCGTACCCTCACTGTTGCTGTCGAAAGAATGTCCGAGATGTTTTCCATGGAGAGAATTGCCTCATCTCTGGGCGCACCAGTCGATTGAGGACTCGGCCTCCCTTTGATGAGCTCCGCATAGGCCGGTGACGACATGGTGTTCAGTTGACTGTCCTGAACCCACTGGATGAGACAGTTCGGGTGAAAGATCTTGTTGAAGTCACGGCTCTTGGGCTCATAGGCTAAATTGAAGTAGTCCTCGATCAAGGCGACGATGGCTTGGGTTTGGGTCATTGCTGGCTTCTTGGATAGTCGAAGGGCTCGTATGGTGAAAGATCTGCGCACCGCCGGATACTGCGAATCGGTCATCGCAGCCATTACAGGAACACATAGATCATGGAAGACCTCGATGGAGGCCTCGTCGGCGGCTTGCTTGCACTTGCAGCCGTGGTCGAATTCAAGAGCTTTGGTCGTGCCGCATCTCGCCTGGGAAAGACGCAGCCTGCGGTAAGTCGTGCGATCCAACGGTTGGAGGATCGCCTGCGTACGAAGCTTGTGCATCGCACCAGCCGACACGTTGAAGTGACGGACGCAGGGCATGAGCTGTTGTCGAAGGTGCTGCCTTTGCTTCAGGGGATCGAAGAGGCGACTAACAGTGCCTCGGACCAAAGCTCGGTCGTCAATGGAACACTCCGTGTGGCGTGCGATGCCGTGTTCGCCCGCCTTGTGTTAGCGCCGGAATTGACCCAGTTCCTGAAGGACCATCCCGCGCTTCAGCTGAAGTTGGAGACCAGGAACGACCTCTCGGACCTGGTGAGTGACGGATTCGATCTCGCCATACGGTTTGGTCCGCCATCCGTTTCAGCCTTGGTCTGTCGCAGGCTCTACAGTCCGCGCGTCTTGACTGTGGCCGCGCCGTCCTACTTGGAGCGACGCGGTCGACCGCAGTCACCGAAGGACCTGGTCGACGATGGCCATGAATGCATTCTCGCCATCGATCCGGCGACCGGCAGGCCGTTCGAATGGGAGTTCTGGCGCGACAACGAGAAGGTGAAGGTGGCCGTTCGCGGGAATCTGACAGTCACGGATGCGGGAACCAAGATCGGGGCCTGCCTTGCGGGCTACGGGATCGCCCAGGTGATAGACCTCGGGATCGACATGCACCTGCGCGCGGGCACGCTGGAGCCGGTTCTGGCGGGCTGGCCTGACGAGACGTTCCCTCTCTACGTCTACTACCCCAGCCGGCACCACGTTCCGGCCAAGGTTAGAGCGTTCATCGACTTTGTGGCTGGCATGATGCCCGGGTCGCCATCGCAGGCCCGGGGCGCTTGCCGGAATCCGGCGCTTGGCGATCGCTTACCCAGCGAGCTCGAAGATCAACTGCTCCGGAAAGCGGCCTAGATCCGACTCTCAGTGGCCCCGTCGAGGGTTTCCATGAAGGTCTCTGCTGGACGCAAGCAAGGCGCGCACCAAGGCGACGAGTCGTGCGCCTTGCCCATGCGCGTCGAGACACCCGGCCGCAGTTGACGCCTCGTCGCGACTCGCAGGCTTTCGCAGGCCTGCTCAGTGCCCTTGGCGTCCAGCCACGCGGAACGAAGGCAGCGCGAAGAAAACGGCCAGCGCGCACAACAGTGCCGCGAGACCGGCGAACGGCAGCGATCGATCGATCTCATACAGCGCGGTGCTGGCGGCCGGCGTCACCACCAGCGCTGCGCCCTGCATCGCGGCGATCAGGCCCGCGACGGCGCCTTGCCGGTCGGAGGGCACGGCCAGCGATGCGCCGGCCATCGACCCGGCCACCAGGAAGCCCGCACCCGCGCCAAGCAGCGCGAAGGCCGCGACGTAGGCGCCCATCGTGGCCGTGCCCAGCAACGCCAGCAGGCCGGCCACCCAGAAGGTGCTGCCGGCGACCACCATGCGGCGTGCCGGCCATCCGAGGAACCTGGCCTGCAGCATCTGCGTGCCGAACAGGGCCAGCCCCGTCGTCGTGAGTGCCGTGGCCAGCTTCGGGCCGACCTGCGACGTCTCGAGACCGAGGCGGTCCTGGAAATAGAAGCCCGCGATGATCTGGATGGTCACGATGGCGATCCATGACATCAGGCTCGCGGCCATCCACGGCCGCAGCTGCGGCGCGAACGGGCTGACCGACGGGGGCTTTCCGCCCGCGGGCGGCCCGATGCCTTTCGGCACCGTCGCCCACACGACGAAGAAGCCCAGCAGGCACAGCGCCCCGGCCACCACCAGCGGCCAGGCCACACCGCGGACCGCGAGCAGTCCGCCGATGGCGGGCCCGAGCACCAGGCCTACGCCGCTGGCCGCACCGATCAGCGCCATGCCACTCGCGCGCTCGCTCGCCGCGGTGTGGTCGGCCATCAGTGCCTGCGCCGCCGCCGGCACCGCGGGCAGGAACGCCACCAGCAGCGCACGTGCGCCGGTGGCCAGCAGCAGCAGCCATGTGCCTGCGAGCAGGCCCGACAGCCCCTGCAGCACGATCGCCGTGAACAGCACGTACGCGCCGAACATGCCGGCAAAGCCGGCGAGCATCACGCGGCGCCGGCCCCACCGGTCGCTGGCCAGTCCCCAGGGGCCGGCCATCACAGCCATCGCCAGCGAGCTGATCGACAGCATCCATCCGCCTTGCTGCACCGACAGGTGCAGCGAGCGCACGAGCGGCGCGAGGATCGGCAGGATCACCGCCGTGGTGAGCCCCGAGAGTGCGACGCTGGCAAAGACCACGGGCTTGATGTTTCTCATGCCGGCTGCTCCTGCCGGTCGTCGGTGGCCGGGCGGATGCCGCGGTACAGCGAAATGGAACCGGTCGGTGTCGGGATCACCGCGGTCTCCTCGACCTCGGCGAAGCCGGCCTCGCGCATCAGCGCCGGCACGATGCCGTCCGCGTTGGGCTGCGTGTCCTGCACGCCGTCGACCGCCTGCACGAGCTTGAACAGCCAGCGCATGGCGCGCGTGCGCTGCAGGCCGTAGTCGGCCATGTGCAGCTCGCCGCCGGGCCGCAGCGCCGCGTGGATGGCCGCCAGACCCGCGCGCTTTTCCGCAAGGGGCACCTGGTGCAGGACCAGGCTCGACACGATCTTGTCGGGCCGCAATGGCGCGAGCAGGCGCGCCGCGTCGCGCAGGTAGCCCTGGCGCAGTTCGCAGGCGACGCCGGCGTCGGCCAGCTTCCTGCGGGCGCGCTCGAGGATGCGTTCGTCCGGATCGATGCCCACGAGTTGGCCGGGGGCTGCGTCCTTGCCCAGAAGTGCCAGCAGCACCAGGAAAGAGCCGGTGCCGCAGCCGATGTCGGCAATCACCTCGCCGGGCTTCGGCGCGAGTTGCGACAGCAGCGCCGAGCGCCAGCGCCGCTCCTGCGTGAAGAGGGACACGATGGGGTCGTAGGCCCCGAGGACCGGCACGGCCGGAGTGAAATCGCGCGACGGGCGCAGCGTTCTGTTCATTGCGTTTCCTTGCATGGATCGAATGTCGAAAGGGGTTCGAGACGAAAGAGCGGGCGGGCGGCGGCCGCTCGCACCGCCCCGGGGTTTCGATGCATCGCGGTAGCGGTCATAATCTGAGTAATTACTCGCAATGTCTACTCGCATTCGAAAACCAACCAAGGCCGCCGCCGCGCGCGCGCCGGCCCTCAACCTCAGGAAGCAGGCGTCGCAGGAACGCTCGCGCGCGACCGTCGACGCACTGATCGAGGCCACTGCTCGCGTTCTGGTGCGCGAAGGCTTCGAACGCGCCAGCACCAACCGCATCGCCGCGGAGGCGGGCGTGAGCATCGGCTCGCTCTACCAGTACTTCCCGACCAAGGAGTCGCTGGTGGCCTCGGTCATCGAGCGGCACAAGAGCGAGATGCTCGGCATCCTGCGCGATGCGCTGGCCCGGGTCGCGCAGAGGCCGGTCGGTGAGGCCATGCGCGAGATCGTCGACGTGATGATCCGCGCCCATCGGGTCGACCCGCAGCTGCACCGCGTGCTGGTCGAGCAGATACCGCGCACCGGCCGCTTGGCCGAAGTCGAGGGGTTCGAGCGCGAGGCCAACGAGCTGGTGCGGGCCTTTCTCGAGGCGCATCGCAGCGAACTGCGCCGCGCCCTGGACCTGGAGCTGGCCACCTTCGTCTGCGTGTCGACCGTGGAGACCCTGGCGCACGGCGCCGTGCTGCATCAGCCGCAGCTTCTCGCGGACGACCGGGTGGAGAGCTTCATCGACGAAGTGACCCGGCTCGTGCTCCAGTATCTGACCTAGGTTGCCGGCCTGTCGGTGCGGCCTTTATCGGTCTTCGAGTCAGGACCGCGAGGCTGCCGCGTGCCGGGTCTTCTGCGGCCTCTGCGGATCGCTTTACCGGAGTCGCCCGATGTTGTCGTTGATTCGACCTTGAATCGCGCGCATGGTGTCCTGGGTGATCTGGCCAGGGTAGGTGTTCCTGGCCATCACCGAGAATCCGGCCGCTGCGTCGCAGATGCCGTCAATGAGGCGGCCTGCGTCGTGACCCGAGAGCTCCGCCTCTTGCTGGCCGAGGAGCAGCAGGTGCTTGCGCTCGACCTCCAGAGCCTCGCCCATCACGTCCATCTGGTGATAGCCGCCCGGTCCTTCGCAGAAGGTGACGTCATAAGCCGGCGCCAGCCGCCATTGCCCGGTCGAGGACATGACGTACGCGAAATTCTTCGAGTGATCGTCCCGGTTGTTGAAAGCAACATTGAAGACAGCGCGCTTGAAGGCGGCGGATTTCTCCCGCACATCGTTGGTGCAGATCTGGGTGGCGCGCAAGAAATTGGCGTAGTCCAGCGCTCCTGGGGTCTGGAAGTCCGCGCCGGTGAAGGCAGCGAGGCTTTGCATCGGCACCCGCACCTCCCCTTGCCGATCGAAGCGCCTGGTCGCGAAGGCTGCCTGGCCGTTCGGGAGTTCGCTGTACCCTGTCTGCGGCGTCTCGATGCCGCATTGGCGCAGGCAGTCGGCGTAGACGGCTTCGATCGCACACACTTCGGGGTGTTCATGCTGGCCCGGGAACTTCACTAGCCATGCCTCCAGGCCGGGCGCACTTGCGGTGGTCAAGGCGCCGGTGCCGGGGTCGCGATAAAGCAGTGCCTTGGGCCTGGCTCCCTGCGGCGAGCCGCCCATGCGCAGCAATTTCTGCAGGAATTCCCCGCCTTCGCCATTGAGGACCTCCCGGATCTCGGCGGCCAGCTGGGCAAGGGGGATTCCCTCGTTCGGCGCAAGCACTTCGGCGGCCACGGGCTCGAAGGACATGGCTCCCATCGCATGGGGTCCGATGTACGCCAGCCGCTCCAGAGGACCGATGCGTGCGGCATTGAGGCCGCGCCGCTTGAACAGGCGGTCCATCAGCAGCATGCCCCAGCCGTCGGGCAAGGCGTCATAGATCGGCCCGGGAAGTCCCAGTTGATGCGCAGGGAAGTCCCTGCGCAGCTTCGGGCCCTTCAAGGGGAGGGTGTAGGCCGACAGTTCCAGCCCCCTGCTGCGTGCTTCATCGCTGTATTCGAATGCGATGAGGGGGCGTCCGGTGATGGCGGTGGAGGACACGAGCGTGCCCCATCGCCAATGCTCGCCCCAGCCGTCATAGAAGACGTCGACTTGCCTAGGCATTCCCGGTCTTCCTTCTGACGCGGTGTCGCGTGGCGCTGTTTTCGTAGCGGAGGATGTCTTCCACGCTGTCGAGCTTCGGTTTGAACAGCTCCTCCAGCTCCTGCGCGCGTCCGAGCAGCATGGCCACGCGAATCACGTTCTCGAACGTCACGTTTCGGCCGGCCTCCAGGTTGGACACCGTGTTGACCCCGAGGCCGGCGCGCGCGGCCACATCGACCTGCGTCATCTGCTGGGTCAACCGCTCCTTGCGAAGACGCTCGCAAAGTCGCTTGAGCAGCTCCTCTGGAGTGCTGATTTGTAAATCCATTGTGTTGTAGATTATCTCGGTTTTTATTGATTAAGCTATGTAATAGGGGAATTAAATATGGATGGTCCGCCGTTGCCGACGCCAAGGGAGAGAGGACGGGGCTGGCTGCTGCGTTCAGCGTGCGCGCTGTTCGCGGACCTCGCGGTCTTCTTCGAAACCCGACCGCAGTACTGCGGCGTGCTGGCGCCAGTGTCGAGCATCCCGCCTGCAATGGACGCGCGCTCGCCGTGCGGCGGCGAATGGGATCGCACGCGGGTACCTTCGTGACCGGTGTGTGGGTTGGGGAGGGCTTGCCTGTGATCCCTGAGGCTACCCCCTCGTTCTCGCGTTCAAGGCCCTGCGCGCGCACCGTGGGTGCGTGCTCGGCGCGTGCCGCACGCCTGCGGCGGCCTTGAGCGCTGCGCTGCGACGGGGTGGCGGGGTCTCGCAGGCAATCCCGCCTGTGTCACCCACAGGAGTTCGTCATGAACGCACTTTCCTCTTCCTCGTCCTCCTCCGTTGTTTCGTCTTCCCCGGCTTCCTTTCATGGACCGTCGGCCTTCACGGCCCGCGAGCTTCAGGTGCTCGATGCGCTGCGTCCGTTCCTCGGCGCCGAAGCCGAGGGGCTGTACGCGGCGCAGGGCCGTTCGCTGCACAAGCTGGTGTGCTTCGCGCGGGACTCGTCGCTGCCGGGGTGCGCGCAGCTGCTGTGCGGGCTGCGCCTGGCGCGGGAGCTGCTGGCCGAGGAACTGCGCCCGGGCGAGGCGTTCCGCTCGCTGTACGCCGTCTCGGACTACCTCAAGCTGCACTTCGCGGGGCAGGCGCACGAGAGCTTCGCGGTGCTGTTCCTCGATGCGCGGCACACGTTGCTGGCGTTCGAGGACCTGTTTCGGGGGACCTTGACGCAGACGGGGGTCTATCCGCGCGAGGTGCTCAAGCGCGCACTGCAGCACAACGCCTCGGCGGTGATCCTGGCGCACAACCACCCGTCGGGGGTGGTGGAGCCGTCGCCCGATGACCTGGCGGTGACCGAGGCGCTGAAGTCGGCGCTCGCGCTGATCGACGTGCGGGTGCTCGACCACATCGTGGTGGGCGCGAACCGGGTGGCCTCGATGGCCGAGCGCGGCCTGCTTTGAGCGCGGCCGCGGGGGCGCTGC
Organism: Variovorax sp. YR750; assembly: GCF_900109805.1. Taxonomy (NCBI): domain Bacteria; kingdom Pseudomonadati; phylum Pseudomonadota; class Betaproteobacteria; order Burkholderiales; family Comamonadaceae; genus Variovorax; species Variovorax sp. YR750. The sequence continues at coordinate 45,213 of NZ_FOBJ01000021.1, forward strand.
GGCGCCCCTGAAGGGATCCGGTCCGGGCGGGTCGCGCGGTGCGCGTGCTGCCCGGATCCCGGGGAGCCAGAAAGCGGGAGAGGGAGAAGAGGGGGCGGTCTTGCTGGTGCCTTCAGCGTTGCACGGCGTTCTCGCCGTCAAGGGCTGCGCGCAGCGGCTGGGCGCGGCGCTGGCGGCCTGGCGGCCGTCTTCGACCCCTGACTGCTGCGCTGCGCCGTGCGGTCCCGGCGGCGGGCAATTCCGCCCGGACAACCGGAGATCGTCATGGACGAGAAATCACACGTTTCGATGGAACAGCACCTCTGCCTGGTATGCGGCCTGGGCTTCGACACCGGCGGCATCCTGTTCGACAGGCGCCTGCGCCAGAGCATGAAGCGCCACACCGTGACAGGCTGGGGCCTGTGCGCCGAGCATCGCAGGCTCTTCGAGGAGGGCTTCGTCGCGCTCATCGAGTGCGACCCGCAGCGCAGCGGCGTGCCGGCGGACCAGGACCACATGCGGCCCGAGCAGGCCTGGCGCACGGGGCGGCTTGCGCACCTGAAGCGCGAAGTCCTTGTGCGTGTGGCCAACGTGGCGCTGGCGCCCGATGTGCCGTGCGTCTTCGTCGAACCCGGCGTGATCGAGCGGCTGCAGGCGATGGTCGGACCCGAGGAGGACTGAGGATCCGTTGAGGTCCTTCGTGCGCCGCTTCGCGAACCGCGAGGCGGTGCACTTCTGTTCTTTTGCGACGGTTGCAGGTCGCAGGACTGGCTGCCAGACGGGCCCTCACGAAAACCCAAGCAGGTGCTGCCGTAGGCCGTCGAGAGACCCGGACATCGTGACGGCCGGTTCTATTTTTCATTACCGACTCGATCAATGCCGAAGTCGGCTAATGGATTCGCATGCTTCCAAGTACCGTGGAACTGGCGGATGTTTCGACATGGATCGGGCGCCCCTCGTAGTCAACGATTTCGCAATTCGGCTGCGTCAGTGCAGCCCCGACCACGATGTCGATTTCGCCTGCGGGCAGTTGAAGCTTGATGAACTCTGCGTTTTCCTCGTACTCGCTGGTGAGTTCCTCTGCGGGGCCACCAAGGCGAGGATTCACGTGTCCCAGGTACTGGAGGTCGGGTACGAAGAGATCGATGTCCTTGCTGAAGCGGTGGTCGAAGCGAAGCATGAGCACGGTGCCGCCGCCGAAGGTCCATTGCGGATCGACTGTGACTCTCTCCAGGTGTGACATGAGGCCGAGTGCCTTGGGCCAAAGGCTGCGCCACGGGCCTTCGCGCGTGAAATCGACCTTCGTCATTGCCACATGGGCCTGAAGCACTGCAGTTCGTGCGCCAGGTGCCGCATCCGGTCCCAGACCCGGGCCTTCGCCATGCCTTTTTCGGCATGGATTTCGTCCACCACCTTCGCGAGCAGCGAGACAGGCGCTTCGTCCAACAAGACCTGCAGATGCGGCCGGATTCGCAGTGGGGCGTCATCCGTGACGAGCGCCGTTTCCAATTGCCTGGCGGTCATCGCCGACTGGTAGCTCACGCCGGCCGTGGCTGCAGCGCGTTCTAGCGCGGACCTGGCCGGAGCAACTTTCCTATGAGAAGACGAAGCATGGGTCGCGCCGGTCGTCGTGACGCTCATCGACAGGCCGATGGATTCGAGCAGGGCGACGGCTTTCGAGATGCTCAGGTTGCCGATGGATTGTTTCTCCACGGCATTGACGGTCGAACGCGAAAGCCCGCTGATGCGGGCAAGGGCGTCTTGGGTGAGCCCCATCTCCATCCTGCGGGTGCGCACGGCGTTGCCGATTTCGTGAAGGGTGGACATGTCTGCACTCTGTCGAACGAAAGGGCAAATGTCCAATATATTCGACATCCGGGTGGTGCACATATGGTGCTGCCTTGGGATTGCCCATGTCGGCTCGCCGCGCGGCGGGGAGGGGGAGCGCTGACGGTGACGGGATCGCCATGGTGGCGGTGCCAACGCTGCATTGAATGAGAGCGGTGAGAAGCCTCCGTGAAACGCAAGAGGTCAACCAGAATGCTGCAATGCCTGCATGAGACAGGATTCCACCAATCTCCCTGGCGGATTTCACTCCGGCGCGGCAAAGATCAAGCACGCGCGTGTTGCGCCTGACGTAAGGTCTTGACTGCGACAACCGTTGCAGCAACTGCTATCCACCACATATTGCGGGGCAGGTGCGAGCGACGTGTCGCTGGAAGAGCTACTGGGAATTTTCGCGGCTTGCACCAGCTCACGGTGCGCCGCGCGAGACCACGATCGAGGCGTTCTCGAGCATGTTGACCTCGCCCAATAGAACGCCGGCGGCCTGCGCAGCCATCTCCTCGGCGGCGCGTGCCTTGCTGGCGATTTCCGCCAACTTGCGCACGCGTTCACGGGGAGGCAGATCGACTTCACAACTGAGCAGGTCCAGGCATGCCTTCAAGGCCTGACTGGCCGACATGAGGCACATATGGGTCGCGAAGCGGGTGCGATTGCCCAGCTCCGTGTCCTCCTTGACCCTGAGCTCAGACTCCGTCGGCGGCAGTCCACCCAGATTGGTCGGCTCGAAGTAGTGCGCTGGCGTGGCTCCAAGCTCCGTTTCCGCGAGCACGAAATTGACGGCTTTGCTGGCTGCAGCAATGGTTGAAAAGTTCCGAGCGGTCATCGCGATCTCCCTCAGAAAGCCCAATTCAGAGTGAACTTGAATCCGTGGTCCTGCAGTTCGTTGCGGTACTGGCCCGCGCAGGAGGTCTCTCGCTGCGGGCGCAGGGTCGGTGTCGCGAACCTCGCATTGATGCTGCCGCCTTCGCTGTCGAGCGCCGCTAACCCGCCGTGCTCGGCCAAAGCGTCGCCATGCATCCGCACGGAGGCGAAACGCACGCAAGGCTCCAGTGCCACGGATCCCACATCGACGCGGCGCCCGGCTTCACGGAACAGTTTGCTGGCGCAGAGTGAATCCATCCGCATCTCCTACAAGTTGCGTCTTGCAGATGATGGGGCCTGCCGCGCCGCCCCGACAACATGCGGTGTAGAACGAAAGTCGTTCAAAGTTCGTAAAAAACTGAGCCGCGTTGCCTTGAAGCGACGTCTGAATGGAATGGAGGCGCCGCGCGGCCCGACATGCCTCATGGTGGCCGGCTTCCTGCCGGGCATGGGCGTGGTCGTCCTGCAGCTGGCCGCCAGCGCGATGAGGGTCTGTTCGATGCACTACAGGGACATGGCGGCTGCAGAGGGAGGGCTTGCCTGTGAAAGCCCTGAGGCTCCCCCTCGTTCTCGCGTTCAAGGTCCTGGACGCGCACATGCGCGCGTGCTCGGCGCGTGCCGCGCGCCTGCGGCGGCCCTTCAGCGTTGCTGCCCTGGCCTCTCTGGTGTTAGCGGTCAGCGCCCCAGGTCTCGCCACACATCAAGCCCTGGGCGCGGTCGATGTCGCAGGCAAGTGCATCGCGTTTCTTTTCGGCAAGGCCGGCTCGCAGATAGCCAAGGCCGTAGTAGACGTCCCGGTGACTTGTGACGACGCCCAGAATCGGGCCCCAGTCTTCGCGCGGCAGCCAGTCCGCCAGCGACGCCAGCACCTCGTTGTCCAACGCCCGCGCCAGCTGGTCATGGTCGGCAAACAGCCAGGCGATGCGCCGGCGCCGGTCGGCCAGCGGCAGATCCGAGCGCGCCAGCGATTTGATGGCTTCCGCGGTCCACGGGCCGGGAACGCCTGCGGTCTTGAAGGCCTGCAGGCGCGGTCTGTCCAGCGCTTGTACCGCGGCCTGGTAGTCGTCGAACTGCGTCTTGCGAAACACCTTGAGGAACGTCTGGAGATCCAGGCTGTTGAAGGCATCCTTTCGAGTGGAGGCGGCCGCAGAAGGGGCGACCGCGTTCAACGCGGAAATGCCGTTGCATCGCACACCGGCCCTGTCGCCGACATCGCACTGCGCATACAGCGCCTCCTCCAGCTCGGGCAATGCCGTCGTCTTCATCAGCGCAGGCCCCTGTGCCGACGACTTCCATTCGAAGGTGAACGGCAGCCTGAGCGCCCCATGGCACCTGCCGTACTGCATGCCGTCGTGGAGGTAATAGCGATGGCCCGTCACCGTGTCCTGGACCGGCATCAGCCGGGGCACGCCATCGTCGCCGCCCATATCGGTGTTCAGACGCTTGACCTTGCCGCCGCGCTCGCGCCAGACCTCGTACCGGTCGCTCGGATCGGGGCACGAGGGCGTGGGGTTGTTCTCTGGCCCGGTGAAGGTGTCCACGAGGCCGCCCACATAGCCGTCGACCTGCGAGCTGCCTCCCACCAGCAAGCTGCATCGAGCATCACCGGGGAGTTCGATGAGTTGAACCGTTTCAACGCGAACCTCCACGGTGTCCTGGTCGCCTTTCACCGTCGCGTGGTTCAGGAGTTCGCGGTACAAGGGCTCGGTCAGTTCGAAGGTGCAGTTCGCCTGCGCGTCGACGAGCCTGGGCTTGCCGCTCGCCGTGTTGTCAATGAAGGGGCTCACGGCTGGCACCAGTGACTTGGCATCGGCTGCGACGCGCTTGGCGTCCAGCCCGCGAATCGGCCGGGCTGCCCCCTGCGATGCAAGGAAAAGCAGCTTTGCGTGGGTGTCGGCCTCGCTGGAGGTTGCGCAGTCGGGGTACTGCGAGCCGATGAGCCGGAACTGGCTCAGTATCGTGATCGGTACGGTGTCGCGGGCGTTGCCGAACTGCGCAAGCATGACAGGCCAAGCGGCCTCGAAGGCCTTCGCGCCCATCTCGGCAGGCGCACACTGCAACGCGGTGTTCGCGTCGCGGTTGGCGTAGCCGCTGGCGAACAGCTCGCCCCAGAGCTCGGGCTGGATCCGCCCGGCCAGCGAGGGCCACTCGGTGTAGTCGATCGGTCGAGGCAGATGTCGCCACAGCGTGCGCCAGAGCTCCGGTGCCAGCCCGTAGGCGGGGAGGGCGTCGCCCGAGGACCCGAGCAGCGCGGCACGCTGCGCCAGGCCGCGCACCGCGGCGTTCACGCGACGCTGCAGGACCGGAGCGGGCACGCCCGACAGGGCCGCGTCCAGGCCCGCGGCGGAGCGGCTGTGCATCAGTACCAGGTCGCTCACGGCCTGATCGTCGTCCATGATGCGGGCATAGACCTCGGGGTTCAGGCGGGCGGCCAGCGCAGTCCATTGACCAACGGCAGCCTCGCTGGTGGCCGTCCGGTCGCTCTGGGGGTTGTAGGAGGTCACGGATATCGCCACCCGGCGCATGTAGTCCCGCGCCAGCTTGTCGTCGGCGGGGGAGCCGAAGGTCAGTGAAGCGATGCGCCTGGCATCCACGGGCTGGGGTGGCGGCTTTGCTGATGACGCGGGCGTCGTGTCGGGCACGAGGCCATAGGTCGACTTCAGTGCCAGCAGGACCTTTTCGCGCTTGTAGCGAACGCCGAGTGTCACGGCGGTGTCCGTGCCGCCCTGGAGCGTCTTGCGCGGATCCGCGCCATGAGCAAGCAGCCAGATCGCGGTGCGTTGCTGGCCCGCGCGGATGGCGTGGTGGAGCAGGGTGCCGAGGTGCCGGTAGGCATTGGGGTCCGCGCCGTCCTTCATTTGCTTCGCCAGATAGGTGATCAGGGCCGTCTCGTCGCGCGCCGGCAGGTCATCAGGCTTCGGAAAATCCCAGTAGCCCTGCTCCGGCTCGGCGCCTGGCATCGAAAGCAAGGCGGCGAATGCGTTGTCCGTGGCGTCGCCGGAAAAGGCGCTCGCCCCCGTGGACAGAAGTACGAGCGACAACGCGATCACGGTGCTTAGCCCTAGATTCAGGATCTTCTTCATGGAACTCTCGCGGGTGACGGGATCGCCATGATGACGGTCTCATCACCGCATTGAATGAAGATGGTGAGAAGCGCCCGTGAAATGGAAACGGCGAGGTCGAGATCATCGGATGACCGCGTGGGACGAGATTCCACCAATCTACTCAGCGGAGTCCACTTCGGCGCGAGGAAGGTCATGCACACTCCGTACCGACGTTCCACACCGCTCGATCCTGCTTGCCCTGTGACGTCCGAATCGATCACTGCCTTCGATCCGTACGGGCGAAACTGGGAGACCGTCTGGCGGAGGTAGGTCGCCAGTCGCAGCGATCATGGATCCTTGCAGCACAAGTGGAGTGGCAGTGTCCTCTGGAAGGACGACAACCGGAGCAGGCAAGAATGAAACATACACAGGAAGCTCAAGGATGAAGCGACTCGACGCAAGCCCCTGCTTGCTGAGCGTGCTGGTACTGTTCGCGCCATCGGTCCATGCGAGCGGACATTTGCCGCTGCGCCAGACGCCACCGGAATCATTCGCCAGCTTCGCCGCGTGCGTGGAGCGTCTGCGGCAGTTGCATGCGCAGGACAAGAGCGGCGCAGACAAGGGGCCTCAGCCGATCGAGAACGGTGCAACGCGCGAAAAGATCGTCGATACCAAAGGCGTCGTGATCGACGGACGCGATGCAGCACACTACAACGCAGAGATAGGCTGGTCGGTTCGCTCGCCTGGCGGCGACGCCGCCGGCAATCGCTGGATCCAGAGCAACTACACGTTCGAGCGCTGGACGTGGACCTGCAGCGGCACTGCATTGAGCGGCACGATGGAGGGCGGCTTCACATCGCCGTCGTTCGAACCGCTGCGCTAGGAGGTGAGCCATGGCATATTGTTCAACGGTAGCTCGTTTGCACGGCAGTTGTACTTCTTCGCTTGCGGTTCGCCTCCTCGAGTGAGACGTCTTGATGTCCCCGCATCGCTCGCATTGCAGCCGCTGCAAATCCAAGCAAAGTCAACTCCTGTGAAAGCAATTTTTCTTGTCGCGGCACTCTTCGGTTCAACGGCGTTTGCCACGAAGCCCGTCATTTCGGTTTACGAGGGTCTGCCCTGCCGCACGGTCCTTGAGCATCAGCGAGACCCGTCGGTCCGCGCCCAGCTGCATCAGTACGCGCGCGGCTATATCTCCGCATACAACACGTACAACCCACAAAGGATCTACCCAGACCTCTCGGAGAAGATGGTCGTGAACCACGTGGTGAAGCATTGCCGGAAGAACCCCGGCTACGGCACGCTGAACGCGATCAGGAGCATGGCGCTCGAACTTGGAGCTGCGGATTTCCCTCGCTCCAAGGAGCCATAGCTTCACTCGATCTATCTCAAGAAGGGAAACGCGCGGAATCCTGCCGCCCGGCACGAGAAAGTCCGTGATTTGCGCGAACACCTTGCCCGACCAGGCTCATGCGATGTCAAGTCGCCCCGGAGGAAGCAAGGCGTCCACTGCGTGTGATGAACGTACAAGTCCGACGACACGCCCAACTCACGGCCAGCGAAACCCCCCTATTTGCTTGCAGGAGGGTCAGCCGATGCCAAGACTCGCTTCGCCACCCATTCCCACGAAGCTTTTCGAGCTGCTCAAGGACTATCCGGAACAGATCGCGCGGCTGCAGAAGGTGCTTGACAAATTCGCGGACCACGCCGCACCAAGGCTGCAGCCATTCGATGAAGCCATCTGGTCGCTTGAAGATGAGCTGGCAGATTTCGCGACCCAGGCACACGACGAACGGCAAGCGGCGGAGGCCAGCGGCGACCCCACCGCGATCGAGCGGGCGAGGGAAAAGGAACGGGCGATGCTCCGGGCGCGCTCCAAGGCCCGCTGGCTTGGCCATGACGGCTTTTGGAATTACTTCCAGGAGAACAAGGAGGTGTCCGAATGATGCCGCCAGTGGACCGTTGGACGAGGCCCCACCAGGCTCACCGGTCGATGGCCCTCGAATTTTTTGCAGGAGGCAGTTGCGATGCCTAGACTCGCTTCCCCACCCATTCCTCCGCGGCTGCGCGACGTGCTCAGGGACCATCCGGTGCATCTCGAACAGTTGCAGCAGGGGCTCAACAAATTCGCAGAACGCGCCGAGCCGAGCCGGCCCCTTTGAAGGGGTTGTCTGGGTCATCGAGCCGGCACTGGATGCCTTTGTCGTCAACGCCATCAAAGAACAGAAAGTGGCTGAGGCATCTGGCGATTCCGCCGCGATTGCCAAGGTACGCACGAAAGCTGCGGTGATGGCCATCGCCGGTGGGAAGCGAAATGTTGAAGCCGCGCGCCCTTCAGGATGCAGCAGCGCACGGGCTGGTGCGCCATGCCTTACCGAGGTGAGGCCGGATTCTGCGCGCGCGGCACAAGAATGCCCCGCTCGATCAGCAGCGCCAGCAACCCTGTGTAGGTCGGGCAGGCGTGGCTGGCATTGCGGGCAAGCGCGTCGTCGATCCCCGCCCTGTCATCACGCATACACGCATACTGCCTCGCATCCGAGGGGTGCAATTGAGCAAACGCGCCGCACAACTGCACGAAGGCCACGACCTCCTCGAACATCTTCGTGTGTATTTCCATGCCGACCATCATGTCGGAGGTGTATCCGCACTCGTTGTCCACCTTGGCGGCATAGGCGCGCAGGTCGTAGCGAGGTAGCCAGGGCGGATCCAGCCCGTCCAGGCTGCTGGCGATCTCGTCAATGCTGGCTGTCAGTGTCATCGTGCAACTCCTCTGTGACGCCCGAAAGTGATGCGCCCCGGAAAGGTCTGTGTACCTTGGGGGCGGACATCTCTACTTCGGTTGCCTTGGCAAGCTGAATGCGGTGCAGCCACAGTGCAGCTCGGTGCACCGGTCGCTTGGTATCTCTGCGTCGACCCAGCCTGGAGGACGGGGCTTCCGAACGTGTCCGGCAGTGTTGATGCAAGCCACGCAACCAGCCAGAAGGATTTTGAGTCGCATCTTTTCCACTCTTCGTAAGCCATGACGCTGGCAGTCTCTGGACAGAGACCTGCGGCCAGGAGTCCCGTCTCGGCAGGCTGCAATCGGTGTAGTACACATGGCATTCGGTATCGCCATCGCTGCGGCAGACCGCCATGGCTCTCTGTATGGCCTCTTCCTTGGTGCCGGCGTAGGCCGTACTGAATCCACGACCCCCGACGATCATCGCTGCGCATCCATTGGCATAGGAAATCTGGAGCTTGCAGGGCGCTCCCCCCTTGGCCTGGCAATCCGCCAATGCCTTGCCTGCGGCACCTTGCTCGCTGCGCTCCCCGGTGGCAGTCCCGAGCACACCCTTCACTCCATCGGTGGCGATCGCCCCCCAACGAGACCCCAACTGGAGGGGGGCGCCATGGTCGTTGGGCTTGGGAGATTGCTGCGAATTGGGTGCGGGCCCGCAGGACGTCGCGCTATAGGGGATCCAACCCGAAGGGCAAGCCACCTGCGCGCGAGCCTGGGGACCGAAGAAAAGCACGCTCTGCGAGGCCAGGAAAAATATGAGGAGTGCTCTTTTCATGGTCTTGTGATCTCTTCGCTGCCGTCAGCTTCAGAATCGGCCGGTCGGAACGCTGAACACCCGATCAGTTGTTGAGCACACCGAATGGCAACGTCCATCCAGGAAGGCTGCTCCCCGCGTTCAATGGGACCTGACCGTAGGGCAGAAACGTCGGGCCTGAGCGGCGCTCCATTGTCTCCTTCGGCGTATGACCGAACTCGGCCTTGAAAAGACGATAGAAGTACTTCTCGTCCGAGAAGCCATGGCTCCATGCGATCTCCGCAATTCGCACATGTTGACGCTGAGGGTCACTGAGCACCTGATAGGCATGACGCAGTCGCCTGCGCCGGATCTGCCGCATGATCCCGCCGTCTTCCTCGAACAGTTGATAGAGCTTGGCCCGCGACACGCCGACGTCCCGGCAGATCCGCTCGGGCGTCAGATCAGGCTCCAGCAGGTGCGCATCGATGTGATGCCGGATCCGCTCGAGCAGGCCCCTGCGGATGGGGCTGCTCGCCTCGTGAATCGCCTCGACCGTTGGCGAAACGGCGGCAGCCATGAGCAGCAACGTCGACTGGACGACGCCGGGCACGTCCTTGTGCTGCAGGCTGGAGAGATTGCGAAACAGCGACAGTATCTGATCGCCCAGGAGGCGGCCGATGCCGCTTCCGAGCGTTCGATCATGCAGAAGTGCAGCAGAGCCGGGCAGCAGGTGCCTGGGCACGACGACGCTGATCACGTCCCCGGCTTCGACCATGCAATCGTTGATCTGCGCGACATCGTAGAAGAACAGATCACCGGGCTTCTTGATGGAATCCGGGCCCATCGATCGACGGGTCACTTGCCCGTTGAGCAGCAACGTAAAGCGAAAGGATTCCTGGCCGTCCAGTCGGATGCGCCGTGCGTTGCGATGGACCGCGTAGGTCAAAGGCCGCGGCCGTTTGGGCCAGCGTCTCCCCGAGATGACCAGCGGGCCGAGTGCCGCGCCGGTGGCTTCCGCATCGAATGCGCCGTAGCCGTCATCCTCGAACCTGCAGTCGCAGAGGTTGTCCTTGACCCAGAGGTGAAATCGATCCCGCTCGGGGTAGTCGACCGTGGAAAACCTGAAGACAGGAACGGCGTCCGACTCATTCATGGCAACGAGCTCTCTTCTCATGACCCAAGCATCATCGCCGAGCGGCGTTGCAACGCAGGCACGCTGCGCCAGGAACATCGCATCCTGTGAGCCTGGACGGCATCGAGGCATGCATCGGATATCTTCGCGGAGTCGCGACATCGAGCGCGCATCCTAGTCCCGCACTTTCTGGGCCAAGGTGCAATTTCATCTACATCAGGTGGAAACTGGACGCCGCCATACCCGCTACGCTTCGACAATCGTTGCGTCAGCCACGCCTCGAAACCAACGTCTTCCCAAGCTCTCCTCATGCTGTCACGCCCATTTCCGAACCTCATGGATGCATCTGCCGTGTTGGGGGCTGCGTTCACGCTCAGCCTCGCACTTTCGCTGCCGGCGGCTGCGCAACCGAATGCACCAACGGATGCGTCCGCACCGCGCGTGGCGTCCGACCTGAAGGACATCCGCATGAAGGCGATCGCCAACCTGCCCAAGGCGGGCGGCAGCGCCAGCGACCGCGACGGCTGCCCGTGGCGCGTGATCCAGCCGAAGTCGGCGGCGGCGCGGCTGGTGGCCGCACAGGGCTGGGCCGTGATGGCGGACCTGCCGCTGGGCGCCTACCGCGCCGTCAGCTTCGCCGGCCAGATGGAAGCCGGCACCAGCGGCACCTGCAACATCACCCAGGGCAACGTGGCCGTGTTCGACGGCGACAAGCTCGTTGCGCTCGCCTACGGCAAGTCGGCAGACGACACCGCCATCGGCAACCTGACCGCGCTCGAAGGCGGCGCCGTGCGCGTGTGGGACGGCGACATCGTCGGCTCGCCGGTGGGCGATCTGCATGTCGAGGCCGACGGCACGGTGCGCCTGGGCAAGCTGGCCGATGAAGAGTCGGTCTGCAAGGGGCAGGCCAAGGTGCCGAACGTCTACGGTATGCCGATCGACAAGGCGCGCAAGGCGTTGGCCGACAAGGGCTGGAAGCCTGTGCGGGGCGGGGCCAGCCCTGAACCCAGGCAGGCCGCGCTGGTCAGACGCGGCATCACCGAGGCCGAGTCCTGCGCGGGCACCGGCCTCGCCTACTGCGACTTCGGCTATGCCGGTCCGGCCGGCAGGCTGACCCTGACCACCGTGGGCGAGAAGGACCTTCCAACCGTCTCGGACTACGACGTCAAGTGCCGCTGAATGCGCAGCGCCTTCGCTGACTTCATCGAACCCGAGGAGCCCTTCACATGCAATGCCTGTCCGCGCGCGTGCGTCGCACCAGCCTGCGTGCCGCATCGGCTGGTGCCTTGCTGATCTGCCTGAGCGCGTGCGAGCCCGCTGCAACATCGCCTGCATCGCCGCCTGCCAACTCCACCATGGCCCCCGCAGCCACCCCTGTCCCGGTCAGCGCCGAGGCATCGTCCCTGCAGGGGTTGCTGGGCGTGCTCGGTGGCCAGGCCGCTGCTCCCTGGGCAGCGTTCGACAGTGTGGCCGGCGTGCGCTGGAGCGACGCGAAGCCGCTGGACAACCCCGATACCGTCTCGCCCGACGCCACGCACTATCGCGGCGGCGACATGCTCCTCGCCGGCTTCGGCGAAGTGGATGTACCCGATGGCAAGGTCGGTGCGCAGGCCGGCGTCAAAAAGGACAACGAAGGCCACGTCGGCGTGGTGCTCCACGGCAATGCGAGCGATGTGCTGTCGATCGCACTGCAGAAGTTCTACCCCAGCGACGACACGCAAGGCATCCTGCAGCGGCAGTTCGGCAGCGATGCCGCGGTCAAGCCCATTGCCGGCCGTTGCACGCTCGACGATGGCACGAGCGCACCGAACACGCAGAAGAACGCCTTCTACGAGCTGGGCATCCCCGGCATCGCCATGCCGCTGTTCGCGGAAACCTATGTCGATGAAGACGGCGGCAACCAGGGGCCGGGTGTCACGAACTTCGTTTTCTATCGAAGCAAGCCGCAGCTGCGGATCGCAGGCATGCGGTGCAAGGCGTCCTGACCCGGAAAAGGAAAGAACTCCCATGCGCCGGGTCCCTTCACGAATTGCCTGCGGCAGTCTGCGCGCCCTCGCGATGTCGGTTTCGCTGCTCGCAAGCGCTGCATACGCCCAATCGCCGCAGACGGCGCCGGCCAACGACACGCCGCTCAAACTGCTGCTCGGCGATGTCGTCAGGCAGGCCTCCTACAACCCCTACGCACCGCACCCCGGCATTCGGTGGACGAACGGCAAGGATGCGGGCCCCGAAGCCGAAGGCACGATCGAGCTGCCCGGCGCACCCGGCAAGCCGTCCGTGCAGGCTGTGCTGACCATCGAGCGCGATGCGAAAGGCCGGACCACGTCGGCTGGCGTCTTGATCCCGCCGGCCGGCCGGCAGAAGCCGACCACGCAGTTCCGCGAGATCCTGCGGCAGCAGCTCGAGCCCGGCGTGACCGTCACGCTGCTCGCCGACCACTGCGCGTGGGACGAAGGCGGCATGGCGCCCTGGAGCAGGGACGTCTTCATGCGCCTGAGCTGGCCCGGAGAAGGGCGCCAGCTGTTCGCGCGCGGCAGGCTCCAGGCCTGGCCCGATCCTGCTTCCAGTCCGGTCCATTCGGCATTCTTCTTCGATGCCGACGATCCGTCGGCGCTGATCAAGCAGATGGGTTGCCAGCGCGCAAAGCAACCATAGAGAACGGCTCGGTCATGCGTCATCGCACTGCGTTGCCTTTGCTGCTCTGTCTGCTTCTTCAGCCGGCCGGATGGGGTCATGCCCAACCGGCCGATCGGGAGCAGGAGATCGAACCGCCGGCGCTGACCCGGCAGGTCCCGCTGCGCTTCAAGCGCCACAACTTCCAGGCGCTGTGCTACGACAGCGTCGGCTGTACGGTCGTCTACAACGGCCACCAGCAGGCGCGGCAGCCCGACGGCAAGGCCTCGCCGCCCAAGCCCGCAGACGACAACGGCAATGCATGGGGATCGACGGAACTCGGTATCCGCAACTTTCCTGGTCCGGCCGAGGTGCGCTGGACATCGAAGGACGGTGCGACGCACGAGGCGAGCGTCGACATCGGCCGGATCTTCCGGGACGAGCTGGTCTGGCATGCCGTTCCCAGGGAAAAGATGACCGACTTCCACGCAGGTCCTGTCGCCGGCGCGCCGGATATGTACCTCGAGGTGGACGACCGCACCATCAGCGTCTACACGGCGATGTTCATTCCGACGCGGGACGAGCAGATTCCCGGCAACAAGGACAGCAATTTCCGCAAGGACATCTTTCTTGTCTGGCGCAGGACTTACTGAGGAGGGTTGAATATGGCGAGGAAACTGCATGAGCGAGACACATGGTCCGCATCGGGATCTCCGGTCACCATGAGATTCCTCCTGCCCCTGCTCGTCTGCCTGTTCGGCATTCAGCCGCTCGCTCACGCGGAGGGCGGCTGCCCCGCCGGCACGGTTCCCGAAGGCGGCCCGGGCGCGTCCTCCTGCCGGCGTCCTGGCCAACCGGGGGCGCAGGCCCCGTCGGGGCCCCGGAGCGTCACGTACATCGAGCGATGGGGGGCCGTTGCGATGGACACCCACGCAACGGCGAATGTGGGCGCTTCGCATGACAAGTCCAGCCGCACCGAAGCAGAAAGGATCGCCATGGAGAACTGCCTCTCCCTGGGTTCCAGGAAGTGCGAGCTGATCTCGACCTATTCCAACGGTTGTGTGGCATTGGCAGAGAGCACCGCTCACTTTGGAATCGCGAGCCGGCCCACACCGAGCGACGCTCAGGGCGCGGCGATGAAGCAGTGCGACGAAGCTTCCTGCAAAGTCGTTTTCGCCGACTGCAGCAAGGCAATCGCCGTTCGCTGACCTGCAGAGCCGACCCGAGGTAGATGTCGATGAGAGCGCAAATACTATTGCTTTGCTGCGTGTTGGTGACGGTCACCTTGTCCCATGCAGAGGGCGGCTGCCCAACTGGCATGGTTCCTGAGGGCGGGGCAGGCACGTCCTCGTGCAGGCCTCTCCCCGGCTCCGGCCAAGCCGGGGCACAGGCCTCGTCAGGGCCACGAAGCGTCACGTACATCGAGCGATGGGGAGCGGTCGCCCTGGACGCCCAGTACACGGGCAACATCGGTGCGTCGCGCGACAAATCCAGCCGACCCGAGGCGGAAAGAATCGCCATGGCGAACTGCATTTCCCTGGGATCGAAGAAGTGCGAGCTGGTCTCCGCATATTCCAACGGATGCGTCGCGCTCGCGAAGAGCGACACGCACTACAGCGTTGCGAGCGCACGCAAGTTGAGCGAAGCGGAAAGCACCGTGCTGGAGCTGTGCGCCGATACCTCCTGCAAGGTCGTCTACAGCAGGTGCAGCATGGCGGTGCCCGTTCGCTGAGCCGCCAGGCAAGCCAGGGATACCCCGCATGAAAGTGGCAACCCCATTGCCCTGCTGCCTGCCAGGCACGGGCACGCAGCTTCACGCAGAGGGAAGTGGTCCTGCCGGCACGAGTCCCGAAGGCATCGCGAGCACGTCTTCGTGCTGACCCATGCCGAGCACCTGGCCGTGGTTCTCGTGGAGGGCTGGCCAGTCCGGCCGGGGTCCAGCCGGTCGCGCATGACGCTCAAGCGCACGGCCGGGTGCCTGTGACCCACGGTCGCCGGCCATCCGGCGCCGTGACGCGGCGTAGCCGCGATCTCGGTCCGACGCGCTTTTCTTGTTTTCCTTCTGCCTGCCTCTCGGTGTTCGTGCGGCGTGCCGAACGAGCACCGGCAGGTCGTACGGCCCCGGCAACTTTAGAGTGCTGTCGTATGCCAACAAGGCCCAAGAAAGACGCCGGCGGACCCTGCGGGCGTCGGTGATGCTCCTGACGCCGTGCGGCAGGCGACCGGCAAGGATGGGCCTCTGACCGGCATCCGGCGCGGTGCCTGCGCCTATCTGTTCCTCGCAAACAGATCGCACCCGAGCTGCTTCTGATGTTTGACGGCCAGCAGCTGCTCGGCGCCCGACGGATCTGACCTGGTGCGCAGGTGGACATAGAGCACCAGATGATCGTCCATCGCGTATTCGCGAATACGCGCATCCCGCCCGAGCCCGGACAACTGGGAGACGATGCGTTTGCCGATTCTTTCGGCTTCCACCGAGTCGACGGATCTTTCCAGGAACAGGCGTCCCATGCCCGGATGCCGCTCCAGGTTGGGCACCACCGTCTCGGTCAATGCAACCAAGAGACGGTCGTAGCCTTCGATGAAGCCGTTTTCCAACCAGTACGTCTCGATAGCTTCCAGATTCCGGGCGAAGCTCGCTGCGTATCGGACGTTGGCTCGAGGTTCATCGCCGTCGGCGTCCCGCATTTCAGTCAGTCCTTGTCGCGCCCGCCGGTCGCCGTCCTGCGCTTGCGCTTCATCAAGGCGCTGAGCCCCGCTCTGGCGTCAATGGTGCGGCCGGCCTTGACGTCGGCAAGGCCTTTGTCCACGTCTTCCAACAAGAGCAAGTGGACATGCGCGCGTTCCAGCCGGTGATAGTGATCCAGTCGCTTGATGTCAATCACGGCGACCGCCGGTTCACCGTTCTTGGTGATGATCTTTTCCGCACCGTTCTGGACTTCCAGCACGAGATCGGACAAATGTGTCCGAGCCGTGGAGAAGGGGACGATGTCGCGCACCGAGATGACCATGTGAGTCTCCTGGGACTTTAAGTGCTCTTTATTTTGCTCAAAATAAGGTTCTCTTGAATTGTTGAATACGGCTGGATGGCCCGGCTTGCGAAGAACCTTGCCCGGGTCTTCGCCGTTGCGGATGACGATGGGCCAGATGAGCGCCTAGTGGCAGCCATGAGGTCCACGGTGCGTTGCCGCGCCGCCTGCGGATCGAAGTACCGGCGCGCCGATGTGCCAAAGCAAGGGTGCGTGCGCGCCGTGCTTGTTCTTGCCGGTCTTCGGCATGCCGAACACCGGGAAGGGGGCGCCGCTTCGTGCTCGGCGCGTGCCGCGCGCCTGCGGCGGGCCCTGAGCGCTGCGCTGCCGCGTGAGCCCGGGGTGACGCAGGCAATCCCGCCTGCGCGTCACTCAGGAGCTCCTCATGGCTTCATCCGTGCCTCTCTCCGCTGCGTCGGCTTTTTCTTCTTCCTCCTCCTCTTCGTCCTCGTCCTCTCCATCGACCTAAGCCCTCGTCGCCAGGAAGTCCCTGTCGCGGTGCCCCTGAAGGGATCCGTTCCGAGCGGGGCGCGCGGTGCGCGTGCTGCCCGGATCCCGGGGAGCCAGAAAGCGGGGGGAGCAGAGGGGGAGAAGAGGGTGGGGGCGGTCTTGCTGGTGCCTTCAGCGTTGCACGGCGTTCTCGCCGTCAAGGGCTGCGCGCAGCGGCTGGGCGCGGCGCTGGCGGCCCTAGGGGCCGTCTTCGAACCAGGCCTTGTCAGGCCGTCAGACCTCGCCCGGTACCCGCATCCGCGCAGGAATGTCCTGCTGCCCATGCAAGACACGCCACACATCGATGTGTGGCCCGTGCTCGACGTAGAAGACCAGGTGTGGATAGCGCGTCAACGGCCAGAACCGCAGCTCCGGCAGATTCAGTTCGTGCGCGTACCGTGGTGAGCCGGTGGACGGGTGGCGCGCAATGTGCGCGTAGGCCTCTTCCAATGCGTCGATGAAACCCAGCGCGGCATGCTCGGCATCTTCGCTCGGGTAGTGCTCAATGATCGCGTCTACGTCCTCGTGGGCTTGCGCGCGCGGGACGATCTCCCTGGCTTTCACTTGCGCGCGCTGGCCTTCGGCTTGCCGGCTGCACGAACCCGGTCGCGCAGCGTCTTGAAGTACGCCGCGTCGGCCGGCCTCCCAGGCGCTGACGCGGCCCCCTCGAGCAGCAGGCCACGAAGATGCACACGCTCCTGATCCTTGCGGATCAACTCACGCACGTACTCGCTGCTGGTCCCGAATGCGCGCGTCTCGACTTGTTCGTCCACGAAGGACTTGAGCGCGTCGGGCAGGGAAATGTTCATCGTGCTCATGGCGTGATGATAGATTTGATGGCAAATTTTGGCAAGAATGACCTGAATTGAACCCGAGACGGCGCGATACGCCTCCCGCCCATTGTGTAGGTCTCAGGCGCGGCTCGCTTCGTCGAAGAGAAACAAGGCGGCAGTGGTGGTGCGTGGGGCTGGCTTGCTGGCTCCTTCATCGTGGCACACCGTTCTCGCCGTCAAGGTCTGCGCGCGCCTTGCGGCGCGCTGGCGGCCCTAGGGGCCGTCTTCGAACCCTGACCGCTGCGCTGCGGCGTGCCCGCGACGGTACTGGGCAATCCCGCCCGCAACCGTTCAAGGAGAACGCCATGGCTGCTTCCAGTTTTTCATTCCTCACCGACGCGCAGTTCGCGCAACTGCTGGCCAACGGCATGCCCTCGTGGGCGCAGGCGGAGTTCGATCCGCTGCCGGTGGTCAAGCTGTTCACGCCCGATGCGGGTGCCACCTGGCTGCTCGGCGCGATCGACCCCGGGGACCCTGATATCGCGTTCGGCCTGTGCGACCTCGGGATGGGCTTTCCGGAGCTGGGCTGCGTACGCCTGTCGGAGCTGGCCGGGCTGCGTGGCATGCTGGGGCTGCCGATCGAGCAGGACCTGCATTTCCGCGCCGATCGGCGCCTGAGTGCCTATGCGAAGGTGGCTCGCAGCGCGGGGCGCATCCAGGCCTGAGGCGCGTGGAAGGCCCTTGAAAGCCTGGCCGCCGGCATGCCCGGCGGTTTTTTCTTGAGCGTCCGGGACATGGCGCAAGACGACAGCTCAAGATGGTGAGAGAGGGGCCGGGAGAGGATAGGTCCAAGCGGGAGGGGCTCGCCTGTGTCGGGTCAGGGTATCACGCGGTTCTCGCGTTCAAGGCCCTGCGCGCGCACGTGCGTGCGTGCTCAGCGCGTGCCGCGCGCCTTCGGCGGCCCTGAGCGCTGCGCTGCCGCGTGAGCCCGGGGTGACGCAGGCAATCCCGCCTGCACATCACTCAGGAGCTCCTCATGACTTCATCCATGCCTCTCTCCGCGTCGTCTGTTTTTTCCTCGTCTTCGTTTTCGTCCTCCTCCTCTCCAACGACTCATGCCTTTGCGGCCATGAAGTCCCTGTCGCCGCAGGAACTCGCGGCGAGCGCACCGGCGGTGTTCGCCGAGGAGGCCGCGGCCTGTACCGGGCCGAAGTATGTCTTCATCAGCACGCGCGAGATCGTTCGCGCACTCGGGGAGGCGGGCTTCGCACCGACGCTGGCGGTGCAGACCCGCTCGCGCCGCGGCGACGCGGATCGAGAGGGCCATGCGCTGCACATGCTGCGCTTTCAGCCGGTGGTGCAGTCGCTCTCGCTGAGCGACGTGCTCGGGGAGATCGTGCTGATCAACTCGCACGACGGGCGCAGCGCCTACCAGTTGCGCGCGGGGCTCTACCGGCCCGTGTGCACCAACGGGCTGCTCGCGGCGATCGGCGACTTCGGGCTGGTCCACGTGAGCCATCGCGGCAATGTGGTGGCGGGCGTGGTCGAGGCCGCGCAGCGGATTGCGGGCGACTTCGCACGGGTGGGCGAAGCGGTCGAGGCGATGCGTGCCACCGTCCTTTCGCAGGCGCAGCAGCTGGACTTCGCGCGCGAGGCGCTGGCGCTGCGCTATCCGGGCCAGGGCGAGCCGCCAGTGCAGCCTGCGCAGTGGCTCGAGCGGCGGCGTTTGGCCGACATCGGTGACGATGTCTGGCGGACCTTCAATGCGGTCCAGGAGCACGTGCTGCGCGGCGGCGTGTGCGGCCGCACGGCCACCGGCCGCGCGATGCGTACACGGGGCATCGGAGCCATCCGCGAGAGCGTGCGGCTGAACACGGGCCTGTGGCGCCTGGCGCTCGCGCGCATCGGCCGCTGACGCGGCGGGCCGGAGCTTCGGCTCCGGCCCTTTCCTTCTTGCTTACGACCTCCGACGGACCGCAGGCGCCGAGGCATCTGGTTCGTTTCTTGATGGAGCGGTGATGGAATTTACCTGCGAGCTGTCCATCGATTGTCCCGTGGGCAGACCGTGGGCCTCGCGAACTCTTTCTTTCCAAGCACCGGGAGTACGGACATCAGCATTTTGGAAAAAAACTGGCGGCTTCCGCCCGCGCAGTTGAATGCAAATCTGGCCGCACGAGCGTGGGCAGGCGGCTGGGGCCATGCGTGGATCCTCGATGAGGGTGCGTGTTGCCCGGTCCCCGGTGCGAATGTGCCGCTGTGCGTCGTCGACGCCACGCTCTCATGTTCCTTGATTTCGTCAAACGCTTGCAGGTGACGGTGACATGGCCCCTGCTGCCCGGATCATCCTGCTGGACACTCACACCCGACGCATTCTCGATTTATTGGCCTGCAAGGGCATCTTGCGACCGAAGGATCTCGGCGCCCTTGCGGTGCCCCGCAGCGCATTGGCGCGTCTGAGCGACGCAGGTCTTCTGGAGAAGGTGGGGCGCGGCCTGTACGGCCTGCCCGAACGCTGTGGTTGCGAGCACGAGACCTGGCGTGCCGTTGCGACCCAAGTTCCCCGGGCGGTGCTCTGTTTGCTCAGCGCACTGCAATTCCATGAGTTGACGACACAGCCGCCGCGCCAGGTCTGGATCGCCATGCCGCGCGGCAGCCACACGCCGCGCATCGGGCATCCGCCGATCCGGATGATTCGGGCTTGCGGCGACGCCTATTCGGCAGGCATCGACGTGGTTGAGCGCGAGCAAGTGCGACTGCGTGTCTATGGCGTGGCCAAGACAGTGGCGGACTGCTTCAAGCACCGCAACAAGATCGGCCTGGACGTGGCGCTGGAAGCCCTGCGGACTGCGCGCATGCAGCAGAAGGCCACGGTGGCCGAGCTCTGGCACTACGCCAAGATCTGCCGCGTTGCGAGCGTGATGCGTCCCTATCTGGAGGTGCCTGGATGAGTGGTCATCGCGCCGCGGCGGTGCGAGCTACCCGTTTGTTGTCGCCAAGGTGCGCTTCGACGATCCCGATCCGCTCCGGAGGCACGACGGATAGGGGTGGCACTGCCGGTGTGTTCAGGTCGATGGCAAGCCCCAAGGCCTCCAGCACATTCATGTACGCCCCCATCGTGACCGAGGGCACGCCGCGCTCGATCCTGAGCAGTGTCATGCGTGAGATCTTTGCGGCTTCAGCGATTGTCTTGGCGTTGATCTTTAGCGCCTTGCGACGCGCGTGAATGCGCTGTCCCAGCAAGGCGAGACGGTGGTCCGCTGTGGCAATGAGGACGGGGGACGGGGAGGGCATTCGGTTCTTTGAATCGGTCCAATACGGCTGAATCTTTCCATCGAGCCGGCGTCCCATTGTCTCCTTGTCGCAGGAGGCCCGCGGGAGAGGGATCGGTACGTAGCAGCGAAACCCCTCCCGCCATGTTCGGCATGCCGAACATTGCGAGGGTCATGCAGGATATCTGCCGCAGCCGCGGCAGGCATTCGGATGGATTGCTTGCGCACCTGCCTGAGACAGCGATCAAGGTGATCGCCATCCATCACGGCGACTGCCGTATTGCCTGCTCGCTTTGCGAGCATCTTTTTCCGTGTCGTTCCAAACCTCCAGCGCAAGTCCGGCAGACATGGCCGTTCCGAAAAAGAAGGGGCGTGTGACGCGTCGAATTGACCGGATGGTATCCCGCTGATCCTGAAGCCGTGCGCTGGCTTGTTTTGAACCACGGACCGTGCGAGCAGAGCATGGAGAGGAAGATTGAACGGGGAGTGGAGTCCTTGTGCGGCTATGAGGGCAGGATAGACTGCCGTCAGACATTGTTAACAGCCAAGGCGTTGCGATGACCAAGCCCTCTCGATCGAGCGTGATTGGGACCCGGGTGCCGCCCGAAGCGAAGGCGCGGTTCGCCGCGCTGGCCTCACATCATCAACTCAGCGAATCAAGCTTCCTCTCCAGGCTGATCGACGATGCGCTGACGGTGCACAGTCCGACGGCGCGTATTGCCCCTGAACAACCCGGCTCGCCCGATGCAACGGTCCGTGGTGTTGCGACGGATCGCATCACGTTGCGACTTCGCCTAGAAGACCGCGTATTGGCGGCGGAGCGTGCGAGCGCCCGTGGCATGAAAACAGGCAGCTACCTGGTCATGCTGATTCACAACCATGTCCATGGCTCGGCAGTGATGCCGCCGACCGAACTGGACCAGATCAAGGCCGTCAGCGCTCAACTGGCAGCGCTGGGAAGGCAGCTTCGAATGTTCGGCATGCCGAACACTTGTGCGCAGCCGGTGGCCGTGGAACTGGGCGACGTGGTCGCCATGGTCCGGCGGGAGGTGGAGGCTGCACGTGAGGCGACGGCCGCCGTGGTGCGCCGAAACCTCGTGAGCTGGGAGGCCGTCCATGCCTAGGCAGACCCTGCGTCTGGCGCGAAGCCGTGTTGGACCGTCGACCGGCGCCGAGCGCGACATGGCGTTGGACATCGTGAGCCATGGACGGCGAGGGCCCGGCGGCAAGCTGCGCTTCGGCGCAGACGAGCTCGCACAGATCCGGCGCACGGTGGGTCGCACGCCCGAGGTGATGGTGAAAGTCTCTGGCGGTGGCCGCGACGCCGGCGGCGTCCGGGCGCATCTGGACTACATCGGGCGGCACGGCAAGCTGCCGATCGAGACGGACGAGGGGCTGAGGCAGCAGGGGCGAGGCGCGGCCAGCGAGATCACGCTGGACTGGCAGTTAGACCTGTGCAGGAGCCAGCACAAGCCGAGGCCGACTCCGGGCCAGAAGGACACCCGCGCCAAGCTGGCCTACAACATCGTCCTGTCGATGCCGGCAGGCACACCACCAGAGAAGGTGCTGGCCGCGGCGCGTGTGTTCGCGCGCGAGAACTTCGCGCTGCAGCACCGTTATGCCATGGTGCTGCACACCGACCAGCCGCATCCGCATGTGCACCTGGTGGTCAAGAGCGAGCATGAGTTCGAGCCTGGCAAGCGCCTGTACATCCGCAAGGACACGCTGAGGCAATGGCGCGAACAGTTCGCTGCCTTGATGCGCGAGCAGGGTGTGGCTGCCAATGCGACGCCACGGCAGGTGAGGGGGCAGATCCGAAAGCCGCACAAGGATGCAATCCATCATCGGCTCCGGGCGCTGCAGGCATCGAGGCAACTATCGTCTGACGAACGGGCCAGGTGCCCATCACCGAAGACATCGACCTTCATGCAGACCAAGCTGAGCAGCGTGCTGCGGATTCTCCAATCAGGAGGGAAAGGTCTCGATGCCGGTCAGGAGAAGATGCAGCACACCCGAGGAGAGGTGGAAGCAGACTGGCGCGCAACGGCCGATCTGCTGCGAAGACAGGGAGACGACGAACTCGCCGCGCAGGTGGATCGATTCGTCGCACGCATGCCGACCGTTCAGACCGATGCACGACAACTTGCGGAGCGCTGGAAGGAGCAGGCAAAAGGCCGGACTGCGGAGCGTTCCGTCGCCAGGTGACGGGAATCGCGGGGCCGGTAGGTCTTGTTTCGTGCAGTCCCTTCAGGTGGATCACATCGGCTGCAGCACGCTGGCAATCAGCGAGAGGTGCGTTGGGTAGAAAGCGTAGAAGATCCAGCGGCTGCGCGGCATTGGGATATCGACCTGACTCGCTCCCCAAATCAAGAGCAGCGCGGCCAAGGCAGCGAAGTTGCCATTGATGATTGCGAGCGAGGCCGTCGCCAGGACCCACCCCAGCAGTTGCAGATGGCCAGGCTTGCGCAGGAAGGCCCAGGCGCCCAGGCAACTGAGCAGCGCTGGCCACCAGAATTCGACCATCGCACCACCGAAGACAAAGGCAATCAACGCAGTGCAGCGGCGAAACCATCCACCTTGTCCGAGTAACCAAGCGATCAGCACCGCCAGCAGGAGCGTGGCGAGGATGTTCAAAGGCCACCAGCCCACCAGATGGACGAAGGGAGGTGTGGCCAGCAGTGCAAAGATCGCCAGACGCTTCATGACTCGCAGATGCACACCGGCTGCAAGAGCGTTAGGGCGCGCCAGATGGGCCATGAGCACGAAGCCGAAGAGTGGCATTGCCATGCGCCCCAGAGCGTAGAGCGCAGGGATTGCCTCATGCAGCAGGTACTTGTTGATGTGGTCGCCCGTCATGAGCACCAGGCCCACCCACTTGAGTGCTTCAAGCGAGCCTTCTGAGACCGTCCAGCAGGTTGTTGGCGCCGGTTGTTTAACCCGAGTGCATGCTGTTTGGCTTCGTGACATGACGTGTAGGCTCGGACTATGGCGCGGCTCAATACGCAGGGCGCTGATCGATGCCGTCGTCCCGCAGCTTTTGCCACACGGCGCTGTACTGCGCGGCGAGCGCCGGTACAGTGCGGACGACCAGCACGAGCGGCAATGCCAGGCTGGGCGTGAAGGCCGCCATGTACGAGAGGGGCTGCACAGGCGCGCACGTGGGTGGCGCGCCTTCCGCGAGCGCCGAAGGCAAGAAGATGCAGGAAAAGCCCGCGGCGAAGGCCGCGAACTTCAACGCCGCACTCGGGAGCCGCCTAGAAGCGCTCATGGCTCGGCTCCTCGTGATTCCGTGCCGTGCGCTGACGGACGTGCTGTGGCACATGGTCAGGCCGCCGGTCCGGAAGGTGGATGGATCGGCCCTGTGCCAGCGCGTCAGCCATCCGCTCACGGATCAGCTCCATGAGCCGCTGCTGTCCACCCTGATCGCTGGTCAGGCGCCGGGCGTACTGCTCGGCCAGTCTGAGGCATTGCGCGGCCGCGTGCAGTTCCGGGTGCTCGGCCGGGATCGCGTCGGCCTGCAGCTCTCCGCTGCGCACCTGCTGGGCAGATCGTTCGATCGCGCGAAGGTGGTCCGGCGTTTCGATGCTCCATCGGGTGCGTTGCGCGACCACCTTCTTTTCGCCGACCATTTCGCCATGCTCGTTGTGGGTCGCCACGCGGACATTGACTGGATGGGTACCATGCTGTGTGAGCACGACCTGATCCCCGATGCGCGGCTGCGAAGCCGACTCGACAAGGGCGCGCTCGAGGTCCGCGCCCCAGATGGTGCGATCGCCGCCTTCGGTGCGAAGTTGTACGTAGAAGGACATGCGCGCGCTCGGATCGAACCGGTATGGCGCTGCGGCGGCCGCCATCAGCATGCCTTGGATGCGATGTCTCGATGAGCCATTGCTGCCGGGCACCGATACCGCCTGTGGCGTCGGCTTGCGTTCAGGCTCCTGTGAGGGTTGCAAACCCTTCAGCGCACGTTGAACCTGAAGTATTTCAGCCGGAGTCGGCTTGTAACCGTGGACCTCGATGCCGTGCAGTGTGGCCTCGCGCCACATGCCTTGTCGGAAAGACTCGGTACCCTTGAGCTTGAGCACCCGCCAGCCGCGCGCCTGAGCAATCGCCACGACGCCTTGCAGCGCCGCGCGGTTCTCGGTTCGCACACGGATGCGGTTGCCGTCGTCGATGAAGGCCAGGGTGCGATCCGGGAAGAAGTAGCGATCGTCAATGCGCAGGTAGAGGCGCTCGACCGTATCGGGGACCTTGTGGCGGCCGCGGCCCGCAGGAGGCGCGCTTCCTTCGGCTTCGCCGGCAAAGCCCTGCGAATCGGTGTCTTCAGCGCCGCTCGCGGCTTTGTCTGAGGAGTGGTCTTTGGACATGGGCTTCCTCCGGATGAGTGCTGCACGCTGAACGATCGGGCGATCCGAGGTGCATCGAAGTGATATCCATCAGTCCAGGATCCGTGCCACGAACTCGTCGGCGTGGCGCCGGAGCTCCTCGTCGCTGAGTTTCTCTGCGGGAATCACCACGTCGCCAAAGTCGAAAGAGAAGTCTTCCAGCTTCAGGTCGCGGCCCGCCGCTTCGTTGTCAAAGGGGGTTGGGTTCGCGTTGGCCATTCCCTGCTCAGCACCGGGCGTCGCCGCCCGGGAGTCGCGGGTGGCACAGCCGCGATGATCCACATCCAGCTTCGGCACCGGTGGTGGCGGCAGTTCGCGCTTGGCGAAGAACTTGTCACGAAAGTAGAAGATGCGGCGCGCGAGCACCGGCCGCAGTCCCTCGTAGAACAGGATCATCCGATCCGGTCCAAGCTCCTTGACTTCCTGGGGCAGGAGCAGGCGGCGCGCCTGTTCGCTGATGCTGACCGTCGTCGCCTTGCCGGAACCTCCCGCGCCACCCCACATCGGCCGGCTCACAGTCTTCTGGCGAACGGTACAGGTGCCCAATTCGCGCGAAATCGCCTCGGCGTCCTCGTACTCCTTGGGCGGGAACACGATGCGCGCGGCCAGCATCTTGCGGATCGACTTGGCGCCTTCGATGCCGTACTTCTCGATCAGCTGCGAACCGGACTGGACGATGACGACGGTGCGCACGTTGTAGCCAGGCAGGAAGGCCGTGGATTCGGCGATGACAGGGATGCGGCCGAGGGCCGGGAACTCGTCGAGCATCAGCAGGAGCTGCAGCCGAAGCTCGGGATTGGTTTCCGGGAGTTCCCGCGTCTGCAGGCCGATGGCCTGCTGGAAGAAGAGGTTGAGCAGCGGCTGCAGCCGGGCGATGTTGTCGGGATTGATCTGCACGTAGATCGAGATCGCACGCTTGCGCAGGTCGCGCAGATCGAAGTCGTTGGCCGAGGTGGCCGCATCGATCATCGGGTTGAGCCACAGGTCCAGGCGGCTGGTGAAGGTCTTGCGGATGCTGGAGGCGGTGGTCGGCGCAAGGTCGATCACGTCGTAGAGACTTCGCACCGCCTCCTGCGACAGGGGATAGCCGGCGCGCTCGCAAGCTTCGATCACGCGCTTCCAATGCTTCTGGAAGCCCTCGGCATCACTGGCCATTCCCTGGCGCAGCACCTCGCCCAAGGTGCGCGTGCTGCCTTCGGTCTCGAAGAGGTAGAGCGCGATGCCCAGGAACAGGGAGCGGGCCGACGAGGTCCAGAACGGATCGCCGGCCAGCGGGTCGGGAAAGAGCATCGTGCCGATGCGCTGGAGGTCGTCGATGCAGCGGTAGGGGGACCCGGACACGTAACCGAGCGGATTCCAGCGCGCCGAGCACTCGTGTTCCGACAGGGGATCGAACAGGTGCACCTGCTGACCATGCGCGGCCCGGAAACCTGCCGTGCGCATGAAGTTCTCGCCCTTGATGTCACTCACGATGGCGGAGCCGGGCCAGTTCAGCAGGTTGGGGATGACGACGCCGACACCTTTGCCGCTGCGCGGTGGCGCCTCGAGCTCGACGCCTTGCTGGCCGGGCAGGACCAGGTAGCGACGGCCCAGGTGCCCGAGGATGATGCCGTTCTCCTTGAGGAGGCCCGCCCTCCCGATCTCGCGCCGGGTGGCGAATCGGGCATCGCCGTGCAGGGGCCGGCGCCTGGGCAGCATCGTCGCCCCTACCAAGCCCAGCAACAGGACCTCGGAGGCGAGCAGCGTCGTGACCAGCGCACGCCGTACATCGGGCCGCTCGCCATGGGCCTCCCAGTACTGGCGAAGCGTGAGCAACGAGGCCTCCCGCGTCGGCAATCCCATGGCCATCAGGAAGGCATGGGCCGCGACATACAGGCCGACCACCGCCGCAGCCAGCAGCGCGACCGAAATCCTGAACAGGCTAGGCAAGCCCTCGGAGCTTGGTGCCTGGGTCATACCAGATCTCCTGCACGATGCGCCGCTGCCGGCCGTCTTGCCTGTCTCTCGCACATTGCACGACGATGTCCACGCTCATCTGTGCCAGTTCCACCCCCTCGCGGGTGCTCATGCCGTGGCCCGCCTGGCTGCGCTTCATGAGCTGCGCCAGCGCCACGAAGGCCAGCTCGGCGCTGTCCGCATGCACGCTGGTGATCGAGCCGGGGTGTCCGGTGTTCACGGACACCAGGTAGTCGTAGACCTCCTCGCCCGTGCGCAACTCGGACACGAAGACCCGGTCGGGCCGCTGCCGCTTCGCACTGGCCAGCAACTGGCCGGGCGTGACCTCGGCCTGACCCTGGGCGCCCTGCGAGTAGAAGAGCCTCACGTGATTCGGCTGATTGCGCAGCGAAAGCTCCATGACGTCCTCGATGGTGACGAGACGGTCCTCGGCGGGCACCTCGAGGATCAGTGCTTTGCCCACCGTCGTCTTGCCGGAGCCGGTTGCACCGGAGAGGAGGATGTTCTTGCGCAGCTGGACCGCACGACGCAGGAACGATACGAACTGCATGCGCGCGAGGAGGTCCACCAGTTCCTTGTCTTCGATGGATCGGGGCGTGACATCGGATGACCGGGCTCGCGTCGCGGGAGCGCTGCGTGTCGGCGCGAAGAGGCGCATGCCTTCCAGGTCTTCGAGCGTCCAGAGTGCGTTGGACGGACGCCGGATCGTGATCGAAACGGTCTGCGCGAGCGTCGCGGGTGGGAGCACGACCTGAATCCGTTCGCCGCCCGGCAGGGTGGCGGACAGCAGGGGCTCGTTCGCCGAGACGCGCTGCCTGGTGAAGTTCGCCACGAGCTTGGCAATGGACATGCACCAGTCGAAGCTGGCAAACGGCAGTGCCTCACGGGTCCAGCCAGACTGCCGCTCCACGAAAGCCGCGCCGGGCGCGTTGATGCAGATCTCGGTGACTTCGGGATCGTCCAGCAGGCGATTGAGCGGGCTCAGGAAGAGGGCGAGGGACGAGGGCGGCTCGATGGACTCGGCAGCAGGCGCGGGTTCTCGCATGGCTTGTCCGCCTTCTGCCGCGTGGCCAGGTTCCCGGTCAAGGCGCGGTGGGATCGGTTCGAAGCGCATAGACACCCCTGAAATCCACATCGCGGGCGACCAGAATCTGGATCCGCTCGCCCTGGTTCTTGATGACGGTAGGCGGGATCGCGATGGTGCTGCGCAATACCTCCGTGATGACATCCCGATTGCCCTGGGGGGCGAGCACCACGCCGCCGCCGCTGGCAAGACGCGCGCCGCGCTGCTGTTGAGCGGCGATGGCTTGCATCGTGCCGTCGATCACCGAGATCAGGAGCGCCGCGCCGAAGCGGTCCCAGAAATGGGTGTCCACGAATCCCGGGAGGCCGTTGCGTCCGAGCTCATCCGTGCCCGGGGAGGCCAACTGGACCACCACGCCAGCGGGGGTGCGGGCTTCGTTCCACACGACGAAGACCCGGCCCTGCCCCTGGCGTGGAACGCCGCGCTGTTCGCCGACGTATTTCGTGCCGCGTTCCAGCAGCACGACCCTGCCATCGGCACCGTAGATGTCGCTGCTGCCGATGCAGGTGGCCATGCCTTCGTAGGTGGAATCGATGGCTGTTTCCAGGGTGCAATCGATGAACGTGCCCTTGGGCAGCAGCATGCGCCGCGTGGGCAGCAGCTGGGCTGACACCGCTGGGGTGGAGGTGGGGCGAAGGCTGGTTGCGAGGCTGCTGCCAGCGGGCGTCGGCGAACCGGCATTGGGAGCCTGCAGCGCCCCGATCAACTGCGCCATCCCGGGAACGCCGCCGGGCACCAGGATCGGCTCCGCCGATGCTGGTGGTGTCATGGCTCCTGTGTGCAGCGGCGCCTGCGTACGCCGGAGCACGGGAAGTCCCAGCTGACGCTCCAGCGCGATCTGCTCGGTCGTCTTTGACGGCGGACTCGTGTTGGTCACTGCTGGCGAGGGCGGTGTGAGCGGGCCGGGTGTCATCGGCACCGGGTCTGGCGGAGTCCCGGGAATGGCAATGCGACCCAGCGGCGGCACCTTCATCTCCCCGCCGGCACGAACTGCGCTCGCCTTTCTCGCGGCCTCTTCGGCATCCCGCGTCTTGGTGTACTGCGTGCTGTAGTACCAGAACAAGAATCCGGCGCCCAGCAGGATGATCGTGGCCAGTGCCAGGAAGCCGCTGATACGGGCCTGGATGGAGCGCTCGCGATTGACCGACGGGATGGTGCGCTCGCCACGGATCGTCGTGCTTGTTCCGGCCGCAGGATGCGGCTCGCGCGGTGAATCCGAGGTGCGCCGTGAAGACAGAATCTCTCCGGTATCCGGGTCGATATCGGGTACATCGGATGCCTTCGGTGTCTCGACCCGGGTGCCATGGCGAGGATGGTCCGGAACGCTCATGGACCCTCTCCCGTGATGACGCGTTGCACGCCAGGTGCCGTGGTGTTGGTGGGGGCGCGCGCGCCACTGCCGGCGAAGGACTGATTGACGATGCAGCCGACCAGCTTGCCGCGACGCACCACCAGGCGACGTGCCACGCGGTGGACAACCACTTCGTCTTCTTCGACGTGGAAGTTCAGCAGCGATTCGGAGCCATCGTCGTTCCGGACGAAGAGGGCCGGAAAATCCGAACTCGACCGGAAACGCAGCCGGGTGTGCACGCCATCGTCGTAGGCGCTCACGGGTTTGAGTGAATCGCTGCCGCAGAACCAGTAGTCGGCGTTGCGTGGCCGGTTGACCGTCTCCCGATTCAACAAGGCCTCCGCACGGCGGCGCTCCACTTCCTTGGCCGCAGCGCGGGCTTCGTCCTCCGGATAGACGAAGCGCACCGAGTAGATCATGCGCTTGCTGGCCACGCCCGTGGACGTGGCTGCCGAAACGGCGTAGTCGAAGTGGTAGACCCGTCGATTGGTCAGCACGGTGAAGTTGGTGGAAGCGCTTGGCTCCTTGGGCTTGATGAAGAAGTGATTGCGCTCGGTGCCGACGTCGAAGGCACCGTTGTCACCCGAGCCCAGGTTCACGAATTCTTCGCCCTCAGCGAACTGCAGATGGATCTGGTAGCCGACGTAGCCTTGGAGAATGATCACGTCATCGGCGTTGTAGGCGACCACCCGCACCCGCGCGTCGACCTTGCCGGCCGGTGGCACGGTCGCTGCTGCAGCAAAGGGTGTGGCGAACGCCAGCTCCGCCGCCAAGCCGATCGCGAGTTGTGCACTTCGGCGTGTCATCGCACATCCTGCTTGCCGGGTGCCGCGCCCATCGTGGCGACTTCGGGCTCTCGCCGATATTCCACGACACGAAAACCCAATGGATTGAGCGAGCGCGTCTTGTCGTCCTTCGACGGGCGGACATAGGCGAAATCGATTGTGGAAACCCAATGACTGGCCTGCTCCTCCCCGTTGCCGCCCGCGCGCGTGGAACGGGTAAAGCGCACCTGGGCCAGTCGGTCCTTGCCGCTGTCCAGCTTGAGGAAAGTGATCGAGCGCACCTGCGTGCGAATGGAGGTGCCGTCCTTGTAGGCGTTCAAGGGCGAGGCTGGGTTGTCGGTGGCCCACAGGCTCGCCCATTCCTGGTTCAGTCGCGGCGAGTTCTGGGCGGCGACCAACTCGTAGTCCGCCTCCGCGGTGCCGTAGAAGTAGCGCTCGCGTGCGATCACGTAGTTCTGCAGGAGGTTGCGGGTCACCAATTGCTCGATATCGGCTGTTCCTTCGTAGGTGGGCACGATATCGACGATCCCGCTGCTGCTGTCGACCCGGATGAGAACAGGGACGGGCTGCTTCAGAGGCGTAAGGCCGGCGACGGCGGCGGCCGCGAGGACCGCGATGACAATGGACACACTGGCAACGATCCACGCGACCTTGGCGGAGTGCTCCGCCCGACGCGCGCGGTCGAGTTCCCAGCTCTGGGCCTCGAGCAGATAGCTTTCCGGCGCGGCGTCACGGCGCATTGACTGCTCCCGAACGCGGCGTGCGGGCCGGCGTGTTGATCGGCGTGAGCGGACCCTCGCACTCCGGTGGCTGGGGTGGACGGGTGCCGCAGGCCGCCAGGAGCACGGCCAACATGATGAGCGCGACGCAGGGTTTCATCGCATGCACCACCGCTAGCGATTGCGGGAGGAACTCGGCATGACCCGTTCCCTTGGAAGGACCGTACCGCCGCGGCGCGATGCGCCGATCTGGCCGACGGAGGCCATGCCGGCACCTACGCGATTGCCTGCCAGACGGCGGAATGAATCCCACCGCCCGCCAGGTTCTCGACGGAGGCCGTCGAGCAAGCCGCGACCGAATTCGTTGCTGGTTCTCTTCGTAGTGCCGAGCCCCCATTGAAGCGTTCCGCTGATGACACCAAAGGTGCTGAGTGCGACACCGCTTGCAAGCCCTGCTGCGATCGGCATGACTTGGCGCATCACCAGGAAGACCAGGGCTGAGGCGATGCAGACCCTCGCGCTGGCAGCAATGGTGATTCCTGCGCCCGTGGCCGCCGCACTCGCCGCATACGCCTTCACAATGTTGAGAAGCAATGCGGCGGCGAGCACGGTGAGCACGCCGATGAGCGCGTAGTTCGCCAGCTGTGCGGTCCAGGATTCGAAGAATCGCCGGGTGGCATCAAAGAAGAGCAGGACGATGAAGACCGGACCCAAGGCAAGCAGGATCGCAATGGCCACCTTCGACAGACCGAGCAGGAAAGCCGTCACGACAACAGTCAGACCGACCAGCAGATAGACCAGGAATCCTGCGATATAGAACGCAAAGTCGCGATCAAACACACTTCCCTTGTTGAGGAGCTGTTCAGCAACCGCCGTTCCGTCAAGCCAGACCTGATCAATCACATTCACGACAGTTGTGGTGCCGACGAAGGAGGCCGCCAACTGCTCAGGTGCCCGATAGAAGGTGTCCGTGATGACCTGGTTGTAGGTCCACAAGCGCAGCCCTGCACCGAGGACGATTGCGATGGTGAGGATGCGCTTGACGCCCTCCCAGATGGGCTCCTGGATTCGCCCGGCGAGGCTGAGGCTGCCCCAGATCATTACGTAGACGGTCGCGAGCGTCACGGCGGCGGGCTCGATGGCGGACGCGACCCGCGCCGAGTGCGTGCCAACATAGTTGGTCAGTTGACTGTCGAGCCAGGAGAAGAATTGAGCAAAAAAGCCCATGATCGAGATCACTAGTGAGCGTTGCCCTGCGGGATGGGAACCGGCTTCAGGTCGCGCGTGCTGCCGATATCAAGTTTTTGCTGCGTCAGTTGGCCGCCGTTCGGGTTCAACGAAGAAGCTGGCGAAACGGCCGGCTTCGCGTTTGCTGAGGGCGCGGTCTCTCTGGGCCGATGATGGAAGAGTCGACACGCCCCGACTCCCGTTGCTGCGGTGGAGATGCCCGCGAGGAGCATCAGGACCGTCTTCTGCATGGATAGGTCCTGCATGCCTAGTAGGTGACGGCGGGAAGGCCCCTTGTCGAGCCAATGTCCGAAGCAGACTGCTCCCGAATGCGCTGCTTGCGCGTGAGCTCCTCGGATTGAGCGATCTGATAGAGGCTCTGCAGCTTCGTCTGTTCATTGGTGAGCATGCTCTGCTCGGCCTGGATCCGAGCCTGAAGGTCCTGGATGGCCTTGGGGTCCTGAGCGGTGGCGATGCGGTTGATCAACTGCTGCAGCGCCGAGAAGCGCTGACTGGTGTTCTGGTAGGCACTTTGCGTCATTCCGTTGAGGAAGGCCGCGGACTGCCGACCCTGCTCGACGATCTGACGCAGCTCGGGGCTGAGCGCATCCATCTGCGTCCCGGAAAGGACGCTGTTGGCTTTCATGATCGACTGGACATGCCCGGCCAGCCCGGTGTAGCTCGCCGATGAGCCATTGAGCGTGCTCATCAGTTCGCCGTACGTGGGCGGCAGGTAGTTGCGTGCGTGCTCCGGAATCGGCAGCAGTTGCTCCATGCCTCGCGTGCCGGTCATGGCGCCGTAGGTCTGGGCCAACTGATCCTTCGAGGCCTTCAATTGGTCGTACTGCCTTTGCATGGAGGAGATCTGCTGTTGCCAGTACATGATCTGCTGCATCAGGTTGGCAACGGCCGTGACGTCGATCACCGGAATGCCGGCCTTCGCGCCTGGAGATGCCGTGAACACCGTCGCGGCAAGAAGGAAAGAAAGGAAAAGACGCCTATGCATGGGAGACCTCCAGGGGCGAGGTTGAACGGGCGGGATGGATGGCCAGGGCCGCGCGGAAAGGGGCCAGCCACTGGTCGGGCTGGGGCCCGTATCTCTCGATGAAGTCGCGCATGAGGCGGACGTTGCCGGTGCGCCCCGAGATGACATGCAGGACTTCGTCGAATCCTCGCAGATCGAGCTGCGCGACCACGCTCGCATGGTTCTGCTTGATCAGAAACTGGCGCGAGCCAGGTTCGAGCTCCTGCTTGATGAGTGCGAACTCCCGGTCCGTGAGGTTGAAACCCTGGGTGTATTCGTCGTAGTCCGCATCCGGATTGGGAAACAGGATCTTGGTGGGCGTCTGCTCGACGATGGTCCGCGCGATGCTGGATCCCAGCACGTGACTGGTGCTCTGGGTGAAGGTGGCGATGTTCGCGTTCTTCTTGCGCCAGGTCTCCAGGCCATTCTTGGCGAACTGCGTGAAGGCTGGGTCGCCGAGGAGCTTGGCGAACTCGTCCATCCAGCACACCAGGGGGCGGCCGTCCACCATCTGGTGGACCAGATGGAAGAGGTACATGGTCAGCGGCGCGCGGATCGTCTCGTTGTCGAGGAAGTCGGTCACGTCGAAGCCGACCAAGGCGTGACGGGCAAGCAAAAGGGTCATCTCGTCGTGGTCGTTGTCGAAGACCCAGGCATAGTCCCCGCGTTCCGAGTCACACCATTTGCGAAGACGCGCGTGCATGCCCTCCGGATCCGTGATGTCGAGGAAGGCCGCGAGCCGTGACAGCCGCCTGAAGGGGCGCTCGAGCTTGAGCGTGCCATGCAGGGCCTGCTCAAGATCGTCTTCCTGGCGCACCGTCAGGAGGTCGTTCGGTGTGCGCATGACAAGGCGCTTGAGCCAGTGCCTCATGAAT
The DNA here is from genome assembly GCF_900109805.1 of Variovorax sp. YR750. Lineage (NCBI taxonomy): Bacteria > Pseudomonadati > Pseudomonadota > Betaproteobacteria > Burkholderiales > Comamonadaceae > Variovorax > Variovorax sp. YR750. Next base: position 79,168 of record NZ_FOBJ01000021.1, read on the forward strand.
TCGAGGTTGTCCGGAACGGACGCGTCCAGCTGCAGTGGATTGCAGCCGGTGGGCGCGCCGTTCTTCAGCGGCAGGTATTGGCCGCCCAGCGCTCGCACGAGGATGTGCAGTCCCTCGTCCTTGTCGAAGATGATCTGGGTGGCGTCGAGGCGATTGCAGATGGCGACCATGCAAAAACCAAGCAGGGTGGTCCGGCCGGAACCGATAGGCCCCAGGGCCGTGATGTGTCCCACATCCCGCCGGCTGCCACCTTCGGGGCTGCGCGGATCGCTGGTGTGCAGCGAGAAATGGTAGGGGGAGCCGGCCCGCGTCATGAACACGGTCAGCGCATCGCCCCAGTAGTTGCCCATCGCGCGGCCGGTGGGGAAATTGTGGAAGGGCGACATGGCCGCGAAGTTGCGGCTGGTGATGGGAGCCTTGCGGCTGCGGTAGGAGAAGTTCCCCGGCAACTGTGCCCAGAAGGCCGCCTCCAGCGCCAGGTCCTCCCTGGCCACCACCATGCCGGTGTCGCCCAGCAGGTAGCGAGCCCGGGCCACATGGTCGTTGAGTTGTTTCAGTCTGTGGACTCCCTCGGGCTCGCCGGCGGTGGTGTCGTCGTCGGACAGCACGTGGAGGCTGAAGTGATGGTCGCCAACCACGAAGCGATTGCTCATCAGGTCGTCGAGCGCGTCCTCGAGCTCTTCGGCCTGCGAGACCGCCAGGTCTCCAGCGGCCGCCATGCGGTGGTGCTGGCGGCTCATCATGTCGGTGGCTGTGCCCTTGGCGAGGAAGGTGAAACTCTGGGTCAGGACGAACGGAAACGGCGCCGTCAGCAGGGCGCTGAACATCCCCGGCGCGGTGGGCGTCGGATATTCCTTGATGCCCAGGAAGGCGCCGATGCGGGTTCGAGTGTCCGTTCGGTACTCCATGGCCTCGTTGCCGAAGAAGGGACGGGTGGTGGCCAAGGCTTCGTTCAGCGGCGAGCGAGGCAGTGGCATGCGCTGCCATTCCCCGTTGATCAGCAGGCCGTGGAACTCCAGCAGAGAGGAAAAGAGTGCATCCTTTTGCGGCAGCCTGTAGACGCCCAGCACCTCCGGGTCGTAGCGTTCCAGGGCCGCCAGGAGTTCCTGGCGCAGCTTGCCGCAGGCGTCGAGGGAGTCGCGCAGTTCCATTCGTGCACCCGCCGGATCCGCGCGCCTGAGAAGACGCAGTGCAGCGTCGCCGATGTGCGTGGGTTGCGGCCGGAAGACCAGCGACAGGTAGAGCTCGTTGACCATGAGCCGTTCGCTGGCCATCTTCTGGCGGTAGCGCTGCTCCACCTCGCGGGCGAAGCCAGGGACGGTCCGGCCCTGCGGGCACATGGTCTCGCGGCGCCGGATCACGTGGGTCCACAGCGCCAGGTTGGGCGAGGCGATGTTGCGCAGCAGGACGTTGAGCCGCTCGTGCCAGCTGTTGATGTCCTCGTCGTCCGCACTTTCAAAGGACGCACCGGCCAGCCGCAGTGTCTGGACATAGTCGCCCGCGCATGTCCGCACAACGTGTTCGTCCACGTGGGATGCGAGCGGGATCATGGCTGCGGCACGGACTTCGCGGCGCAGCGTCTTCTTGGAGCGGGAGAGCAGTGGCATCGCGCACGTCCCTGGGCTGGGCGTCTAGATGAACACGTCGGCGCAGCAGGAGCGCCGGCGGCCGCGAAGATCCGGCAAATCCACCACCAGCGGGCTGTACGAGCTGGCGCGCCAGAACCGCAGGTTGCCAACCAGAAGGGCTGGCAGACGCGTGCGTCCCCACAGCTGCAGCAGATCGAAGAACCTCGGCTCGTAGAGGCACACCAGGTAGAGCACCCCATGGACCGGCACGAAGGCCAGCAGCCAGGCGAGATTCGTGGTGACGATGAACGACTCGGTGGTGACGACGATGTTGAACATCATGGCTGCATAGGTCACGCCGCAGACCATCGGGGGCCGCGTCATGCCCACGAAGAGAGGGTCGGCGACGATGCCCAGGCAGCGGCTCATCTTCTGTCTCCTCAGACCCCGAACAGGCCCCGGATCCAGGACACGATCTGCGGACCGCCGAAGACCAGCACGGTCCCGATCACCACGGCGACCATCCACCACCAGCTCAGGCGTCCGAACCAGGCCATGGCCCCGGAAACCATCACGGCGACTGCCGCCAGCGGCGTCAGGATGGCCACCAGTTGCTGCTGAGTGGCGTTCGCGCCGGTGGCGAAGGGACTGCCTCCGAAGGCGATGGCGGGAAGGAGGGCTGCGAACACCGTGACCCGCAGGAGCGTGCGGCGGCTGAAGCGTCGACGGCCTGCATGCGCCGAGCTTGCCCCTGCCGATTCGGCGACGCCTCCGGCCCGGGTGGAGGGGGGCGAACTGTGAACCAGGTATGCGGTCATGGCGCTACTCCGGCAGATGGAAGGGATCGGTTTGCAGGCCCTGCCCAGGGTGCGGGTGCGGCAGCCGGCGATGCAGGCAGTCTTGCCGCCTGGCCGTTGCCGTAGACATCCCACCAGGGGGCAGGGGACTCGTTCCAGCCCGCGATCGCGCGATGCCGGCCGTGGCCGGCGACGGGCCTGGTCGGCAGGGCACGCCCGGTTGCGTGGACCATCGAAGCCATCTCCCGCTTGAGGCCTGCGATATCGCCGAGCAGGCGAGCATGTTGTTCGTCGGCTTCGTTGACGGCCTGCGTGTCGGACAAGGCAAGACGCTCGGCTCTGCGGCGCACGAGGCTTTCGAGCTGCCCCTCCGACTTTCTCAGCTCCTGGCGAAGAATATCGATGCGCTCCTTGTCGCGGGCTGTCTGTTCGGATGGGGCAATCACCTGCACCGAAGCGGGCAGGGGCTGGGCGCAGAGGCTTCCCGCACAGACCATCAGTCCGGCTGCGGCACGCAGCGAGAGGCAGGCTGCTCGCCCGCCTTTCAGCATGGTGCCAATGCAGTGACCATTCGTTGCTCGCATGGCCGCACTGTCTACCTGCGGTTGCGCGCGTGTCGACTGTCTCTTTTGTCAGTGGCGGTGCGGCGATTCGCGGCGCTAGATTCGCGCGATTGGCCCCGCGCAGCCAGCGAATCGCGAGGAGCAAGCCTTGGGCAATGTGGTCGTCTTCGGCAATCAGAAAGGCGGTGTCGGCAAATCGACGCTGGCCGTGCTGTACGCATTCTGGCTGTCCGATGTGCATCGCCAATCGGTGTGCGTGATCGATCTCGACACCCAGGCCAACAGCACCAAGTCGCTGCGTCGGTTCGCGACTGGCGTCGAGACGATCGAGCTCTTCGAGCAGGGCGGGACCTCGACGGTGGCAACTGGCGGGCAGTCCATTGCGATGGTGACGGGTGGAAGGCTGCTGGCCGATGTCGAGCTTGCAAAGCCGGAGGAGGTGATTCCCGCATTCCGCAACAACGTGATCCGCCTGGCGCGGGACTTCGACGCGGTCGTGATCGACACGCCGCCGGCACTGGGGCTGCGCATGAGCGCGGCGCTGATGGCGGCGACGGCCGCCGTCTGTCCCATCGAACTGGAGGAGTACAGCATCGACGGTGTCACGGACATGCTCAAGACCATCTTCGGCATCCGGCAGCGCTACAACCCGCGGTTGCGACTGGCCGGGATCGTGCTGAACCGCTTCAACCCGCATTCGCTGCGGCAGAAAGCGGCGATGCAGGAACTGGCCCTGAATTTCCGGGAGTTCGTCGTTCCGGCACGGATCTCGATCCGGTCGGCCATTCCCGAGGCATTGGCCGAGGGGGTGCCGGTATGGCAACTGCCGAAGAGTGCGGCACGCGCGGCGAGCCTCGAAGTGCTGCAGGTGTTCGAGCTGTTGCAGCAACGCATTGCAGATCCGGGCGAGGCGGTACGGGCGGAGACGAAGGGATGATTGCGCACGGTAGCCTGGATCTGAGCGCGCTTTCGCAGTTCAGAGCGACCGACCTGCTGGCGCAGGCGACGGCCGTCCGCGCCGCGGCGGGTGCACCGCAGCAGGCGACGCTGGACTGCATCGAGTTCGACCCCGCACAGCCGCGTCGCGCCGTACGGGAGGCGGGTCTCGCGGAACTGGCCGAGTCGATCCGCCAGCATGGTGTGCTGGAGCCGGTGTCCCTTCGATCCCACCCGGCGCAGGCGAACCGGTACATCGTCAACCGTGGGGAGCGCAGGGTGCGGGCCGCGCGCCGTGCCGGTCTGATCACCATTCCGGCTTTCGTGGACGAACGCATCGACCCGTTTGCACAGGCGGCCGAGAACCTGCACCGCGAGGACATGTCTCCATTCGATCTGTCCACCTTCATCGCACAGCGAGAGAAGGAGGGGCATTCCCGCGCCGAGATCGCACGCAGGCTGGGCAAGTCGCGCTCCTTCATCACGGAGATTGCCAGGCTCGGAGATGCGCCGGAGGAACTGCGGCGGGCGGTGGAGGAGGGAAGGATCGGCGGCGATGTGCGGATGCTCTACCGGTTGGCGGCTGTCGCCCGCGAGCGGCCAAAGGCGGTTCAAGCACTTCTGGCACAAGGCGGGCCGATCAACCGCGCGCACCTGGAAGAGGTGAGCGATAGCCTGCCGCGTTCCGCCCCCGCAGGCTCCCCCGGATCATCGGCCAACAGCAGCAAGGCAACCAAGGTGGTCAGCGGCGGACACACGGTGCTGGTGGTGGAGCACGGTGGGCGGCGTGGAACTCTTCGCATCAAGGCGCAGGAGGGCAATGTCGGTGAGGTTCGCTTCGGTGATGGCAAGCGCGTCCTGCTCCCCTTGGCGGATCTGCGGCCGGTGTGCTGGGCGACCGAGGATAGCGATGCCGGCAGCTTGTCCCGCTGTTGACGGCTACGGGAGGCCGGCGCCGCTCGCCGTTGTGTGAAGACGCCGGTATTCCCTCGGCGTCATCCCCAGGCCGCGCAGAAAGACCCTTCGCATCACCTCCTGGGATCCGTAGCCGCATTGCGCGGCGATGGCCTTGAGCGGGCGCTTGCTGGTCTCGATGAGCCGGCAGGCCGAATCGAGACGGATCTGCTGCACGGCACATCCCGGCGTGAAGCCTGTCGCGCGCACATGGAAGCGCGCAAACGAGCGCGTGGACATGTGGATCTGCCTTGCCAGCCGCTCGACGCCGAGCTCCTCGCGCAGATGCATCGCAATCCACTGGTGCAATCCGGCGAGCCTGGGCTCATCCGAGGGCTGCTCGATCAGCGCGCTGCGATAGCGCCTCACGCCGTAGCGCTCGCTGAGCGGATCCGGCAGGCGCGAGGCCAGCGTGTTCGCGAACGCTTCTCCCCAGTCGGCTTCGATCCACGACAGCGCCAGGTCCAGCCCCTGGCCTGGCTCGATGCTTGGCCAACCCTGCGTGGCCATGTGGTCGGTGAACGGGGATGCGCTCTCTTCGCGCAACTGCAAGTGAGCGCGTGTCGCAGGGATGTCCTGGAGCCGCACAGTGCCTACCGGTGACAACGGGGTCCCGGGCCCCAGGACGGCGCAGCGGACCAGGCTCCCGCGGCTGTTCATGAGCCATTCGTGCAGGTACTGCGCGTCCGCCGCTTCACCGGCATCCGGAAACACATCCGGCCGGAGGGCGACGACAAGCGTATTCGTGCGGCCCGCGAGCTGACGCGGCAAGGCGTCCGTGGACAGCGACACGCCGCTGGAGCCAATGACAGGACCGCCTGAGGCAGAAGCCAGGCGCACGTCATAGGCTGCAGGCTGGTCTTCCTGCTCGAGCAAGCTATTGGCCGCCTCGAAGACGCTCAGCATGCCGCTGATGTCGACGAGGGGAAATCCGGGCAGCAGCAGGAGCCATACCTTGTGCATCGCTGGAGGTCATTGATTTCGTATTGGGATCGGAACCGCAGTTCGAACCATCTTCCTGAACCCATGCTGAATCCCACGACAACGCGAAGTCCTGGTGCGCGAGATTGGCAGAAATGGTGGTCATTTGCCGTCTCGGGAGTGCGTGGCGCTTCTAGACTGTCCAGCCGTTGCCACAAGATCTGCTGGAGAGCAGTCATTGCGCCCACGATCAGGTCAGGGCGTCGGCGATGTGGGAAGAGCACCTATGAACGACTGGACACAAGAGGTCCTCGGTCGCTTGATCGAGGCAAGCGAGCCGTCCCAGGTCCTCGAACAGATCAGCATGGCTGCGCGGCATCTCGGCTTCGAGCAATGCGCCTACGGCTTGCGCACCTTCGTGCCCTTCACCCGGCCCCAGACCCGGATGCTCAGCACCTACGACGCGCGCTGGAGTCACCGCTATCTGGAGGCGGGCTACCTGCAGATCGATCCCACCGTTGCCCATGGCCTGCGCAGCGCAGCACCAGTGATCTGGAACGATCAGGTGTTCCGCAGGACACCGCAGATGTGGGACGAGGCGCGCTCCTTCGGTCTTCGCATCGGCTGGGCGCAGTCGGTCTTTGAGCCCGATGCGCGCGTTGGCATGCTGTCTCTGTCCAGATCGAGCGAACCGCTCACGGCCGCGGAGATGCGCGCCAAGGATCACTGGCTCCAATGGCTGGTGAACACCGCGCACCGTGCGCTCATGGACCACCTGGGAGAGAGTCCGCTCGCGGGGTCGGAGCCGCTGACAAGCCGGCAGGTCGAGGTGTTGCGCTGGACGGCCGACGGCAAGACGAGTGCGGAGATCGCGGTCATCCTCGGCATGTCGAAGTCGACGGTCAACTACCACCTCCGCAACGCCATCGCCAAGCTGCACGCCAACAACAAGAACTCGGCCGTGGCACTTTCCTCGCGCCTCGGTGTCCTGAACTGAACGGTCGACGGCTTCTTGGCGTGGCCGGGCCGGGCGCCTGTTCATGAGGTCGCATGACCGGAGGAGGTCCGCAGTGGACGCCATGCGCTGTCCACGTCGATGAAGCAGGCGAACAGGTACTGCCCCTCGACCAGCATCGGCGGCGCTATCCGATGCACATAGAGGCCGGCCCGCCGGAGAATGCGCTCGATGCCCATGGGCGAGGCGCTGATCAGCCGCTGCCCGCCTTCCCTGGCGACCACCTGCATCGCCACGCCCAGCATCTCCAGCGCAAGCGGGGACTCGCAGGGGACTTCACTTCCTCCAAGGTGCGCGCCGTCGACAGCGGCGAAGCGAGACAGCTCCCAGATCTGCGGCGAGCACGGCGCCGGGACATCCCCGAGGAGTTGAGGGAAGACCGTGGCCAGCAGGTAGGGCCGGTGCGTGGGCAGCAGGCGGCTGGTACCCACGATCTCGCCCTTCGGATTGCGGGCGATCAGGTAGATGGTGTCCTTCCGGTCGAACTCGTCCAGCTCGAATCGCGCCCGCGTGTGCAGCTGCCAGCCCAGCTTCTCGACAAAGACGTGATGCCGGTAGCGCGCCATGTCGAACAGCAGTCCTGCGGAGAATGAGTCGACTCGTCCTGCGATGATCTCCATGGCGTTTCCCCTCTGGTCGATGAGGCCCGCATTACAGCCTGATGAAAATCGCGCGGAAACTGACAGAGTTGATAGGGGTGTCGGCAGGCGTCGGGGCTGTTCGGCGTACGCGGGCTTCTTGCACCCGATGCAAGCGGAGTGGACCGAGACCCGCGGCGACCGGGTTCGCCGGCTGCGAAGGCTGTGGACGGAAATGACGCGGTGCGCAACAGTTGATAGAAAGGGCGGCGAGAAGAACACTCGGGCCCCTGTTCTACCAAGCCCGGTCATGCGTTTCTTCCGCTTCCCCCGTGACCGTCGCCAGTGGCGCCCGGGTGTCCGCGTGGTGGGCCTGGTCGTTCCCGTGCATGTGCCGTCGGCACCGGGCGGAACAAGAAGGCGCTGAGTGCATGGGACGCAAGCAGGTCGCATCGCCGTTTCCTTCCGCACGACGGATCAGGCTCCCGGCGTCGCTCACGACGCCGCAGGCACCCGCGGCGCCGGTGCGAAGCCCCTGCGCCTCGCGTATCGGGGCACAAATCAAGGCACTTCGCATCGCGTCCGGCGTGTCGGGCGGGCAGCTCGCACAGCACGCAGGCATTTCGTCCTCCATGCTCTCGCGCGTCGAACGCGGCCTGGTCTCTCCCTCGGTCGAGACGCTCGAGCGCATCGCCGGCGGACTGAACGTGGCCGTTTCGCGTTTTTTTGCCGATGGATTCGACCGCGCCGACTTCTGCCACGTGCCCGCCGGCAAGGGATTGCGCGTCGATTGCGCGGGTGCGATGGCAGGCTACGGCTATGAACTCCTGGGACACCTGCAATCCCGAAAGCTCGCCGTTGAACCCTATCTGATTCACCTGGCACAAGGGGCTGAGCCCGACACGGGGTGCCAGCACGCCGGGCTCAAGTTCCTCTACGTGCTCTCGGGTCGCCTGAGCTATCGCTACGGCGCGAAGGTGGTCGAGGTCGGGCCGGGCGATTCGCTGCTGTTCGAGGCAGGCGCACCGCATGGCATGGACACGATCAGCGAAGCGCCGGTCATCTGCCTGTGCACGGTCTTCTCGTTGCGGGATTGAAGGCGAATCCGCGGGCCTTGTGCCCCGGCCAGCCCATGCGCAGCAGAATCTGCAGCGTCCGCCCGTTCGCTCACGGGCGGCGCGCCGCCCAGATGGTGAACGCTCCCGAGGCGAGGATCAGGACGGCGCCGAGTGCTGCGAGAGGCTGTGGCACATCTCCCCAGATCGCGTACCCCAGCAGCAAGGCCCAGACGATGAAGCTGTAGCGAAAGGGCGTCACGACGGACAGGTCGACGCCGCGGCAGGCGGCGATGAGCGCATAGCTGCCCAGCGTCGCGCAGCTGGCGGCAGCGGCCAGCGCGGCGATTTCACGTTGCGTAGGCACGATCCATTGCTCCGTGAAACCCAGGAGCGCACCGGCCAGACAGACCGCGAGCGTGGTCGCGGCAGCGATGAGCGATGAGGGGACCCCTGCCGGGATGCGACGCGTCACCAGGTCACGGCCGGCCAGCGAGGCAGCGCACAGCAGTGCGCAGACATGGCCGGCAGTCGGGACATCGAGCCGAGTGGCCGGCTGAATCACCAGCAAGACGCCCGCGAAGCCGGCGGCGGCGGCGACGAGCCGGCTGCCTTGCCAGGGCTCCCAGCGCAGCGCCATCGCGGTGACGGCAATCATGAGCGGCGCGGTCATCATGAGCGTGCTGACGGTGGCGAGCGGCACCAGCGACAAGGCGAGCACGGAAGCGAGCGCCGTCGTGATCTCCAGCCCGCAGCGCACCCCGACAAGGGGGCGCAGTGCCGTCCGCCATCGGGCACGTGCTCCCCAGGCTACGACCAGGACGAAGAGAGTGGCGAAGAGGCCGCGCACGGCAAGCACCTGCCCGGGAGGCAGGTGCTGCGCAGCCAGCTTCACGAAGACATCGTTGAACACGTAGCAGCACATCGCCACCAGCATGAGGGCGATCCCCCGGCGGTTGGCATGTGCACTAGCCATCGCTGGAAGAAGGCGGGAGCGGTGTCGGATCTTGCGAGACCGTCGCTTGCGCATCAGCCGCCGTCCCCGGCCGTGGGCCGAGCGGCGCCCCGCAGCGCCGGAGCACATCCCACAGGGCTTGTGCCTTCAGGACGATTTCCTCGACCTCGGCGTCCGGGTCGGACATGGCGACGATGGCCCCTCCGGCGCCGATGGAGATCCGGCCATTGACGGCCACCAGCGTGCGGATCACGATGTTGAGCTGGGCCGCGCCGTTCAGCGACAGGTAGCCGATGCTGCCGGAGTAGATGCCGCGGGCAGCACCCTCGATTTCATCCAGGATCCGCATGGTGCGCACCTTGGGCGCACCGGTCATGGACCCGCCCGGGAAGGCCGCGCGCACGCAGTCCACAGCCCCGAGGCCTGGGCGCAACCGGCCGCGGATCGTGCTGACCAGCTGGTGCACCGTGGCGTAGGTTTCCACCGCGAACAGGCTGGGCACGTGGACGCTGTCGATCTCGCACACCCGGTTGAGGTCGTTGCGCAGGAGGTCGACGATCATGAGGTTCTCCGCGCGCGTCTTCTCGTCGCCGACCATCGCCTCGGCGATCGCCAGGTCTTCGGCGGGTGTGGCGCCGCGTGCCGCGGTACCCTTGATGGGTTTGGATTCCACGTGACGGTCGGCCGAGATGTGCAGGAAGAGCTCTGGCGAGGCACACAGCACGGCGCGACCGCCAGCGCGCAGGTAGGCCGCATAGGGCGCGGGGTTGTGCTTGCGCAGCGCCCTGTAGACCTCCAGCGGATCGATGCGCCCTTCGCCGATCAACTGGTTCGTCAGGCAGACCTCGTAGGTCTCGCCCTGCAGGATCTCATGCTGGCAGCGAAGGATGAGGTCGCGGTAGGTGTTCAGGTCCACTCGCCATTGCAGTGAGTGCAGATCGCTGGCCGCATCCGCCGTCGTGTCACGGGCCGGTGTCCGAGCATTGTCGATGCATTCGCGCATGGCCCGCATCCAGCGGGCGTTCTCCTTCCCCAGAACGGCCTCGTCCAGACAGACGATCCACGCCTGCTGTTCGGCATGGTCGAAAGCGAGGAAGCGGTCGGCGAGGATCCATGTCGCATCCGGCGCGTCGGCGTCGTGCATGCGCGCCCCGTCGAGCTCGCGCTTGAGTTCGTAGCCGAAGTAACCCACGAAGCCGCCGGCGAAGTCGAAGGGCAGGTTTGGCCCGTCGGGCTGCCGGCCGGGAATATGGTCGCGCAGGTAATCGAAGATGCTTTCCTCGCGTACCTGACCGGCGTCGCCCCGATGCACCAGCAGTTCGCGTGGCGCCGTGCGGTAGGTCAGCACCAGGGCCCGGGGACCGCTCGCGTCGCCCATGAAGGAAAAGCGCGCGCGCCCGGTTTCAGCGAGGCTGCTGTCGAGCCAGAAAACGCTGTCGCTTGGCGCGAATGCCGCCATGAACACCGCCTCGGGTTCGGCGGTGGTATCGATGCACTCGGCATGAAGCGCGAGCGCCTGCGGCCCTTCGAGCCGAAGGGGCGGCCCGAGGCGATGCCTGGCCTCGCGTCGCGATGCCTGTGCGTGCCATTCCTGGGTCAGTTCCCGGAAATTGCGCAACAGCCTTGCACCGAATTCCGTGCAGATCGATTCCGGGTGGAACTGCACACCCCACCAGGGCCGCGAGAGGTGGCGCAGCGCCATCAGTGTGCCGTCCGATGTCCAGGCCAGGGGTTCCAGGGAGGCGGGCAGTTGTGTGACCGCGAGGGAGTGGTAGCGCACCGCCTCGAAACGGTCGGGGATGCCCTGGAAGAGATCGCGCTGCGCGTGCGAGATGCGGTCCAGGCGTCCATGCATGGGCCGCACAGCCAGGTCGACGCGGGCGCCGCAATGGTGGGCGATGGCCTGGTGGCCAAGGCAGACACCGAGCACAGGCTTGCGGGAGCGCTGCAGCGCATCTGCGGAGATACCCAGATCCGCGGGATGCTGGGGACGCCCAGGCCCCGGCGAGATCACGATATTGTCGAACGGCATGCGCTCGACCTCGTCCCAGCTCATCTCGTCGTTGCGCACGACGACCGGTGGCTCGGCGTTGCAGGCGGCAAGGTACTGGTAGAGGTTGTAGGTGAACGAATCGTGGTTGTCGATCAAGAGGGTGCGCATGGGGACTCCTTGGCGCATGGCTGCACTTGCATCGTTGACGAACCGCTGGAGGGGAGCCACTGCGCAATGTGCCAGTTGCCCCAGGGGTGCCTATGTGCGAAGCACGCTCGAAGCGGAGGCGTTGTCCTCACGGTGCCTGGCCAATGGCCGAGCGGTCGTGGCGTGCGGGAGGAGCAGCGGTAAGGGCGGGTTTGATATCGACATGTGGCCCGCGTTCCTCGACGGCGTGGCCATTCATTTGTGCCTTTTCCAAGATCTCCCCGCCGCTACTTCTTGTCTTCAAGGTCCAAGTAGAACTGATGAAGTCCAGGACCAATCTCGGTCGTGATTGGACGCGCTGGGGTTCAAGCGTCAGATACGGCTGCTTCTTCGAAGTGTCCGGGAGTTCTGAGCGCACATGTCCCGGAATTCGGTGCTGATTCGCTTGTCAGCTTCCGCGCTCTCCCAAAATGCGATTGCGGCACGCGCAGCCCGCTGCCAGGCACCTCGCTCGGAGGGCAGAGGCAACTGCGGGGTATAGGTCCTCGGGGGAAGTTCCACGCCGCGCACAGGAGCGTAGGTCATCGGAAGCATGTCGTAGATCGGAGCCAGCTGTAGTACCGCCCGCTCGGCATCCTGGATGGGCTGGAACGCCAGGTTGCCGTCGTGCATGTCGGTATTGCCGATGAGCTGTCCGAAGTGCCAGACAAGATCGATGCAGCGCAAGTCTTCGTTGGTGACCCAGCCTCTCTGGACCAGAGGCTCGACGCCTTCTGGCCAACGGCGCCCGCCACTGCCGACAAAGGTCGAGTTCAGGGTGCTCCAGGAGACGACAGGAGAGCGGCCGATGGCGCCATGCCTGTCGAACCGATCGACCTCGAGAAATGTTCGGCCCGCAAGGAGGTGGATTCTTGATTGGGGCACTTTGATGCCCGCATGTGTGGTCAATGCGCAGGCCGCAAGGTGCTCGCACACGAGCAGATCCGACCAACGCCGGGTGCCTGGGGAATCATCGGAGCCGGAGAACTTCACGAGAACATGCCGGTCTTCCCCATCCATGCTCCGCATGGCGGTGAACTTCGGAAACTCCCCGCCTGCCGACGAACCGGCCACGCCAAGCTCCAGCATGTCTGCAGCGAGTTGTGGATAGGATTGCCGCAACTGATCGTCGCTCAATCCATGGGAGCCGAGACCCTCGCTTTGCGCCTGAACCTGCGCAAGCCACGTTCTGGCCGCAGCCTCGCCGACAAGCAGATCGCCTGGAACATCGGTACCGAGCAGGGAGAGCGCATACAGCACGTCATCGTCCGACCAGGTCGTCGGGTCATCGCTCACCTTCAGCAAGGCTGCATGGTGTCGTGCGAAGTTGCGTCCCAGGAAGCCTTGAGGTCGCATGTCCTGCAACATGTACGGCAACCCTTCAAACCATCCCTGCCGCATTTCGTCGTCCAGTGGCCAGCCGAGCCTCTCGGAAAACTCAGCGGCAGTCCCGTCGGGATACAGCAGGTCCAGCATGGCAACCTCGTGCTGGTTGCCATCGCGATCAATTCGGAAGAGCGGGATGGGATTGAGATCCCCTCTGAGCGCGCGGCGGGCCGCGTACTTTGTGCGTCTGGCGTTTCCGCGGATGATGACCTCGGCCCCCGCTGCGCGGATGACTCGGCTCAGGGTAGGGCGGCTCACGTCCATCGCGTCAGCAAGTGCGCCAGCCTGAAGGGGCCCCTTGGCTCGGAGGATCGCAACAGGATCAGCGGCCATGTGAAACGATATATGGAATGATCAAATCTTAAATTTATATTGAGAAAGTAACCATCGCAATCTAATTTGTGAAACGATGTGTGAAACGATTTTATGTCGGGGGCAAATTTGATTGCCCCGGAGACGATTTGAGGCCTTCGGCTCCACCGACTCCGGAGGCGGCAGTCCCGTGGCGACCCGCTCCTGAGTACTCTCCTGCCGAGTGACGTGGGCTTCGATTCACTCCCAATCGTGCCGCCTGCATCGGTCGAAGACTTTGCGGACGTCGGGAAGTCCTTGGATGCAGGGAGCCCGGGATCGCCGCGGGCCAGGCGACTGATGTACTCGTGGCGTGGCCGGTCGAGCAGTTCGCGCGAGGGGCTTTGTCGACGATGTGTCGTTCGCGCATCACCAGCACGCGTCGCACAGCAGGCGCGCCACGCCGAGGTCGCACGAGACAAAAGCGATGGCCTCGGACCTGAATGGAGGCCGCGGAATGTCAAAGCCTTTTCTTCTATAAAGATAACTCTTCTTATCACGATAGTAACTTTTCGAGGCTAAACTGAAGATCATGAAAAGGAGCACGGTGCACGGGGTGGAGTCAGAAAGCGCTGGTTTCCCGACCTTGTCGCAGTTGGCGGCGCTGCGCGCCTGGTACGCCGGTTTACCGGCTCGCGCGGCGGTGGCCCAGTATCTTGGGCAGAGCAGGGCGACTGGACAGTCGTCCCGCGCCATGCTGAGTGGCATCCGTCGCCAGTTGGCGGAATTCGCGCGGCAGCGGCACCGGGACGATCTCGCCTTGTTGATCGCCCATCCCGCCGCCGAGCGTGAGGAGCGTGCTCGGGCGGTGAGGGACGCGATCGAGAAGCTGCAGCAACTGCCGCTGCCTGTGCCGATGGTGACGGACAGCGTCGATCGCTGGCTGCCGACGCGCGCTGCACGAGCCCTGCAGACTTCTGGCATCCGGACCCTGGCGGATCTGACGCTACGTGTGCCGCGCCGGCGTCGATGGTGGGCTGTCGTGCCGGGGCTGGGAGCGCGCAGCGCACGCCAGATCGAGGAGTTCTTTGCCGCAAACCCCGAGTTGACCGAGCGGGCGAGGGCGCTGGTGGTTGCGCCGAGAACCGAGATCTCGCCATGGGAACACCTGATCGTGCCGCAGGAGGTCGACGGTTCCCGAGGCACCTTCAGGGCGCCGCAGGCTACTTGTACGCTGTCGGCGAGCAATGACTATGAAGCCGTCCGGGCCTGGCTTTCGCTGCAGGAGTCTGCAGCCACCCAGCGCGCCTACCGAAAGGAGGCAGAGCGGCTCATGCTGTGGGCAATCCTCGAGCGCGGCAGGGCACTGTCATCGCTGACGACAGAGGATGCCATTGCGTACCGCGCATTCTTGCGACGACCCTCGCCGCGGGAACGATGGGTCGGCCCGGCGCGGCCACGTACGTCCGCGGAGTGGCGGCCTTTCCAGGGGGCACTGGCACCGCGCTCGGTGGCCTACGCGTTGTCGGTGATCGGCGCGTTGTACCGGTGGCTGATCGAGCAGCGCTATGCGCTGGCCAATCCATTCGCCGGCGTGAAAGTCAAGGGCGCAGGGCACGGGGGAGCCTTCGACGGATCTCGCGTATTTACAGAGCACGAATGGAGCCTGATCCGCTCCACAGCCGACGGCATCGAATGGATCGGTGGATGGAGCGAGGAGGGGGCTCAGCGACTGCGCTTTGTGCTGGATTTCTGGTACGCGACCGGCCTTCGGCCCAGCGAAATGGTCGATGCACGACTGGGCAGCATCGAGCCGGATGCGCAGGGCGATACCTGGTTGAACGTCGTGGGCAAGGGGAACAAGCGCGGCAAGGTCGCCCTGCCACTGTTGGCTCGCGGCGCGCTCGATCAGTACTTGGCCCAGCGAGGTTTGCCGGTGACGCCTTCTCGCTGGAGCCCAAACACTGCGCTGTTGCCAGGCTTGACAGAGGACGCAGCAGGGATCAGCGCATCGCGCCTGTGGGCTGTGATGCGCCGCTTCTTTCTCCATGCCGCACAAGCACTGGAGAGCGTGAATGCGTCCGTAGCGGACAAGCTCAAGCGTGCGACACCGCACTGGATGCGGCACACCCATGCAACCCACGCCCTCGCACGGGGCGCTGAGCTGACCACCGTGCGAGACAACTTGCGGCACGCGTCCGTAGCGACCACGTCGGTGTACCTGCATACCGACGAGGTCAAGAGAGCGCGGCAAATTGGAGAAGCCTTTCCGGCTCGGATCTCCGGATCAGCGAAAGGATGGTGAGGAGCCGCTCACGTGCGGCGCGCAACCCGAACATGGATCTCGGGAAACTTGTCGTCGTAGAAGGCAAGCTTCGTCTTCGGGCCGTGATGTTCGTCACGCGGATCCTCATAGGCCCAGACCGCGTCTTCCAGCGTTCTTTTGCCGAGATCAACCCGTGGAGTTGGCTGCTCCTTTGAAGGGGCACTCGGTGGTTCTCCGTAGTGGGCGATATTGCTCTTCATGGCGAGCAGCGATGCAAGCTCGTGCTGTGCCAGCCATGCAGTTCCATCGAAGCCGGCGTCGGCATGCTCAAGTGCCGATGCATCGCTTGGATAGAGAAGGCGGATACGGAGACGGAAACAGGCGTACGCGTCCCCTGATGCATGTCAGGACGTCATTTCCAACCGGCCAGCCGTGAAGGGCCGCGCGAGAGTCCACTCATCCAGTTTCAGGAGCGGCGAAGCTTGCCCCAGCGCGCTCAGCCTTCGGCTTCGTCGCTGGAAAGCTCGGCGAGCTTGACCGCCAGCGCCTCGCGCTCCGGCTCGAACAGCACCGGCAGGTGCCGCCAAGAGTCGTACAGCGTGGCCAGCCAGCAACAATAGCCACTGTCGGGCCGGTGGGCTTCCAGGCGCTCGAAGCAGCGGTGGATGTCGAGCGCATGCGCGGGTTCGTCCTGGCCAATCCACGCCAGCGCCTGGATGGCGGCGCTGGTGGCCCAGTCGCTCGGGCCGAATAACACTGACAGCAGCAACTCGCGACGGCGCGAGCCTTCCCAGCCCTCGTCGACTTGCGCCAGCACCTGCGCGGCCACCAGTTGCACGCGTGGCACCCAGGCCAACGCGGGTGTGCCAGACGGCAGCGTCGGCGGATGCACCATGCAAGCCAGCACGTCGAGCGACCGGTCTTCTCCCGAGGCGGGGCCCAGCGCCAGCGCGACATGGCTCGCGGCGGCCCAGTTGGCAGTAGGGCGGTACGGCGCGCGTGCCAGTTGGGCGATGCGCTCCTGCACGTGCGGCGCCGGTGGCGGCAGGGCCGCCTGGCCCTCGGTGCCGGTGTAGCGCCAGAGCGGGTAGGCCACGGGCTCGACCGGTTCGCGCGGATCGGGTTGCGGGATGTTCTCGAACTTCATCTCCAATTCGGTCGGCGTCCCGGCCGCGGCAAATTCGAGCGCGAAGGCCAGTGCGTTCGACGGGGCCTCCAGCGACGACACGGCCATGGAAATGCGATTGGGCTTCTGCGGCTCCCGCTGGTCCGCGGCGGGCGGCTGCGGCTTGCTCCGCAGGTTGTCCCGCACCTGCCGCAACACGTTGGCGCTGGCGTCCTGCGGCTCAGGCACGGCTGCGAAAGCGTCTACCCAGAGCCGCCGGGCCCGCTCGTTACCGGCCTTCGCCGCCTCGAGCAGGCGGTCGCTCCATGCCTGATCCTGCGTGAGTTTCCATTGGCAGAGCCAGGAAGAGGGCTGCGCCCAGGCATGGCCGGCCTCGCGGGCGAGCACCTGCTCGTACCAGCCCAGCGCGGCCTGCCAGTCTTCGCTCTCGAGCCAGCCGTCGCCCGCTTCGAGGAAGGTGCTCAGAGTGTTAGGGTCGTGTGCAATGGCGCGACGGAACGCCGCCTCGGCTTCGGACATGCGGCGCTGCTGCCGCAGCACGAGGCCGATGGCGGTCGCGATATGCCAGTCGGGCGCGTCGGCCAGCGGGCCCGCCACCTGCAGCGCCTCGTCGAAGCGTCCCGCGCGCCGCAGCAGGCCGATGTGCAGCATCCGCCATGCGGCTTGCATGTCCTCGGGCGGGGTGAGACGCCCGAGCACCTGCGACCAGCGCTGCATCGCCTGCAGCCTGCGCGCGCTGGTCAGCCGCGCCTCGGAGGAGGCCTCGATCAGCGCCTTGGCCAGCCGCAGTTGCGACGTGGACGACATCGATTCGAGCGTGCCTTCGGCCTCGACCCATCCGAGCACCCAGGCGTCGAGGTATTTCGCATCGGGCGCCGCCTGCATGACTGCGACGATCAACTCCACCGCCTCCTCGAGCCGGCCTTCGTGCTGCAACAGCCAGGCGCGCAGTGCCTCGGTGCTGGCATAGCGTTCTTCTGCCTCGGGCAGCAGCGTGCCGACCGGATCGGCACCGGCGCGGGCCGCGTACTGCTGCGCCAGCGCGAGCCAGGGCGCATGGGCTGGGTCCAGCTTGAGCAGGTTGGCGAGATGCTCGGCACCGTGCGCAAGGTTCTCGCCGCCATCGAGTTCGCTCTGAGCGATGAAGAGCTCGAACTCGGCGGTGCCGGTTCGGAATTCGGCCGCAGGCTTCTTGTCGGACTCGTGCGTGGCGTAAGGATCGATCTCATCCATTCCGGCGGTTCGATTCCTGAAAATGCGCTTCCACCATGACATGGCCATTCCTCCCTGTTGTGTCGTATGTGTTCCATGCATTGTCCATGCGGGCAGAGCGGGTGCCGTCCGCTTGAACAGATCCCGACGATCTTCAGTTGAACAGCCTCCCCATACTTGGTCGATTGCCGTAGCCGCGCGCCAAGTGGTCGATTCAGCACAACGCCTGCTCGGGCCAGGCCTCGCCGCGCGCGTCATCGGCTTCACTTCCGAAGACCTGACCCTGCGTGCGGCAGTGCCTCCACGGCAGAAGCCTATCGACGGCGACGACTACTGGCGTCTGATGAAGTGCGACATCGTGCTGCGGAACGCCAGTGGAGATTAGTGAACGCTGGAGTGAACCCCTGCGGCTGGACCACCGGGCAAATCAGAACTGATACGCTGGCTGAGCCTTCAACCAGGAGAAGGTCATGTCATCGAGAGGCCCGTACCGGCGCCACGCGCCGGAGTTCAAGATCCAGCTGTGCCAGGACATCTGCAGCGGCGCCATCGGGCGCCGTGATGCGGCCAGGAAGTACACCCTGTCGACCAATCTGATTCAGCTGTGGCTGACGCAGTACGACCGGGGTGAGCTCAGCACCGAAGAGGCCGAAGCATCGGTCATCGCGGAGTACGAAGCCAAGATCGCTGCGCTTGAGCGCAAGGTCGGCCAGCTCACGATGGAGCTGGACCTGGTCAAAAAAACGCCACGCCTGCGCCTCGTGAGCGACAACGAGAACTTGTTGATCGTCACCGGCCCGCAGCCTGCTCCATCCGACGGGGGGCCAAGTGATCGAACTGCCGCGCAGCACCTTCTACTATCGGTCGACGGCGACCAGCGAGTACCTCAACGATGGGTGCCTCATCGAACTGATCGAGAGCATTCAGGACGAGTTGCCTGGCTATGGCTACCGGCGCGTGACGCACGAACTGCACAGACGTGGGCATGTGGTCAATCACAAGCGTGTCGCGCGTGTGATGAGGGCCCAAGGCTTAGGCATCAAGCCGCGCAGGCGCTTTGTGCGCACCACCGACAGCAGGCATGACTCGCCGATCTTTCCAAACCTGTACCGCAATGTCATCCCGACCCAGCCCAACGTGGTGTGGGTGGCTGACTTCACCTACATCCGGATTGCCACGGGGTTCTGCTATCTGGCGGCCATTCTGGATGCCTGCAGCCGCAAGGTGGTGGGCTACGCGATCTCGCGCAATATCGATACGACGCTGGCCTTGGCGGCACTGCGATCCGCCGTGCAAAGCCGATGCCCTGCGCCTGGCTGCATCTTCCATACGGACCGCGGGGCGCAGTACGCAAGCGAGACCTACCGCAGGGCCTTGCAGGAAGCGGGGCTGCGCGGCTCGATGAGCTCACCCGGCAATCCGTACCACAATGCACAGGCCGAGAGCTTCATGAAGACGCTCAAGGTCGAGGACATCTACATCGGCGGCTATGAGACCTTCGCCGATGTCGCGGCCCGGCTGCCGAGGTTCATCGAAGAGGTCTATAACGCCAAGCGCCTGCACTCGGCGCTTGGCTATCGGTCCCCCAACGAGTTCGAAGATCAACTAGTCCAGCAAGCGGCTTAGATCTGACTCCGGGTGGTCCAGCCGCAGGGGTTCACTCCAATCTAGGGTCAGGGATCTGCGGAATTCAATACATGGCCGTCAATCTTCAGCAGCACGAGCATCGGCTTTCCTCACTCGGTAATGAACACCGGCCCCCAACGCCAGTAGTCCGCTAGCTTGCCCGTCAACTAACTAGCGGCGGTGGTCTTGGCCTCGGTGGGGATTTCTTGAGCGACCAGACCGCGCTCGACGAAGTCGACGACGACCGACAACTATCTGGACGTCTCGCAGATCGCGATGATGCGCCATGTAGCACCCAACAACCAGATCGCATTGGCACCACAAAAGATAGGTCAAAGCAACGCTAGGTGATTCGCGACTATAGGCAGATGATGATCTGTCGCTGCCATTCAGCACGCCCCCGAAGGAGGCAGCAATGTTCTGTCAACTCCATTTCCGACGATCTTCCTGCGAAGACGCCCATCCTCCCCCTCAGCTCGAACTGAATCGCGGCCTGCATTCCCCTGCTGAGCGTGATTGCGACCTGCTACTACCTGCGATTCCCCCAGGGCGTGCCTGCGTTCGGTCAGACCTTCCCATGGACTCTTCAGTCGCCCTCGGTCATCGCCCGTCCGAAGCCATCCAGGCCGAGGACTCGCTCCTCAACGAAGGCGGCCGTGCCGGCTTCGAACCCAACACGCCAAAACCGGGCCGGGCCAATGAACCTTTGGGTACGGCAGCCCGGATGAAGGACCTGGCGATCGGATTCGATGGCCACCAGTACACGTTCGCGGGCTATCGCTACGACCGGTTCTCCGACGCCGCCGACTATGCCGAGCTGATCCGCTCACGCGGGGCGATTGCCGGGCAACCCTGAAGCGCATGGGCCTGCGATGTTCTTGATCCTCATGCTCGAAAGCACGGACGCAGGAGCGACAGGATGAGGATTGCACAGGTAGCCCCGCTGTTCGAGGCCGTTCCGCCCAAGCTGTACGGCGGCACTGAGCGCGTCGTAGCGCACCTCACCGACGCCTTGGTTGACCAAGGACACGAAGTCACGCTGTTCGCTGCGGGCGAGACCCAGACCAAGGCCCGCCTGGTCGCGACACGCGCCCAGCCACTGCGGCTGGATAGCGGGCGCCTGAACTCCGACCTGGCAAGCCACCTCGCCATGATCCATGAGGTGCGACGGCGGGCCGATGCTTTCGACGTCATTCACTTCCACGTCGACCTGATCCACTTTCCCTTCTTCGAGGGGATGCCGGAACGCACTCTCACGACGCTGCATGGCCGGCTCGACATCGATGACCTGCGCGACGTCTATGCGCGCTGGCCTTCGTGCCCGCTGGTGTCCATTTCCCGCAGCCAGCGTGCTCCACTGCCGGAGGCCAACTGGTACGCCACGGTGCAGCACGGCATGCTGCCCGACCAATACCGGTTCAGCCCGCGGGCACAGGACGGCTACCTCGCCTTCCTCGGGCGGATCTCGCCGGAGAAGCGGCCCGATCGGGCGATCGAGATCGCGAAGGCCGCCGGCGTGCCGCTGAAGATCGCGGCCAAGGTGGACGCCGCCGACCGCGTCTACTTCGACACCTGCATCCGGCCGATGCTGGATCATCCGCTGATCGAGTTCGTGGGCGAGATCGGCAACGCTCAGAAGAGTGCCTTTCTGGGTGGCGCGCGAGCCCTGCTGTTCCCGATCGACTGGCCCGAGCCCTTCGGCCTCGTCATGATCGAGGCGATGGCATGCGGCACACCGGTCATCGCCTGGCGCTGCGGTTCTGTTCCGGAGGTCGTGCAGCACGGCATCTCCGGCCTCATCGTCGACGACATTGCCGGGGCCGTGAAGGCGGTGCACGGCATCACCGGCCTGTCGCGTGCGCGCGTACGCCGGGCGTTCGACGAGCGCTTCACCGCGCAAGCGATGGCCAAGCGCTATGCCCGGCTCTACTGGCAACTGGTGCATGCCCGCCGTCTGCGCGAGAGTGAAGTGGCATGACCTCGCCTCATCCCGAGGGTGCGCAACCCGCTCGATCCACCACGGCGGACACCTCGGTGCCGCGCACGCCCGATCACCTGTTCGTTCTCAAGGATGGCGACAGCTTTGCGGTGGCCGACACCTATGGCGACATCGCGGGCTCGGGCGATGGCTTCTTCCAGGACGATACGCGGCTGCTGTCGTGCTTTCACCTCCTGCTGGAGGGCGAACGACCGACCCTGTTGTCCAGCGACGTGAGCCGTGACAACGTCTTCTTTACCGCGCACCTCACCAATCGGCCACTGCCTCCTCTGGGAGGCGACTCATTGCCTCAAGGCGTGGTGCACATCGAGCGGCGACGCCTGCTGTGGGACGGTCTGCTGCGCGAGCGCATCACTCTGAGCAACTACAGCACGACGGCCACGCGACTGCAGCTCGAGCTGGTCTATGGCGCCGATTTCAGCGACACCTTCGAGGTACGCGGAGAGCGCCGTCCGCAGCGGGGGGAGTTTCTTGCGCCTCGGGTGCAGGCGGCGAGCATCGAGCTCAGCTACCGGGGGCTGGACGGCGTCACGCGGTGCACTCGGCTGGCTTTCTCGATTGAGCCCACCGCCATCGACGAGCGACGCTGCCACTTCGATCTCATCCTGGGTGGCCGGGAGGATATCGCGCTGTACGTGGACATCGGCCCTGCTGCGTCGGCCCCGGCGCGTGCGCAGTTCCGGGCTGCGGGTGCGGCAGCCAGGCGGAGCATGCGCATCCGCCAGCGCAGCGGCGCGCGGATACGGACTTCGTCGCGGCAGTTCCAGGCCTGGCTGGACCGCTCGGGCGCCGACCTCGCGCTGCTGACCACGGCATTGCCGACGGGTCCGTACCCCTACGCGGGCATCCCCTGGTTCTCCACCCCCTTCGGTCGCGATGCGATCATCACCGCGCTGCAGACGCTGTGGCTCAAGCCATCGCTGGCGCGTGGCGTGCTGGCGTACCTCGCCAGCCACCAGGCACAGGAAACCTCGGCATTCCACGATGCAGAGCCCGGCAAGATCATGCACGAGCTGCGCAAAGGGGAAATGACCGCCATGGGCGAGCTGCCCTTCGGTCGCTACTACGGCGGCGTGGACACGACGCCCCTGTTCGTCATGCTGGCCGCGGCCTATGCACGGCGCAGCGCCGACCGTTCGTTCATCGTGGGGCTGTGGCCCGCGTTGGTGGCGGCGACGGACTGGATTCAGCGCAACGCCTACCGTCACGACGGCTTCCTGTCCTATGCGCGTGCCCAGGCGTCCGGCTTGGCCAACCAGGGCTGGAAGGATAGCCACGACGCGATCTTCCACGAAGACGGGCGCACACCCGAGGGCCCTATCGCCCTGGTCGAAGTCCAAGGCTATGCGGTCGCTGCGCTTCGAGGCATGGCGCTGCTGGCGAAGTGGCTCGGCAACGATGCAGAAGCCGCACCCTACGCGGAAGCCGCCGAAGCCTGGGCCGAACGGGTGGAATCGCGCTTCTGGCAGGAGGACATGCAGTTCTACGCACTCGCGCTGGATGGAGCTGGTGCGCCCTGCCGCGTCTATGCCTCCAACGCCGGCCACCTGCTGTACACCGGGCTGCCCAGCGAGGCGCGCGGGCGCGCCGTGGCACGCCGACTGCTGGCGTCCGGGCTCGAATCGGGCTGGGGGTTGCGCACGCTGTCATCCAAGGCCATCCGCTACAACCCCATGTCGTACCACAACGGTTCGGTCTGGCCGCATGACGTGGCCCTGTGTGCTGCCGGCATGGCTCGCTACGGCGAGCGAGACAGCACCGCGCGGCTAACGAGCGAGATGTTCGAATGCGCCAGCCAGGTTGGCATGCGCCTGCCCGAGTTGTTCTGTGGGTTTGAAAAGGCGCATGGCGAGGCACCCGTGTCCTATCCGGTGGCTTGCCTGCCGCAGGCCTGGGCCGCCGGCTCGGTGTTCATGCTCCTGCAGGGTTGCCTGGGCATCGACATCGATGCCATGCACGGCCGCATCGTAGTGGCTCAACCGGTGCTTCCCAGCGAGATCGATGAGCTCGTGCTGCGTGATTTGCGGCTACCCCAGGGAACGGCGGACCTGCGCCTGCATCGCAGGGGCGGCACGATGCAGGCGGTGGCCTCACGACGATCAGGGGCAGACAGCCTGCAGATCGATCTTCGCCTGTGATGCACGCTGGCTGCCACGGCGCGAGCCAATTGCAGCGGCATGCAAGAAAGAAGTCATGTGCGCCCCCAGGGAGCCTGCTTTCGCAAGTTGCAGGAGGAGCTCAGCGGCTTTTCAGGTGTGACACGGCGAGTTCGAGGCCCAGATCGAAGGCGTCTTGCAGCCCATGAGCCCGATGGGTTGTCGGGCAACCCGTCAAGCGATCGGCACGCCCCTGGTTGTCGTGAAGGCGCACGTGGAACAACCACTCGTCCGTGTCGATGCTGTAACCGGCGATGACCTCAATGCGGACACCTTGGTATGTGCCCTGAATGACATGGCGCGGTCCGGTTTCAACCTGTATGAGATTTTCTATTTGTTCCATCGCCGATCCGTTTGCGAAAGCTTGACTTCATACATGATGGACCTGCAAGGACACCAACGCAACGGCACTGGCACCGTGACTCCAGCCGATGGACAGAGTGCAGGGACTTTCGCGCGTTGCCCGACTGCAGGGTCCACCGCAGCGGGCCGGATCGCACTACATCCCACATCGACGCGGCCCGAATTCTCTGGCGACATCAGAGTTGAGAGCGCAAAATGATTCGCACACAAGTACGGAAGATCGAAATCATCCACTGCTGGTTGATGAAGATCCCATGAGGGGCATGTGGCAAGGCGAGACAAGCCCCATCGCCAACTCCGCGCAAGCAAGCCTCTCGGTCAGGACGGCCGCGTCCTCGGCAACATCGGAACGGAACCCCGCTTTGAATCGAGACATACAAGCCGATGCGCATCGAGAGGCGTCGTTGAAGAACACGCTGGATGCCGATACCTGGGTGCCTGCGTGAAGCAGATGAGCTGCTCGGATTGCGGCAATCGCGTGTTCTTCGAGAACCTTCGCTGCGAAGTCTGCAGCTCGTCCCTCGGCTACGCAACGGATGCGCAGCGCATGCTTGCCTTCGAGGTCTCGCACGAGGGTTCATGGCGCCGCCTGGGCTCGGAAGGCCCCGCATACAGGCCGTGCGCCAATCGCGAGGCGAATGGGTGCAACTGGATGGTGCCCTCTCTCACCGACCACGGCCTTTGTCTGTCGTGCCGAACGACCCACACGATCCCTGCGCTGGCCAAGTCGGAAAACCACGGCTACTGGGCGGCGCTCGAACAGGCCAAGCGCCGTCTCTTCTACACGCTCATCGAACTTGGACTGCCGACACCCAACAAGCGCGAAGACCCTGTCAATGGCTTGTCGTTCGAGTTTCTCGAGCAGATGAACTCGCAGCAGCGGGTACTCATCGGGCATGACGAAGGCATCATCACGCTCGACATTGCCGAAGCGGACGATGCCTGCCGCGAGCACATCCGCCTTTCGATGCACGAGCCCAGCCGTACGCTGCTGGGTCACTTTCGCCACGAGATTGGCCACTACTACTGGGATCGGCTGGTGCGCGACACGCCGTGGGTCACGGAGTACCGATCGTTCTTCGGAGACGAACGCGCGGACTACGACTCGGCACTGAACACCCACTATGCATGGCCAGACCGCGACTGGCCTCAACACTTCATCAGCGCCTATGCGAGCTCGCATCCGTGGGAAGACTGGGCCGAAACCTGGGCCCATTACTTGCACCTGGTGGATGGCTTGGAAACAGCCGCCTCCTGGGGTGCTCACCTGGAATTTCCCTCACCGTCCGGTCCAGCCTTGAAAGTGCGCCCGCTCGACCTGGATGCCGAATCGATCCATGAGCTCATCATCCTGCAATGGTTGCCCGTCTCACAGTTCATCAACGCGATGGACCGCAGCCTCGGCGCGCACGACAGCTATCCATTCGTCATTGTTCCGCCGGTGATCGAGAAGCTCGACTTCATCCACCGCGTGGTGCGCGCCGCAAGCGCGGGTCGCATGCCAATGAATTTCCTGCCGCGCTGCTGAGCGTCGCCTGTCCTCTGTGACACCAGATCGCGGAGGGGAAAGCCCTCTGCCTGCGTCCTTGTGCAAGCTGCATTCAAAGACAGGCGATGCCCTCGCCCTCGGGGCTATCCAACCGCTGCGCCCTCTTGCCCCGTACGGGCCTTGAACGCCGTGCAGACTTCCTCCAGTGCAGCTCGAACCAACTTGAACGCGAGCTCCAGATCCCCTTTCTCATCCGCAGAAAAGCTCGGCCCGGCATCCAAGGCGCAGGCCAGCCGCTCACAGGCAACCTCCCACTTCAGCTTGGCGTAGAGCATCTTCGTTCCCGACTCAGACCTTCCGTCGCCGATATCCGGCAGCCTTTTTCTGGCTCGCGTGTCCGACTCCGTCCCAGGCAACCACTCATCGCCCAACTCGTATTCGGCGATCCAGCCTCTCAGGCGACGTTCGAATTCGTTCTCCGCCGTTGCCTGATCTTCGAATTTGCCCGACAGCGCCATGCGGCAGACGAAACTCTCGTTCTTGAAAACGTCGGCGTGGTAGCGCAATCCGCCATCCATGGACACGGCATCTACTGACGTCGTCCACTGCGCTCGATCCGGCACGAGTCCGTCGCTGCGGCCTGCGGACAGCACGTCTTTCAAGGGCTTGGGAGCTGCATCCATGCGTTTCACCTTAGACCTGTATTGGGTGAGCCTCCGTGCGCCAGCAAACATAGCCGCAAAGGGACATGAGTACGCCCGGTCCACAGCGGTCCTGCTAAGCCTGCGACTGACTAGGCCGGCACGGTTGCCGCTGTAGGCCGACTGCGTGTCGTCGTGTTCGACGAAAGTGCTTGTGTGGTGTCTCGCGCCCAGGTAGAGGGCCGAAAAAGACTCCCTTGCGAAGGCGTACCGGAGCCTGCCGGAATAGTCTGCGCAAGATGCGCTGCCATGGTCTGCGAGCAAACCTCGATGGCGTCCCGGCCGTACGGACCGCCGAGCAAAAAATCGAAGCAACGGATGGCCTTGGGATCCAGGCACTCGTATCAATACACAGAGGTTCCGAACTCTCTGGGCGCTGATTGTCTTGCGCTTGCATGCGTTGCGACTTCCATCTCGCCCAAGCGACGCTGCAAAGCGCGTGCGATCGGCTGCCCAGGAGGCGCTACAGCATGGTTATCGATGTCCATGCGCAGCGCTTCATCGAGAGTCGGCGTCTCGTTGTTGGTCAGCCGGGCCTCGATCACCCATACAACTGCGTCACGCAGGATCTTCGGCATGCTGCGACCACCGAGGTAGGTGCGAAGCAGGGACTCGGCGGTGAATTGGGAGGGAGTCATGGAGTCCTCCATTCGGAAGAGGTCGGAGTCGTGAACCTACCGCGGAAAGGAAGATGGGACTGTGCGATAGCACACAGACCGAGCGCCGGAGCCACGCCATGATTTCGTCGACGGCCATCCAGCGCTGGTAGAGGTAGCTTAGGCGCCCGCCCATCAAGAGCGCAGCCTCGATGCTGGCAGGCCGTCGCTGTCCAGGGCGCCTGTGAAAGAGCCGTTTTCGGATCGAAGATTCGGCCTTGGAGGCCGACTGCACACAGAGCCCGACTTCTTACCTCCTGTCCCGGCAAACGCCTACAGCCGCAGGATCTCGTTGCAGCTGAATGGACTGGCAGTCAATGTCGCTGCGTCACCAGGAATTCTTCCATGTCCAACCACCCAGACAAGAAGCCGGCTCCACAGCCGCAGAAGCAGCAAGACCAATCCCAGCCGGAGAAGCAAAAGCAGCAGGGCCAGCCGTCCCACAAGCCGGAGCCTCGCCAAACCGACTCCCAGCAGCACGGCAAATCCTGACGTTTCAACTTTTCGATGCCCGCCTCGAGCGGGCATTTTCACTCCTGTGCCGAACACGGCCTGGGCGGCGTATCCCGTCTGCGCGCCGGCACTGCCACTGGACGTCACCGCACTCCAGGCAGTGCTTTCTCACGAAGAGATACAGGCGGCGTTTCTGCTCAGGTCGAGCCATTGCCGGTGTTTCCTTCGGACCCGCTCGCGGGGAACGTAGCGCTCATTGTGTGCGGCAACGCACAGACCGATCTTCTCGACTTTTCTAACGTGCCAGCGTACTCAAGGGAGAAAAGCCAATGACAAGGCAAGTCATCCACAGCGCGACCGTCACGCTGAAGCTGCCGCTCGACACGAGCGTTGCAGAAGAAGAGGCAGCGTTGCAGGCTGCCGGCATTCCCATCGACGCGATCGGCAACGCAGCGTCCGGCTTCCTGTTCGTTCGGTACACGAGCGATTGGAGAAATCCGGCCAAGATCTTTCGCTGGTTTGCCGCCGACGTCGGGCATACCGCCCCCTAGCCAAAGCGCAGTGCGCCTGTGTTCGCTGGAGCACCGTCTCATGCCCGGAATGCGCCTAGTCCGAGGGGCCTTCAAAGGATTCTGCATGAGCCATCTACCACTGACTTTGACGCTGCTCGGCGTATTGAGCGTGGCCGGTATAGCGGATGCCCAAGGCGTCGATGGAAAGAAAGGGGAGACTGGCAAGCCCAGCGAAAGAACTACTGTAATCGTCACACCAGCTCCAGAGACCCCGCCAGCGAAGTAGAGCGCAACGGACTTTGCGGATGTCTGACAAACCCCTTCGCCACGGCAGGCAAGCAATCTTGGATAGCGAGGTTCGCGCCTCTGAACTGGCACGTTGTCCCTGTTCCGTATGAGCGATCACGTTCGAGCAAGCGGCACGAATGGTTCTGTTGAACGGGCCATACGGCGAAGCTTCTTCCCAAGCTCTTTCCATGCAGATCGACTGCACAGCCAAAGGGACGGCCCTGCGCCACAGACATCGCTGGCCCATGGTCCTTGGAGTTAGGGCGGACATGAAGGAATCCTCTGCATTGAGGGAAGCGCTCCGAATTCCACAGTCCAAGCAATACCGATGATCAAAAAGGAAGCTGCAAATGGAGAGAGAAAACGATAGCTTGGTAGTGAGCGAGGAAGGTCGGACGCGAAACTACTCGGGGCGCGGGCAATTTGAGGAGCCGGCCCCGCAAAGTGCGACTGCGGTTCAGTGGCCGCACTTTCTGGCTGGGCAACACGCCAAGCCGGTACGAGTGCTGCTGGTGGCTCCGGATCCCTCGATCCAACGTGTAATCGCACAGGAGTTGCTTGACGATCGTCGCATCCAGCTCGAAGCCCAGGCGAACACCTTGCGCGAAGGGCGACGCTTGTTGATGCGGCTCGAATTCGAGGTGTTGATGGTGGACGTCTGCCTCGTGGACG
This sequence comes from Variovorax sp. YR750, assembly GCF_900109805.1. Classification (NCBI taxonomy): domain Bacteria; kingdom Pseudomonadati; phylum Pseudomonadota; class Betaproteobacteria; order Burkholderiales; family Comamonadaceae; genus Variovorax; species Variovorax sp. YR750. The sequence continues at coordinate 107,885 of NZ_FOBJ01000021.1, forward strand.
GCAGCGGCTTCGAACTGATTGAAGAGGCCAAGAAGCATCGCAGTACGCCCGAAGTCATCGCCATTTCAGCGCGCCTGGACGAGGCCCAGGCCCTGCATGCGTTTGACCTCGGAGCCTCAGGCTACCTGGTCCAAACCGCGTGGCTGCAGAGCTACGCACAGGCTGTCTTGCATGTGGTCAACGGCGGAGCTGCTGTCACTCCGACCCTGGCCCGCAGGTTGCTCGCTCACCTGAACCACTCGCGCGCCAATGGCAATCCTGTCCGGCCACCGACTGGCCGCGCGACATTGACCGAACGAGAACTGGAGGTGCTGCAGCTTATTGCGCTCGGGAACGTCGGCGCCGCTATCGCGAAACAACTCAGGATCAGTCCGCAAACCGTCAACGTCCACATAAAAAGCATCTACCGCAAGCTGCAGGTCCACACACGCGCGCAGGCTGTGACTTGTGCGACGAACAAGGGCCTTCTGTAGAGAGGCTGCCAACCCCCTCAAAGGCGATCGATCGCGAGCCAGTCCCCGGGGCCGTGAATCCTGGAGCTTTCCACTGCTGTTTGAAAAGCTTGGGGTGAACTCGATGGCAAGCGCTCCCGCCAATCTCTGGCGTCCCGTCAGCGTGCGGGAGAAGGACACCGAATTCAGCCTTCAGCGCGACACGCAGATTGCCCGCCAGCAGAGCCTGGACGTGGCCGAGCGTTTCGGCTTCCTGGTGCACGAGGTGCGCAGCGCCCTCGGGACAGCAACCCTGGCGATCCACGCCCTCAAACTCGGCAACATAACCGCGGGCGGTGCCACCGGGACCGTCCTGAAGCGCAGCCTGTCTGCAATGGGCGAGCTGATCAGCCGGGCCCTCGCTGAGGTGCGTCATGCCGTGCCGGAACAGCGGCAGACATCGCCAGCGAAAAATCCTGCTTGCTGAAGGAAACGGCGTTTTCGGCACCGTGATTTGGGTTGAACGGCCGGGGTGTTCGCGAGAAGCCGATATGTGCGATAGCGCACAGAAAATGTCACCGCTGCCTATACTGAAGGAGGCTCTGCGCCTGAAACCGGATGCCGATTCATCTCCTGAGCCGTCTGGAGCACGCGATGCCCGTTGCGATCGACCCGAGAAGAAACAAGCTGCTGGCGTCACTGCCTGAAGCCGAATGGCAACGCTGGCGGCCGCAACTCGAAGCGGTGGAAATGCCGCTGGGTCAGGTGCTGTACGAATCGGGCATCGCACTGAGCCACGTTTACTTTCCAACGACTGCCATCGTCTCGTTGCTGTACGTGATGGAGAACGGCGCATCGGCCGAAATCGCTGTGGTTGGCAACGAGGGCATCGTCGGCATCTCGCTGTTCATGGGCGGAGAATCCACGCTCAGCCGCGCCGTCGTGCAAAGCGCAGGGCAGGGCTTCCGGCTAAGGGCGCAGGCCATCAAGGAAGAATTCACACGTCCTCCCATCCTCCACCTGTTGCTGCGCTACACCCAGGCGCTGATCACGCAGATGGCGCAGACGGCGGTGTGCAACCGACACCATTCTCTGGATCAGCAGCTTTGCCGTTGGCTGCTGCTGAGCCTGGACAGGCTGGAAGGAAACGAGCTCGTGATGACGCAGGAACTGATCGCCAACATGCTCGGTGTGCGCCGCGAAGGCGTGACCGAGGGGGCGCTCAAGCTGCAGGGGGCCGGGCTGATCCGCTACGCGCGCGGTCGCATCTCGGTGCTGAATCGCCGAGGCTTGGAGCAACGCACCTGCGAGTGCTACGCGGTGGTCAAGAAGGAATACGACCGGCTTTTGCCGGATGGGGTCGCGGTGTAGGTGTTGCGAGTGGTGATGACCGGCGTCCGCGGACGCCGGCGCACTGTGTGCGCCATCGAACGGTGAATTCCCGGCGCTCGTTGCAGACTCGTTCGGACTGCCAACACAGCGGAGGGCGAGATTGACCACCGTAGAGAACCACCTGATCCAACGGCTTCCCGCGAGGGACCGGAGGCGCTTCCTCGCCCTCTGCGAACCTGCTCCCTTGATCTGGGCCGACGTGCTGTGCACGCCCGGAGAGCGCACGCGCTATGCCTATTTCCCCACGGAGGGCTTCATTTCGCTGCTGACCTTGACGGGCGGCAGCCCCGAGCTCGAAGTCGGCATGGTCGGGCGCGAGGGCATGCTGGGCGTGCAGATGGTGCTGGGCGTGGGAATGACGCCCCTGCGTGCGGTGGTGCAGGGCTCGGGGAAGGCGTGGCGCATCGACGCTCGAGCCTTCCGAAAGGAACTCGAGCGCAGCCCGGCGCTGCGACGCGTGCTGAACCGCTATCTCTACGTGCTGATGGACCAATTGACAACTTCAGCCGGATGCCTTCGCTTCCATCAGATCGGCCCACGTCTGGCCCGGTGGCTGCTGATGAGCCAGGATCGCGCCCAAGCCGACAGCTTTCGCGTGACGCATGAGTTCCTGGCCTACATGCTCGGCGTGCGACGCGTGGGCATCACCGTGGCTGCCAACGCCCTGCAGCACAGCGGGCTGATTGCCTACCACCGGGGCGATATCACGGTGCTCGATCGCGGCGGCCTGGAAACGGCAGCGTGCGGCTGCTATGCGTCAGATCGGAAGGCCTACGCCGACACGCTGGACTCACTCCAGCGGTAGGACGACCAGACAATTGCATTCCTGTTTGTTCACTTCGCGCAGACCAAAGTCTGGTGGCACAGAATCGGCATTGACCAATGTTCAGTGGCTTGGCTGACCAATGTCTCGTGGCGTGCTGGAATGTTTGTCCAAGGAAATCAACTACTTTCGCCGCTGTTCTGCTCATGTTCAACTGCGTTCCGCACGTGCGTCGACACATGGAGTGGCTGCGACCCGCCGCATGGATTGCCATCGACGACGAGTCATCGCTGTGGACTGCCGACGAGCGCCGCGGCCGCCTGGTAGCAACGAATGGCTGTCTGGGCCTCATGGCGCCAGCGGCGCAGGACCGCCTCACGACCGTCTTGCTGGGCAACTCCGGCCTGGGGAAGGTTGAGGGACCTTGAGGGTGGGGCGGAGTCCATGCTTCCATGTCCACACGGCAAGGAGTCCCACTAGAGACCACCGATTTTGACGATTTTGACGGTATTTGCTACACTGCCAATCAACTGGAGCTCGCCATGACCACACTCGCACGTACCGCCTCCGCGCCTTCCCTCGACATTCAAGGGCGGAAGGAGCTTAGCTTTGTGCTCGCGGACATCACTGCGGGCCTTGCGGCCAAGTTGTCCTCGTTGGTTAACGCACAGCTGACGGCCAAGAAGACCTCTCCAAAGGCAGTCGAGAAAGTTGTCGCCGAAAAAGTTCCTGGATTGCTCGAAGAGGCGTTTGTCACGGGCCTGTTGGTAAGCAAGGCTGCCGCTGAACAACGTGCGGTGTTGCTCCACTTGCTATCAACTGTTCAAGTCCAGTCGCTTGGCCTCACGGAAAAGGCGCTCCCACGGGATAGCGCCGCATCCGCTGGAGCTCGCGAGGCATCGGAGGACGATGAGCTGACCAGCGAGGCTGCAGCGAAGTTGCTGAACGTCTCTCGGAGCCACCTCAACACGTTGGCGGACTCTGGTGCTCTAGGGGAGATACGTCGAACGGCGGGCAATCACCGCAGAATCTCAAAGACTGCTCTGCTCGAATACAAGGCACGCAGCAAGGAGCGACAAGGCAGGGGGCTGGACGCAATGATGGCGGCCAGCCAGAAGCTGGGGTTGTACGACGATGAACTCGCCGGCGTTCCCCGCCGCGCTAGTCGCTGAGCGTGGCGAAGCGTCGCGACGTACCTGGCAGCGAGGCGGTCGAGCCGCCTCGCGTCGTTTTGATTGACGCGAATGTGTTCTTCGCTCCTCGGATGAGGGACCTCGTCATGCATCTGCATGCGGAGGAACTCATCAACGTGCATTGGACGAAGGAAATCGAAGCAGAGTGGACGCGCAACGTTGTTGCCAAACAAGACGCCGACGCTGAGGGCATTCAGGCCTGCCTTCGGGGAATGCGCGACGCTGTCGACGGCTGGGAGGTGACGGGCTATGCCAAGCACGTCCCGAAGTTCGAAGCCGTTGACCCGAAGGACCAGCATGTAGCCGCTGCCGCCTACAAGCTCTCGCTCGATGACTGGCCTGGGCAGCCGGTGGCTCTGGTGACCAAGAACGTCAAAGACTTCCCCGCACATGCGTTTGCGGACACGCAGGTCACCCGCTACTCCCTCAGCGGGTACATCGACGCGCTCTATGCTGCCGAGCCAGAGCGAGTTATCAAGGTCGCCGAGGGATGTCGCAAGAAGTTGAAGGCGCCTACCCTGGACAAAGAGCGCTATGTGGCCGTTCTAATGACCCACAAGTGCGTCGGTTTGGCGCAAGGTCTCGCAAAGGCGTGGGGCGTTGAATGTCCCATCGTGGACAAAAACGGAACCTTGTACTACGAGTCGGACCGCTCCAAGGCCAAGGCCGCACCGAAGAAGCCTGCTGCCAAGAACGCGGCGAAGCCGAAGCGCACCTCGTGACCCTGTGGGGGATGCCGCAGCCTTGTGGCAACCCAGTTCTGTGCATCCGAAAGTCGTCGCCATCCACATCGCGTGCATCCGGCATTTGGGCATCCGACCCCGACAAAGAATCAAGGGGTTAGGGCTGATTCCTCAGTCCCGCAACCCAGTCTGCATCTCGACGTGGGTTGGCGAACATCAAATCTTGAGTCTGTGATGTCTCTTTATTTAACATAATCATAATTGTATTATTAAGGCAAGGCGGCTCAATCTCGGTCGATCATCGAAGGCAATCCACGACGATGCAGTGCGTGCCCAACTGGCGAGCCTCATCCACTAGGCGCAGCACAGTTTCTCGGTCGTCGCTGGACTCTGCTCTCGCACGATGCACGGCCTGAGTAGCGTATGTCGAACAATGCCATCGCATTTTCGCAACTGGCAGTCACATCCATGTCACGCGCAGGCAAAAAGCTCTCTCCCTTTTCGTTTTCGCGAATCTCATGTTTTCGACCTCGCCGTTTTACCGTGCCCTGACCCGCGCGACAATCTCTTGCCTCAGTCTCTCGGTGTTCCTTCTGACCGCATGCGGTGGCGGTGACAGCGGCTCTTCTTTCGCCTGGGTGCCCACCGCCGGGGGCGCAACGATCCCTGCGACCCCAGGCGGCACGACGACTGCCAGCACCAGTGGAGTGGTAGTCGGCAGCTACTTCGTCAATGCCAAGGTCTGCCTCGATTTCAACGCCAACGGTCGCTGCGATGGTGATGAGCCTTCCACGCGATCGGACAAGCAAGGTCGCTTCACGCTCGCTGGGGCCGGCGCAGGCATCGTGGCCGAGATCGGCACCGATGCCATGGAGATCGATCCTTCCGTGCCCTCCTCCAAGCCGGTGACTTCCCCGCTCGTGCTGCGAGCGCCGAAGGAAGCGCCGGGCGTCGTCGACTTCGAGTCGACCGCGGTGGTCGCGGAAATGGAAGCCAACGGGCTCGACTTCAAGACCGCCGTCGGCAAGGTAGCAATCTCGGTCGGCGTGATTGCGTCGAAACTGCTCGGCGACATCAACACCGAGGTCGATCCCGTCGCCAGGGCCGCGCTCAAGGCCGCATCCGACGAGGGCCTGCAGCGCATCCGCGACGCGCTCACATCGGCTGCGAGCGACGACGACGTCAAGACATTGGTAACGGCCGCTGCACTGACGGATCGCTACTACCAGACCAAGGCGCCGTACCGGCCGCAGCAGGACGTCAGCACCTACGAGGCGGCGCCTGCGGGCTTCTCGCCGGTCTTCACCGAAGTGGTTGCGCGCCACGGCTCGCGCGGGCTCTCGGGCCTCAAGTACGACCTGGCGGTCTACAACATGTGGAAGAAGGCGCAGGACGACGGCGCGCTCACGCTGCTGGGCGAGAAGCTCGGCCCCGACGTGCTGAAGATCATGAAGGCCAACTTCCTGCTCGGCTATGGCGTGGCGGGCATCAGCACCCCCGGCTATGGCAACGAGACGCAGGTCGGCATCAACGAGCACACGCAGCTCGCGGCGCGGCTGGTGCAGCGCCTGCCAGCCTACTGGAAGCAGGTGGGCGACAGCGCCGCCACCGCCCCGCGCCAGATCGTGATGGTGACTTCCGGCGTCGATCGCGCGGTAGACAGCGGCAACTTCTTCGTGCAGTCGCTCAAGGCGGTGCAACCTGCGCTGGCGCCGCTGCTGAGCTATCCGGCAGCGCCTGCGCCTTACCCCGACAACGGCACGGCAGTGGCCCAGCCCGCCGGCACCAACCGCTTCCTGCTGTACTTTCACAAGCTCGTGAAGGCGACCGACCTGGTGACGAACACAGCCGACCCGCTCTACACGACCTACCAGGCCAGCCTGGCCTACCAAGACTACAAGAGCAACGATGCCGACCTGCTCGGCAAGCAGAGTGGCCTCACGGTCACGCCCGAGGCCGCGGCTGCCGGCCGTGTGCTGCTGGAGCGCCTTTTCGCGAAGAGCTTCGTCGACAAGATCGCCAACGGCACCTACAGCTTTGCCAACACCGGCAGCTTCAGCTACACGAGCGACGACGGCAAGTTCGCGCCCAGCCTGAGCGGCGACGGCAAGACATCGATCAAGTCGCCGGGCGACGCGGGCGCGCTGCTCTACGAGCTGTACGTGATCGCGCCTGCGATGCGCAGCGAGGCCGGAGTCGATTTCACGGCCTACATGCCCGCCGCGCAGGCGAAGTTCTTCGCTGCGCTCAACGACGGCTCCGATTTTTACGACAAGGGCCCCGGCATGACGGAGAAGGGCGACATCACCTCGCGCATGTCGCAGATCCTGGCAGACGACATGTTCAACGAGGTCGACGCGATCGCCAGGGGCGACCGCTCGCATGCGGCCAAGCTGCGCTTCACGCATGCCGAAATCATGATGCCCTTCGCTGTGCGCATGGGCCTGAAGGGCGTGGATCAGAGCGTGCCCAAGGCTTCGAACTTCAGCTACGGCAGCAATGCATGGCGTGGCGAATACGTCTCCCCAATGGCGGCCAACATGCAGTGGGACGTGTTCGCGGACGGTGGCGGCAAGCTGCTGGTGCGCATGCTCTACAACGAGAAGGAAACAGACTTCAAGGCGGCCTGCGACGGCGCTAAGGCGGCGGGCACGGCCCACTACTACGACTACACGGCCCTCAAGGCCTGCTACGGGCACGTTGCGAGCTCGTCCTAGAAAAGAGTCTTGTGTGTACGGTCAATGAGTGACGCTTCAAGTCTGGCTGCACATAGACCATGAAGCGAGGCGCAAGCGCCGGGCTGCTCGACCTGCGGCGCGTGGCCGTGCTGCGCACCGCGTCGAACTTCGACCGGCCCCATCCGGGGCAGACCGCCTACGC
>NZ_FOBJ01000044.1:0-4656 GCF_900109805.1 Variovorax sp. YR750
ATCCTGCAGTTGATGGAGCGCCAGCTCAACGACATGCTTCGACGGGAAGGCAAAAAGTACGTCGTCTCACCGGCATGGCTCGACAAGAGCAACCCCGAGGCGCTGATCGGCCGGCCACCGTCGAGCTTCGGCGTCCACGACGCGCAACCGCTGAGCGAGGACGACATCCGCAAGATCGGCAACTGTTGGTATCCGGTGCATGCCTTCGGCTACAACTGGCTCAGGAGCAACGGCGAGGAAGGCAGGCAGCTTGCGAAGAAGATCGAGCTGCTGATCGACACCTACAACCACAACGGCTTCGACTGCCCCGGCGTCATCGTCGTCACGCACAGCATGGGCGGAATCCTGGCGCGGGCGATGATGCACGCAGACTACGGCGCCATCAGGCATCGCATCCTGGGCGTGGTGCATGGGGTGATGCCCACCACCGGCGCGGCCGCCGCGTACAAGCGCATGCGCGCGGGCTTCGAGGGCAGCAACAAGCCCTGGTGGCATCTGAAGTCCCAGTTGGTGGGTGGCATCACGCAGAGCGTCCTGGGCGACAACGGCGAGGAAGTGACGGCCGTGCTGGCCAATGCGCAAGGCGGCCTGGAGCTTTTGCCGGCGGCCGCCTATGGCACGCAGTGGCTGCAGGTGCAGGACGACAACGGCAAGTTCCTGGCGAAATGGCCCAGCAGTGACGCGGTGAGCGAGATCTACACGCTCGATCGGGACAAGTGGTGGAGGTTGATCAATCCGGATTGGATCGATCCGGCGGGGCAGCTCAATTTGCCAAAAGCCAAGGGCGGCAAGTCGAAAGCTCAGATCGGTCTAAAAGCCACGATGACCCGGATTGAAGATGCCATGAGATTTGCGGACGCTATCCGGGACACGTTCCATCCACGCACTTATGCGCACTACGGCAGCGACCCGGGGCAGCCGGCTTGGAACGACCTGGTGTGGCGCGTGGTCGATGGCGACCCTGTCATCGCCGGCGACCCGTTGACCTGGACCTTGTTGCCCGGAAACCAGGGAGACAACGGCGAAGGGTCGTTACGCGTGAAAGGCGACCGAGGCGAAGTTCTCAGGCTCAAGCTTCAGCTGCCAATGACGCCAAGCGACGGCACGGTACCCGTGGAACGCAGCGCCGCCAAGGTGCGCGCGAAAGCCAAGTTCGTGCAGGCCGGATACGACCACCAGGGCAGCTACAGCGACGCCAACGCCAGCGCAGCCACGCTCTACGGCATCGTGCGCATCGCCGCCGACTTCGACTCCCAGTGGTGGTCGGAGAAGAACTGAACTCACCTACCAACCACTGAAGACGAGGATTGTCTGCATGAACCGACGCATCGAGAAACTGTTCGATCACACCAAACTGCTGTGCTTCGGCCGCTATGTGCTGACCGCACCCGTCGATTCGAGACTGGCGTTCGGGCGCGACTTTCCGACGCTGCCCAACCGGGCCAATGACGTCGAGAAAGTGATGGCCGCCGACCGCGCAAAGATACTGTCAGCAGACAAGACGGCCGAGATCACCTACTTTGGCAAAGGGCCGGCACCGAATCTCTGGCTCATGCGTTCATTCAAGAGCGTGTCTGCAAAGAAATACGAGCTGGAGAGCTTTGACATCTACTACGTCGTAGGCCCGCACATCTTTGTTGGAGGCGACGCCACGGCCGAGAGCTACAACGTGACCGCAGACTCGATCCTTCGAGATGCTGTCGAGCTCGCCAGCAATCTGCGCGCACGCGAGCCCGACGAGGTTCCCACGGATCAAGGCCTTTGCCATGAATACGGCTTCACCCGTGTCGATGGCTCTCGAGGCCCAGCCCTGTCCCAGGCCGGCCTTCACATGGCGGACCTGCCGGACGTCGTGTTCAGCGTCCAGAGCAACCAGAGCCAGAGCACGAAGGGCAGCAATGGCTACGGCCTGCTCAAGCTCATCAACGACCGCAAGCGAGACGCCGGCAGCAGCTATCCCAGGCTGACGACGCTGCGCGAGGGCAAGAAGAAAGTCCACGGCTGGGACGGAGAGGAGTCGCTGGTCCGCGAAGCCGATGGTTCGCACGACTTCGAATGGATGTTCATCGGCGAAACCGGCAACGTCGCGCGCCCCGCGCTGCTGCATGCGGCGATGTTCACCAAGGTGGCCTCCGATCGCGTGGGCGCGGCGGCTTCTTCGTCGGTCAACGACGAAGAAGCCATCGCGCTGTGGGACAAGCTGCTCGATGGCCTCAAGTTCCGCGTGGCGGTGCCGGGCGCCCCGCCTGCAGCGGTGGCGATCAGGTAGCGGGCTGCTCCAACCCGCCGTCCGCCTGTTGCTCAGCGCAGCGCAGTCCGGTCGGTGATCATCTTCGGCGTGATGAAGACCAGCAGCTCCGTCTTGTTGTACGTGCGGCTGCGCGTGCGGAACAGGGCTCCGACCACCGGTATCTCGCCCAGCACCGGAACACGCGACTCGTCCACGTTGTCGGTCAGCTCGAAGATCCCGCCGATCACGACGGTGCCTCCGTTCTCGACCAGCACTTCGGTCTGCACGTGCTTCGTGTTGATCGCGTAGCCCGCGCTCGTCGACTGCCCGACCGAGTCCTTGTTCACGTCGAGCGTCAGGATGATGTTGCCCTCGGGCGTGATCTGCGGCGTGACCTCGAGCTTCAGGTTGGCCTTGCGGAACGACACCGAAGTGGCACCGCTGGATGTCGCCGACTGGTAGGGCAGCTCGGTGCCCTGCTCGATCAGCGCCTTGGTCTGGTCCGCGGTCACCACGCGCGGGCTGGCCACCACCTTGCCCTTGCCTTCGTCCTCCAGCGCGGAGATCTCCAGGTTGAGGATCTTCGAGAGGCTGGAGTTGTACAGCGAAACGGCGAAGGTGCCGACGCTCGATCCGCTCGAGCTGGTGGCGGGCAGGTTGATGAAGTTGCTCGTCGAGTTGCCCGAGAAGGTGGTGGTCCCGTCGCTCGAGGTGGTCGGCTGCGTGCCGATGGAGCTGTTGCTGCCCTTGACCGAGCCGCCCAGCTTCACGCCCAGCGACTTGCTGAAGGTGTCCGACGCCTCGACGATGCGGGCCTCGATCAGCACCTGCCGCACCGAGACGTCCAGCTTCTGGATCAGCTCGGCCACCTGCGCCAGGCGCGACGGAATGTCCGAGACGAAGAGCTGGTTGGTGCGCGGCTCGGCAATCACGCTGCCGCGCGCGCTCAGGATGCGGGTCGCCGATCCGCTGGTTCCGCCCGTCGACGAACCCGTGCCGGTCAGGCTCTGGGCGATCGCCGGCGCCTTCGCGTAGTTGAGCTGGAATGAACGTGTCTGCACGGGCTCCAGGCTCTGGATCGCAGCCTGCGATTCGAACCTGAGCTTCTCCTTGGCATTGAGTTCGTCCTCGGGCGCGATGCGCAGCACGCTGCCGTTCTTGCGCATGCCGAGGTTCTTCGCCTCCAGGATGATGTCCAGCGCCTGGTCCCAGGGCACGTCCTTCAGCCGGAGCGTGAGCGAGCCTGTGACCGAGTCGGAGGTGACGATGTTGAAGCTGGTGAAGTCCGCGATCACCTGCAGCAGCGAGCGGATCTCGATGTTCTGGAAGTTGAGCGACAGCTTCTCGCCGTTGTAGCCGACGCCCTGCGTCAGCTTGGTCGGGTCGAGCTTGCGCGGGCGCACCTCCACCACGAACTGGCTGTTGCTCTGGTAGGCGCTGTGCTCCCACTCGCCACGCGGATCGATCACCATGCGCACGCGATCGCCGGCCTGCTGCAGGCTCACGGTCTGCACTGGCGTGCCGAAGTCGGACACGTCGAGCCGGCGGTTGAGCCCCTCGGGCAACGACGACTTCGTGAACTCGACCACGAGGCCCTTGCCCTGCTGGCGGATGTCCACGCCGACCTGGTCGTTGGGCAGCGACACGATCACGCGCCCGGTGCCTTCGGTGCCCATGCGGAAATCGACGTCGCGCAGCGGCAGCACGTCGCGGTTGCGGTTCTCGGCAAAGGTGGCCGACGCGGAAGTCGCCAGCGCAGGGCCTGCGGCGGGCTGCAGCGTCACGAGCAGCGACTTGCCGCGCAGCTCGGTCCTGTAGGCGGTCGCCTGCTTCAGGTTGATGACGAGGCGCGTGCGCTCGCCGGCCTGCACCACGTTGACGGAACGCAGATTGCCCTGGCTCATTTCGATGGCCTCGCGGCCCAGGCTGCTGCTCATGCCGGGAAAGTCGAGCGCGATGCGCGCGGGCGACTGGATGGCGAAGCCGTTGGGCTCAGCCGTCAGCGGCTCCGAGAAATCGACACGCAGCACTTCGCTGCCTGCCTGCAGGGAGCCCGTGACCGATTCGATCCTGTTCTGCGCCTGTGCCGCCGCGAGCGACCCGAGGGCGAGGAGCAGGAAGGCACACGCGCGCAACCAGCGCGCGAGCGCGAATATCTGTTTGTTCATTTGACCTGCCTTGAAACTGCGGCACCTTCTCCTCGCTGCGCTGAGTTCCCTCCCGAGTGCAGCGTGTTCCAGAGTCCGCGCAAGCCATTGCGCGACCGGAACGGGCAGCGCGGCGCCTTTGCGGCGGCCGCGCTGCCCCGTCACATCCTCATGCGATCAGAGGATCAGAACGCGTGGCGGATGCCGAAGTCGTAGCCGGTGGAAGAGCGCGGCAGGCCCGTGTAGCTCGTGCCCGTGCTGCCGTAGCCGGTCGTGCTC
>NZ_FOBJ01000030.1:0-29146 GCF_900109805.1 Variovorax sp. YR750
CGAACAACGTGACTGACGATTGGGCAGAAGCCAGGCCGCAGACGGCCAGGGCAGCGAATGCCGTGAGGGTTTTCTTCATTCAGGGTTCTCCAGTTTCAGGTCTGATGCGGCCGCTCGGTATCGACCGGCTGCATGCATGGTTTCGCCCAATTCGGGAGGAATTTGGTGGTTCGGCTTTCCGCTGCACCGAGTGTTGTGTGCGTACATCACACCTGTGCCGCACGCGCGCACAGGGCTGTTGCACGGTCCTTCAAATTTCTCCCAGATCGCCTGAAAAGATGCGCTCATGAAGAAGCTGGAGACCCTGGCGTGAAGCGCTCAAGAATCCTGACAGCGGCAGTGTGCGGCGCGCTGGCCATCGCATGCGCCAGCACGAGCATCGCGATGGTCCACTCGACCTCGGTGCTCGCCGCGGGCATGTTCGTCGACCACGACAAGGCACGCACCCGGGCCCGCGTGGACACGCAGTCGTGGTGGGCCGGGTTCGAAGACCCCGCGATGGACAAGCTGATGGCCGCATCGCTCGGAGGCAACGCGGAAGCGGGCATTGCCGCCACATACATCGCGCTCAAGGTGAAGACGCTGGAGCTCGTCTACCTCGAGAACACGCGCTCGGCCGTCGAGCGGCAGACCTCGCTCATCAAGGGCAGCGCGCTGCCGCACGACGATTTCGCGAAGCAGCTCGCGCAACGGCAGGCCGGCGCGCAATCGACCATCGAGAAGCTGAAGGCCCAGCGCGCGAGCTACATCGCCTACCTGGCAAGGCAGTGCCGCATGTCGGAAGCCGCGCTCCAGGAGATGCTCGCCGACGCGCTGCAGGACAAGTCGCTGCCGCGCTTCGCGGCCGAGGTGCCGCGCGAGCTGCCGATGGCCGTGCTCGCCAACAGGAACGACATCAATCTCGCCGCCGCGCTCTACGACGCGGATCCGTCGGCGATGCCCGCGGGCACCATCGACGCCGCGGCAGAGGAGGCACGGGACATCGAGGTGCCCGGCAAGCCTCTCTACGCGCATGCGGTCGCGCAGGCACGCGAGCAGGTGGCCGAGGCGCTGCAACGGCTTCAGATGCAGAGCGACATCGCCAACACCGCATACGCGCGCGTCGTGAATGCGCGAGCGGGCTTCGAGTCCTCCAAGCAGCGCCGCGACCGCGGCGAGATCTCCGAAGTGCAGCTCATGGAGGACTACCAGGGCCTGCTGCTCGACCTGCACGTGCTGGCCGCGGCCAACGGAGAGCTTGCGCTTGCATGGGTCGTCCTCATGGGAAGCATCGGAAGCGGTGCGTCCATCGACACCGTGGCGGACCTGCAGGCCGGGCAGAACGAACAGGCCGGGCAAGGCGGACAAGCTGGGCAAATGCCGTTTCTGCACAAAGTCTCCCGAAAGTTGCGCAATCCTTGAGATTCGAAGGAGCTCTACATGACCACTGCCCTGCACAAAGTTCCGACCCGCCCCGTGCTCACGCTGGCCGGCCACGGACACAAGAAGCCGGACGCCGTCGCGCCCACGCACCGCATCTGCTCCCCTGAAAGCGAGTCCGCGAGCAGCACGGCAACCACGCTGGCCATCCAGCAGCTCGCCGCCGCCTTCCAGCCGGCCTTCGGTCGCATGCACGTGCTGCGCGACCTCGTCATCCCGATGTACGAAGGCAGCGCCGTACCCACGGCGCGCTTCGACGTCGCGCTGGTGTGCGAGGCCGGCGTGTACCTGTTCGAGGTGAAGGGCTGGCGCAACGCGGTGGTGTACCGCAAGACCTCGGCCCACACGGTGCCGCGCTGGTTCCTGCGCCAGCATGGGCATTCGCTGGCGCGCGAGGTGAAGGACCCTGCCTGGCAGTGCGGCCGCAAGACCACGCACCTGCGCAGCCTGGTGCCGTCGGACCTGCGGGTGCAGTATTTCGTGCTGCTGCCCTTCGACGGCGTGGAGCTCGAAGGCGTGATGCCCAGCGTCGTCATCACGCCGCAGGACCTGCCCTACATCGCGCGCGTGGCGCGCAACAACGGGCGCACCGAGCAGGGCTACCCCATGCTCGACAACGCCGCCATCGACCGCACGCTGCAACTGCTGACCGACCTGCAGGGCGACCTGACGGTGGACGACCACATGCGCAACTGCCGCGACCGCAACACGCACGCACCTGCACCCGTCAGGCAGGCGCACCCCGGTTCACTGAAGCTGCAATGACGCGATGAGCCGCATCCTGCTGGTGGAGGAAGGGCAAGACGCCGCCTCGGTGCTGCTGGACGAGTTGCGCCGCGCCGGGCACGAAGCCGAGCACATCGAGGACGGCGCGGTCGCGCTGCACCGCATCCTGACTTCGCCGCCCGCGCTGACCCTGCTCGACGTGGAACTGCCGCGCGTGAGCGGCCTGCAGATCCTGGAGAAGATCCGCGCGCGCAGCGACCACCCGATCATCATGCTGACGGCGCGCGCGCAGGAGTCCGACCGGCTGCGCGGCTTCGATCTCGGCGCGGACGACTACGTGTGCAAGCCCTTCTCGCCGAGGGAAGTCGTGGTGCGCATCCACACCGTGCTGCGCCGCTGCGCGCAGCGGCGACACGTGGCCCGCCCTTCGATGCCGATCACCTTCGGCGCGGTGCGCGGCTGCGCGATCCTCGACGGGCACTACCTGCCGCTGACGCGCCGCGAATCGCTGCTGCTGCGCGCGCTCTCGCAGGAGCCGGGGCGCGTGCTCACGCGCTCGAAGCTGCTCGAGGCCGCGTTCCCGGAGGCGCTGGACGTCAACGAGCGCGTCGTCGACACGCACATCAAGAACCTCAGGAAGAAGCTGGCCACCGTCTCGGCCGCGCACGACTGGATCCGCTCGGTCTACGGCGTCGGCTTCGCATGGGAATCGCAGGCCAGGCAGGACGCCTGAACGCGCCGGCCTCCTTCCGGACCATTCTTCTCTTCACATGAAACTACGCTGGCGCGGCTTTCCGCTGCCGCCGATGGTGCTGCTTTCGCTGCTGATGCTGCGTTCGCACTCGGCCTCGGCACAGGACGACGCATGGACCGAGGCGCCGATCACGCTGCGCCGCACGCCCGAGCTGATCGAGACGATCCCGCCGGCCGAACGCGGCATGCGCCCGAGCATCGTCGACGGCGACCGGCTCAGCGGACGCCCCGACCTCGAAGTGACGGTCGAGGGCAATGCCTCGCTGCGGCGCGGCGACACGCGCATCACGGCCGACCGCCTCGAGTACCGGCCGCCGGCCGACATCGCGACCGCCACCGGCAACGTGCACCTGAACCAGGCCGGCAACGTGTACGAGGGCCCCGAGCTGCGCCTGAAGGTCGAGAGCTTCGAGGGCTTCTTCGACCACGTGCGCTACACCCTGCTGGCCAACGGCGGGCACGGCGAGGCCGAGCGCATCGACTTCGTCGATCCGAAGGTTTCTGTGGCGCGGCACGTCACCTACACCACCTGCCTGCGCGAGAACCGCCCGGGGTGGATGCCCGACTGGATGCTCAGCGCGGTCACGATGACCACCGACAGCGACACCAACCTCGCGACCGCCACCGACGCGCAGATCACCTTCCTGGGCGTGACCACGCCCTCCATTCCGTCGGTGACCTTTCCGCTGAGCAACGCTCGGCAGAGCGGCCTGCTGCCGCCGGTGATCGGCTTCGACACCACCAACGGCTTCGAGTACCTGCAGCCGTACTACTGGAACATCGCGCCCAACCGCGACCTCACGCTCTACCCCGAGCTCATGACCAGCCGCGGCATCAACGTCGGCACGGAATTCCGCTACCTGGAGAAGAACTACAGCGGCCAGATCCGCATCGACGAGATGCCCAGCGACAGCCTGCGCGACCGCAACCGCTGGGGCCTGTGGGCCAAGCACGACCAGAAGCTCGACCCCAAGCCCTTCGGGCTCGATTCGCTGAGCACCTCGTTCAACATCAACCGCGTAAGCGACGACGACTACTGGCGCGACTTCTCGCACTCGCCCACGCTCACCTCGCGCACGCTCACGAACGAGGTCGACCTCAACTGGAGCAAGGGCGACTGGAGCGGGCAGGCGCGCACCCTCTCGTACCAGACGCTGCAGTACGCCGCCTCGCCGATCACGCCCTCGTACAACCGCGTGCCGCAGATCACGGCCAACTACAACAAGTACGACTTGCACGGCTTCGACGTGTCGGGCACGCTGGACTACTCGCGCTTCGAGATCGACTCGGCCTACTCGCCCACGCTCAACGGCATCAAGCAGCCAAACGGCGAGCGCATGGTGGGCAACCTGCAGATCAGCCGGCCGTGGGTCACGCCGGGCGGCTACGTGATTCCGAAGCTGCTGCTGCACACGGCCTCCTACCAGCTCGACTCGCCGCTGGCCAGCGGCGCGACCTCCATCAGCAGCGTGGTGCCCACGGTGAGCCTGGACAGCGGACTGGTGTTCGAGCGCGACACCAGCCTGTTCGGCAGCGCATGGCGCCAGACGCTGGAGCCCCGCGCCTTCTACGTGCGCACGCCCTACCGCGACCAGAGCCAGCTGCCGGTGTACGACACGGCCGCCAACGACATCAGCTTCGCCACGCTGTACACCGAGAACGCGTTCTCTGGCAACGACCGCATCTCGGACACCAACACGCTGACCACCGGCGTGACCACGCGCCTGATCGACCCCGTCACCGGCGCCGAGTCGGCGCGCTTCGGCATCGCGCAGCGCTTCCGCTTCAGCGACCAGAACGTCACGCTGCCGGGCGGCACCGCGGTGACCGACCGCTCGGGCGACTTCATCCTGGGCGGCCAGGTGCACTGGAATCCCAAGTGGAGCATCGACGGCCTGGCCCAGTACAACATGGACACCGGCAAGAGCACGCGCGACGCGCTCACGCTGCGCTACACGCCGGCGCCGTATCACACCCTCACCGCCGCCTTCCGCTATCAGGCCGACAGCAGCACCACCGCGAACGACGGCACGAAGACGGTGGACTTCAACTGGCAGTGGCCGCTGAGCGAGCTGACCAGAGGGCTCTTCGGCGAAAGAAAACCCGGCGACCCGGGCCGCTGGTATGCAGTGGGCCGGCTGAGCTACAGCCTGCACGACCGCGCGATGTCGGACAGCCTGATCGGCGCCGAATACAACGCCTGCTGCTGGGTGGGCCGCGTCGTGCTCGAGCGCCTCGTCTCGGGCCGGACCAGCCCCGACACCCGGCTGATGTTCCAGATCCAGTTCAACGGCTTCGGCAACATCGGCTCGAACCCGACGAGCACGCTGCTGCAGAACATACAGGGCTACAAGCCGCTGAACACGCAGACCGAGGAACCAAGCCGCTTCACAAATTACGACTAGGAAGCTCCCCCAGGCTTCGCTCACTTCGTGTGCTTCGCCACCCCCCCCTCTCCGAGGGGGCAACACCAGCGGCCCGGCAAAGCCGGTTCCGCGGTGTTCCTGGCCTTGGCCGCTGCGGTTTCAAACTTCGCGGGCCTTGCTGCGTGCGCGGCGCCGGAGACTCAGGGCAGCATTTCGAACTTGAGCTCGGCCAGCGGCGTGACCTTCTCCTCGCGCACCATCTTGTACTCGGTGTTCGGGCCCAGCCACTTGGCCCAGATGCGGTCGAGCTCGCCCGACTTCTCCAGCGCATAGAGGGCGGCGTTCACCTTGGACAGCAGCACGGGCTCGTCCTTCTTCATGCCGATGCCCACGGGCTGCAGCACCATCGGCTCCTTGATCATCTTCAGCGCCACGCCTTCGGTCTTCGACTGGTTGACCAGCTTGGTGATGGTCATGGTGTTGGCGACCATGCCGACCGACTTGTTCTGCTGCACGGCCATGAAGGCCGAACCCGTGTCCTGGAAGGTGACCGGCTCGGAGCCGTTCATCTTGATCGACAGCTCGGAAGTGGAGCCCTTGGTCGAGCTCAGGCGCTTGCCCTTGAAGTCTGCCTTGGCGGTGCCGGGGTCGGAGGCCTTCACGGCCAGCATTTCCTTGGCTACGTAGTACGGGTCGCTGAACTGGATCTGCTCGCCGCGGCTCTTGGTGTAGGCCAGGTTGGCCACGGTCACGTCGACGCGGCCGAGCTTCACCTCGGGCACGCGCGCTTCCACCGACAGCGGCGTGACCTTGGCGGTGAGGCCCAGCTCCCTGGCCAGCGCGTTGCACAGGTCGACGTCGTGGCCCACCATCTCGCGCGTCTTCGGGTCGGGCGCGGCGAAGGGAGGAACGTCGGCGAAGGTGCCGCACTTGAGTTCCTTGCGCTGGCTGATGTCGCTCCACTGGTCGGCGTGCACGAGCAGCGAGGCCGTGCCGAGGAAGGTGCCGATGGCGGCAAGGCGGAAGACGGTCTTTTTCGACATGGTGGACTCCTGGGGGATTGCGTGGAACTGAACGAAGGAAGACGGATTCAATGCGCGCGCAGGTCCGACAGGAAGCGCTGCGCGCGCGGATGCTGCGGACTGCCGAAGAAGGTGGCGGGGTCGGCCTTCTCGAGGATGCGCCCCGCGTCCATGAACCAGATGCGGTCGGCCACCTCGCGGGCGAAGTTCATCTCGTGCGTGACGCACATCATGGTCATGCCGTCGTTGGCGAGCCCGCGCATCACCGACAGCACCTCGCCCACCATCTCGGGGTCGAGCGCGCTGGTGGGCTCGTCGAACAGCATGGCCGGCGGCTCCATCGCCAGCGCGCGGGCGATGGCCACGCGCTGCTGCTGGCCGCCCGAGAGCTGCGCGGGATACGCGCCTGCCTTGTTCGACAGCCCCACGCGCTCCAGCAGCTGCCCGGCCTTGGCCTTCGCGTCGGCTCGCTTCACGCCAAGCACGCGCATCGGCGACAGCATGATGTTCTCCAGCACGGACAGGTGCGGGAACAGGTTGAAGCTCTGGAACACGAAGCCGATGCGGCTGCGCAGCTTGTTCAGCGCCGCGCTGCGCATGGGCGCGTGGATGTCCTGGCCGTCGAACAGCAACTGGCCCGACTTCACTTCCTCCAGCCGGTTCACGGTGCGGATCAGCGTGGACTTGCCGGAGCCCGAGGGCCCGCAGACCACCACGACCTCGCCCTTCTTCACCTCGGCGTTGATGTCGGCCAGCGCCTGGTAGTCGCCGTACCACTTGTTGATGTTGGAGAACAGGATCATGGTGTCGTCCCTCGCGGGCGATGGGTGTGGAACAGGCGTCGCGGTCATGGCTGGGGCGCCGCCATCGGCGAAGGAAGCGGCGTGCCGTCCGCGGCCGCGGCTTGCGCCTGCGCTGCGCCGAGCCGCTTGTGCGCGATGCGCCGCTCGAGCCACTGCGTGAGCTGCGTCAGGCTGAAGCAGACCACGTAGTAGGTCATCGCCAGGATGAAGAACACCTGGAAGGGCTTGGTCAGAAGCTGGTTGTTGATCTGGTTGGCCGCGAAGGTGAGCTCCTGCACGTTGATCACGTAGCCCAGCGTGGTCTCCTTGATGGTGGAGATGAACTGGCTCAGCATGCTGGGCAGCATGTTGTAGAGCGCCTGCGGCAGGATCACGAACCACATGGTGCCCAGGTGGCTGTGGCCCAGCGCGCGCGCCGCCTCGGTCTGCCCCTTGGGCAGGGCCTGGATGCCGGCGCGCACCACCTCGGAGAGATAGGCACCCTCGTAGATCACCAGCGTGCACAGCATGGTGGTGAAGCCCGACACGTCGCGCCCGATGAGCAGCGGCACCAGGAAGTAGACCCACAGGATCACCATCAGCAGCGGCACGCCGCGCACCACGTACACCAGCACGGTGGCGGGCCAGCGCAGCAGGCGCCAGGGCGACAGCCGCGCCAGCGCGAGCAGCACCGACAGCGGAAAGGCCAGCACGATGCCCAGCACCGAGAGGATCAGCGTGGCGACGATGCCGCCGAGCGGGCCGTTGGGGTACTGGCCGACCAGCAGCAGCAGCCAGTTGTCGCGGAGGATTTCGTAGACGCTGTACATCGTGGCCTCTGGCTTCTTCTGTTCTTTCTTCCGCTTACCTTGCGCCTGCGATGCGGTAGCGCCGCGACAGCCATCCGCCCACGGCCATGATGAGCAGCGAGCACACCAGGTAGAGCACGGTGGCCACGCTGTAGGCCTCGAAGGTGCGGAAGCTCTGGCTCTCGATCTCCTTCACCGCGTGCGTCAGCTCGGCCACGCCGATGGCCATGGCCAGGCTGCTGTTCTTGAAGAGCGACACGCTGTGGTTGACCAGCGCCGGCACCGCGTTGCGGATGGCCTGCGGCAGCATCACGTGGCGCATGGAGCCGATGTAGCCGTGGCCGAGCGCGCGTGCCGCCTCGGCCTGCCCGGCCGGGATTGCGCGCAGGCCCGAGCGCATGTCCTCGCTGAAGTAGGCGGCCTGGCACAGGCCCAGCGCGACGATGGACAGCAGCCTCTCTGCGTTGTTGGCCGACAGCCAGCCCTGCAGCGCGTCGGGCAGCAGGCTGAAGATGCCGAAGTACCAGAACATGAGCTGCACCAGCGTCGGCACGTTGCGGTGGTAGGAGATGTAGCCGGCCACCACGCGCTCGGCGATGCGGCTCGGCGTGAGCCGCACCACCAGCAGCACGATGGCCATGGTCATGGCGAGCAGCCAGGAACCGGCCGCGATCCTCAGCGTTTCCAGCAGGCCATGCAGCAGCATGTCGCCGAACTCCGGCTTCAGCAGGATGGCAAGCAGGTCGAAGTCTTTCATGCGCCGGTTCCTTTGCCTTGCCTGGATCGGATGCGTTCGTGCCGCTCAGGCCCGTGGCGTTTCGGGCCGGGTGGTCGAGAGGCCGCCGGGCACCTGCAGCGTGGGCGTGATCTCCATGTGGCCGACGTTCACCGCGATGGGCGCCGAGATCGCGAAGGCGATGGCGTTCGCGATGTCTTCCGCCTGCGGCAGCTCGAAGCCCTCGACGAAGCGCTTGTAGGTGTCCTCGGAGTCGCCGTGCACGTGCGCGAAGATGTCGGTGGCCACGCGGCCCGGGCAGATCTCGGTGACGCGCACGCGCTTGCCGAAGCAGTCGATGCGAAGCTGGCGCGAGAGCATGCTCACCGCCGCCTTGGTGGCGTGATAGGTGCTGTTGCCGCCGAAGTTGTAGGCGCCCGCGATGGAGCTGATGTTGACCACGTGGCCGCGGTCGCGCGCCGCCATGCCGGGCACCACGAGCCGGCACAGGTGCAGCACCGCGCGCAGGTTCACGTCCACCAGCAGGTCGATGCCTTCGGCGTCGGCCTTGAGGATGGAACCGGGTCGGTCCACGCCGGCGTTGTTGACCAGCACGTCGAACTCGACCTCCTTCGCGAGCGCGGTGATGCCCGCGATGTCGCTCACGTCGATGGCGTGCGGAATGCAGCCGGTGCGCGCGGCGAGGTCGGCCAGCTTGTCGGCGCTGCGAGCGAGCGCGTGGACCTTCAGGCCCTCCTTGCTCAGGCGCTCGACGACGGCTGCGCCGATGCCCGAGGAGGCTCCGGTCACCAGTGCGGTCTTGTAGTCGGAAAACGGCATGTTCTGTTCTTTCGTCGGGTGGCAGATGGCTGCCTGGAATTCACTGTAGCCAGCGCCTGTGCGCTGCGCCAAGACGGATTGGCTGTGGAGCGATAAGCCCCCCTTATGTCGCCCGCGATCCGTGCATATGACTAAGGGTAAGCACCATGTTCGTGCCCCGGTGCATCGAAGCGGCCGGTCAGTCGTTCGCCTGCCTGGAGATGGGTACCACGCGCCCGGCCTGCTCGACCACGCCGCGCACGGCGCGCGCCAGTTCGACGGCGCCGGGCGTGTCGCCGTGCAGCAGGATCGAATGCACGCGCATCGGAATCTTCTTGCCGGTGACGCTGGTGACGGTGCCGTCCTCCAGCAGCTGGCGCACGCGCGCCAGGACCGCCTCGCGCTCGTGGATCACGGCGCCGGGCAGCTTGCGCGGCACCAGCAGGCCGTCGTCGCCGCAGGCCCGGTCGGCCAGGAAGGTCCTGCGCACGCGCAGGCCGCAGCGCCCGGCCGCGTCCTCGATGGCGCGGCTGGCGGAGGTGCTGACGGTGAGCGAAGGATCGAAGTCGGCCACCGCGCGCACCAGCGGCTCGGCCAGGGCGGCATCGGCGGCTGCCATGTTGCCGAGCGCACCATGGAAGCTCATGTGCGTCATGCGGTGGCCCGCCGTGCGGGCCATGCCGTCGAGCGCGGCGAGCTGGTAGAGCACATAGGCCACGAGCTCCTTCGTCTCGATCTGCATCTGCCGGCGGCCGAAGCCCATCAGGTCCGGAAAGCCCACGTGCGCGCCCACGTCCACGCCGCGCTGGCGCGCCATGCGCACCGTGCGGTCCATGATGACCGGGTCGCCCGCGTGGAAGCCGCAGGCCACGTTGGCGGAGGAAACGATGTCGAGCAGCGCTTCGTCCTCGCCCATGCGCCAGGGGCCGAAGCCCTCGCCGAGGTCTGCGTTCAGGTCGATGTCCATGGGGGTGTCCTTCTCTTGTTCGTCAGAGCGGGTGCAGCTCGAGCAGCGGCGTGCCGTAGCCGACGGCTGCGCCATCGGCCACATGGACGCCATCGACGATGCCTGCCTGCGGCGCGGCCACCGGCAGCAGCAGCGGGCCGATCTTCAGCAGGCCGACGGTCTGCCCGGCCTCCACGCGAGCGCCGATTCGGACCAGCGGCGCGGTCGCGAGCGGGTGGCCGTGCAGGAAGACGCCGAGCGAGGGGGCCTTGACCGGCACGGGCTCGACCTCTTCCTCGTCCTGCGGCAACTCGACGACGTCGTCGCCCCGGCGCCCGAGGCGCAGCGTGCCCTCGGGCGTGCGCAGCTCGAGCAGGCCGATGTCGGTGCCTGCCAGCCAGGCGGCGAGTCGGGAAACGTCCTGCATGCCGTTCAGTTCCTGGCGGCGGGCGCGCCGCGATGCAGTTCCACCATGCGCGCGACCTTGTCGAGCCAGGCGCGCACCTCGTCGAGGGCATCCAGCGCCTCGTCCCAGGTGGTTTCGATGAAGCGGATGCGGCTGCCGATGGGCGCCTGGCCGAGGCGCCACATGTCGGCCTCGATCACGGTGCCGAACTTGGGGTAGCCGCCCGAAGGCTGGGCGTCGCGCATCTGGATGATGGGCTGCCCGTTGTGCGGCACCTGGATCACGCCCGGCACGATGCCGTGCGAGCGCAGCTCCATCGGCGCGATCGGCCGCAGCGCCTCGCCTTCAAGCCGGTAGCCGTAGCGGTCGCTGTGCGGCGTGATCTTCCATTCGCCGGCCCAGAAGGCCTCGCGGGAGGACGGCTCGAAAGCCGCGTACTCGGCCGCCGGCAGCACGCGCACGGCCATCGCGCCGTCGCGCTCCAGCGGCAGCGCGAGCGCGGGCGGCACCAGGCCGAAGCCGGTGCGGCAGGCGCCGGCCGCGCCGGCCGCGCGCAGCAGGTCGCCCCGGCGCAGCGCGCGCCCCTCGTGGCCGCCGAATGCGCCGCGCAGCTGCGTGCTGCGCGAACCCAGCACCTCGGGCACGTCGATGCCGCCGGCCACGCACAGCACCGCGCGGCTGCCGCGCTGCGCGCCGCCTTGCGGCAGTCCCAGCGTGAGCACCTGGCCGGCGCGCGCCTGGTGCACCCACCAGGGCAGCAGGGGCTGGTCGTCCAGGCGGGCAGCGCAGTCGGCGCCGGTGAGCGCGAAGGCGCAGTCCTCGTCGAAG
Organism: Variovorax sp. YR750; assembly: GCF_900109805.1. NCBI lineage: Bacteria > Pseudomonadati > Pseudomonadota > Betaproteobacteria > Burkholderiales > Comamonadaceae > Variovorax > Variovorax sp. YR750. Next base: position 11,592 of record NZ_FOBJ01000030.1, read on the forward strand.
AGCACCTTGAACGGAAACACCGGTATCTCGACGGCCGCGGCGCCGAGCTCGTTGCCCAGCAGCAGGTTGCCGGCGGCCAGCGCGAGGTTGTCCATGGCGCCCGAGGTGCCGACGCCCCAGCGCAGGCTGCCGGTGCGGCCCAGGTCCTGCACGGTGGCGAGCGCGGCGGAGGAAAGGATCTCGATCATCGGACGATGCCCTCCACGCGGAAGCGGATCATGTCGCCGGGCTGCAGCGTCGCGGGCGGATCCTTCGCGGGATCGAAGAACGCCATCGAGGTGCTGCCGATGGTGTTCCAGCCGCTCGGGCCGGCCGATGCCGACACGCCCGTCTGCGCGCCGCCGATCGACACCGCGCCGCCCGGGATGCTCAGCACCGGCGTCTTGCGACGGGGCGTGGCGATGCGCGGGTCCATGCCGCCCAGGTAGCAGTAGCCGGGATGGCTGCCGAGGGCATACACCGGATAGAGCGGCGCGCTGTGCAGCTCGACGATGGCCTCGATGCCCAGGCCCGTGTGCGCCATCACATCGGCCATGTGCGGGCCGCCCTCGCCGCCGTAGACCACCGGAAGCTCGACGACGCGGCCTTCGCGCCGCATGGCGGTGGCCGCGTCCCAGGCCTCGCACAGGCGTGCGCGCAGCGCATCGAGGTGGCGCGGCGCCCGGCTGAAGGTGAGCATCAGGTTGTTCATGCCCGGCACGGCCTCGCGCACCTCGGGCCAGCTCTCGGCCTCGTGCGCCAGGGCCCAGATGCGCTGCTGAGAGGGCAGGTTCATGCCGCCGGGCGCCTCGAAGAGCAGCGCGGTCGTGCCAAGGAGGCTGATGGATGGTGCCGTGCTCACGCCGCGCTCCTTTGCTGCAGCCAGCGTTCGAGATGATGGATGTCGACGCCGCCGGCGGCGAAGCCCTCGTCGCGCAGCAGCGCGCGATGCAGCGGCACGTTGGTGGCGATGCCCTCCACGCGCGTCTCGGCCAGCGCGAGGCGCATGCGGTCCAGCGCGTCGGCGCGGCTCGCGCCGTGCACGATGAGCTTGGCGATCATCGAGTCGTAGTACGGCGGCACGCGGTAGCCCGCGCCCGCATGCGAGTCGACGCGCACGCCGAATCCGCCGGGCACCTGCCAGCCGGTGATGCGGCCCGGCGCGGGCGCGAAGGTATCGGGGTTCTCGGCATTGATGCGGCACTCGATGGCATGGCCTTGGCAGCGCACGTCGGCCTGCGCGATCGACAGGCGCTCGCCGCGGGCCATGCGCAGTTGCTGCTGCACGATGTCGATGCCGGCGGTCATTTCGGTCACGGGGTGCTCCACCTGCAGGCGCGTGTTCATCTCGATGAAGTAGAAGGCGCCCTTCTCGTAGAGGAACTCGAAGGTGCCGACGCCGCAGTAGCCGATCTGCCTGCACGCGGCCGCGCAGCGCTCGCCCACTTCGGCCAGCAGCGCCTCGTCGATGCCGGGCGCGGGCGCTTCCTCGATCACCTTCTGGTGGCGCCGCTGCAGCGAGCAGTCGCGGCTGCCCAGCCACACGGCGTTGCCGTGGCTGTCGGCCAGCACCTGGATCTCGACATGACGCGGGTGCAGCAGGAACTTCTCGATGTAGACCTCGGGGTTGCCGAAGGCCTGGCGCGCTTCCTCGCGGGTGAGGGCCATTGCGTCGAGCAGCGCGGACTCTTCGTGCACCACGCGCATGCCGCGACCGCCGCCGCCGCCCGCGGCCTTGACGATGACGGGGTAGCCGATCTCGCGTGCCAGCGCCTGCACGGCGGCGGCATCGTCCGGCAGCGCCTCGTCGGGTCCGGGCACGCAGGGCACGCCGGCCTTGCGCATCGCGCGCTTGGCCGAAACCTTGTCGCCCATGGTGCGGATGCAGGCGGCGCTGGGGCCGATGAAGACGAGGCCGGCTTCCTCGCAGCGCTGCGCGAAGCCCGCGTTCTCCGAAAGGAAGCCGTAGCCGGGATGAATCGCCTGCGCGCCGCTCATCTCGGCAGCAAACAGGAGGGCCGACTGATTGAGGTAGCTCAGGCCCGGCGCGGCGGGGCCGATGCACAGCGCCTGGTCGGCCTGCGCGACGTACATCGCGTCGCGGTCGGCCTCCGAGTGCACGACCACGGTGCGCAGGCCGAGGCCACGGCAGGCGCGCTGTATGCGCAGCGCGATCTCCCCGCGGTTGGCGATGAGGACGGTGTCGAACGGCATCGCGCGTGCCTCCTCATTCGAAGCGGAACAGGGGCTGCCCCGCTTCCACTTCCTGGCCCGATTGCACGAGCACCTGCCGGACGGCGCCCGCACGGTCGGCGCGGACCTCGTTGAACATCTTCATCGCCTCGATCACGCACAGCATCTGGCCGGCTTCCACCGCCTGCCCCGCTTGCACGAAAGGAGGTTCGCCCGGGGCGGGCTGGAGATGCACCACGCCGTGCAGCGGCGCGAGGCATTCGTCACCGGCAGGTGCCGGCGCCGCCGCTTCCTCGACGGTCCTCTTCGCCGCCTTGCGGGCGACGGCCGGCGTCCGCGCGACGGGCGCGGCCCCCAGCGCAGCCAGCTTCACCAGCCGCAGCGTGCTGCCGTTCTCGCTGTACTCCAGCTCCGCCAGGTCCGATGCGGCCAAAGCGTCGATGAGCGTCTTGATCTGTTCCTGCTTCATGCCGGTGGCTGTGATGGCCGACGCGCTCCGCGAGCGCGTGACGGCATGCATGAAAGGTAACGGGCCGCGAGCCTGAAGCCAAAGACGGTTTGGCTGTGCCGGGATAAGGGCGCCTTATGACGCCCACCGATACGCCAGCGTCACGGCAGCGCGGCGATCTCGGGCTCGGGCGTCGACGCGACGGTGCCGGCCAGGTCGGCCACCAGTTCGAGCAGGATGTCTTTCACCGCCTGCGCGGGCTCCGACAGCGGCAGGTGGTCGGACTGGCACAGCGCCAGCGGCGCCTCGATGACCGGATCGACGATCGGGAACTGCCAGGCGCCGCAGCTCGCCACCACCTCGCGCGCCATCGACGCCGGCAGGATGGTGGCGCCCAGCCCGTCGGCAATGGCCGCCGTGAGGGTGAAGGCCGATTCGATCTCTGCCACCACGCGCGGCACCATGCCCGCGCGCACGAAGGCCGCGTCCACCAGCTTGCGCACCACGTTGTAGGGGCGCGGCAGGAAGAGCTCGATGTCGCGCAGGTCGGCCAGCTTCACCGGCTGCGAGGGAGCGGGCATCGACGCGGGGCCGACCAGGAAGAGCGGCTCCTTCAGCAGCGGCAGGAAGGTCAGCCCGTGGATGGCCTTGTCGCCGTACAGCACGGCCAGGTCCATCCGGCCGTTCATGATGAGTTCGCTCAGCGTAGTGCCGTAGTTCTCGTTCAGGTAAAGCAGGATGCCCGGGTGCCGCGCACGCACGGTGCGAAGCAGCGGCAGCGAGAGCGCCGAGGCGGCCGTGCCCGGCGCGAGCCCCACCGACACCTGGCCCGAGAGCCCCTCTCCGGCGGCCTCCATGTCTACGCGCGCCTGCTCGCACTGGCGCAGGATGATCTGCGCATGGCGGTACAGCACCTTGCCGGCCTCGGTGGGCGTCACGCCGCGCTTGGTGCGCACCAGCAACTGCTGCCGCACTTCGCCTTCGAGCGTGGCCAGTTGCTGGCTCAGCGCGGGCTGGGCTATGAAAAGAACCTCGGCCGCCTGCGTGAGGCTTCCGATGTCCACGATCTTCACGAAATATTTGAGGCGTCGCAGGTTCACGCCTTGTCCCCAAGCAAAAGCCAAGCCTAGCACCGGCCCCGCGCGACGGATATGGGTGCTCACCATGAGTCATAAGCTGCGCCTATACGACCAGTGCAATCTCGTCTTGGCCTCGCGGGAGCGATGTGCGTACCGTTCGGTCCATGCAAGCCACTACCTCCAGCGCCGACTCCAACGTTGCCTCCCGCATTGCCGCCCGCGTGCGGCGCATCAAGCCCTCGCCCAGCACCTCGGCCGCCGACCGCGCCAACGAGCTGCGCAGGCAGGGCAAGTCGATCGTGAACCTCGTGGTGGGCGAGCCCGACTTCGACACGCCCGCCCACATCCGCCAGGCCGCGGCCGCCGCCATCGAGCGCGGCGCCACCCGCTACACGCTGATGGCGGGCACCGTGGAGCTGCGCGAGGCCATCGTCGCCAAGCTGCAGCGCGAGAACGGCCTGAGCTACGCGATGAACGAGATCATCGCCACCAGCGGCGCGAAGAGCGCGATCTACAACGCCTTCGCGATCACGCTGGAGCCGGGCGACGAGGTGATCATTCCGGCGCCCTACTGGGTGTCGTACCCCGACATGGTGCTGGCCTGCGAGGGCACGCCCGTCACCGTGGCCTGCCCCGAAGCGAACGGCTTCAAGCTGACGCCCGCGCAGCTCGAGGCCGCCATCACGCCGCGCACGCGCTGGCTGCTCATCAATTCGCCGAGCAACCCGACCGGCGCGAGCTACACCGCCGCCGAGTACCGCGCCCTGGCCGAGGTGCTCGGACGCCATCCGCAGGTGATGGTGATGACCGACGAGATCTACGAGCACATCCGCTTCGACAGCGAGCCGCTGCCGCACATCCTGGCGGTGGCGCCATCGCTGCGCGACCGCACGCTGATCGTGAACGGCGTCTCCAAGACCTACGCGATGACGGGCTGGCGCATCGGCTACGCGGCCGGGCCGGTGGACCTCATCAAGGCGCTGGACACGCTGCTCTCGCAATCCACCGGCAACTGCTGCTCGGTGAGCCAGGCGGCCGCTGCGGCAGCGCTGAATGGCGACCAGAGCTTCGTGGCCGAAAGCGTGGCCGTCTACCGGCAGCGGCGCGACCGCACGCTGGCGCTCGTCAACGACATTCCCGGCCTGAGCTGCGCCACGCCGCCCGGCGCCTTCTACCTGTACATCAACTGCGGCGGGCTCATCGGCAAGAGCACGCCCCAAGGCAAGCGGCTGCAGGAAGACGGCGACGTGGTGATGTACCTGCTCGAGAGCGAAGGCGTGGCCGTGGTGGCGGGCACGGCATATGGCCTGTCGCCCTACTTCCGGCTTTCCATCGCCACGTCGCTCGAGACGCTGGAAGAAGGCTGCAGGCGCATCGCGCGCGCCGTGGCCGCACTGCGCTGAAGACTTCACGACCAGGACGATCCCCATGCCCTACAAAGCCATTCGCAAGAACCCGTCGGCCCCGCAGGTGGCGGCGCACATCCTCGCCGCGCTGCAAGACATTCCGGTCGCCGCGCTCAGCGACAACCTGCACCGCAACATCGGCAGCGTCGGCCTGCAGCCCTACCACCGCCCCGGCCACAAGACCATGGCGGGCACGGCCGTCACCGTGAAGACGCGCGGCGGCGACAACCTCACTCCCATGCGCGCCTTCGAGTTCTGCCGGCCCGGCGACGTGCTGGTGATCGATGCGGGCGGCGATGTCACCAACGCCGTCATCGGCGGCATCCTGTCGTTCTATACCGCGACCATCGGCACCGCGGGCCTGGTGCTCGACGGCGCGATCCGCGACGTGGCCGAGATCCGCGAGCGCGACTACCCGGTGTACGCGCGCGGCGTGAACCACCGCGGCCCCTACAAGGACGGCCCCGGCGAGATCAACGTGCCGGTGTCGGTCGGCGGCATGGTCGTGAACCCGGGCGACATCGTGGTGGGCGACCAGGACGGGCTGCTGGCCTTTTCGCCCGACGAGGCCGAGCTGCTGATCGAGAAGGCCCGCGCGCATCTGGAGACGGAAGCGCGCACCATCCAGGCGATGAAGGAAGGCCGATGGGACCGCTCCTTCCTGGACGCGCTCGAAGCTCGCTGCATGAACTAGAACTCCCCCAGGCTTCGCGCACTTCGTGTCGCTGCGCCTACCCCCTCGCCGGGGGCGACACCTGCGGCCCGGCAAAGCCGGTTCCGCGGTGTCCCGCGAACAAGCGGGGCCAATCAGGCGGCTGAGGTGCTTTCGCTGACCAGCGCCCACAGCGCCTCGGCCACCGGCGCCATCTGCGCCTGCTGGCGGTACAGCCGAATGTCCACCGGCACGCGCCAGCCGCCCGCGCCGGCATCGGCCAGCGCGCCGTTACGCAGGTCATCGGCCACCAGGCTCATCGGCAGCCATGCCAGGCCGCGCCCCTCCAGCGCCATGGTGCGCAGCAGCGCGGCATGGTGGGCCGTGAAGACGATCGACAGCGACGCGGCGAAGTCCTTGCCGAACTCGCTGTCCTGCATGGCCCGCATGATCCGGCCGAGCCCCGAAGCCTCGCTGTAGGCGAGCACGGAGGGCGATCGGCCCTCGCCCAGCGCATGCTGCGGCGCGCCTTTCGCGTCGGGTGCGCTCACGGGCACCAGCACGTCCTCGCTCAATCGCTGCACCGGGTACTGCGCCTCGTCCAGCCGGCCGGGCGCACCCGCATGGCCGTGGCACAGCACGAACTGCACGCGGCGCTGCAGCATCAGGTCTTCGCAGGCGTACGAGCTGTCGGAGATGGTCTGGATCGGCCCCATGCTCAGGCTCGACTCCACGCCCGCCAGCCAGCGCGGGAAGAAGGTCAGCGAAAGCACGTGGGTGGCGGCGAAGCTCAGGCTGGCCGCCGCGAGGTCGTGCGCGGCACGGGCCTTGATGCGCGCGGCCTCCAGGCCCGCCAGCGCTTCCTGCAGCAGCGGCTGGAAGCGCTTGCCCGCCGCCGTGAGCGCGGTGGGATGCGCGCTGCGGTCGAACAGGTCGACGCCCACCCATTCCTCCAGCGAGCGGATGTGCCGGCTGAAGGCGGGCTGCGCGATGGAGCGCGCCTGCGCGGCACGCGAGAAATTGCCGGTCTCGGCCAGGGCCAGGAAATCTTCCAGCCATTCGAGGTCGAGCGGTCGGTTGCCGGGGCCCATGCGCTGCGCGATCGGTTGAATAGTTGTATGCGATTCGAGTATTGGACGGCCCGTGCCCCGCCGGCAAAAGATGCACCCATTCCTGCAACTTGAACCATCACGGAGACAAAGCATGCCTTCCATCGCGAATTATCGCGGGATCATCCCCGCCATTTCCTGCCCCTTCACGAACGACCACCGCATCGACGAGCCGGCGCTGCGCAAGCTGGCCTCGTGGCTGGCCGGCCACGACGGCGTGGTGGCGATCATGACCAACGGCCACACCGGCGAGGTGTTCTCGCTCACGCCTTCGGAGCGTGCCGAGGTGACGCGCATCGTCGCCGACGAGCTGCGCGGCCGCATGCCGGTGATCTCGTCGATCGTCTGCGAGGGCCTGGCCGAGGCCGCCGAGCATGCCCGCGCCGCCCAGGCCGCCGGCGCGGTGGCGCTGGACGTGATGCCGCCGCACCACTGGCTGCGCTTCGGCTTCACGCCCGGCCATGCGCTGCAGTATTTCGAGGCCATCCACCGCGCCGCGCCGGAGCTGGACCTGGTCTGCCACGTATACCCGGCATGGACGCGCGCCTCGTACTCGTCGCAACTGCTGGCCGAGCTGGCGCGCCTGCCCTACCTGCAGGCCTTCAAGGTGGGCCAGCGCGACATGAACAAGTACGCCCGCGACATCCAGGCGATCCGCGAGGCCGATGCCTCGAAGGCCATCCTCACCTGCCACGACGAATACCTGCTGGCCTCGATGGTGCAGGGCGTGGACGGCGCGCTGGTCGGCTTCGCGACCTTCATCCCGCAACTGATCATCGACCTGTGGAACGCGGTGAAGGCCGGCGACCTGAAGAAGGCGATGGCGGTGCAGGCGCTCATCACGCCGCTGAAGGACGCGGTGTACGGCGGCGGCGAACCCACCGGCGAGGCCCACGCGCGCATGAAGGGCGGCATGTACTTGGCCGGCGTGCTCGAGAACGCTACGGTGCGCCCGCCGACCGAGGCGCCGAACGCGCGCGAGATGGACGCGCTGCGCGCCGCCGTCGAGCAGGCCGGGCTGTCGAAGCGCTGAGCCCACGGGCCATGGCGCCCGATCGAGAAAACACAAGGAGACAAGAGACATGCAACGCAAGCACTTCCTGCGCGCCACCCTGGCCGCCCTCGCGCTGGCAGCCGCATCGACCGCCGGCTTCGCCCAGAACTGGCCCAGCCGCCCGGTGCGCATGGTGATCCCGTTTCCGCCGGGCGGCACGCTCGACACCATCGGCCGCCTGCTGGCGCAGAAGCTCGGCGAGCAGACGGGCCAGAGCTTCATCGTGGAGAACCGCGCGGGCGGCAACGGCGTGATCGGCGCCGACGTGGTGTCGAAGGCGCCGGCCGACGGCTACACGCTGCTGTTCAACGCCTCGACCTTCACCACCGCGCCGATGACCATGAAGTCGGTGCCCTACGAGGTGGTGAAGGACTTCACCCCGGTGGCGCTGGTGGCGAAGGCGCCGCTGTCGGTGGCGGTCAACAAGAACCTGCCGGTGAACGACGTGAAGTCGCTCATCGCGTACGCCAAGGCGCACCCGGGCAAGATGACCTTCGCGGTGGGCTCCATCGGATCGGCGGGGCACCTGTCGACCGAGCTGCTCAAGCGCGCGGGCGGCGGGCTCGACTACCTGATCGTGCCGTACAAGGGCACGGCGCCGGCCTTCCAGGACCTGATCGGCGGGCAGATCGACGGCTTCATCGACCCGATCCTCGGCTCGCTGCAGTACCACAAGAGCGGCATGCTGAAGGTGATCGCCGTCACCTCGGCCACGCGCGCGACCAGCCTGCCGAACGTGCCCACGGTGGGTGAAAGCATCCCGGGCTACGAGTTCTACAGCTGGTACGGTCTGTGGGGCCCGGCGAAGCTGCCGGCGGCCATCACGCAGCGGCTGAACGCCGAGGTCAACAAGGCGCTGGGCACCGACATGCGCGAGACGCTGAACGCGCAGGGCCTGCTGCTGACGCCGGGCAGCGTCGAGGACTTCTCGAAGTTCCAGGCCGAGGACATGGCGCGCTCGAAGAAGATCATCACCGAGGGCAACATCCATGTCGAATGAGTCCGCCACGGCGCCCCATGCGGTGGTGACGGGCAGCAGCGGCGGCATCGGCCGCGCCATCGCCTCGCACCTGCTGGAGGCCGGCTGGCGCGTGAGCGGCGTCGACCTCGCCGCGCCGACGCTGTCCTCCCACGCAGGCTTCACGCACACGGCGGTGGACCTGTGCGATGCCGATGCCATCGCGCGCGTCGCCGCCGCGCTGCAGGATGCCGATGCGCTGGTGCATGCGGCCGGCGTGCTGCGCGTCGGCGAGCTGGGCTCGCTCGACCATGCGGGTGGCGAGCTGATGTGGCGCCTGCACGTCGACGCGGCCACGCGCCTGGCCGACGCGCTCGTGCCCGCGATGGCCGCGCGCGGCAGGGGCCGCGTGGTGTTCGTCGGCAGCCGCGTCGCGCAGGGCCTGCCCGGGCGCGGCCAGTACGCCGCGACCAAGGCCGCGCTGATCGCGCTCGCGCGAAGCTGGGCCGCGGAAGTCGCAGCCCGGGGCGTGACCGTCAACGTGGTGTCGCCCGGCGCGACGCAGACCTCGATGCTGCAGGACCCGGCCCGCGCGGGCAGCGCGCCGCGCATGCCGCCCATAGGCCGACTGATCCAGCCCGGGGAGATCGCCGCGCTCGTGGGCTTTCTTCTCTCGCCGCAGGCGGCGGCCATCACGGGGCAGGACGTCGCCATCTGCGGCGGTTCGTCGCTGCACCGCTGAACAACCTTTTCGCTTCTTTCTCATCCCCGGAACCCGACCATGAAAATCGTCAACATCCTCGAATCCACCCGCCCCATCAAGTCGGACATCCGCAACGCCTACATCGATTTCTCGAAGATGACCCTGAGCCTCGTGGCCGTGGTCACCGACGTGATCCGCGACGGCAAGCCGGTCATCGGCTATGGCTTCAATTCGAACGGCCGCTACGGCCAGGGCGGGCTGATCCGCGAGCGCTTCCTGCCTCGCCTGCTGGAGGCCGAGCCCGCTTCGCTGCTCGACGAGACCGGCGACAACCTCGACCCGCACAAGATCTGGGCCCGCATGATGATCAACGAGAAGCCCGGCGGCCACGGCGAGCGCTCGGTGGCCGTGGGCACCATCGACATGGCCGTGTGGGACGCCACCGCCAAGATCGCAGGCAAGCCGCTCTACCAGCTGCTGGCCGAGCGCTACGGCACCGGCAAGCCCGACCCGCGCGTGTTCGTCTACGCGGCCGGCGGCTACTACTACCCCGGCAAGGGCCTCGAAGGCCTACAGCGCGAGATGACCAGCTACCTGGAGCGCGGCTACTCGGTGGTGAAGATGAAGATCGGCGGCGCAACGCTCGCCGAAGACTGCGAGCGCATCGAGTCGGTGCTGAAGATCCTCGGCCCCGGCCAGCAGCTCGCGGTGGACGCCAACGGCCGCTTCGACCTGCAGACGGCCGTCGACTACGGCCGCGCCCTCTCGCAATACCCGCTCTTCTGGTACGAGGAAGCCGGCGACCCGCTCGACTACGAACTGCAGGCCAAGCTCGGCGAGGTGTACGCCGGCCCGATGGCCACGGGCGAGAACCTGTTCTCGATGCAGGACGCGCGCAACCTCATCCGCCACGGCGGCATGCGCCCCGACCGCGACTGGCTGCAGTTCGACTGCGCGCTGAGCTACGGCCTCGTGGAGTACCTGCGCACGCTCGACATGCTGAAGGAGAACGGCTGGTCGCCCTCGCGCTGCATCCCGCACGGCGGCCACCAGATGTCGCTGGCCATCGCAGCCGGCCTCGGCCTCGGCGGCAACGAGAGCTACCCCGACCTCTTCCAGCCCTATGGCGGCTTCCCCGACGGCGTGAAAGTGGACAACGGCTACGTCACCCTGCCGCCGCTGCCCGGCATCGGCTTCGAAGGCAAGGCCGACCTCATCTCCGAGATGCGAGCCCTCGCCGCCTGAACAAGCGCGGCCCATTCGCGGGACACCGCGGAACCGGCTTTGCCGGGCCGCAGGTGTCGCCCCCCGGCGAGGGGGGTTGGCGAAGCGACACGAAGTGCGCGAAGCCTGGGGGGAGTATCAAGTTCAGGGCTGAAAGCCGGAGCGGCGCACGACCGGCTCCCACTGCGCGCGATAGGCCTTGAGCATTTGCGCGGTCTCGGCCGCGTTGCTGACCACCGGCGTGATGAAGAGCGCGTCGGCCGCCTTCTGCAGGCCCGGGTCCTTCATGACGTCGCGGATCGAGTTGGCCAGCAGCTGCACCCTGGCGGGCGCCATCGAGCTGGGCGCGAAGAAGGTGTTCCAGCCGTCGGCGTCGATCTTCATGCCGGCCTCGCGGAAGATCGGGATGTTGGGCGCGAAGCTCGCGCGCTTCTTGCCCGAGGTGGCGAGGATGCGGATCTTGCCGGCCACGTGCTGCGGATAGAGCGAGTCGAGCGTGTCGATGGCGATCGGCAGGCTGCCGCCGCTCAGGTCGGCCGCCAGCGGCGCGGAGCCGCCGTAGCCCTTGATCTGCGGCTGCACGCTCAGGGCGTCGCCCACCATCAGGCCGAAGAAGTGGGGCAGGCTGCCGGTGGCGGGCACGCCGAACACGGCTTCTTCCGGGTGCGCCCAGAGCCGGCCCACCAGGAACATCGCGCGGTCGAGCTGGAGCTTCTGGCCGACCGCGAGCGCGAAGTCGTAGCTGCTGACCTGCGAGACGGGCACGAAGTCCTTGTCGGGGTCGTAGCCCGCGTCCTTGAACACCAGCGGCGCGACCACCATCACGGCGGGGTTGCCCAGCATCAGCACGTTCTGCCCGGCGGGCGCGCGCTTCACTTCCTTGGCCGCGAGCCGGCCGCCCTCGCCCGGGCGGTTTTCCACGCTCACCTGCACGCCGAGCTTCGGCCCGAGACGCTCGGCGATCAGCCGCGCGATGCGGTCGGTGCTGCCGCCCGGCGCATAGCCGACCACGAGGGTGAGCGGACCGCCGTCCAGCGCGGCGGGCGCCTGGGCATGGGCCAGGGGAGCGCAAGCGGCAAGGGCCATGCCCCCTGCCATGATGAGCTTGCGCCTGGAAAGAAATGCGGGCATCGGATCTCCTGCGGGACAGTTGTCGTGAACGGGAAGGCGCGGGTTTCACGGCGAAAATCGCGCGTCAAGACTGTTTCCGCTCGTTCAAATTTGTTACTGGTTTATACGTATGGGCAAACAGTTGATCTAATCAATCAACTGCCCGCCGAGGCGGGCGAACCACACTCACCCCGCCGTTCCGCCACCCATATGCAACAAGCTTTTCCCGATGCAGGAGCGTTGCGCGCGCCCCGTTCCCTGGACGACCTGCTGCTCTATCGCATGGCGCGCGCCGTGCGCGCGGGCAGCGGCATGGCGACGCGGCTGGTCGAGGGGGGCTTCGGCATCACGCGCCGCGAGTGGGGAATGATCGCCACGCTCGCGCAGGAAGGCGAGATGACGTCGTCGGCGCTCGCCGCCCAGCTGCACCTGGACCGGGTGCGCACCTCGCGCGGGCTTCGCAGCCTGGTCGAGAAGAAGCTGGTGCACCGCCGCCAGAACGCGGAAGACAGGCGCGAGGTGCACGTGCGGCTGAGCGCCTCGGGCCAGCAGCTGTTCGGCGGACTCTTCCCGCGCATCGCGGGGCTGAACACCGAGCTGCTGGAAGGCATCGCGCCCGCGGACATGGAGGCCTTCCTGCGCTGCCTGCGGCACCTCGAGCAGCGCGGGGAAGAGCTTCTCGCGCAGGGCGTGGTGGCGGAGAAGGCCGACCGGCGCTCCGGCGGCACGCGGCACCGGTGGCCCGAGCGCGGAGGCTGAATCAGGCCTGCACGTCCACGATGCCGCCGATCGAACCGTTGCGGCTGCCGTTGCCGGCACGCTGCGAGGCGGTGGCGCTTTCCTCCATCGACGCCATGGCGCTCTTCTGGACGGCGCCCATGCGCAGCGCGTTCATCTGCTGCTGCAGCATGGCCAGCTGGGCCGCCAGTGCCTGGAGCTGCTGCTGGACCATCTTGCGCGCATCGCCTTCGGGCGTGCTGAGCAGCAGGCCCTGCTTTTCCTTGATCTGCTTTTGCGTCGCCGTGATCTGGCGTTGAATCTTCGCAATCTCGACGTTCACGTCGCCCCCGCTTCTCGCGCTGCCGGTTGCACCGATGGCATTCACCATTTCGATCCTCCTTTTTCGTGTACGAGCAGGAGTTATCGGCAGCCGGCACGAAAAATGAAGGGTAGCCTGCCCGGCTTGCATGGCCGCGATCGCGAACTAGACTGAAGTGTGGGCACCCGCGGTGCCGGGGGCCAAGGAGCCTGCCATGTACAAGCGCGTTCTTGTGGCGACCGACGGCTCGGCGCTGTCGGAGCAAGCGGTCAAAGCCGCCATCGACCTGGCTCTTCTGACCAATGCGGACTTGGTGAGCGTCACCGTCGCGCACATCGAGCCGGTCGGCTACTTCGAGGGCTCGATGATGCTGAGCCAGCGCGACATCCAGGAATCGCAGGCGCACACCGACCGGGCCGCGCAGCAGCTGGTCGACAAGGTGGCGGCTTCGGCACTCGCCAAGGGCGTGCGCAGCGCGCAGGCCATCGTCATGCGGTCGAACCAGGTGGCCGAGGCCATCATCACCACCGCGAAGAACCAGCAGTGCGACCTGATCGTGATGGCCTCGCACGGACGCCGCAGCCTCGCGCGCCTGCTGATGGGCAGCGAGACGCTGCACGTGCTGACGCACTCGCACATCCCGGTGCTGGTGCTGCGCTGACGGAACGGTCTCCTGTCTCCTGTCTCCTATTTCGGCGCGACCTTTCGCAGGCAGTCCATCAGCAGCAGGCTGGCCGGCGTCTGCGAACGGCCCCGCAGCGTGATGATGCCCACGGGCGGGAGTTCGATCGGCACGTCGATCTTCAGGATGCAGAGTTGTCCCTGCTTCGCGAAGTGCCGGGCGACGCCGCGCGCCAGGAAGCCGACGGCCGGCCGCTGGTGCATCACCGAAAGCGTCACGAGGAACGAAGCCGTCTCGACGATGTCCGCAGGCGGCACGAGACGATGCTTGTAGAACATCTGCGCCAGCTTCGAACGCGACGAAGCCCACGGCGGCGGCACCACCCAGGGCAGCCCGGCGAGCATCGCCCAGTTCGGCCTGGAAGCCTTCGCCAGCGGATGCTCCGGGCTCACCACGATGCACATCGGCTCCGCGTAGAGGGCCTCGGTCTCCAGGTCGGGCGATGCATAGCCGGGCTCCAGGCGGCCGACGATCAGGTCGAGCTCGCCGACGCGCAGGCGGGGCAGCAGCCGCGTGAGGTCGCCCTCCTCCACCATCACGGTGGTCAGCGCCGACTGCTTCTTCAGCCGCTGGATGGCCTGCACCAGCAGGCTCGGCGTGGCCACCACCATCGCGCCGACGCTGGTGCGGCCCGCGCCTCCGCTGGCCACGGCATCGATCTCGTCGCGCGTGCGCTGGTAGTCGGCCAGCACCGAGCGCGCGAAGCGCACCACCGTCGCACCGTAGGGCGTGGGCTCGGTGCCGCGTGTGGAGCGCGCGAACAGCTTCAGGTCGAACATGCGCTCGATCTCCGCCAGCATCTTCGAGACGGCCGGCTGCGTGATCGAAAGGAACTCCGACACGCGGCCCAGGTGGCGGAACTCGTCGAGCGCCACCAGCAGTTGCAGGTGGCGCAGCTTGAGGTTGGAGCGAAGCACGCGGTCGATCTGGCTCATGGTGTCGTGGGGCGTCATGCGGCCTTCTTTCTCTTCATAACCTCAAGCTCATGAAGAGAGTCCGCTATTTCATTGGATGGCAATGATTGTCTCCGGAAGAATCCGCCCTGCCTGCCGAACAACGATTCCTGGAGACAACGATGAAAACCCCTCGCAAGCTGGCACGCCGCCAGTTCGTGCTGGGCGGCCTGGGCGCCGCCGCACTCGCCAGCGCACCAGCACGCGCGCTGGCCGCCGACTACCCCGAACGCCCCCTCACATTCATCTGCCCATGGCCCGCGGGCGGCACGGCCGACAGGTCGATGCGCATCATCTGCCAGATCGCGTCACGCGAACTCGGCCAGCCCATCGCGCTGGAAAACCGCGCGGGCGCCTCGGGAATGATCGGCACCAAGGCACTGGCCTCGGCACGGCCCGACGGCTACACCATCGGCCAGATACCGATCTCGGTGACGCGCTTCTCCCAGATCGGCACCGTGCAGCTCGATCCGCTGAAAGATCTCACCTACCTCGCACGCACTTCGGGCCAGACCTTCGGCATCGCGGTGCCCGCGCGCTCGCCGTTCAAGTCGCTGCGCGACGTGGTGGCGCATGCCAAGGCCCACCCCGGCACCGTGACCTATGCGCATGCCGGCATCGGCGGCGCGACGCACGTCGGCATGGAGCAGTTCGCGCAGGCGGCCGGCGTGAAGTTCAACGCCATCGCCTACAAGGGCGGCTCGGCCGCGCTGCAGGACGTGCTGGGCGAGCAGGTCGACATGCTGGCCGACAGCAGTTCCTGGGCGCCGCACGTGGAAAGCGGCAAGCTGCGCCTGCTCGCCACCTGGGGCGAGACGCGCACGCCGCGCTTCAAGGACACGCCCACGCTCAAGGAGCTCGGCTACGACGTGGTGGTGGAAGCGCCCAACGGCATCGGCGCGCCCAAGGGCTTGCCGCCGGCGGTCGAGAAGAAGCTGCGCGATGCGTTCCGCACCGCCGTCAACAGCGAGGAATTCCGCAAGGTTGCGGAAAGCATCGACGCCCCCGTCATGTACCAGGACGGCCCCGAGTACCAGAAGTACGTGCAGGCCGTCTACCGGCAGGAGACCGAGCTCATTCGCAAGCTCAACCTCAAGGAGCTGATGGAAAAGGGCTGAGCAAGCCTTCCATCCGCAAGCACCTTTCCATTCCTTTTTCTTCATGAACGACAGCCCCCTGCTTCGCCTGCATCCGAACGACAACGTGCTGGTCGCCAAGAACGCCATCGCCCTGGGCGAGGCGATCGCCGAGTTCGGCGTGCGCGCCAGGGCGCAGATTCCCGCCGGCCACAAGATCGCGTCGCGCGCCATCGCGGCCGGCGAGGAGGTAAGGAAGTACGACACGGTGATCGGGGTGGCCTCGCGCGACCTGCAGGCCGGCGACTACGTGCACAGCCACAACCTCACGCTGGTCGACAGCTACCGCGACCCGGCTTTCTGCCAGGACGTGCGGCCCGTGGACTTCGTGCCCGAAGCCGAGCGCGCGACCTTCATGGGCTTCGAGCGGCCCGGTGGCGGCGTCGGTACGCGCAACTTCATCGGCATCCTCTCGTCGGTGAACTGCTCGGCCACCGTGATCAAGCGCATCGCCGCGCACTTCACGCCCGAGCGCATGGCGGCGTTTCCCAACGTGGACGGCGTGGCCGCATTCGCGCAGACCAGCGGCTGCGGCATGTCCTCGCCGAGCGAGCACTTCGACGTGCTGCGCCGCACGCTGGCGGGCTACGCGCGCCATCCGAACCTGGCCGGCGTGCTCATCGTGGGCCTGGGCTGCGAGCGCAACCAGGTCGATGCACTGGTCGATTCGCAGGGCCTCCAGGCGGGCCGGCTGATGCGCACGCTGGTGATGCAGGAGGTGGGCGGCACGCGCGCGACCATCGAGGCCGGCATCCGCGCGATCGAGGAGATGCTGCCCGAGGCCAATGCGGCGCAGCGCACGCGCGTCGGCGCGCACCACCTGAAGATCGGGCTCGAATGCGGCGGCTCCGACGGCTTCTCGGCCATCACAGCCAACCCGGCACTGGGTGCGGCGATGGACCTGCTGGTGCGCCACGGCGGCACCGCCATCCTGTCGGAAACGCCGGAGATCCACGGCGTCGAATTCATGCTCACGCGCCGCGCCGCCACGCCCGAAGTCGGGCAGAAGCTGCTCGACCGCCTCGCCTGGTGGGAGCGCTACGCGGCCGGCCAGAACGCGCAGTTCAACGGCGTGGTGGGCCACGGCAACCAGGCCGGCGGTCTGGCCAACATCTTCGAGAAATCGCTGGGCTCCGCCATGAAGGGCGGCACCACGCCGCTGCGCGCGGTGTACGAGTACGCGGAACCCATCGACGAGCCGGGCTTCGTCTTCATGGATTCGCCGGGCTACGACCCGGTGGCCGTCACCGGCCAGATCGCCAGCGGCGCGCAGCTGATCTGCTTCACCACCGGGCGCGGCTCGATGTTCGGCAGCAAGCCCGCTCCGACGATCAAGCTCGCGAGCAACACGCCGATGTTCCGGCGCCTGGAGGAAGACATGGACATCAACTGCGGCGTGGTGATCGACGGCGAACTCTCCGTGCCCGAACTGGGCCGGCACATCTTCGAGCAGATCCTGCGCCACGCATCGGGCGAGCCGACCAGGAGCGAGACGCTGGGCCTCGGCGATCACGAGTTCGTGCCATGGCACCTGGGCATCGTGAGCTGAGCGCGCCGTTCAAGAAAAAATGCAAGACGCAACCCCCATGCCCCTGACCCTCTCGCGCCCCGACCTGCAACGCACCGAGAACTTCATCGCCGGCGAGTGGCTGTGCTCCGCTTCCGGCCGCACGCTCGACGTGACCGATCCGGCGACCGATGCTCTGGTCGCGCAGGTTCCCGATTCCGACGCCGCCGACGCACGCGCGGCCACCGATGCGGCGCACGCCGCCTTCCCCGCATGGCGCGCCGTGCCCGCCAAGCAGCGCGCCCAGATCCTCAAGCGCTGGA
>NZ_FOBJ01000040.1:0-7369 GCF_900109805.1 Variovorax sp. YR750
TGCATGCTGCGGATGAAGTGCGACAGCGCCTCGTGGCGCACCATCACGCCCTTGGGCTTGCCGGTGGAGCCGGAGGTGTAGATGACGTAGGCCAGATGCTGCGCGTGCAGCGGAACCTCGGGGTCGTGCGCGGGCTCGCCCGACAGGTCGAGCTCGTCGACGGCCAGGACGCGGATGCCCGCATCGCCCGCGGCGCGCTCCCGCAGGCTGGCCTGCGTCAGCAGCAGCGACAGGCCGCTGTCGCTCGCCATGTAGGCCAGCCGGTCCTGAGGATGTTCCGGGTCCAGCGGCACATAGGCCGCGCCCGACTTGAGCACGGCCAGCACGCTCGCCACCATGCCCGCATTGCGCTCCATGACGATGCCGACCTTTGCCTCGGGCCCCGCGCCCGAGGCAATCAGCCGGTGCGCGAGCCGGTTGGCTCGCTCGTTGAGTTGCGCGTAGCTCAGCGACTCGGCACCGCACACCAGCGCAATCGCATCGGGACGCACCTGCGCCTGTTGCTCGATCAGCCTGTGCACCGGGGGCGCGTCAGGGAAACGCAGCGCGTTGAGGCCCTGTGCCGCATGCCCAGCCTCGTCCTGCAGCGCCACCTCGCCCACCGCCTGCTCCGGCGCGTCGGCCAGTGCCTGCAGCAGCGCCAGATAGTGCCCGGCCATGCGCGCGATGGTGCCGGCCTCGAACAACTCACGCGCATAGCCGAAGACCGCCCTGATCCCACCCTCTGGATCCTCGATGGCCGTGAGCGTCAGCTCGAACTGCGCGGCCTTCTCGCCGAGCGGGCAGCCCTCCATCGTCAGCCCCGGCAGCGTTCGCAGGGCTTCGTAGCCGCCGCGCAGGTAGTTGAACATCACCTGGAAGAGCGGCGAATGGCCCATGCTGCGCTCGGGCTGGAGGGCTTCGACCAGCTGCTCGAAAGGCAGGTCCTGGTGCGCCTGCGCGCCGAGCGCCGTCTCGCGGGCATGGGCAAGCAGTTGCGCGAGTGCCATGCGGCCATGAACCTGCGCGCGCAGCACCTGCGTGTTGACGAAGAAGCCGATGACGCCTTCGGTCTCGGCCCGGTTGCGGTTGGCCACCGGTACGCCCACGCGGATGTCCTCCTGCCCCGTATGGCGATGCAGCAGTGCCTGGAAGCCCGCCAGCAGCAGCATGAACGGCGTGGTGCCGCGCTCCTGCGTGCGGCGCCGCAGCGCCTGCGCCAGCGCGGCTGGCAGCTCGACCGTGTGGCTGGCCGCGACGTAGCCGCCTTCGGCCTTTCTCGGATGGTCCGCCGGAAGCTGCAGCACCGGCTGCTCGACTCCCAGCTGCTCGCGCCAGTAGGCAAGCTGCCGCTCGCGCTCGCCAGCCTCCAGCCAGCGCCGCTGCCATGCGGCGTAGTCGGCGTACTGCACCGGCAGCAGCGGCAACCCCGCCACGCCTTCGCCCTGGGTGATGGCGCGGTACTGCGCCACGAACTCGTCCACCAGGATCTGCATCGACCAGCCGTCCGACACGATGTGGTGCATCACCACCACCAGCACGTGCGCCTGCTCGCTCTCGCGGATCACGCTCACGCGCAGCAGCGGGCCGCGCAGCAGGTCGAAGGGCTCGCGGCTCACATCGCGCGCGGCCTCCCCGGCCAGCCCGGCGCGCAGCGCCTCGGGGACTCCGCCCAGGTCGACGAGCGGGATCTCCAGATCGAGCCGGGGCAGCACGACCTGCTCGGCCAGCCCGTCGTCACCAGTCCGGAACACCGTGCGCAGCGACTCGTGGCGTGCCACCAGTGCCCGGAAGGCCGCCCTGAGCGCATCGACGTCCAGCGCGCCCTGCAGGCGCAGTCCTTCCGCTATGTGATACGCGGTGCTGGCGGGATCCAGCTTCCAGAGGAACCACTGGCGGCGCTGCGCGAACGACAGCGACGCGCGGTCCGCCGCGTCCGTGCTCGGGACCAGCGCCGGCTCACGGTCTTCGGATGCCGCCGCCCCCTTCAGACGGCTCGCCAGCAGGGCTTGCTGCGCCGGCGTGAGGCGGGCGCGTTGAACGGACAGTTTTTGGGATATGGACATGGGGTGAAGAAGATTCGGTCTGCGCGATACGCGCGGCCCACGTGGTGGGCCTCACCCCTGATGACGTATACGGCGCCGCTTTGTTCAGGCCACCCCCTCGGCCTGCCCTGCCACGCGTCCTTCCCCCTGCTCGATCTGCTCGATCACGTGCAGCTCCACGAGCGCGGCCAGCGCCGCCACCGTCGGCTCGTTGAAAAGCGCCGCCGGGTGCAGCACCACCCCGAACTTCTTGCGCACCCGGCCCAGCAGCTGGATGGCCGTGAGCGAATCGCCGCCCAACTCGAAAAGGCTGTCGTTCACGCCGATGGACGAGAAACCCAGCGCTTCGGCCCACATCTGCGCGATGTCGGCTTCGAGCTCGCTTTCTGGCGGCGCGAAAGGCGTTGCCAGGGCGGGCCGCTCGTGCGTGCCACCCGCCGCCCGCGCCTGGACCTGGGCCACAGGTTCCACGTCGAAATCCAGCGAGGTCAGGCGCGCGCGCTTCTCCTCCACGCTCAGCGGCGAGACGAAGAGCTGGGGCACCACCGCGCCGGCGAGCACGCGCTCGAAGGCCTGCACGCCCATCCCGGGCGAAATGCCGACGCCTTCCGGGGGGTCGCGGTGCGCGGCCATGCCGACCTCGCGCCAGGTGTCCCAGTTGAGCGACCAGACGGGAAAACGCTGCTCGCGCAGCGCCAGCCGCGCCGTGGCGTCCAGATAGCAGTTGGCCGCGCAATAGTCGGCATCGCCGAAGGCGCCGAGCGCGGCGGCGGTGGACGAGCAGAACAGCACGAAATCGGGGGCCTGCCCTTCGAGCGCCGCCATCAGGGCGCGCGTACCCTGCACCTTGGGCGCGCACACGGCCTCCACGGCCGCGCGCTCGCGCTGCGCCATGACCCCGCCGCCCGGCAGGCCGGCCGCATGGATCACGCCATGGAGCACGCCGAACTTCGCGACGGCCTGGTGCACGACCTCTTGCATGCGCGCCGCGTCGGCCACGTCGGCCTGGAGCACCAGCAGTTCGGCACCGCCCTGGGAAAGCTGCGTCAGCTTCTGCAGGCGCTCGCGCAGCGACGGGGCGGTGGCGGGGTCGGCGATGGCCTCCCCCCACATATGACGCGCCGGCAACTCCGAGCGCCCTACGAGCACCAGCCGGGCCTGCCACTCGCGCGCGAGACGATCGGCCAGCGCGAGGCCGATGCCGCCCAGGCCGCCAGTGATCAGGTAGACGCCCTGCCTCCTCAGCCGCTGGACCGAAGCGCCCTCGTCGCCCGCCACCGGCTCGAACGCCTGCTGCCAGCGGTGCGGCCCGCGGTACGCCACCAAGGCCGGCGGCTCGGCCGCACGCGACTCGGCCACCACCTGGTCGACCAGGCGGCGCAACGCGGCGCCTTCGCCGTCGGGTGCCACCACGTCGATCAACTGGCAGTCGATGTCCGGAAATTCCTGCGGCAGCACCTTGCAGGGACCGTGCAGCATCGCCTTGGCCGGATTCAGGCTTTCCAGGCCCGTCACGTCCTCGGCCTGGCTGGCGACCACCGTCACCCGCAGGCGGCCGCCCTGGCCGGCGAGGCCTTCGCCGTAGAGCGCCTGCACCAGCGCCAGCATGCTGTGGAAGCCGCGTGCCAGCACAGGCTCCAGCGGGCCGTGCGCATCGTGTTCCTCCAGGCTCCAGAGATGGAACACCTGACGCAGCGGGCCATGCACCGCGCCGGCCTCGCCCAGCACGCGGGCCAGGTCATCGCGCGCGTCGGTACGCACGCGATAGCGCCGCGAGTCCAGGGCCTCGAAGGCCTGAGCACTCTCCGCCACGACGACGCGCCCGGACGAGGCGGCCAGCCTTTCCACCAGCGCCGAACGGAAGCCACCTGCATCGCCGAGCACGAGGCAGTACCCGGCTTCGGCATCGGCCGCCTCCAGCGGCGGCTGCGATTGCAGCGGCGCCGCGCGGCGCCATGCGGGCGCCTGGAACCAGTCCTCGAGCTCCCGCCGCGCCGGCTTGCCTTGCGCAGGCGCGCTGGCAGCGGGCACCTTGCCCGGCTCGATCCAGTAGGACCGGCTCTCGAACGGATAGGTAGGCAGCGGCACGCGCCGCCGCGCGGTATCGGCGTGGCAGGCCTGCCAGTCGACCGATACGCCGGCGACCCACAACTGCGCCAGTGCGCGCGCGCACTGTGCATCGCCCTCGCGCCATTGCTGCGGCCGGGTCTGCGAGGCCACGATGCATGCGGCAGATGCCGCGCGCGCATGGCGCCGGGCCAGCGACACCAGCACCTCGCCCGGCCCAGCCTCGAGCAGCGCGACGCGCCCCGGCATGCCCAGCACCGAGCTCAGGCCCTCGGAAAAGCGCACCGTACCGCGCAGATGGCGTACCCAGTACTGGGCGCTCGTGGCCTCGGCATCGGTGATCGGCCGACCCGTGACGTTGGAAATGAAGGAGATCGACGGCGCATTCCTGCGCACGCCCTCGACCAGCGCCTGGAACGCCGGCAGCACCGGCTCCACCATCGACGAATGGAAGGCGTGCGACACATGCAGCCGGCGCGCCACCGTGCCGCGCGCGGCCAGCTCGCGCTCCGCTGCCGCGATGGCCTCGGGCGTTCCGGACAGCACGCAGAGCCTGTCGTCGTTGACGGCCGCGAGGCTGCAGTCCTGCGAGAGCCACGGCTGCAGTTCGGCCTCCGACATCGCGACGGCCATCATCTCGCCGCGCGGCAGCCCCTGCATCAGGCGCCCGCGCGCCGCGATGAGCGCCAGCGCATCTTCCAGGGCGAACACGCCCGCGATGCACGCGGCCACGTATTCGCCGACGCTGTGCCCGAGCATCACGGCAGGCTGCACGCCCCAATGCATCCACAGGCGCGCCATCGCGTACTCGACGACGAAGAGCGCGGGCTGCGTGATGGCAGTCTGCGACAGCTTCTCCGCCGCGACAGCCTCGTCCGCCTCCGCCGGGAACAGGCACCGCCGCAGGTCCAGCCCGAGCAGGGGCTCCAAGGTGCCGCAGCACTGGTCGATCACTTCGCGGAACAGCGGCTCGCTCTCGTAGAGCCTGCGGCCCATGTGCAGGTGCTGCGCGCCCTGGCCCGGAAAGAGGAAAGCGACCTGCGGAGCTTCGGTGGTGCACGAACCGCTCCAGCCGTGCGCCGCGTCGGGGGCTTCGAGCTGGCGCGCGGCCTCCGCCGCACTCGACGCCAGCACGGCGCGGCGATGCGCGAAGTGCCTGCGTCCGGTCTGCAGCGTGTAGGCGACGTCGGCGAGCGGCTGTGCGCCGTTGTCCGCGATGTGCCGTGCCAGCCTTGCCTGCGCCGTCCGCGCCGCATCGGCGCTGCGTGCCGACACCGGCAGCACATGCCAGGCGCGCGCGGGGCCTGAAGGAGCCGCGACGGGCGCTTCCTCCAGCACCACGTGCGCGTTGGTCCCGCCCATGCCGAAGGAACTCACGCCAGCGCGGCGTGGCGCGGTGCCGGCGGGCCAGTCGCGCGCCCGGGTGTTGACGTAGAACGGGCTGCCCGCGAAGTCGATCTGCGGATTCGGCTGCTCGTAGTGCAGGCTGGGCGGCAGCGTCCTGTGACGCAGCGCGAGCACCGCCTTGATGAGGCCGGTCACGCCGGCCGCCGCGTCGAGGTGTCCGATGTTGGTCTTCACCGAACCGATGGCGCAGTAGCCGGTGCGTCCGGTGCCGCTGCGGAAGGCCTGCGTGAGCGCCGCGATCTCGATCGGATCGCCCATCGGTGTCGCGGTGCCGTGCGCCTCCACGTAGCCGATGCTGTCGGGCTCCACGTCGGCGATCATCTGCGCGGCGAGGATGGCCTGCGCCTGCCCTTCCACGCTGGGTGCGGTATAGCCCACCTTGCCCGAGCCATCGTTGTTGATGGCCGAGCCCTTGATGACGGCGTGGATGGTGTCGCCGTCGGCCACCGCGTCGGCCAGCCGCTTCATCGCCACGATGCCCACGCCGCTGCCGCTGATGGTGCCGGCCGCGCGTGCGTCGAAGGCACGGCAGTGACCGTCGGGCGATGCGATGGACCCAGCCTGGTAGCGATAGCCCAGCCCCTGCCCCAGGTTCAGCGACACGCCGCCGGCCAGCGCCATGTCGGCCTCGTGGTTCAGGAGCGCCTGGCAGGCCATGTGCACCGCGACCAGAGACGTGGAGCAGGCGGTCTGCACAGTGACCGCGGGCCCCTGCAGGTCGAGCTCGTAGGCCGCGCGGGTGCATAGCGCGTCCTTCTCGTTGCCGTTGAGCAGCGTCTGCAGCGAGGCTTCTTCGCCCTTGCCGCCCAGCACTCCGGCCTGCAACAGGTTGCGCCAGACATACTGGTTCGTGCTCGCGCCGCCGTAGATGCCGATGCGCCTGGGCTGCCGCTCGCCGTAGCATCCGGCATGCTCGAGCGCCTCGACCGCGGTCTCGAGGAAGAAGCGCTGCTGCGGATCGAGGTACTCGGCCTCGCGCGCCGAATAGCCGAAGAAGCCCGCGTCGAAGCGGTCCATGCCGTCGAGCACGACGCCGGCCTTCACGTAGTCGGGATCTGCCAACGCCTCCGGCGACACGCCCCGCGCGCGCAGCTCCTCGTCGGAGAAGAAGCTCACCGACTCGACGCCGTCGCGGATGTTGCGCCAGAAGGCGTCGATGTCCGGCGCGCCGGGATAGCGCCCGGCCAGGCCGACGATGGCGATGTCGATCTCGCTGATCTCGCCGGGTTCGATGGCGTCGCTCATCGGTGCATTCCTTCCGCGGCTTTCTTTCGCCGCAACATGGCCTCGCGTTGCCTGCGCGCACCGTCGCGCGCGGGTTGCATGGCGGTTTCCTCCGAATGGGCAGGGCTCAGGCTCTGTGCCTGCGAAGCCACGGTGGGATGCCTGAACAGGTCGACCAGCGGCACCGTGAAGCCCAGCCTCGACTTGATCTGCGCCTGCACCTGCACCAGCAGCAGCGAATGGCCACCGATGTCGAAGAAGTTGTCGTGGATGCCCACGCCTTCAAGGCCCAGCACCTCGGTCCAGATGGCGCAGATGGCCCGCTCGATCTCGCGCGTGGGTGCCACGCGGCTGGCGGCACCGGGTGCTTCCGGCACCGGCAGCGCCTTGCGATCGACCTTGCCGTTGGCATTCAGCGGCAACGCCTCCAGCACCACGATCACCCCGGGCACCATGTGCTCGGGCAACGCCTGCAGCAACCTCGTCTTCAGCTCCGCCACATCGACAGCCTGCGTGCCCGAGACATACGCCACCAAGCGCGCCCCGCCCGCGGCCTGCTGCTGCGCCACCACCACCGCCTCGCGCACCCCAGGCTGCGCCAGCAACTGCGCCTCTATCTCCCCCAGCTCGATGCGGAAGCCCCGGAT
>NZ_FOBJ01000042.1:0-5937 GCF_900109805.1 Variovorax sp. YR750
AAATCTGTCATATACTCGTGGGCTTCGCTGCTGAATACCCCTGGTGTTCAGGCCCAGTCGGTCTCTTCGGAGGTGATTGGAGGGGGTGAAGAAAAAGTCTTCGAAAGTTGACGCGGTTTGAAAAAACGGTGCATAATCGAAGGCTTCGCTGAAACGAACTGCTTCAGTGACTTGCGATGAAAGTCGCGGGTTGCGAAAGAAGTTGGTTGAAGCGAAAAGCCAAGAAAGTTTGGTGAGATTTGAAAAAATCGTGCTAGACTACAAGGCTCCGCTGAAATGACTTCGGTGGCTGACAATGAAAGTTGTGAGCTGCGAATAACGAAGAAATGGAAGGCGAAAAAAGTTTGGCGATTCTTTAAAAATCGTGCTAGACTACAAGGCTTCGCTGATCGCAGCAAGCAAACGAAGTAAACGACAAGTTGCTTTGGTGATCGTTAAAAAATTACAGCCGATAAGCGTGGGCGTTTGAAGGTAATTGCACAAGTTCTTCGGAACAAGTCGCAAGACTTAAAACGCTCATGAGAATAGAAGTGAAGTTCACTTCAATTCCGTTTTTGTGAGTTTTGCTCCATCGCGAGATGGGGCGCAAAAATCAAGATCGAACTATAGAGTTTGATCCTGGCTCAGATTGAACGCTGGCGGCATGCCTTACACATGCAAGTCGAACGGCAGCGCGGGAGCAATCCTGGCGGCGAGTGGCGAACGGGTGAGTAATACATCGGAACGTGCCCAATCGTGGGGGATAACGCAGCGAAAGCTGTGCTAATACCGCATACGATCTACGGATGAAAGCAGGGGACCGCAAGGCCTTGCGCGAATGGAGCGGCCGATGGCAGATTAGGTAGTTGGTGAGGTAAAGGCTCACCAAGCCTTCGATCTGTAGCTGGTCTGAGAGGACGACCAGCCACACTGGGACTGAGACACGGCCCAGACTCCTACGGGAGGCAGCAGTGGGGAATTTTGGACAATGGGCGCAAGCCTGATCCAGCCATGCCGCGTGCAGGATGAAGGCCTTCGGGTTGTAAACTGCTTTTGTACGGAACGAAACGGCCTTTTCTAATAAAGAGGGCTAATGACGGTACCGTAAGAATAAGCACCGGCTAACTACGTGCCAGCAGCCGCGGTAATACGTAGGGTGCAAGCGTTAATCGGAATTACTGGGCGTAAAGCGTGCGCAGGCGGTGATGTAAGACAGTTGTGAAATCCCCGGGCTCAACCTGGGAACTGCATCTGTGACTGCATCGCTGGAGTACGGCAGAGGGGGATGGAATTCCGCGTGTAGCAGTGAAATGCGTAGATATGCGGAGGAACACCGATGGCGAAGGCAATCCCCTGGGCCTGTACTGACGCTCATGCACGAAAGCGTGGGGAGCAAACAGGATTAGATACCCTGGTAGTCCACGCCCTAAACGATGTCAACTGGTTGTTGGGTCTTCACTGACTCAGTAACGAAGCTAACGCGTGAAGTTGACCGCCTGGGGAGTACGGCCGCAAGGTTGAAACTCAAAGGAATTGACGGGGACCCGCACAAGCGGTGGATGATGTGGTTTAATTCGATGCAACGCGAAAAACCTTACCCACCTTTGACATGTACGGAATTTGCCAGAGATGGCTTAGTGCTCGAAAGAGAGCCGTAACACAGGTGCTGCATGGCTGTCGTCAGCTCGTGTCGTGAGATGTTGGGTTAAGTCCCGCAACGAGCGCAACCCTTGTCATTAGTTGCTACATTCAGTTGGGCACTCTAATGAGACTGCCGGTGACAAACCGGAGGAAGGTGGGGATGACGTCAAGTCCTCATGGCCCTTATAGGTGGGGCTACACACGTCATACAATGGCTGGTACAAAGGGTTGCCAACCCGCGAGGGGGAGCTAATCCCATAAAACCAGTCGTAGTCCGGATCGCAGTCTGCAACTCGACTGCGTGAAGTCGGAATCGCTAGTAATCGTGGATCAGAATGTCACGGTGAATACGTTCCCGGGTCTTGTACACACCGCCCGTCACACCATGGGAGCGGGTTCTGCCAGAAGTAGTTAGCTTAACCGCAAGGAGGGCGATTACCACGGCAGGGTTCGTGACTGGGGTGAAGTCGTAACAAGGTAGCCGTATCGGAAGGTGCGGCTGGATCACCTCCTTTCTGGAAACAGGCAATTTAATTTAAACGCCCACACTTATCGGTTGTTGGAAGAAGCTGGTTGTCTTCGATGTGAAGATGATCGGCGAATGGGTCTGTAGCTCAGCTGGTTAGAGCACCGTCTTGATAAGGCGGGGGTCGTTGGTTCGAGCCCAACTAGACCCACCAAATCTTCTGATATCTCGTGTGAGAGTTTGAGGGGGATTAGCTCAGCTGGGAGAGCACCTGCTTTGCAAGCAGGGGGTCGTCGGTTCGATCCCGTCATCCTCCACCAACAACTCGATGCTTATTCAACACCAAAGCGGCTTCCCGCGAAAGCATGAGGCTTCTTTGTTGTTGATCAGGATCTCTTGATCAATCGGCTGTTCTTTAAAAATTCATAGAGTCGAATCAGCGCTGCTGATGGAAACCGCACATTCGTAAAGGTTTAGTGCGGACCGTGCCATCAGCGGCAAGAATTTTTGATTGCGTCAAAAGAAACTTCAATTTCGAATCAAATCGATTTTTGAAGACGGCATAACGCGTCAGGTGAAAGACCTGGCAATTCCTTGATTGACTTTGGTTTCCGTGAGGAAACGTCAAAGTTATAGGGTCAAGTGAATAAGAGCACGTGGTGGATGCCTTGGCAATGATAGGCGACGAAGGACGTGATAGCCTGCGATAAGCTTCGGGGAGCTGGCAAATTAGCTTTGATCCGGAGATTTCCGAATGGGGAAACCCACCGAAAGGTATCGCATGATGAATACATAGTCATGCGAGGCGAACCGGGTGAACTGAAACATCTCAGTAGCTCGAGGAAAAGACATCAACCGAGATTCCGAAAGTAGTGGCGAGCGAAATCGGAGAAGCCTGTTAGTGATAGCACAAGACATAACGGAACAGCTTGGAAAGGCTGGCCATAGCGGGTGATAGCCCCGTACGTGAAATGACCTGTGTGGTACTGAGCTAACGACAAGTAGGGCGGGACACGAGAAATCCTGTCTGAATATGGGGGGACCATCCTCCAAGGCTAAATACTCATCATTGACCGATAGTGAACTAGTACCGTGAGGGAAAGGCGAAAAGAACCCCGGGAGGGGAGTGAAATAGATCCTGAAACCGCGTGCTTACAAA
The DNA here is from genome assembly GCF_900109805.1 of Variovorax sp. YR750. Classification (NCBI taxonomy): domain Bacteria; kingdom Pseudomonadati; phylum Pseudomonadota; class Betaproteobacteria; order Burkholderiales; family Comamonadaceae; genus Variovorax; species Variovorax sp. YR750. Next base: position 3,246 of record NZ_FOBJ01000042.1, read on the forward strand.
AAGTAGGAGCCCGCAAGGGTGACTGCGTACCTTTTGTATAATGGGTCAGCGACTTACATTCAGTGGCAAGGTTAACCGAATAGGGAAGCCGTAGAGAAATCGAGTCCGAATAGGGCGATCAGTCGCTGGGTGTAGACCCGAAACCAAGTGATCTATCCATGGCCAGGATGAAGGTGCCGTAACAGGTACTGGAGGTCCGAACCGACTAGTGTTGCAAAACTAGCGGATGAGCTGTGGATAGGGGTGAAAGGCTAAACAAACTTGGAAATAGCTGGTTCTCTCCGAAAACTATTTAGGTAGTGCCTCAAGTATTACCTTCGGGGGTAGAGCACTGTTTTGGCTAGGGGGTCATGGCGACTTACCAAACCAAGGCAAACTCCGAATACCGAAGAGTACAGCTTGGGAGACAGAGCACCGGGTGCTAACGTCCGGACTCAAGAGGGAAACAACCCAGACCGCCAGCTAAGGTCCCTAAAATTGGCTAAGTGGGAAACGAAGTGGGAAGGCTAAAACAGTCAGGATGTTGGCTTAGAAGCAGCCATCATTTAAAGAAAGCGTAATAGCTCACTGATCGAGTCGTCCTGCGCGGAAGATGTAACGGGGCTAAGCCAGTTACCGAAGCTGCGGATTTGCAATTTATTGCAAGTGGTAGGAGAGCGTTCTGTAAGCCTGTGAAGGTGCGTTGTAAAGCGTGCTGGAGGTATCAGAAGTGCGAATGCTGACATGAGTAGCGTTAAAGGGGGTGAAAAGCCCCCTCGCCGTAAGCGCAAGGTTTTCTACGCAACGTTCATCGGCGTAGAGTGAGTCGGCCCCTAAGGCGAGGCAGAGATGCGTAGCTGATGGGAAACAGGTCAATATTCCTGTACCGATGTGTAGTGCGATGTGGGGACGGATCTTAATAGGTCATCCGGGTGTTGGATATCCCGGTTTAGTTGGATGTAGGCGTGCATTAGGCAAATCCGGTGCACATATACCGAGGCCAACGATCGAGCCAGCTTGCTGGTGAAGTGACTGAACGAGGTTCCAGGAAAAGCCACTAAGCTTCAGCTACACACGACCGTACCGCAAACCGACACTGGTGCGCGAGATGAGTATTCTAAGGCGCTTGAGAGAACTCAGGAGAAGGAACTCGGCAAATTGACACCGTAACTTCGGAAGAAGGTGTGCCCTATTAGTGTGAAGTGAACAACGGAGCATGAATGGGTTGCAAAAAATCGGTGGCTGCGACTGTTTATTAAAAACACAGCACTCTGCAAACACGAAAGTGGACGTATAGGGTGTGACGCCTGCCCGGTGCTGGAAGATTAAATGATGGGGTGCAAGCTCTTGATTGAAGTCCCAGTAAACGGCGGCCGTAACTATAACGGTCCTAAGGTAGCGAAATTCCTTGTCGGGTAAGTTCCGACCTGCACGAATGGCGTAACGATGGCCACACTGTCTCCTCCTGAGACTCAGCGAAGTTGAAATGTTTGTGATGATGCAATCTCCCCGCGGAAAGACGGAAAGACCCCATGAACCTTTACTGTAGCTTTGTATTGGACTTTGAACAGATCTGTGTAGGATAGGTGGGAGGCTTTGAAGCAGGGTCGCTAGATCTTGTGGAGCCAACGTTGAAATACCACCCTGGTGTGTTTGAGGTTCTAACCTAGGTCCATTATCTGGATCGGGGACAGTGCATGGTAGGCAGTTTGACTGGGGCGGTCTCCTCCCAAAGCGTAACGGAGGAGTTCGAAGGTACGCTAGTTACGGTCGGACATCGTGACGATAGTGCAATGGCATAAGCGTGCTTAACTGCGAGACTGACAAGTCGAGCAGATGCGAAAGCAGGACATAGTGATCCGGTGGTTCTGTATGGAAGGGCCATCGCTCAACGGATAAAAGGTACTCTGGGGATAACAGGCTGATACCGCCCAAGAGTTCATATCGACGGCGGTGTTTGGCACCTCGATGTCGGCTCATCTCATCCTGGGGCTGTAGCCGGTCCCAAGGGTATGGCTGTTCGCCATTTAAAGAGGTACGTGAGCTGGGTTTAAAACGTCGTGAGACAGTTTGGTCCCTATCTTCCGTGGGCGCTGCAGATTTGAGGAAGCCTGCTCCTAGTACGAGAGGACCGGAGTGGACACACCTCTGGTGTATCGGTTGTCACGCCAGTGGCATTGCCGAGTAGCTAAGTGTGGAAGAGATAACCGCTGAAAGCATCTAAGCGGGAAACTCGTTTCAAGATGAGATCTGCCGGGGCCTTGAGCCCCCTGAAGAGTCGTTCAAGACCAGGACGTTGATAGGTCAGGTGTGGAAGCGCAGTAATGCGTTAAGCTAACTGATACTAATTGCTCGTGCGGCTTGACCCTATAATTTTGATCGGTCAGATCAAGGTGTTATGCCAAGTTGACGCATTCAAAACAATTCGCCAAGGCTGATTCCAAACTCTATGAATTCGTTTGATTGATCGCGTGATCAGTCAGACAACCCTTTATGCCTGATGACCATAGCGAGTTGGTCCCACTCCTTCCCATCCCGAACAGGACAGTGAAACGACTCAGCGCCGATGATAGTGCGGGTTCCCGTGTGAAAGTAGGTCATCGTCAGGCTCTTACAGCCCAGAAACCCCCAGTCGAATATCGGCTGGGGGTTTTTGCTTTGCAGTCGCGGAAACGGAAAATACCGAGAAGCAGCTAGAGATTGTGCAAGCCTG
>NZ_FOBJ01000043.1:0-5834 GCF_900109805.1 Variovorax sp. YR750
GAAGCCGTCATGGCGCACGTGGGCACGAAGCCCGATGCGCAGACAGGGCTCATCCAGTCGCTGTGGGAGCTCAAGGACGGCCAGGTCGTGCGCCAATTGGCCGCCTACACGCACGACGCGCAGCGCGATCTCGTCGCCGCGCAGGACGAAGACGGCGCGAGCTGGAGCTACGCCTACAGCCACCACCTCGTGACCCGCTACACCGACCGCACTGGCCGGGGCATGAACCTCGAGTACGACGGCACCGGCCCGAACGCCAAGGCCGTGCGCGAGTGGTCCGACGACGGCAGCTTCGCATTGAAGCTGGAGTGGGACAGGAACATCCGCCTGACCTACGTGACCGATGCGCTGGGCGGTGAGACCTGGCACTACTACGACATCGAGGGCTACACCTACCGGATCATCCATCCGGACAAGCTGCAGGAGTGGTTCTTCAGGGATGACGCGAAGAACGTCACGCGCCACGTGCACACCGACGGCACGACCGACGACTACATCTACGACATCGACGGCAACCTGCAGACGCACACCCGAGCGGACGGCAGTCGGGTGCACTTCGAGTACGACAGGCTGCACCGGCTCACGGGCATCCGCGACGCGGAAGGTGGCGTGTGGAAGCGCGACTACGACGCGCAGGGCCACCTCACGGAAGAGGTCGATCCGCTGGGGCACAAGACCGAGTACGCCTACGACAAGGCCGGCAGGCCCGTGCGCATCACCGATGCGAAGGGCGGCACGAAGCTGATGAGCTACACGCCCCGTGGCCGGCTCGCGAGCCTGACCGATTGCTCGGGCAAGACGCGTCGCTGGACATACGACGACCGCGGCCGACTCGCCACGGATGTCGACCCTGCGGGCCATGTCACGCGCCATCTCTACAGCCTCCAGGAAGAAGAGGTTGCATCGCGTGCACAAGGCAGTCTGCCCAATCTGTCGGGCCGGCTCCACGAGATGGTCCTGCCCGACGGAACGCGCGAGCAGACCCTGCACGACCCCGAGGGGCGCATGCTCTCGTACGTCGACGGGCTTGGCCGTCGTACGCACTACAGCTACACCCGTGCGGGACTGGTTTCTGGCCGCATCGATGCCGAGGGGCATTCGCTCAAGTACCAATGGGATTTGCTGGGCCGCCTCGTCGAATTGCAGAACGAGAACGGCAGCCGCCACAGCTTCCGCTACGACCCGGCTGGCCGCCTGCTGGAGAAAACCGACTTCGCTCGCCGGACCACGCAGTACCGCTACGAGGAAAGCACCGGCTGGCTGGTCGAGGTAGCGGCGGGCGGGAGCGCGGTACGGCTGCAGGCCGATGCGATGGGCCGGATGATCGAGCGCTCGGTCGGCCATCAGACCGAGCACTTCGCCTTCGACCGCAACGGGCGAATGATCGAGGCCATCAACAGCGACGCGCGCCTTGAGTGGTTCTACGACCCGGCCGGCAACCTGACGCGAGAGCATCAGCACGACCTGGAGGCCGGGCGTACGGCGATATGGCAGCACCGCTACGACGTGCTCAACCAGCGCGTCGCGACAATCCGTCCCGACGGCCATGCGACCCGGTGGCTCACCTACGGTTCGGGCCATGTGCATGGCCTGCTGCTCGACGGACAGGACATCGTCGGCTTCGAGCGCGACGATCTTCATCGCGAAGTGCTGCGCGAGCAGCGAAACGGCTTGACCCAGCAACTGCGCTACGACAACGTGGGCCGTCGGCTGGAGCAACAGGTCATGCGCAGCCGCACGAACGCCACCGACACGCTGCAGCTGCACCGCAGCTACAGCTACGACAAGGCAGGGCAGCTGATCGCCATCGGCGACAGCCGTCATGGCAACCTGGATTACCGCTACGACCCCTTGGGTCGCCTCGTCGAGGTCAACAGCCGGTTCGGGCGCGAGATGTTCGCCTTCGATCCGGCGGGCAACATCGTCGACCCCGAGAGCACGACGACGGGGGAGCGGATTCCCGCGGCCCGCTTGCTCGACAACCTGCTCAGGGCCTATGCGGGCACGCGCTATCGCCATGACGAGCACGGCAACGTGGTCGAGCGCGTGTGCAACGGGCGCGCGACCACCTTTGCCTGGGACGGTTTCGGCCGTCTCAGCTCCGCTACCGACGAAGACGGCACGCACACCGCGTTCACCTATGACCCGATGGGGCGTCGTATTTCCAAGCGCTCGCGAGACAGCATCACGAGGTTCGGATGGGATGGCGACACGCTGGCCTTCGAGAGCACGCAAAGCATCGCCGGAGAGCGGGAAGACGAGGGCCGCGGCTGGAGCGTGCACTACGTTCACGAGCCACGTTCTTTCGCTCCGCTGATCCAGTTGCGTCAGGCGCATGCGATTGCACTGGGTAAAACGCCCGACGTGCGGGAGATCATGGCCGACAACGGCGGCGCGTACGACATCGAGCAAGACCCGCTGTGGAACGGGGAACTGCAGCCGGGGCAACGCAGTTTCGAGAAGGACGAGATCGCCTTCTACCAGTGCGACCACCTCGGCACGCCGCGGGACCTCACCGACCACGAGGGGCGCGTTGCCTGGTCGGCCCAGTACAAGGCCTGGGGCGAGGCGCGGGAGGTCATCAGCGAAGCTGGAAGACGCGCCGGCCTTGCCAACCCCATCCGCTTCCAGGGACAGTACTTCGACGCCGAAACCGGGCTGCACTACAACCGCTACCGCTACTACGACCCGGCGAGCGGCCGGTACGTCTCGCGCGATCCGCTGGGGCTCGCAGGCGGTCTCAACCTGTATGCCTATGTCGGAAACAACCCCGTGCGTGGCATCGATCCGCTGGGACTTGTCGACATCAACCTGTTCCCGCACAGCGAAGCGATCCGGGCATCGGCGGACAACATCCCAAGCCCGCCCGGCACGTTCACGGTCGGCTCCCATGGTGGGCCGAACATCATGACCGACACGGCGCTGAAGGGCATCACGCCGGCACAGATGGCACAGCGGATCAAGGCGCATCCGTCGTATACGGAGGGCCAGAAGGTGCAGTTGATGTCGTGCGAAACCGGCAAGGGGACGGACCCCTACGCACAGAAGCTCGCCAATGAATTGAATGCGCCCGTCGAGGCGCCCGACAAGCTCCTGTGGATCTGGCCGAATGGCGCCCACAAGCCGGCAGGCCGCAAGGCGGACGGCAGCATGGACACCGCGGATCCCGGGGTCTGGCATACCTTCAATCCCAAGCCATGAAGCACATCGACCTCAGGTTCAGCGCAGTGCGGATATTGCCGGCAGTGCTTCTCCTTCCTCTTCTTTTTCAGCTCCCTGTCTCTCAAGCAACGGAGAACCATGCCATGGACAAGCCCGACGCCGCACCAGCCTCTTCTTCGCCCATCTCGGGTGCGCAGTCGTATGCACTGACCGACGCGCAGCGAGTCGATCTGGCAGCAAAGGCCGAAGCTGGCGACGCCGATGCCGCATTTCGTCTCTCGCTGTACTACACATTCGTGTCCTCGGACGATGATCAGCGCATCCGCTGGTTGTCGATCGCGGCCAAGGGCGGTCATATCGTGGCGCAGCACAACCTGGCCTACGACCTCTACATGAATGGCAAGGATCTCGCCGAGGCCGCGCGCTGGGCGGCGGAGTCGCTGAAGAACGGCAACGCGGATGCCGGCGACCTGCTCAAGGAGATCGAGGCGGCCCGCGCCAAGGCCCGAGGTGCACGTCCGTGAGCGATGACCTCGATGCCTCGGTCCTGCCGCTCTTCGAAATCGAGTCGCCGGATCGATTGCTGCTCAATACCCCGGCGGTCATCGCATTGGGGCGCGCGTACAGATTGTTCGAGAAGACCGGACAGGACCTGAACAACTTCAATATCCACATCGCCGAGAGGAAGAGGCAAGGCGAGAACGGCGAGGGCGAAGACGGGGGCGACACCATCGAAATCGCTTTCTCGGCCAAGCTGCCTCGGGGAAAGAAAGGGCTTGGCAATGCCAGCAACCTGGGCCGATCGATCATGTACATCGCCTCGAGGACCACGGGCGAAATACTTCGGGAGCAGGGAAGCCGCTGACGACACCTGGCGCTGGACATGCCGCGAAATACGTCCTGTCTGCCGAGATCGTGCCTTTCAATCCTGCGGAGCGAGAAAAGATGAAGAAGCCGTTCACCGTTCATATTCCGACTCTTCGAAGAAAAGGAATGCTTGAGAGGATGAACGCTTTCTACGAAGGTGTTTTGAAGTACGAGCGAGATCCGGTGTTGGACATCCTGCGAGTGTCGGGTCATCAAGACTTGGCTATCTGCTTCAAGTATTCGAACCTCATCGGCGTAGGAGGGCGCAATGAGAAGGATCGGGGCGCGATCTATGAGTTCTCCATCGAGAAAAACTTCCCGAGCTTCTGCCAAAGTTTGATGGAGAGCGGCGTTGAGTTCGACATGCTTGCACATACTCCCGGAGGGTATTTCGCAAGAGTCCTGGACCCTTCCGGCAATTCGATCGAAATAGTTTCGGAGAGCTTCGAGGACGATCTCAACGTCGACATATCGAACTGGAGCATCTATCGGGATATCGACTGAGTTCCAAGTTCGGGGGAATGAATATCCCGGCAGAGAAACGCTACGTGATGAAGTTCCGTATGCACGTCGGCCTGCTTGCGAACCCATGAACGAAACCTTTTCTATCTGATCGCCAATGTCTTCCCAAATCATCATCCTCGCCCACGACATGTGGCGCAAAGGCGCAGGCGGCGCTCCCGCCGGGCTCGTGGGCCAGGCCGACAGCTTCGCCTATGCCGGCCTCGACCTGGGGCTGGCCCAGTTCGCCGCAACGACCTTCAACGGCACAAGCTTCACCGCCACCAGCTTCAAGCAGGCGGGCTGGAGCGCCTGCCAGTTCACTGGTTGCAGCTTCACCCAATGCGACTTCAGCGGCATCTCGATCACGGGTTGCACCTTCATCAACTGCAGCTTCACGCGCGCGAACTTCGACGGCAGCAGCATCGGCACCAGCACGTTCAGGCAGTGCCAGTGGGACGACATCAGCTTCGCGGGCGGCAGCTGGAACGACGTCGGGGTGCTGGACTGCGGCGGCACCGTGGTGCATGCGCAAGGACTGCAGGGGCGCAGCGTCGACTTCACGGGCAGCACATTCGAACAGCTCGAGTTTCAGAACGCCAACATCAATTGAGCCCTGACGGGCAACCTCATCACTTCACCGATTCCATGTTCATGAAAAACATCAAGACCGCCCTTGTCGCCACTGTCTTCCTGGGTGCCGCTTCTCTATGTGCTGCGCAAGCGGAAACGAAGACCACGCTGACCAAGCTGCACCAGAGTTACGAGAAGCAGGGCCGTCGCGCGCTCGGCATGTCGGAATACGGCAAGCGGGTGCAGTTCCCGGCGGTGGTCGTCGAGGCGTCCGATTCCTTCGGTGGCACGTCGCTGATCCGCGCTGCCGATGTACGCGGCAACCAGGAGCTGGCGCGCCTGACTCCTGCGGACGACGCACAGAGCCAGAAGATGGGTGAGATGCGCAGCGGCGCGAAGTTCACCGCGAGCTGCGAAGTCGGCTTCGCGATGGGGTCGGCGTTTCTCACGATGAAGGACTGCGTGATCGGGCCCTGAGGCCTGGATTCACAGCACAGTCAACGCATCAGATAGAGGCAGGGAGAGAAGATGGCAGAAAGCGAAGGCCCGCAACAGCAAGGCCAGAAACCGACCGAGCGCGAACCCCAGACGGCGGTAGCGCCGCTGAACACGATCGTGAAGGAAGACGTTGCGGCTGCAAGCAAGGCGGTGGACGACTGGCTGCGCTCGTTCAGCGGAGGGTACGTGACGCTGGAGCGCCTGACGATGGTGCTGGGCAGCATCCCGATCGT
>NZ_FOBJ01000046.1:0-2793 GCF_900109805.1 Variovorax sp. YR750
GGGGCGTGAGGCGATGGAGGTGAGGCTGGCGTGCGTGGTGAGCACGCTGGAGGAGCTCAAGGCCAAGCTGGCGCAGTACCTGGCGGAAGCGAAGGGCATCGACGGGCTCTACAGGGGCACCGCCCGGCGCGACAAGGATGCCTTGGCCGTCTTCGGTACCGACGAAGAATTGCAGGAAGCGGTCGACAAGTGGGTGGCGCGCGGCAAGTGGCACAAGCTCGTCGAGCTGTGGGTGCGAGGACTGGCGTTCGACTGGACGGGGCTTTACGGCGATGTGCCGCCGAGGCGGATCAGCCTGCCGACCTATCCGTTCGCAAAGGAACGCTATTGGCCGATGTCAAACGACAGCGGACTGCCGTCAAGGCCCATTGCGAAGCTCGAGGACGACGCGCAGCTTCGGCGGTGGGAGTCCTTGCTGGCGGAGATCGAGATCGGGGCCTTGAGCGCGGACGCAGCGTTGGCGCTTGCGGTACAGGAATAGCCGGTGGCGATTGAGATGTCGACGTCGGATCCGTCGCGGTCGCCACGCGGAGATCGTATTGATCAATTGATTCCGGCTTGGCCGGACCATGGAGAACAATTCATGATGCAGCATTTCAGTTCGGTGTTCACGGGAGAAGAGTTTTTTCTTGCGGACAACGTAATCCAGGGACGGCGGGTGCTGCCGCTGGTGGCGTATCTCGAGTTGGCGCGGGCGGCGGTGGTTCAGACGCTGGAACTCGCGCCGCCGCAGGCGCTGGGGGTGCGGCTGGAGCAGGTGGTCTTCGCGCAGCCGGTGGTGGTAGGCGAAGCGCCGGTAGAGGTGCACATCGCGCTGCAGCCGCACGAAGGCGAAGCGATCGGCTTCGAGGTGTACACCCAGGCGTCGGACGAGGATGAGGCGCGCGTGCATGCGAAGGGACAGGCTCGGGTTCTTGCGCCGGTGGAGGCGCCGGTCGAGGATCTGGAAGGTCTGCGTGCGTTGTGCCCGCAGGTGTTCTCGGCCGAGGACTGCTATGAGGGCCTGGCGCGGATGGGGTTGGTCTACGGGCCGACGTTTCGGGCGTTGGCGGAGGTCCGCGTGGGACGGGACACTGCAGGTCGGCCGCTGGCGATGGGTGCGTTGAATCTGCCTGCGCAGGCGAGCGACCCGCTGGGCGCTTTCGCATTGCCTCCGAGCCTGCTGGGCGGAGCGCTCCAGGCGTCAATGGGGTTGTTCCTCTCGCGATCGCAGGACGGGCCGTCTCTGCCGTTTGCTGGGGAGACGGTGGACGCGGTAGAGGTGTTCGGCCCGGTGCCAGTACAGGCCATTGCACTGGTGCGGCAAAACGCGGGAGGTTCGGCCGGCGATGCGGTGCTGAAGCTCGACGTGTCGCTGGCGGACGTGCAGGGCCGGGTGTGCGTGCGACTCCAGGTGACAGCGACCTCGGGTGACCGGAGCCCTCTCGAGCAGGAGGCGTGGGCAGCGCCGCTGCACGCCGGGCGCCTGGAGTCGGCTGCCGAGCTAGCAGAGGATCAGCAGGTGCTGCAGGAGAGGGTGCTGCACCGCCTCCTGACGCTGTTCTCCAAGGTGGCGAAGATCGACGCGGACAGGATCGATCCCGAGGAGGCGCTGGAGCGTTACGGGATTGACTCGGTGATGGTGTCCCAGCTCAATCTGGCACTGAACGGGATCTTCGGCGAAGAAATCCCCAAGACACTGCTCTTCGAGTACCGGACGCTGAGTGCCCTGGCCGGCTACCTGGCGGCCGAGTACCCGCAGACGTGTGCGCAATGGAGCGGCTTCACAAAGTCGTCGGTCCGGGCCTCGTCCGATCAGGCCGTGGATAACGCTTTGGCGAAGGCCGGGCAAAGGCCGCATGCATCGCGGGCGGCCGCGTCTTTTCGGCAGGTCGATCGAGAACCCATTGCCATTGTGGGTCTGGGCGGGCGGTATCCGAAGGCTGCGACGCTGGAGGCCTTCTGGGAGAACCTCAAGCAGGGCGTGAATTGCATCGGCGAGATTCCGTCGGAGCGCTGGTCGCTGGAGGGTTTCTATCACCCGGACCCGGACCAGGCCGCGGCACAGGGCAAGAGCTACGGGAAGTGGGGCGGATTCCTGGAAGGATTCGCCGAGTTCGATCCGTTGTTCTTCGGGATCTCGCCGCGCGAGGCCGAGACCATGGATCCCCAGGAGCGTCTGTTCGTGCAGGCGTGCTGGGAGGCGCTGGAGGACGCGGGCTACACGCGTGCGCGACTGGCGGCGCTGCACAAGGGACGGGTGGGCGTCTATGCCGGGATCACGAAGATCGGCCACGAGTTGTACGGGCCGGAGCTGAGGCGGCAGGGCACGCAGGCGCTGCCGCAGACCTCGTTCAGCTCGGTGGCCAACCGGGTGTCGTACCTGTTCGACTTCCACGGCCCCAGCATGCCGCTGGACACGATGTGCTCGGCCTCCTTCACGGCGATCCACGAGGCCTGCGAGCATCTGCTGCGAGGCGAATGCGAGGTGGCGCTTGCCGGCGGCGTGAACTTGAATCTCCATCCGTCGAACTACCTCACCATGTCTGCAGTTCGAATGCTCTCGACGGAGGGGCTGTGCAGAAGCTTCGGTGCGGGAGGCGATGGCTACGTGCCGGGCGAGGGCGTAGGGGTGCTGTTCCTGAAGCGGCTCTCGCTTGCGGAGGCCGATGGTGACCAGATCTACGGCGTGATCAAGGCGACGGCGATCAACCACGGCGGGAAGACCAACGGCTACACGGTGCCCAACCCGCAGGCGCAGGGAGAGTTGATCGAGGATGCACTGCGCAAGGCGGGCGTGCACCCGCGCACCAT
>NZ_FOBJ01000036.1:0-13945 GCF_900109805.1 Variovorax sp. YR750
GTCGGCCTGCATGTCGGCGATCACCACCTTGCCGCCGTTCGCAGCCAGCATGCGCGCCGTGCCTTCGCCGAGGCCCGAAGCGCCCCCGGCCACGATAAAAACCTTGCCGTCGATCTGCATTTTTCTTTTTTTTTGAATGCGCCTCTCAGGCGCGTTCGTAAAGAGTCACCACACAGGCGCCACCCACTCCAAGGTTGTGCTGGAGCGCGAGCCGCGCGTTTTCTACTTGCCGTGCTCCGGCTGTGCCTCGCAACTGCTGAACCAGTTCGGTGCACTGGGCAAGTCCGGTGGCGCCGAGCGGGTGGCCCTTGGAGAGCAAGCCGCCTGAGGGATTGGTCACTACCTTGCCGCCGTAGGTGTTGTCTCCATCGCAGACGAATTGCTCGGCGCCGCCTTCGGGGCAGAGACCGAGGGCCTCATAGCTGATCAATTCGTTATGCGCAAAGCAATCATGAAGTTCGACCACGTCGATGTCGTCGGGACCGACACCTCCCAGTTCGTACACCTTCTGTACGGCCGCTTTGGCCATTCCGAAGCCCACCACCTCACGCATGTCGTCTGCACCAAAGGTCGCGGGGCCATCTGTGGTCATGGCCTGCGCGCGGATACGGACATCCCGATTCAGACCATGGCGCTCGGCAAACCCCTTACTGCACAGAACAGCGGCGGCCGCGCCGCAGGTAGGCGGACAAGCCATGAGGCGGGTCATGACACCGGGCCACAGAATTGGAGCATTAAGGACGTCGTTTTCCGTCACCACATTCCGGAACAAAGCCAATGGATTGTTGGCCGCATGACGGCTGGCTTTAGCTCGAATCTTCGCGAAGGTGGAGAGTCGCGTGCCGTACTGCTGCATGTGCGCGAATCCTGCACCTCCGAAGTAGCGCAGTGCCAGCGGTATTTCGCGTCGGCCAACCAGTTCATCGGTTGCCTCGTCGAACCGGTCGAAAGGACTTGGCCGGTCAGTGAAGACGGTTCCGAGTGCTCCGGGGTTCATGTGCTCGAACCCCAAGGCCAGCACGCATTCCGCGGCGCCACTGGCCACCGCCTGGCGCGCCAGGAACAACGCAGTGGATCCGGTCGCGCAATTGTTGTTTACGTTGACGATGGGGATACCGGTCATGCCGACCTCATAGAGCGCACGTTGTCCTGCAGTCGAGTCGCCATACACGTATCCGGCATAGGCCTGCTCGATCTGTTCGTAAGCAATCCCGGCGTCCGTCAGCGCCAGATTCACCGCCTTTTTCGCCATCTGAGGGTATGGCTCATGCATGCTGGGCTTGGCGAACGGCACCATGCCGACGCCGGTAACGAAGACCTGATTGCTCATCTAGAAATCCTTGGTAAATGTGTGCGGTTAAGTGAGAGTGAGCCAAGCTTGGCGACGACGGTCAAACTTCAAGCCATTCCTTGCGGGTGGCGCCGTCGGCACGGAGGCTGTCTGGCGTGCCGTCGAACACGATGCTGCCGTGGCCCATGACGAGCGCGCGGTCTGAAATCTGCATCGCGATGGTGAGCTTCTGCTCGATCAGCAGCACCGAGATGCCCTTGTCCTTCAGCGTGCGCAGGTACTGCCCCACCAGCTCGACGATCTTGGGCGCGAGGCCTTCGGTGGGCTCGTCGATGATGATGAGATCGGGGTCGCCCATCAGCGTGCGGCACAGCGTGAGCATCTGCTGCTCGCCGCCCGAGAGCACGCCCGCTTCGGTGTGCTGGCGTTCCTTCAGGCGCGGGAACATGCCGTACATGTCGTCGAACGACCAGCGACTGCCCTTGCCCGAGCCCTTCTGCCCCAGCAGCAGGTTCTGGTGCACAGTGAGCTTGGGGAAGATGTCGCGGTTCTCTGGCACGTAGCCGATGCCGAAATGCGCGATCTCGTAGGCTTTGCGGCGCAGGATGTCCTGCCCCTTCCAGTGCAGGCAGCCCTCGGCATGCACCAGGCCCATGATGGCCTTGGCCGTAGTCGAGCGGCCGGAGCCGTTGCGGCCCAGCAGCGCGACGATTTCGCCGGGGTTCACGTCGAACGAAACGCCGTGCAGCACGTGGCTCTTGCCGTAGTAGGCGTGGATGTCTTTGAGCTTCAGCATGTCAGTGTCCCGCCCCTTGTGCATCCGCGACCGACGAGCCGAGGTAGGCCTCCTGCACGCGCGCATTCGCGCGAACGGCAGCAGGCGTGTCGAAGGCAATGACTTCGCCGTACACCACCACCGCGATCTTGTCGGCCAGCCCGAAGACCACGCCCATGTCGTGCTCCACCGTCAGCAGTGTCTTGCCGACCGTGACGTGCTTGATGAGCGAGATGAAGTGCGAGGTTTCGGTCTTGCTCATGCCCGCCGTGGGCTCGTCCAGCAGGATGACGCTGGCGCCACCCGCGATGGTCACGCCGATTTCCAGCGCGCGCTGCTCGGCGTAGGTGAGGTTCACCGCGTGCACGTCGCGCTTCTTCTCCAGGCCGATCTGGCGGATGAGCTCTTCTGTGCGCTCGTTGGCGTCGTCGAGGTTCGAGAGAAAGCGCAGGAAGGTGTACTTGTAGCCCAGGCTCCACAGCACGCCGCAGCGCAGGTTCTCGAAGACGGTGAGCTTCGGGAAGATGTTGGTGATCTGGAAGCTGCGCGACAGCCCCATGCGGTTGATCTCGTACGGCTTCATGCCGTCGATGCGCTGGCCGTTGAGCAGCACCTCGCCGCTGGTGGGCGTGAGCCGCCCGCTGATCAGGTTGAACAGCGTGGACTTGCCAGCGCCGTTCGGCCCGATGATGGCGATGCGCTCCCCGGCGTTCACCGCCAGGTCCACGCCGCGGATGATTTCGGTCTTGCCGAAATTCTTGCGCAGGTTCTTGATTTCGAGTGCAGAGGTCATGCTGTTGCCGCCGCTCACGCAGCCTCCCGGCGCTTGATCTCGGCTTCGATGAGTTCCTGTGCGTATCCCCAAGTGCGCACGAAGCGGCGCCGCGCGATCTCCAACAGCGCACCGCCGACGATCAGTAGTGCGGCCGAGGCCAACCAGCACACTGGATTAGATGTATCGAGCGTGAAGCCCAGGAAAGGCAGTTGCGGCCCCTGCGCTGCATCGAGCTGCATGTGATAGATCATCTCGACGAGGGCCGCCGCGCTGCCCGCGAATACCGCACCGCTCGAGAGCAGGCCCAGGTAGAGCCACCAGAACGGCTTGAAGCGGTCGAACTTGGCGACGCGCAGATTCATCATGACCAGGCTCGCCACGCCACCCGGTGCGAACATCACCATGAACAGGAACACCAGTCCGAGGTACAGCAGCCAAGCCTTGCTGAGTTCCGACAGCATCACCGAGGCGAACACCAGCAGCACCGCGCCGATGATCGGTCCGAAGAAGAAGGTCGCGCCACCGAGGAAAGTGAACAGCAGGTAGCTGCCCGAACGCACGCCGTTGAGACTGTCCACCGCGTTCACGATCTCGAAATTGACGGCAGCCAGCCCACCACCGACACCGGCAAAGAAGCCCGCAATGATGAAGGCGAAGTAGCGCACGCGCTGTGTGTTGTAGCCGATGAACTCGACCCTCTCCGGGTTGTCGCGCACCGCGTTCAGCACGCGTCCGAGCGGCGTTCCGGTGAAGGCATACATCAGCGCGGTGCAGACGAAGCAGTACGCGGCGATCAGGTAGTACACCTGCAACTGAGGCCCGAAGGTCACGCCGAAGAAAGGCGTTCCGTACACGCGGTTGGTGGTCACGCCCCCCTCGCCGCCGAAGAAGCTCGGAAACATCAACGCCATCGACGCGACGAGCTCACCCAGGCCGAGCGTGATCATCGCGAAGGTCGTGCCCGATTTCTTGGTGCTGACGTAGCCGAACAAGAAGGCGAAAAACAGACCCGCGAGACCACCGACCAGCGGGATCAGCACCAGGGGAACGGGCAGGCTGCCGTTGGTCGCGAGATTCATCGCATGGACCGCAACGAAAGAGCCGAGGCCGGTGTAGACCGCGTGGCCGAAACTCAACATACCGCCCTGCCCGAGAAGAATGTTGTAGCTCAGACAGATGATGATCATGTAGCCAATCTGCGAGAGCATCGTCAACGCCAGGCTGCTGCGGAATACGTGCGGCGCAGCGATCAGCGCGACGGCGAACAGCGACCAAATGAGAATGTTCCAAGGCTTGAGACGGCTGTAGCGCAAAGAGGCTGGCGTCGGGGAAGCGGCGTTCATGTGAA
This sequence comes from Variovorax sp. YR750, assembly GCF_900109805.1. Lineage (NCBI taxonomy): Bacteria > Pseudomonadati > Pseudomonadota > Betaproteobacteria > Burkholderiales > Comamonadaceae > Variovorax > Variovorax sp. YR750. The sequence goes on from NZ_FOBJ01000036.1 coordinate 4,190, forward strand.
TGGCGGGGTTCGTCACGTCTAGTCCTCGCGGGTGCCCAGCAGCCCCTTGGGACGGAAGATCAGGATCAGCACGAGAAACAGGTAGGGAAGGATTGGCGCAACCTGCGAGATCGTGAGCTTGAGCAGCTCATAGCCGAAGGTCTGTTCGCTGACTGCAACGCCAAGCGCGCGCAGGCCAGTGGCGACCGAATGGTCCATCGCGACCGCGAAGGTCTGGATGATCCCGATCAGCAGCGACGCCAAAAAAGCACCGGCCAGCGATCCCATGCCGCCGACAACAACAACCACGAAGATGATCGAGCCAACCGACGCGGCCATCGCCGGTTCGGTCACGTATGTATTTCCGCCGATCACGCCAGCCAGGCCAGCGAGGGCTGCGCCACCACCGAAAACCAGCATGAAGACGCGCGGCACGTTGTGACCCAGTGCCTCGACCATCTCGGGATGTTTGAGCGCGGCCTGGATCACCAGCCCGATGCGGGTGCGAGTGAGCAACAGCCAGACCGAGAGCAACATCAGCAGCGCCACCAGCATGACGAAGGAGCGGGACCGAGGAAACTGAATGCCGTAGAGCGTGAAAAGCGAACCCTGCAGCGCCTGAGGCAAGCCATAGGGCACCGGCGAACGGCCCCAGAGAAGCTGAACCACTTCGAGGATCAGGTACGACAGGCCGAAGGTCACCAGAAGCTCGGGCACATGGCCGAACCTGTGCACGCGCCGCAGGCTGAAACGCTCGAAGGCCGCACCCAGTGCGAACACCACCAGCGGCGCAACGACCAGCGTCGGCCAGAAACCGATGACGCCCGACAGCGTGTATGCGAAATACGCTCCCAGCATGTAGAAACTGGCGTGCGCAAAATTGAGCACACCCATCATGCTGAAAATCAGCGTCAGCCCGGAGCTCAGCATGAACAGCAGCAACCCGTAACTCACGCCGTTCAGAAGCGAGATGACGAAAAACTCCATGACCCACCTTGGTCTGCATAAATTGGCACGACGGGCGCAGCCCGTCTATCGAAACGCAGGGATACCTGACGGCCCCCTGCTCAGTCCAGACGCGAAGCTCAGCCTGCTGACGGGCGCCTCATCTGGCAACTGGTGGGCGTACTGGAGACCTTCGAATCCAGCTGCTTGACCGGTACAAAGCCGTAGCCGGTGTTCTCGACGCTATAGGGGTGTTGCTTATCGTTCTTCTGCCACTTGGTGATGAACATGGGTTGCTGGAGTTGATGATCCGCAGCGCGCATTTGCACATCACCTGAGAAGCCCTTGATCGACAAGCCTTCCATTGCCCTGGCCACCTTGACGGGGTTGGTGGACTGAGCTTTGGCCATTGCAGCGCCCAGCAGTTGAATCCCGGTGGCGCTTGCGGACATGTAGAAGTCATCGTTGAATTTCTTCTTGAACTCCGACCTGATCTGACCCAGCTCTCCCTCCGGGTTGGAATGACCGAGAGTGATGACGTAGACCTCGCTCTCACCACCGGCAGCCAGCACCGTAGGGGTACCAGTCGTTTCCGCGTAGTACGTGTACATGGGAACCTTCAAGCCGGCTTCGTTGATCGCCTTGACCAGCAGCGTCAGGTCCTGCCCCCAATTGCCAGTGACGATGGTGTCCGCACCCGATTGCTTGATCTTGGCCGCGTACGGGGCGAAGTCCTTCACCTGGCCGATCGGAACCAGGTCTTCACCAACGATCTTCACGTCAGGCCGATTGCGCTCGATGGCCGTCTTGAAGTACGAGGCGACTTGCTGTCCGTGAGAGTAATTCTGGTTGATCAAGAATACCTTCTTGACACTGGCCTGATCTTTCATGAACGCAGTCAGCGCTTCCATGTGCATGGAAGTGTCCGGGTACAGGCGGAAGTGCCAGAAGTTGCACTTCTCGTTGGTGAGGGCTGGGTCGACAGCTGCGTAGTTCAGATACACGACCTCTTTGCCAGGATTTCGATCATTGTGTTTAGCGACTGCATCAATGATCGCCGCCGCGGCACCTGACCCATTGCCCTGAACAATGTAGCTAAAACCCTGGTCGATAGCTGATCTGACGGTGTTCAGGCTCTCCTGCGGAGACCCCTTGTTGTCGAAGCCGACAACTTCGAAATTAACTCCGGCCGGGTTTTTCCCGGAATAGTGGGACGCGGCGAACTGCCAGCTTTTGAGCAGGTTCTGGCCGACATTGGCAAAGGGCCCCGACAACGGATCCATGAACGCGATGCGGACGGTCTCGCCCTTCTGGGCGTACGCCACGCCCGACACGGCAACGATGACAGAAACAGCAACGGTTTTCAGGACAGAACGCACAGAGACTCCTCGGAAGATGTGGTCGAACTTTAAGGAGCCTGGCGCGCCGCGCCCATCGGACGATTCCGAGCGGACGCTAGGGAAAACACGGCAGGACTGGCGCCTCAAATTTCTATGATTGAGGTATGTCGGACTCCCTCATCGACCCTTCACCCAACGTGCCATTCCAGGCGATGATCGAGCAGTCGCTGGCGGGCATCTATGTGTTGCAGGATGAGCGCTTCGTCTACTCGAACAAGACGTGGGCCAACATGATCGGGTACACGCCGGAAGAGCTTGTGAACATGACTCTGAAGCAGTTGTGCGCACCGGACGTGTACGAGCGCGTTCGGGAAGGCTACTACCGACGCCTCAACGGAGAGATCCACAGCATGCGATTCCTTTCGCGTGGCGTGCATCGTGACGGTCATATCGTGCATATAGAGATCCACGGCTCCTTCATGATCTATCAGGGACGGCCTGCGGTCGGCGGCGTGGGCATCGACATGTCGGAACGGGTTGAACAAGACGAGGCACTGCGGCGCTCGCGCGAACAGTTGCAGGAACTGCTTGCCTATACCAGCCGCAAGCTGGAGGATCAACGCCTCAGTTTTGCGCGCGACGTGCATGACGAACTGGGCGGCATGTTGACGGCCCTGAAGATGGACGCGACCCGCATCCTGCGTCGCGTTGACACAGACGAACTTCGGGACATGACTCTGAACGTGCTGGATCTAGCGCAAAAAACCATCGAGAACGTCAAGGCGATCTCCGAATCCCTGCGGCCCAGTGCGCTGGATCACGTCGGCCTGGGTCCTGCGATCACGCGTGATCTGGAGCAATTCTCCGAGCGCTCCGGAGTGATCCATTCGTTGCGATGCGAAGCCATATCGCTGCGTCTTCCACCCAAAAGGGCCAATGCGGTCTATCGGATCTTCCAGGAGGGCTTGACCAACGTAGCACGGCATGCCAACGCAAGATTCGTCAAGGTCAGTCTCTCGCAACAGAGCGAGTGGCTAGAGATGGAACTATGCGACGACGGCCGCGGATTCGTACCTGCCATGCAGGACCGTCGATCTCTCGGTCTGTTGAGCATGACGGAGCGAGCGCGCGAAGTGGGAGGGCAGTTGGACATCATCAGCTCTCCCGGCAATGGCGCCCGGCTCCTGCTTCGTGTACCACTCTTGTGAAATCGATACACCCATGATCCGAGTTCTGGTGGTCGACGACCACACCATCTTCCGCTCGGGGGTTCAGCGGCTGCTCCTTGACGAGGCCGACGTGCGCGTGACAGCCGAGGCCCGCAATGGAGCAGAGGCGCTTGAAGAACTTCGCTCGCACTCATGCGATGTGGTCCTCTTGGACATCAACATGGAGGGACGCAGCGGCCTGGATGTTCTTGCGTCGATGCGCGCGCTCCCACATTGCCCACCGGTCCTGGTGCTGTCCATGTACCCGGAAGAACAGTATGCAATGGTTGCAGTGAAGGCTGGCGCCAGCGGTTACCTTCAGAAGGACTCGGAGCCTGCGGAATTGATCCGTGCCATTCGCGAAGCAGCCGGCGGCGGTAGCTATTTGAGCGCGCGCGCGGCGCCGCTCGTCAGAGACCGGATGCGCGGCATCGACGACCGGCCTCCTCACCAGCGGCTTTCGGTCCGCGAGCACCAGATCATGCTGATGATCGTCAAGGGTATGTCCGTCACAGAGATCGGGGAGGAAATGCTGATCAGCGTGAAAACCGTCAGCACACATCGAACGAATCTGTTGGAGAAGCTGGGCGTAGCGGGCACCGCTGAACTCGTGATGTACGCCGTACGCAACGGCCTGGTGCACTGAGCCCGGCACTCGATTTCCCGGCGGCAAGGCTTGCAAGCGGCTGTACAGTTGTACTGTTGTACCTGCTCGCAAGGACGTTCAACGTAAGGATCGGCCCGCGGCTTGTCCCTGAACGTCTCCTTCATGGAGGGGTTGAGAGTCACATTGCCCGGCCATCGAAGTTTTGAACTGGGATCGTCGCGAGGTCAATGTTCTCTATGCACCGAAGATTCACAGCGGCGACGGCGTTGCCTTTGGGATCTGTGCCTTCGCCAAAGACATGAATTCCGCACTTAGGGCAGAAGCGATGCTTGATGACATGTTTGTTGAACTGGTAGGTGCCTGCCGCTTCGTCTGGAGTCTTTAGCCGAAGACTGGTGCGCGGGACAAACCACAGGAGCGAAGCTCTTCTTGCGCACATGGAGCACTTGCAGGCCAGAGCACCATTGATGGCGCCCTCGAATTCGATGGCGACATTGCCACAGTGGCAGCCTCCGGCAAAAGTAGCGGTCATGATGCTCAGGGTGGCGTGGGGCGGACAACCCTACTCTACCAAGCCGGAAGCATCACATGATGCATCATGAAGCCGCTAAGGGAACAGTTGCATGCCGGCTACAACTGGAGCGGTCCCGGGTGCCAACCTGCAGCCACGCGCAAGGCTCCCCAAAATGAACGCGTTGTAGGCCAATCGGCCCACAACGTGAGGTCTACTTTATGGCGCTTCCGCGGCCGTCCGAATAGGAGAGCCATGTACCACCAAGCGAAGTAGCGCCAACGCTTGGCTTTTGGTAGTCGCAAACACCGGTCGAGAACACCGCGCTTAACCGGACCAGTTGTGCGTCCGACAATGATGCAGGGTAATCGGAGCGCTGGATCGGCCTGAGCTGACATTTCAAAACATCATCGGTCAGCGGCGCACCAGCGACTAGCCGTGGATTGCGATGGAATGGGTAGAGCGTTCCACACATGCCGGAGTTACTGATATCGGCGTGCTCTGCAATTGGCGTCCCAGTGGAATCAAAACAGGTGTCCTCGAGCCCAGAGGGTTTGTTGGCGAGAACTTTGGCTGCCTGCGATGAGTAAGAGGCTGTATCTGACTTGATGCTCGTGAGCCACTGATCCATACGAGTCAAAACTTCGTCCATCAGCGGTTGCGTAATCGCCGGTCCGCGATAGATCACCTGATTCCCCACCGAACCGGCTCTTTCAAGGCGTGCCCTCGAAACGAGCGATCGCACGCTGTCATGGACATCGCCAGCGAGATCGGTGTAGTTTCGCCAATCCAGAATCGGAATTCCCGAAAGATTCTCCATCTGATTCACTCGACCGTTCGCAAAGGCGGCGTTCAGTGCTGCAGCGGGCGCCGTCATTCGAGCGGACTGCAGGTTTCCGTCCTTGTCGTAGCCCCCAACAAACTCATTGAGTTGAACAAACTGCTCTGCAGTGATGTCTCCCGCCTGGAATGCGCTCAGGCCGTATTGCACGCCTTCATTGTCCAACGGCCGATACGCAAATCCGTCGGCCGGATCTATGCCAAGCATGTTTTTCTGGGTGTCATAGACGGTACAGCGTGCCCCAGCTGGGTTTGTGGCAGGGTCATAGAGTTCAGATGCGGGAATTGCCAATGAGCAATTGTTTAGCTCATATGTGTTGCCGCCATAAACAATCGGTGGATAAGCTGTTCGCTTCGCAGTAACGAGTCCAGGTGCATAGCTTGCCTGCCATGCGTTGGTACAGGTTTTCCAAGTCCCATATCCCGATACGGCTGTCTTTTGGGCGTCCGACCAAGCCAGAGAAGAGCTGTTGGTAAAGGCACGATCAAGCAGCGGACAGTCCATTGCAGAGGGCATCACGGAGACAAGATCCGAAAAGGATTCACCAGGCGCGATTCCGTCGAGAATTCCCGGGTAGTTGTTGGCGATCCCGCGCTGCAAAATGGAGCCGCCTGACAGCCCCCAGCCCATCAAGTACATCGGCACGCCATATGTTTTGATGAACCGCTCCTTCACCATCGCCGCAGTCTCTGCGCCAAGCACGTCGTTCGCATTGGTGCCAAACACGTCAAGCGTCGACCCAAGCACGGCAAAGCCGCGGGAGAGTATGGCTGTTTCCAAGACACCACTGACGGGTGATAAACCTGTGCTGGTGCCTTGCGTATAACCAGCTCCAGTAGATCCACCGAAGACGAAAACAGCCTTCTTGTTCCATCCGGCATAGCTCTTCACAGGAGCGGGTGTGCCCTCGACGGTGGGGTCGAACAACACGGCCATTTGGTAGATCCCACGGTTCAGTGTTCCCGTTTCGTGACGTACGATCAGATTAACCGTACGCCCGTCGCTGGTCGTGGTTGTCTGCACATCTGCCGGCAGTGCTGATGGCAACACCTTCCAAGTGGCCTGGCCCTTTGGGAGATACAGATAGAGCACCTTGGTTGGCGCGTTGCAGTTTTCATCCACGGGATCGCCGAGAGTTGATCCATCCGGCAGCTTGAATGATGCCGTTTGGCACACCCAGGGTTTTTGATGAGGCCCTGAGAAGATGGGCCCGTTGATATCGTGATTCTGGATTTTGACGGAGCCCGATTGACCTCCTGCGCTCACATCGATGATGTTGTCGCCCATGGAGAGCCCGGTGATCAGTCCTATCGCAGTTCGATCGCCGACTTTGCTCAACACGGCAGGTTGTACAACCTGGTTCACAGCGACCTTTAGCGCCGTGAGGTCGGTGTCGGCCGGCACAGTGACTTGAACAAGCGCGCTTCCCCCACTCACCATGTCCGTGCGACTCGACAAGATGGAGACTACCGGTGGGCCGCTCTGCGCGGGAGGTGCACCATCGGAAGGTGCAATGCCCTGCACGGGGGCAAACGTGACGCCGTGGTTGTCAGACCCACCGCAACCACCTACTAGTCCAGTACCCAAGGCGGCCGAAATCGCTAAAAGCCGCATCGCTTTTCCGTTCATGATGTCTCCATACTTGTTTCTTTATCGAACAGCTGCTTACCATCTGCCATGGAGGTTCTCGCTAAACCATCGACGACGCACGTATGACATTCGAAGCATGGAAAGCAAAGGGACATCCTCGAAAGAGGTAAGCCAACTTTAAGAAGTCCAGGGCGACACTCCCATCGGACGATTCCGAGCGGTCGCTAGGGAAAACACGACCGCACCTTGGCCGACACCCCCTGACGCTCACGCCAGCGCGCGTTGAATCAGCAGCTTCTGGATGTCCGAGGTGCCTTCATAGATCTGGCACACGCGCACGTCGCGGTAGATGCGCTCCAGCGGAAAGTCGTTCACGTAGCCGTAGCCGCCCAGCGTCTGGATGGCCGCGCTGCACACGCGCTCGGCCATCTCGCTGGCGAACAGCTTGGCCATAGCGGCTTCCTTCAGGCAGGGCAAGCCGGCGTCGCGCAGGCTCGCGGCATGCCAGATCAGCTGACGCGCGGCTTCAAGCTGCGTCGCGCATTCGGCCAGGCGAAAGCCCACGGCCTGCTGGTCGAAGATCGAGCCGCCAAAGGCCTGGCGTTCCTTGGCATAGGCCAGCGCCACGTCGAAGGCGCTGCGTGCCATGCCCACGCTCTGCGCGGCAATGCCGATGCGGCCGCCTTCGAGCGCGCCGAGCGCGATCTTGTAGCCCTCGCCCTCGGCGCCGATCAGGTTCTCGCGCGGGATGCGGCAGCCGTCGAAGTTGATCTGCGCGGTGTCGCTGCTGTGCTGGCCCAGCTTGTCTTCGAGGCGCGCCACGTTGTAGCCCGGCGCATCGGTCGGCACGATGAACGCGCTCATGCCGCGCTTGCCTGCGCCCTTGTCCGTTACCGCGATGACGATGGCCACCTGGCCGTTCTTGCCGCTGGTGATGAACTGCTTCACACCGTCGATCACGTAGGCGTCGCCGTCCTTGCGCGCCGTGGTGCGCAGGCTCGAGGCATCGCTGCCTGCCTGCGGCTCGGTGAGACAGAAGGCGCCGAGCATCTGGCCCTGCGCCAGCGGTTCGAGCCACTGCTTCTTCTGCTGCGCGTTGCCGTAGCGCATGAGGATGGCGTTGACCGGGCAGTTGGTCACGCTGATGGCGGTGCTGGTGCCGCCGTCGCCGGCAGCGATTTCTTCCAGCACCAGCGCGAGCGTCAGGTAGTCGAGGCCGGCGCCGCCATTCTCTTCAGGTACGCAGATGCCGTAGGCGCCCAGCGCCGCGAGGCCCTGGTGGGCTTCCTTCGGAAAGCTGTGCTCGCGGTCCCACTTGGGCGCGTTGGGCCAGAGTTCGGCTTGCGAGAAATCGCGCACCGCGTCGCGGATGGCTTCCTGGTCAGTACTCAGCAACATGATGCAGTCCTCACACCAGTTCGATAGCGACGGCGGTTCCTTCGCCCCCGCCGATGCACAAGGTGGCCACGCCGCGCTTCTTGCCGCGCGCCTTCAGCGCATGGATCAGCGTGACCATGATGCGCGCGCCGCTGGCGCCGATCGGATGGCCCAGCGCGCAGGCGCCGCCGTTCACGTTGACGATCTCGTGCGACACGTCGAGTTCGTGCATCAGTGCCATCGGCACCACGGCGAAGGCTTCGTTCACTTCCCACAGATCGACGTCTTTCACCTTCCAGCCGGTCTTCTGGAACAGCTTGGCGACGGCGCCCACGGGCGCGGTCGAGAACCACTCGGGCTGCTGCGCGTGCGTGGCGTGGCCGACGATGCGGGCGATGGGCCTGGCGCCGATCTTCTTCGCGTGCGACTCGGTCATCATGATCAGCGCGGCCGCGCCGTCGTTGATCGACGAGCTCGATGCGGCGGTGATAGTGCCGTTTTCTTTCTTGAACGCGGGCTTCAGCGTGGGAATCTTGTCGAGCTTGACCTTGCCCGGGCCTTCGTCGATCGAAATGACGGTGTCGCCGCCGCGGCCCTTGACCGTGACGGGCACGATCTCGTCCTTGAAGAGGCCGGTGTCGGTGGCCTTCTTGGCGCGCTCGACACTGGCGATGGCAAACGCATCCTGCTGCTCGCGCGTGAACTTGTACTTGGCCGCGCAGTCTTCGCCGAAGGTGCCCATCGAGCGGCCCGGCTGGTAGGCGTCTTCGAGGCCGTCGAGCATCATGTGGTCGAAGATGCGGTCGTGGCCCATGCGGTAGCCGCCGCGGCCCTTGAGCATGAGGTAGGGCGCGTTGGTCATGCTTTCCATGCCGCCGGCCACCATCACGTCGTGCGTGCCGGCCAGCAGCAGGTCGTGCGCGAGCATTGCGGCCTTCATGGCCGAGCCGCACATCTTGCTGAGCGTGACTGCCCCTGCGCTGTCGGGCAGGCCGCCCTTGTAGGCCGCCTGGCGCGCCGGGGCCTGGCCCTGGCCTGCCATCAGGCAGTTGCCGAACAGCACTTCGCCCACGCTCTCGGGCGCGATGCCGGCGCGCTCGACAGCGGCCTTGATGGCTGCGCCGCCGAGGTCGTGCGCGGAGAGGGAAGAAAAGTCGCCTTGAAAGCCCCCCATGGGGGTGCGGGCGGCGCCGACGATGACGATGGATTCGGACACTGGATTTCCTTGAATGACCTGAGAGGATTTACTTCGGCGGGAGTCGAATCGCTCCGTCGAGACGAATCACCTCGCCGTTGAGCATGTCGTTCTCGATGATGTGCTTCGCCAGCTTGGCGTAGTCCTCGGGCGTGCCCAGGCG
>NZ_FOBJ01000011.1:0-311300 GCF_900109805.1 Variovorax sp. YR750
TCCAGCGCTTGAGGATCTGGGCGCGCTGCTTGGCGGGCACGGCGCGCCATGCGGGGAAGGCGGCGTGCGCCGCATCGGTGGCCGCGCGTGCGTCGCCGGCCGTGCCGTCCGGCACGCTCGCGAAGACGGCGTTGCTCGCGGGATCGCTGGCGTCGAGACGGCGCGCGTCGCTGGCTTCGCGCCATTCGGCGCCGATGAGTTGCAGGCCTGGCATCAGGTCCTTGCGTTCGAGTTCGAGAGTCATGGATTCAAGGTCTTTCTTCAGGATGCAGCCACCCGCTCGGCGATCGCGATGCCCACCTCGGTGGTGTTCGCCGAGCCGCCGAGGTCGCGCGTGCGCGGACCGTCGCGCAGCACCGCTTCTATCGCGCCCAGGATCGCGTCGTGCGCCGCACGGCCCGCGCCCTGGCCTTGCGTCAGGAAGTCCAGCATCAGCGCGCCGGACCAGATCATCGCGATGGGGTTGGCGATGTTCTGGCCGTAGATGTCGGGCGCCGAGCCGTGCACCGGCTCGAACAGCGACGGGAACCTGCGCTCCGGGTTGAGGTTGGCCGACGGCGCGAGACCGATGGTTCCGGTGGTCGCGGGCCCGAGGTCGGAGAGGATGTCGCCGAACAGGTTGCTCGCCACCACCACGTCGAAGCGCGTGGGCTGCAGCACGAAGCGCGCCGACAGGATGTCGATGTGCTGCTTGTCGACCGTCACCTCGGGGTAGTCGAGGCCGATCGCATCGGCGCGCCCGTCCCACCAGGGCATGCTGATCGCGATGCCGTTGCTCTTGGTCGCCACCGTCAGGTGCCTGCGCTCGCGCGCGCGGGCGGTCTCGTAGGCGAAGCGCAGCACGCGGTCGGTGCCGTGGCGCGAGAACACCGACTCCTGGATCACGATCTCGCGCTCGGTGCCCGCGTACATCACGCCGCCGAGCGAGGTGTATTCGCCCTCGGTGTTCTCGCGCACCACGAGGTAGTCGATGTCGCCGGGCTTGCGGCCGGCCAGCGGGCAGGGCACGCCCTCGAACAGGCGCACCGGGCGCAGGTTGATGTACTGGTCGAACTCGCGGCGGAACTTCAGCAGCGATCCCCACAGCGACACATGGTCGGGCACGGTCGCGGGCCAGCCGACGGCGCCGAAGTACAGCGCGTCGACGCCCTTGAGCTGCTCCTTCCAGTCGTCCGGCATCATCTGGCCGTGCGCCGCGTAGTAGTCGGCGCTGGCCCAGTCGAAGACGCGGCAGTCGAGCTCGAAGCCGAAGCGCGCCGCGGCGGCCTGCACCACGCGCAGGCCCTCGGGCATCACTTCCTTGCCGATGCCGTCGCCGGGAATCACGGCGATGCGGAAGGTCGGTGTCATTTCGGTCTTTCTCATGATGCGAGCGCCTTGGCGTGGTCCACGCGGTCCATCTCGTCGAGCCAGCCCTGGCGCAATTCGGGCACCGAGCGTGCAAGCAGCTCGTAGTAAGGGTGATGAGGGCCGCGGTCGTAGTCGGCGCGCGCCACCTGCGCGAGCTTGCGACCGTGCTGCATCACGACGATCTCGTCGCACACGGCGCGCACCGTGTGAAGGTCGTGGCTGATGAAGAGGTACGACACGCCCAGCTCGCGCCGCAGCTCCGCCATCAGGTCGAGCACCGCGGCGCCCACCACGGTGTCGAGCGCGGAGGTCACTTCGTCGCACAGGATCAGGTCGGGCTCGGCCGCGAGTGCGCGCGCGAGGTTCACGCGCTGCTTCTGTCCGCCCGAGAGTCCGCCCGGCAGGCGCCCTGCCACGGTCTGCGGCAGCTTCACCAGGTCGAGCAGCTCGCGGATGCGCCGCTGCAGCGGCTCGCCGCGCAGGCCCTTGTAGAACTCCAGCGGCCGCGCCAGGATGCGCTCGATGGTCTGCGAGGGGTTCAGCGCCGTGTCGGCCATCTGGAACACGATCTGGATGCGCCGCAGCTCCTCGCGATCGCGCTGCTGTAGCGTGGGCTTGAGCTCGCGGCCGTGGAACAGCACGCTGCCGCTGCTGGGCTTCAGCAGGCCCGCCACCGCGCGCGCCAGCGTGGTCTTGCCCGAGCCCGATTCGCCGATCACGCCGATGGCCTGGCCGCGATGCAGCTTCAGGTCGATGTCCTGCAGGATCGGCTTGGCAGGTCGTCCCTGCGCATCCACCGGGCCGTAGCCGGCCGAGAGCTGGCGCACCTCGAGCAGCAGCTCGCGGCCATCGTCCGTTGCTGCTGCCGATGCGCGCGGCGCCGGCCGCGCGGCGGCCAGCAGGCTCTTCGTGTAGTCGTCGGCCGGCGCGGCGAGGATTTGGCCGGTCGAGTTCAGCTCGCGCATGCCGCCGTTGCGCAGCACCAGGATGTGGTCGGCCATCTGCGCCACCACCGCTAGGTCGTGGCTCACGTACACCGCGGTGGCGCGGCGCTCGCGCACCACGCGGCGGAAGGCGCGCAGCACTTCGATCTGCGTGGTCACGTCGAGCGCGGTGGTCGGCTCGTCGAGGATCACCAGGTCGGGGTCGGCGATCAGCGCCATCGCCGCCATCAGCCGCTGCAGCTGGCCACCGGAGACCTGGTGCGGATAGCGCGAGCCGATGCCTTCCGGGTCGGGCAGCGCGAGCTCTCGGAAGAGCTGCACCGCCTTCGCCTCGGCCTCGGCGCGCTTGCACAGGCCGTGGATCACGGTCGGCTCCACCACCTGGTCCATGATCGTGCGCGAGGGGTTGAAGGAGGCCGCCGCGCTCTGCGCGATGTAGGCGACGGTGCGCCCGCGCAGCGCGCGCTGAGCGCGGGCATCGAGCGCCAGCACGTCGGTGTCGCCGATGCGCACCCGGCCGGCCGAGATGCTGCAGCCGTGGCGCGCATGGCCCATCAGCGCGAGCGCGGTGGTGGTCTTGCCCGAGCCCGATTCACCGATCAGCGCCAGCACCTCGCCGGGCTGCACCGAGAAGCTCAGGTTGTCGACCAGCGTGGTGGCGCCGGCGCAGATGCTCAGGCCTTCGACGGTAAGTGGTGCGCCCATCAGCGTGTCCCCCGTTCGCGCGCGGCACGGCCGGGCAGGTTGTCGATGACGAGGTTGACCGCGATGGTCAGGCTCGCGATGGCGAGCGCCGGCACGATCACCGAGGCGCCGCCCATGGCCAGCGCGCCGATGTTCTCGCGCACCAGCGATCCCCAGTCGGCGGCCGGCGGCTGGATGCCCAGGCCCAGGAAGCTCAGGCTCGCCAGCAGCAGCACGATGTAGACGAAGCGCAGCCCCAGGTCGGCCAGCATCGGGCCGAGGATGTTGGGCAGGATCTCGCGCAGCATGATGTAGAGCGTGCCCTCGCCGCGCGTGCGCGCCACTGTCACGTAGTCGAGCGCGTTGATGTTCACGGCCAGCGAGCGCGCGATGCGGAAGGCGCCCGGCACGTAGATGATGGCCGCCGTGACCACCAGCATCGGCACCGACGAGCCGAAGCCCGCCACCATGATGAGCGCGAACATCTTGCTCGGGATGGCCGTCAGCGTGTCGAGGCAGCGGCTGAGCGTGGCGTCGGTCCAGCGGCCGCTGGCGGCGGCCAGCAGCGCCAGCGTGGTGCCGGTGCCGCTGGCCAGCAGCGTCGCCAGCAGCGCCACGCCGACCGTGTAGCGAGCGCCCGTGATCACGAGCGCCAGCATGTCGCGGCCCAGGTAGTCGGTGCCGAGCCAGTGCGCCGCGCTGATCGGCGCGAAGACGTTCGAGGTGCCGGTGGCGGCCGTGCTGAACGAAAGCAGCCAGGGGCCGAACGCCGCCGCGAGCACCCAGAAGAGCAGCACCACGAGCCCGAGCAGTCCCGAGGGGCCGAAGCCGGCGAGCCAGCGAAGCGGGTTGCGCCGGGGCGCGGGTACCGGCGGCAGCGTCGGGGCGGCCGCGTTCAGGACAGGGGAAGAAGTGGACGATTCCATGATGGCTCCCCCTCGTCAGCGGTGCCGCAGCCGCGGGTTGGCGACGATGCCGCAGACGTCGGCCGCGGTCACCAGGATCAGGTAGGCGCCGCAGAAGATCATGGCGCAGGTCTGCACCAGTGGCATGTCGCGCTGCGAGACGCCGTCGACCATCAGCTTGGCGATGCCCGGGTAGTTGAAGATGGTCTCCACGATGATCACGCCGCCCAGCAGGTACGACAGGCTCAGCGCCACGGCGTTGGCGATCGGCCCCACCGCGTTGGGCAGCGCGTGCGCCAGCACCGTGCGCATCGGCGAAGCGCCCTTGAGCCGCACCATCTCGATGTAGGGGGCTTCCAGCTGGTCGATCACGGCGGCGCGCGTCATGCGCATCATCTGCGCGACGATCACGCAGCACAGCACCAGCACGGGCATGGCGAAGGCCTGCAGCATCTGGCCGAGCGAATCGATGTCGCTCACGAACGAAAGCGCCGGCAGCCATCGCAGCTTCACCGCGAACACCAGCACCGCCAGCGTCGCCACCAGGAACTCCGGCACCGACACCACCGCCACCGCCGAGGTCGAGGCCGCGCGGTCGAACCACGAGCCGCGCCACACCGCCGACGCGATGCCCAGCGCCAGCGCGATCGGCACCGAGAACAGGGCAGTGACGGCAGCCAGCAGCAGCGAGTTGGGCAGCCGGCTCGCGACCAGCTCCGACACCGGCATCTGCGTCGTGGCAGAGCGGCCCAGGTCGCCCTTCGTCATGCCCAGCAGCCACTGCGCATAGCGCTTGGGCGCGGGCACATCCAGCCCCATCTGCGCGCGCAGCGCGGCCAGCGCCTGCGGCGTGGCGTCCTGTCCGAGCTGTTCCTCGGCCGCGTCGCCGGGCAGCACCGCGGTGATCGAGAACACGATCACCGACACCGCCAGCAGAGACAGCAGCGCGAGCGCGATGCGCTGTGCAAGGAGCTTGAGGATCAGTCGATTCATCTCAGCAATCCCATTTCACCGAAGGCAGTGCACCGACGCGGCCGGCGGAGCCAGGCCCCTTCGGGAAACACCGCGGAACCGGCTTTGCCGGGCCGCAGGTGTTGCCCCCGGAAGGGGGTTGGCGAAGCGACACGAAGTGCGCGAAGCCTGGGGGAGAGTCATGATTCCAGCCACACGTTCTCAGCGAAGTTGTAGCCCATCAGGCCGCCCAGCGGAATCGGCGACAGCCCCTTGAGCTTCGAGCTGTGGCCGTCGATGCTCGCGAGGAACAGCGGAATGCCGATGCCCGCGTCCTGATGGATCATGGTCTGCATGTCGGCGTACATCTGCTTGCGCTTGGCCAGGTCGGTCTCGGCGCGCGAGGCCAGCAGCAGCTGGTCGAACTTCTCGCTCTTCCAGCGCGACTCGTTCCAGGCGGCGCCCGACTGGAAGAACTGCGTGAGCAGCACGTCGGCGCTCGGGCGCGGGTTGACGTTGCCGAAGCCCACCTGGCTGTTGAGCCAGTGGTTCGACCAGTAGCCGTCGGCCGGCATGCGCTTGATGTCGAGCTCCAGCCCGACGCGCTGCGCGGTCTGCTGCAGCATCAGCGCGATCTCCACCGAGTAGAGCGCCGCGGGCGAGGCCACCACCGGCACCTTGCCGGTGACGCCGGCCTTCTGCAGGTGGAACTTCGCCTTCTCCGGATCGAAGGGGCGCTGCGGCAGGCCGGCGAAGTGGAAGCGGTTGGTCGGGTCGATCGGCTGGTCGTTGGCGACCACCGCGTAGTCGAGCGCGATGGTCTTCTTCATCTGCTCGCGGTCGAACAGGTGCTTCATGCCGAGCACGAAGTCGGGATTGGCGCCGGGGCCCACGTCCTTGCGCATCACGAGGTCGGAATACTGGCCCGACTGCGTGACGAAGATGCCGAAGCCGGGCGTGCCCTTCACGCGCTCCACCGAGCGCGGATTGACCGAGCCCACCAGGTCCATGCCCCCCGACAGCAGCGCGTTGACGCGCGCGCTCTCGTCGCCGATGCCGACGAACTCGATCTCGTCGAGGTACGGCTTGCCGGGCTTCCAGTAGGCCTCGTTGCGCACCACCAGCGAGCGGATGCCGGGCTTGAACTCCTTGAGCTTGTAGGGGCCGGTGCCGATGCCGGCGTTGAAGTCGGTGGTGCCTTCCTTGACGATGTGGAAGTGGTAGGTGCCCAGGATCACCGGCAGGTCGGCGTTCGGCGCGCTCAGCACCATCGTCACCTCGTTGGGGCCGGTGGCCTTCACGCTCTCGATCTGGTCGGCGAGCACCTTGGCCTTGGAGGCGGTGGCCGGGTCCTTGTGGCGCATCACCGAGAACACCACGTCGGCCGGCGACAGCGCCTTGCCGTCGTGGAACACCACGCCCTTGCGCAGCGTGAACACCCAGGTCTTCGCGTCTTTCGTGGTGAACGACTCGGCCAGCGCGGGCTGCGGCGTGAGGCTGCCGTCCAGCGAGGTCAGGCTGTTGTAGATCATGTTGCCGCGGGAGTAGTCGGTCTGGTTCGACTGCTTGGCGGGGTCGAGCGTGTCGGTGGCGGCGGCGGTGGCACCGGCAACCCGGATGCGCCCGCCGCGCCGCGGCGCCTGCGCGTGGGCCGAGACGGCCACGCCCGCGAGGCTGCCGGCCAGCGTGGCCTGCATGCCGCCGGCCACCAGCATCGACAAAATGTCGCGCCGGGTGGCACCGCGTCGCAGCGATGCCATCACGCGAAGGCTTTCGTCGGGGCCGACGAGGTTCTGGAAGCTCTTGTAGTCGCTGCTGCTGTCGCTCATGGTGAGTGCTCCTGGGGGACCGTGGGGTGAAAGAAATCAGTCGGAAGAACGAACGCCGGACAGCCCGCCCTCAGGCCAGCCTGTCCTTGAGCCGGTAATAGAAGCCCACCGCCGGCAGGAACCACGGCGGGCCGAAGTGGCCGGGAATGGCGGGCCAGTCGCGGCCCTGCCAGGGGTTGGCGCCCGCGTCGCCGCCCATCACGGCGGCCATGCGCTGGCCCATGTGCACCGACATCTGCGTGCCGTGGCCGCTGTAGCCCATGGCGTAGTAGAGGCCGTCGCGTTCGCCCGCGTGGGGCAGGCGGTCCTGCGTCATGTCGACGAGTCCGCCCCAGCAATAGTCGAGCCGCACCTTGCCGAGCTGCGGGAACGTTTCGGCCAGCCCCGCGCGCAGGATCTCGCCGCTGGCTGCGTCCGACTGCGGGCTCGATATGGCGAAGCGCGCGCGCCCGCCGAACACCAGCCGGTGGTCGGCCGTGAGCCTGAAGTAGTGGTGGATGTTCGCGATGGTCGTGTAGGTGCGCCGGCCCGCGAGCAGCGCCAGCGCCCGCTGCTCGCCCAGCGGCTCGGTCACGACGATGAAGCTGCCGATGGGCACGATGCGCCTGCGCAGCCAGCCGAAGCTGCCGTAGCCGCCGTGGCGTGTCGCGCCGGTGGCCAGTAGCACCTGCTGCGCCGCGACCGTGCCGCGCGCGGTGTGCAGCCGGTGTGCATGGCCCTGCCCCACGCGCTCGATGCGGTTCACTTCGGTGCCGGTATGGACCTGCGCGCCGTTGCGCTGCGCCGCCGTTGCCAGCCCGTGCGCGAAGCGGCCCATGTGCATCTGGCCGCTGCGCTTGTAGAGCAGGCCGCCGTGGAAGCGATCGCTCTGCACCTCCGCGCGCACGCGTGCCGCGTCGAGGATCTCCACGTCGCAGTCCACGCCGTCGTCGACCAGGCGCCGCGCGCTGTTCTCGAGCGCGGCCATCTGGTTCGCCCGCGTGGCGAGCTTGAGCTTGCCGTGGCGCATGAAGTCGCAGTCGATGCCTTCCTCGCGCACCAGCCGGTCCACCGTGTCGACTGCCGCGTCGTACGCGTGATACCAGCCGCGCGCGCGCTCCACGCCGACCTTGGCCGCCACATCGGCATAGTCGACGGCCAGCCCGTTGTTGACGTGCCCGCCGTTGCGTCCCGAGGCCTCGGCAGCCACGCGCGAGCCGGCTTCCAGCACCGCGACGGTGGCACCGCGCCGGGCCAGCGCCAGCGCCGCCGACAGGCCGGTGAAGCCGCCGCCGACGATCGCGACGTCGACCTGCGCCGGAAGCTCGCACGCTTCGGGCACGAAGGCCGGGGCCGAATCGGTCCAGTAGGAGTCGAGCTTCATGGCTTGAGGCTGTTTCCGGAAAGATGAAAGATCAGAGTCCCACGACGCCCGGCAGGCCGCCGATGTCCTTGATTTCCGTGTAGCGGTAGGCCGGGTTGCCGGGGCCGTGGCCGCGGTTGACGAACACCTTGTTGACGATGCCCAGGTCGTCCGCCGACATCAGGTCGTAGCGCAGGCTGGACGATACGTGCAGCACGTCTTCCGGGTTGCAGCCCAGCGAGTCGAGCATGTACTCGAAGGCCGTCAGGCGCGGCTTGTAGGCCTGTGCCTGCTGCGCGGTGTAGACGCGATGGAAGGGCGCGCCCAGCATCGCGACGTTCTTCTGGATCTGGTCGTCCGACGCGTTCGACAAAATCACCAGCGGAATTTCCTTGGCCACCCTGGCCAGGCCCGCGGGCACGTCCTCGTGCGGGCCCCAGGTGGGCACGGCGTCGTAGATGCGCTGCGCGTCGATGTCGAAGTACTGGATCTTCCATTTGCGGCACAGGCGCCGCACGGCGTTCTTCAGCACCACTTCGTAGGGCTGCCAGGCACCGAGTACCTCGTCGAAGCGGTAGGCCGCGAAGTCGGCGATGAACTGCTCCATGCGGTCGGCCGGGATGCGGTCGGCGAAGAACTCGCGCGTCATCTCCTTCATGCGGAAGCGGGTCAGCGTTCCGTAGCAGTCGAAGGTCACGTACTTGGGCTTGAAGGTCATGGTCTCGGGTCCTGTGTTTCGTTGGTTCGCTCGTTGTCCAAACCGGCCGCCGGCCACTTCTTCAGATGGCAATTGCGACAAGCAAATTACGGATTGATTGCAGCACGCAGTCGCGCGGCAGTTGTAGGGAAATGCGTTGCCTGCCGCGACGAAGCTGCGGTTTGGAGGGCCGGCGACGGCATGCCATGCGGTCTGCCCTCCATGGGTGCGGCGCGCACCTCAGTGCGCCGCGGCAAAGTCGATCAGCACGCTTTTGAAGCGCAGGTTGGCCTCGACCGCCTGGCGTCCCAGGTCCTTGCCGATACCCGATTGGTGGTAACCCCCGGTAGGGATCACGAAGTCGGCGCTGCGCCCGTAGCGGTTGATCCAGACCGTGCCCGCGGAGATGCCGCGCATCGCCCGCAGCGCGCGGCCGATGTCGGCCGTGTGCACGCCGCTGGCCAGGCCGTAGTGCTCGTGCGCGGCGAGCGCCAGGCCTTCCTCCTCGTCGGCGAAGGTCTGCACCGTGAGCACCGGGCCGAAGATCTCCTCGCGAACCGCCGGGTTGGAAGAGTCCACGCCCTCGACCAGCGTAGGCTGGAAGAAGGCGCCACCCGGGCCGCCGTCGTACAGGCCGCCGCCGCAGCGCACGGTGGCGCCGGCGTCGCGCGCGCGATCGACGATCTCCAGGATGCGGCCTGCCTGCTGCGTCGAGATGATGGGCGGCAGCGTGGCGGAGTCGTCCCAGGTCGCACCGGGGCGCATGGCCGCGAAGCGCGTCGCGATGCGCTCCACCAGCTCGCCCGCGATGCCGCGCTGCACGATCAGCCGCGAGCCGGCCACGCACACCTGCCCGGCGTTTCCGGTGATGGCGCCGGCGATCATGCCGGCCAGGCGGTCGACGTCGGGAGCGTCGTCGAACACCAGCTGCGGGCTCTTGCCGCCGAGCTCCAGCGTCACCGGCTTGGGGCCGGTCATGGCGCAGGCGGCCATGATGGCGGCGCCGGTGCGGGTGGAGCCGGTGAAGGTCATCTTCGATATGAGCGGGTGGCGCGAGAGCGCATCGCCCGTGGTGCGGCCGTCGCCCTGCACCACGTTGAAGAGACCGGGCGGCACGCCGGCCTCGACGGCCAGCTCGGCCAGCCGCAGCGCCGACCACGGCGTGAGCTCCGAGGGTTTGAGCACCACCGCGTTGCCGGCCGCGAGCGCGGCACCGACCTTCCACGACACCATCACCAGCGGAAAATTCCACGGCGTGATCGCGCCGACGACGCCGTAGGGCTCGGCCACCACCATGCCGAGGTTGTCGTGGCGCGTGGCGGCGACCTCGCCGCCGAGCTTGTCGGCGTACTCGGCGAAGAAGCGCAGGCCCTCGGCGGTGAATGGAATGTCCCACGCGATCGCGTCGCGCACCGGCCGCGTGGAGCACACGGCTTCCAGCGGGCCGAGCCGTGCGGCGTCGGCCTCGACGAGCTCGGCCCAGCGGCGCAGCACGCGCGCGCGTTCGCGCGGTGCGCGGCGTGCCCAGTCGCTCGTGCGCCAGGCGCTCCATGCGTCGCGCACTGCGGCGTCCACCGTGTCGGCGTCGGCCAGCGGAAGCTCGGCATGCGCCTGGGCGTCGGAGGGGCGGTGCACGACGATGCGGCCGGCATCGGGCACGAGGCGCCCGCCGATGAAATGGCCCGAAGGCACGTGGATCTGTCGCGGGTCGAAGACTTGCATGGGCTTGGGATCGATGAGGCACCGCAAGAGCGGCGATCGATCCTAGGCAGGTTGGCACAGCATTTGTATGCGTACGCGGGCGCCTCACCGCAGCGAATTGCAAAACCCGGGCGCGCGGCAGCCGAAGCTTGCAAGTTGCGGCAAGGGCCCATTTCTGTCTGGCCTCGCGCGCCGATGTCGTCCAAGATGGAAGGGACTTTTCTTCGCCAAGAGACTCTCCGATGCCCGACCAGACCCCGAATGCACCCGCCGGCGACGGCGTGGTGCTCAGACCGATGACGTCCGCCGATCTGCCGTTCACCCACGCGCTGACGGACCTGCTGCGCTGGCCGCACCGGCGCGCGGACTGGGAGCAGGTGTTCGCGCATGCCGAGGGCATCGTGGCCGAGCGCGACGGCGAGATCGTCGGCTGCGCGCTGCGCTGGCTCTGGGGCGAGCACCACGCCACCGTCGGCCTCGTGATCGTGACGCCGGCCTGCCAGGGCCGCCGCATCGGCCATCGACTGATGAGCGCGGTGCTCGAAGGCCTGGAAGACCGCACGGTGCTGCTGCACGCCACCGCCGAGGGGCGCGGGCTCTACGAGCGGCTGGGCTTCGTGCGCACCGGCGAGCTGCGCCAGCACCAGGGCATCGCGCAGCCCGCGCCGCTGGTCGCACTGCAGCCGGGCTGGCGCCTCCGGCCCGCCGGCGTGCATGAGGCAGCGGCACTGCAGGCTCTCGACGCCGCCGCACGCGGCATGCCGCGCGACGCGCTCATCTCCGACCTGCTGGCCAGCGCCGATGCCTGCGTGGTGCTGGACCACGACAACGAACCGCGCGGCTTCGCGATGCTGCGGCGCTTCGGGCGTGGGCACTCGATCGGTCCTGTAGTGGCCCCGGACCTGGATGGGGCGAAGGCGCTGATTGCCCACCTTGCCAGCGTGAACGCAGGGCACTTCACGCGCATCGACATCGATTTCGACAGCGGACTTGCGGAGTGCCTGGAAAGCATCGGGCTGCTGCGCGTGGATGCGCCCACGACGATGGTGCGTGGTGCATCGCTTGCCTCTCCGGCGGGCGGGCCTTCGCTCTTTGCCATCGTCACTCAGGCTGTTGGGTGACCGTTTCTGTTCGGGGCGCGATCACGCCGACTGGGGCATTCGCGGAGGGGAGTACCCGGTGTCATTCGCGCGCACCCCGAATGTGTTCCGAGCCGAGTCCAGCCAAATCATGAAAACCACTTTCCTCTACAAATCCGACCCGGCAAGAGGCCGCCTGTGGGCCGAGGTGTTCCGCCGCCGCGCCCCCGACATCGACTTCCGTATCTGGCCCGACATCGGCGATCCCGCGCAGGTGCGCTTCCTCGCGGCGTGGGAGCCGCCGGACGACCTGGCGACGCGCTTTCCCAATCTGCAGGTGCTGTTCTCTTCCGGCGCGGGCGTCGACCAGTTCGACTTCGCGTCGCTGCCGCCCGCTCTGCCCGTGGTGCGCATGGTCGAGCCCGGCATCGTGCGCGGCATGGTCGAGTACGTGACGCATGCGGTGCTGGGCCTGCACCGCGACATGCCGCAATACCGGCGCCAGCAGCGGGAAGGCCTGTGGAAGCCGCTGCCCGTGCGAACGGCCCGCGAGCGGCGCGTGGGCGTGCTCGGACTGGGTTCCCTCGGGCAGGCGGTGCTGGAACAACTCGTCGCGCTGGGCTTCGACTGCGCGGGATGGAGCCGCTCGCGGCATGAAGTGGCAGGCGTTCAATGCCATGCCGGCGCCGACGAGCTGCCGGCCTTTCTCGCGCGCACGGGCATCCTCGTCTGCCTGCTGCCGCTGACCGATTCGACGCGCGGCTTTCTCGACGCGCGCCTGTTCTCGCAACTGCCCGAAGGCGCAGGCCTCGTGCACGTCGGGCGCGGACCGCAACTGGTCGACGCCGACCTGCTGGCCGCGCTCGAAAGCGGCCGCATCGGCGACGCCGTGCTCGACGTGACCGATCCCGAGCCGCTGCCGCCGGAGCATGCCTTCTGGCGCCATCCGCGCATCCAGCTCACGCCGCACATCGCGAGCATGACGCAGCCGCTGAGCGCGGCCGAAGTGGTGCTCGACAACCTCGAGTGCTTCGAGGCGGGCAAGCCGATGCTCGGGCTGGTCGACCGCGCGCGCGGCTACTGAGCGAAGGAGCGAAGGAGCGAAGCAAGAGCCACCGCACGATCTGCTGCGCGCCGCACGCACAACCGCAGCCTGCTTCGTGCGACACCCCCAAAGCAGCACCACCTCGTGCGGTGCGCCGCCTAAGCTGAAGGCATCGAAAGCTCCTTCCGCTCTCGCACCTTCACACCCCATGACGCACCCCACCGCATTGCCCCAGCAAGCCGCTCTCGACGCCATCGACCGCGCGCACCTCATCCACCCCGTCTCGCCCTGGCGCGTGCACGAGCAGCGCGGTCCCACCGTGCTGGCCTCGGGCAAGGGCGCATGGCTCACCGACGGCAACGGCCACCGGCTGCTCGATGCATTCGCCGGCCTGTGGTGCGTGAACGTGGGCTACGGGCAGGAAAGCGTGGTGCAGGCGGCCACCGAGCAGATGCGCCGGCTGCCGTACGCCACCGGCTACTTCCACTTCAGCAGCGAGCCGGCGATCCGCCTCGCCGAGAAGCTGGTGCAGATCACTCCGGCGTCGCTGACGCGCGTGTACCTCACGCTGGGCGGCTCCGAGGCGGTCGACGCGGCCGTGCGCTTCGTCGTGCAGTACTACAACGCCACCGGCCGTCCGTCGAAGAAGCAGTTCATCTCGCTGGAGCGCGGCTACCACGGCTCCTCGTCCACCGGCGCGGGGCTGACCGCGCTGCCGGCCTTCCATCGCGGCTTCGACCTGCCGCTGCCCACGCAGCACTACATCGCCTCGCCGTATGCCTATCGCCATGAGCACGGCGGCGATCCGCAGGCGCTGATCGCCTCCTCGGTCGCGGCGCTGCGCGCCAAGGTGGCCGAGCTGGGCGCCGACAACGTGGCGGCCTTCTTCTGCGAGCCGATCCAGGGTTCGGGCGGCGTCGTGGTGCCGCCCAAGGGCTGGCTCACGGCCATGCGCGACGCGGCACGCGAGCTCGACATCCTCTTCGTGGTCGATGAGGTCATCACCGGCTTCGGCCGCACCGGCCCCATGTTCGCCTGCGAGGCCGAAGGCGTGGAGCCCGACCTGATGACCATGGCCAAGGGCCTGACGGCGGGCTACGTGCCGATGGGCGCGACCATGATGTCCGAGAAGGTCTACGCCGGCATCGCTGACGGCGCGCCCGAGGGGGCCGCCATCGGCCACGGCGCGACCTATTCGGCGCACCCGGTCGGCGCAGCCGTCGCGCTCGAGGTGCTGCGGCTCTACGAGGAGGGCGGCATCCTCGCCAACGGCCAGCGCGGCGCGGCGCATTTCGCGGCCGGGCTCGATGGATTGCTCGACCATCCGCTGGTGGGCGACTCGCGCCACCGCGGCCTGCTGGGCGCGCTGGAGCTGGTGAGCGACAAGGCCAGCAAGCGACGCTTCGACGCGTCGCTCGGGCTGTCCGACCGCATCTTCGCGGCCGGCTACCGCAACGGACTGGTGTTCCGCTCCTTCGGCGACCACATCCTCGGCTTCGCGCCCGCGCTCACCTTCACCGAGGACGAGTTCGCGCAGCTGTTCGCGCGGCTGAGGAAGACGCTGGACGAGGTGCTCGAGGCGCCCGACGTTCGCGCCGCGCTGGCCGCCTGAAACCGCGTCGAACGACACCCGCAAGAGCCGGCCGCCGAAGCAGAATCGGGATCTCTCGTTTCGTTATCAGGCACCGCCATGTCAGAAGCTTTCAAGATCGACCGACTCGACCTGCGCATCCTGGCCCAGTTGCAGAAGAACGGGCGCATGACCAACGTCGACCTGGCGGATGCGGTGGGGCTTTCGCCCAGCCCCTGCCTGATCCGCGTGAAGCGCCTGGAGCAGGCCGGCTACATCGCGGGCTACGGCGCGCACCTGCGGCTCGAGAAGCTCGGCGACACGCTCACCGTGTTCACCGAGGTCACGCTGTCGGACCACCACCGCGAAGACTTCGTGCGCTTCGAGGCTGCGATCCGCGAGGTCGACGAGGTGCTCGAATGCCACCTCGTGAGCGGCGGCTACGACTACCTGCTGCGCTTTCTCACGCGCGGCGTGAACCACTACCAGGAAGTGATCGAGGGGCTGCTCGAACGCAACATCGGCATCTCGAAGTACTTCAGCTACATCGTCATCAAGTCGCCGTTCATCAAGACGCACTGTCCGATCGAGCGGCTCTTTCCCCACGAGCGCTGAGCGGCGCTCCCCGACTCTTCTCCATGCCCGAATCCACGCCTCGCTTCCACCCGCCGGCCCGCTTCGTGCGGCTCGCGGAAACCGACCGGCCCGCGCTGACCCTGCACATCGACGGCGAAGCCCGCACCGCGCTGGCCGGCGACACGCTGCTGGTGGCCCTGCTGAGCAACGGACGGCGCGTGCGAGACAGCGAGTTCGGCGACGGTTCGCGCGCCGGCTTCTGCCTGATGGGCGCCTGCCAGGACTGCTGGGTGTGGACGCCGGCCGGAGAGCGCCTGCGCGCCTGCTCCACGGCGGTGGAGGAGGGCATGTCCGTGCTGACCCGTCCGCCGGCGCAGCACTGGCCCGCCACGCCGGACCTGAGGCAGTCGCTCGCACGGCATGCCACGGAGGCAGGGGCATGAACGCCGAAGTCGTTCTCTCGCCGCGCATCGTCGTGGTCGGCACCGGCCCCGCCGGCGTGCGCGCCGCGCAGGCGCTGGTGCAGGCCGGCGTGCGGCCCGTCGTGGTCGACGAAGGCCGGCGCGACGGCGGCCAGATCTACCGGCGCCAGCCCGAAGGCTTCAAGCGCCCCTATGCCAAGCTCTACGGCACCGAGGCCGCGAAGGCGCAGGCGCTGCACGGCGACTTCGACGCGCTGCGCGAGCGCATCGACTACCGCGGCGACACGCTCGCCTGGAACGTGAGCGCGGGCGAGTTGCACGTGGTGCATGCCGGCGAGCCGCAGGCGCTGCCCTTCGACGCGCTGCTGGTGTGCAGCGGCGCCACCGACCGCCTGATGCCGGTGGCGGGCTGGCACCGCGCCGGCTGCTACAGCCTGGGTGCCTCGCAGATCGCGCTGAAGGCGCAGGCCTGCGCGATCGGCTCGCGCGTGGTCTTCATGGGCAGCGGACCGCTGCTGTACCTCGTGGCCTCGCAGTACGCGCAGGCCGGCGCCAAGGTGGCGGCGGTGCTCGACACCGCCCCGGCCTCCAAGCCCTGGGGAGCGGTGGCGGGATTGCTCGCGCGGCCGCGCCTCGCGCTGCGCGGGCTCGGGCTGATCCGCGGCCTGCGCCGCGCGGGCGTGCCGGTGCTGCAGGGGGTCGTGCCGCTGCGCATCGAGGGCGACGACAGCCTGGGCGTGCAGGCCGTGGCGGTGCGCGATGCCGACGGGGGCGAACGCCGCTTCGAGTGCGACGCCGTCGGGCTCGGCTGGCATCTGCGAGCGGAGACTCAGCTGGCCGACCTCGCGCGCTGCGAATTCGAATTCGAGCCGGCGAGCCGCCAGTGGCTGCCGCGCATCGATGCCGACGGCCGCAGCAGCACCCAAGGCGTGTACCTTGCCGGCGACGGCGTTCGCATCCTCGGTGCCGACGGCGCCGAGGCGGCAGGCCGGCTGGCCGCGCTCGCGGCGCTCTCGGACCTGGGCCATGCGCGGGGCCGCGCCCTCTACGACGCCGAATCAGCCGCGCTGCGCCGCACGCTGGCGCAGATGGACCGCTTCCGCCAGGGCCTGGCGCGCGCCTTTCCCTGGCCGCACGCGCAGGTCGCGTCGCTGCCCGACGACGCCATCGTGTGCCGCTGCGAGGCCGTGACGGCCGGTGAGCTGCGCCGCTGCGTCGACGAGATGGACAGCCGCGAAGTCAACCGCGCCAAGGCCTTCAGCCGCGTCGGCATGGGGCGCTGCCAGGGTCGCTTCTGCGGCCATGCGTCGGCCGAGATCGTGGCGCAGGCCAGCGGCGTGCCGGTCGAGCTCGTGGGGCGGTTGCGCTCGCAGGCTCCGGTCAAGCCGCTGATGATGGATACGCGCGAGGTGCAGGCATGAGCGACACGACGACAACCGACACCGACGTGCTGGTGCTGGGCGGCGGCCTCATGGGCACCACCGCCGCCTTCTTCCTGCGCCGCCAGCATGGCCTGTCGGTCACGCTGCTCGAGCGCGAGCTCGTGGGCCGCCAGGCCAGCGGCACCAACTTCGGCAACGTGCGCCGGCAGGGCCGCGCGCTGGCGCAGATGCCGCTGGCCAACCGCGCGCGCGCCGTCTGGGGACGCGTGAAGGAACTGCTGGGCGAAGACCTTGAGTTCGTGCCCTATGGCCACCTGCGCGTCTGCTACACCGAGAAGCAGGCGGCGGTGCTTGAACAGCACGCGAGGGACGTGAAGCCGCTGGGCCTCGATCTCGAACTGTTCGACGCGGCCGGCCTCGCCAGGCGCTGGGGCATCTTCGCGCCCGGCATCGTGGCGGGCTCGCTCTCGCCGAACGACGGCCATGCCAATCCGCGCCTGGCCGGGCCGGCCTTCGCGCGCGCGGCTCGGCGTGCCGGCGCGAACATCGTCGAGCACGCCGAGGTGATGCACGTGGAGCGCGACGGCGCGGGCTTCGTCGCCCACACGGCGGACGGCAGGCGCTATCGCGCGGCACAGCTTTTCGTGGCCTGCGGCGCATGGTCGAACCGCATGGCCGGGCAGTTCGGCGAAGGCGTACCGATGGAAGCGCGCGGGCCGCAGATGGGCGTGACCGAGCCGCTGCCCTATGCCATCGGGCCGTCCGTCGGCATCTCGTCGCCCATCGAGCACGAGGGGCTGTACTTCAGGCAGATCGCGCGCGGCAACATCGTCTTCGGCGGTGGGCTCAAGGGCCCGGCGCATGCGGAGCACATCCGCGCCTACGTGAAGCCCGACAACGTGCTGCGCCAGATGCGCGAGCTGCGCCGCTTCGTGCCGGCCTTCGCGCACGTGCAGCTGATCCGCGTGTGGAGCGGCATCGAGGGCTACACGGCGGACTGGCAGCCCGTGATGGGCCCGAGCGCGCGCGTGCCGGGCCTGCACTACGCCTTCGGCTTCAACGGCGAGGGCTTCGCGATCAGCCCCGGCGTGGGCGAGACGATGGCCGAGCTGATCGCCACCGGCCGGACCTCGACGCCGATCGAGAGCTTTTCCATCGGCCGGTTCGCGAGCGAACTGACGAAGCAGGCGGCCTGAGTTCGAGGGGCACCCTTCCAGGCATACCGTGGAACCGGCTTTGCCGGGCCGCCGGCATGGCCCCCTGCAAAAGGGCTGGCGGCTGCACGAAGCGAGCAGGCCTGGGCGTGAGCCCTATGCCATCACGACGAAGACCTTGCGCAGGGTTTCGTGCACATGCCACTCGCCGGTGGTGTGCGCAGGAAAGAACAGCGTGTCGCCCGCGCGGATCTGCAGCGCCTCGCCGCCGGTGGGCGTGAAGGTGCAGGCGCCCGCGATGATGTGCATGACCTCGGCGTTGGCGAGCTGGCGCTCGAAGCGGCCGGGCTCGCACTGCCAGATGCCGCTCTTGTTGTCGCCCGCGCCGGCGAGCTCGACGTCGATGCCGCTGAGCCTGCAGGGCGGCTGGCTCAGGGGGCGCGCGGGCGTGCCCTGGTCCTGCAGGCCGCCGATGGTGGCCGACTGGCGAAGGATGGTGATGCCCGTCATGCTCAGCGCTCCGCCTCTACCGCGTCGGCCAGTTCGGCCAGCGTGTGGAAGTGGTAGTCGGGTACGGTGTGCTTCGACTCGATGGTGCCGCCCGAGCCCTTCTGCGCATGCCGGCGCTCGATCCAGCAGGTGGTGATGCCCAGCTGCCTGGAGATGCCGATGTCGTGGTACTGGCTCTGCGCCACGTGCAGGTTGTCGGCCTGCTTGAAGCCCCAGGCGCCTTCGAAGCGGCCGCGTGCATAGGCGAAGTAGCGCGCGTCGGGCTTCTCGCACAGCGCGTCGTCGCAGCTCAGCAGCATGTCGAAGGGCGAGCCCAGGGTCTTGTCGAAGTGCGCGAGCGCCCAGGCCTGCGCGTTGGTCATCGTCACCAGCTTGAAGCGCTTGCCCAGGCGCTTGAGCGCTTCCACCGAATCGGGGAAGGCCGGCCATTGCGAGACCGAGTCGCGCAGCCCGCGAGCGACGGCGTCGGTGTCGGGCAGGCCCAGCGCGGGGGCCACGGCGTGCCAGCAGCGCTCGAGGTCGTCCGGATACCAGCCGGCATTGCCGTCGGCGCGTGCGCGCCGGTAGGCGGCGAGGAAGTCGTCGTCGCTCACCTTGGCATCGGGCGCCACGCTGCGCAGGTAGGCGAGCATGCCGCCCTCGAAGTCGATCAGCGTGCCGACGACGTCGAAGGTGAGGACCTTGAAATCTTGCAGGGACATGGAAACGCTCCAGGGATGAAGTGGAAATGGCTTCATCGAGCATAGGTGCGCTGTCCGGATGCGCGTCCCGAACTGGGGCCGCCTCGCGGCACAGGATGCGGTTGTCGGCCGCGGGCCGGCATCTTCTTGCGCGGCGCGCTCAGCTCCCGCCGGCGTGGCCCTCGTGCTGCGGCAGGTCGTCCGTGATCGTGAACCACGGCGCCTTCGAGCCCACGAAGATGTGCGCGCTCGGCCGGATGGAGGGGGCATCGACCAGGGTGCCCAGCGTGACATGCACGAACTGCCCGTCGCGCACCACGGAGCACAGCAGCGAGCCGCACTTCGCGCAGTGCAGGTCGCCCGCATCGGGCTTGCCGTAGATCGCGAGCCCGTCCTTTCCCTGCGTGATGGAGAACTTGCCGCGCTCGATGCCCGCGAAGGGCTTGAAGGCCGAGCCGGTCGCGCGCCGGCAGTCCTGGCAGTGGCAGTTCAGCGAGTAGACGAATTCATCCGCCACCTCGTAGTGAACGGCGCCGCACAGGCACCTGCCGGCGAGTGCGCGTGTGCCAGGTTCTTCGGCTGCTGCCACAGGTGCTTTCCTCTGCGCCGACGAACGGCTTACTTAAACCTCGCGCGCAGGAATGCACGACCGATGAAGCCGCCAATCCCGGCACCCACTGCCGCGGCGAGGTAGATCTCCCGATCATCGAGCGTCACGCCGGGCAGGATGAACTTCAGGAAGACCGCAACGAGGCAGAACCCGAAGAACGCGCCGACACCGCTGTACACGCGGGCATCCAGCTCCTGCGTCGTCTTCCTGTAGCCCTCGGAGTGACCCGCGGTTTCATGGATCAGTGTGGTGTTGCACTGAAAGCAGCGCACGTCGGTCGCCGCGTTGAGGTTGTTGCAGACAGGACATTGCACGACGGTACCTCAGCCCGCCAGTCCCACGAACACGTTCTGCACGTCGTCGTTCGCGTC
Organism: Variovorax sp. YR750; assembly: GCF_900109805.1. Taxonomy (NCBI): domain Bacteria; kingdom Pseudomonadati; phylum Pseudomonadota; class Betaproteobacteria; order Burkholderiales; family Comamonadaceae; genus Variovorax; species Variovorax sp. YR750. Next base: position 19,803 of record NZ_FOBJ01000011.1, read on the forward strand.
GATGGCCGCGAGGAAGTTCTCGACTTCTTCCAGTGCCTCGGCGCTCAGGCTCGCCGGATCGACGGGGTTCTTCGGCTTGTAGCCCAGCTTGGCCGACAGCACGGTGAAGCCCTGGGCGGGCAGGGCGCGGCTCACGAGGTCGAGGTCGGTGGGGTCGGTGAGGAAGACGGCGGGGTGGTCTTCGCCGGCCGGCTCGAAGTCTTGCGCGCCGGCCTCGATGGCGGCCACTTCGGGGTCGGCGTCGGGCTTCGCGGGTTCGGCCTCGATCATGCCGACGTGGTCGAAGTCCCACGACACCGAGCCCGACGTGCCCAGTTGGCCCTTGCGGAACAGCACGCGCATTTCAGGCGCGGTGCGGTTCACGTTGTCGGTGAGGCATTCGACCATCACGGCCACGCGATGCGGCGCGAAGCCCTCGTAGATCACGTGCTCGTAGTGCACGGACTCGCCCGTGAGGCCGGCGCCCTTCTTGATGGCGCGGTCGAGCGTGTCCTTGGGCATCGAGACCTTGCGGGCCTGCTCCACCACCAGCCGCAGGCGCGCGTTGGAGGCCGGGTCGGCGCCGTTGCGCGCGGCCACCACGATTTCCTTGACGAGCTTGCCGAACAGCCGGCCCTTGGCGTTGGCCGCGATGTCCTTGTGTTTGGCTTTCCATTGGGCGCCCATGTGCGTTTCCTTGAATGAATATGTATTGCTTGCGGCCTTGTCTGGCTCTTTTGAAGAAAGAAGGGCTGGATGACCGGGAGGGGCGACTACTGTAGCCTTCTTCCCATGACCGCTCCACAAGACACTTCCTACGTCACGCCGTTCGAAGCCGGCAACGGCAACCAGACCGCTACCTGGGCCGAATGCATCGCCTTCTACGAGCGGCTGGCCAGAGACTTCCCCGGCGTGCTGCGCTGGGGCGAGATCGGTGTCTCGGACACCGGCGTTCCCCTTCATGCCGGCGTGGTCACCGCCGACGGCGTGTTCGACCGCGAAACGCTCGCGCGGCAGGGGCGTCCGGTGTTCTTCAACAACAACGGCATCCATCCCGGCGAGCCCGAGGGCATCGACACCTGCATGGCGCTGGTGCGCGACTTCTGCACGCAGCCCGAGAAGCTGGCCGCGCTGGGCCGCACGGTGTTCCTCTTCATCCCGGTCTACAACGTGGACGGCTGCATCGACCGGCAGAACACCTCGCGCGTGAACCAGCTCGGCCCCGAGTCCTTCGGCTTCCGCGGCAACGGGAGGCACCTGGACCTGAACCGCGACTTCATCAAGTGCGACAGCCTCGCGGCGCAGGTCTTCAACCGCTTCTTCACCGCGTGGGACCCGGACGTGATGGTCGACACCCACACCTCCAACGGCGCCGACTACAGCTACACCATGACGCTGATCCCGACCCAGCCCGACAAGCTGGGCGGCGGGCTCGGCGCCTTCCTGCGCGAGAGCATGCTGCCCGCGATCTACGGCGGCATGTCGCAACGCGGCTGGCCCACCTGCCCGTACATGAATCTGCTGGCCGAGACGCCCGACGACGGCATCGAGGACTTCCTCGACACGCCGCGCTTTTCCACCGGCTATGCCGCGCTGCACCACACCATCGGCTTCATGCCCGAGACCCACATGCTCAAGCCCTTCGCCGACCGCGTGGCTTCGATGCGGGCGCTGGTCGAGACGGTGCTCGACTTCAGCATCGCGAATGCGCAGCGCATCCAGCAGCTGCGCCGCGAGGCGAAGGCCGGGGCCGCACGGCAGGCCCGCTGGCCGCTGACCTGGCGCAACGACCGCAGCCGGCCCGCCGGCCTTCGCTTCAAGGGCTATCGCGCGGTCCGCAAGCCCAGCCTGCTGGGCAGCTACGAGCGCCTGGCCTATGACCGCAGCCAGCCGTGGGAGAAGGACATCGTGCATTTCGACCGCTGCATCGAGGGAGAGACGGCCGCGGCGCCAAGGGCCTACCTCGTGCCCCGGGCATGGAGAGAAGCGATCGAGCGGCTGGAGTGGAACGGAGTGGAGCTGAAGCGGCTCGACGAAGACAGGCTCTTCGAGGCGGCGCGCGTGTACCGCATCCGCAGCGTGACCTCCCGCGCGAACGCCTACGAAGGCCACATGTTCCACGACGAGGTGGCGCTTGCCGAAGGCACCGAGCCCTTCCAGGCGCGCGCGGGCGACGTGCTGGTTCCGCTGGACCAGCCCCGTGCCCGCTACGCGGTCGAGACGCTGGAGCCGCAGGCCCACGACAGCTTCTTCCGCTGGGGCTTCTTCAACAGCGTGCTCGAGAAGAAGGAGAACTTCTCGCCCTACGTCTTCGAGGACACGGCGCTGCGCATGCTGGAAGACGAACCCGAGCTGAAACGCCTGTTCGAGCAGTGGAAGGCGGAGAACCCGGAGAAGCTGGGCGACCAGAAGGCGGTGCTGGGCTTCATCTTCGCGCACGGCCGGCGCCACGCGGAGCCAGGGTGGCGGCGCTATCCGGTGGTCGCGCTGATGTAGTTGCGGCTCACGCCGCCGGCCTGAACCCCGGCAGCGCATGCATGCGCTGCCGCAGCGCCTCGACGAAGGCCGTGACCCGTGCCGGCCGGTACAGCCCCGGCGGCAGCGCGACGTGCACGCCGATGGGCTCCAGCCACCAGTTGGGAAGCACGCGCTTCAGGCGGCCGGCCTGCATGTCCTCGTGGCACATCCATGGCGCTGCGGCGCCGATGCCCGCGCCGTTGAGGATCGCGCGGTAGCTCGCGAGCAGGCTGTCGGTACGGATGGGCGTGTCCAGCGGCACGATGCGCGAGCGGCCCGCGCGGTTGATGAGCCGCACGTTGCCCGTCACGTACGGGATCAGGCCCACGCACGGCAGCTGCGGCAGCCGCGCCAGCGTGACGGGGCCGGTGCGCTTCAGCAGCTCGGGCGTGGCGATCAGCACGCGCTCCATGCGGCCCACCGTGCGGCAGACGAGGCCGGGGTCGCGCACCTCGCCCACGCACACCCAGCATTCGGCGCCGGAGGCCGCGAGATCGACCACGCGGTCGGTCAGCGTGAGCTCCACGCGCAGCTGCGGATGCGCAGCGCGCAGGTCGGTCACCGCGTCGGTGAGGAAGCCGGTGCCGTAGCCGGATGGGCCGATCACGCGCAGCGTGCCCTCGGGCCGGCTCTGCCCGCCCTGAAGCCGCTGCGACAGGCCCGACCAGCGGTCGGTGAGGTCGTGCGCCTCGGCCAGCAGCGAGCGGCCTTCGTCGGTGAGCGAGAAGTTCGCGGTGTTGCGGATCGCCAGCTTGCAGCCCAGCAGCCGTTCCAGTTCGAGCAGGCGGCGGCTCACGGTGGGCTGCGTGGTGTCGAGCAGGCGCGCCGCCTTGCTGAGCGATCCGCTCTCGCCGATGCGGATGAAGGTGTGCAGCAGGTCGAGCCGGTCGTGGGTGTTCTTCATGCGCCAGACGTATAGCACTTCATCGGCCCATACGTCTACCCGTGGCGGCGGGCTCTGCCTATCGTCGTGGCCGTTCAAGACCTGCGATGAATGGATATTTCCCGATGAGCGCCTCGATCGAAGACACCCCCCGCACCGTGGGAGACACGCCCAAGGGCGGCTCCGTGCTCGGCTTCTATGCCGCCAAGGGCACGCCACGGCCGCCGCGCATCGCGCACGGCGAGGGCATCTACCTCTGGGACACGGGCTGCCGCCGCTTCCTCGACGCGACCGCCGGCGCGGTGGTCGCCAACATCGGCCACGGCAATCCGCGCGTGTTGGCGGCCATGCAGGAGCAGGCGGCGCGCGTCACCTTCGCCTATCCGCGCTTCTTCGAGAGCGAGCAGAGCATCGGGCTGGCCGACCGCGTCTGCGCGCTGGCGGGCGAGGGCTTCGACCGTGCCTTCTTCGTCTCGGGCGGCTCGGAAGCCAACGAGTCGGCGATCAAGCTGGCGCGGCAATACGCGGTGGTCACGGGCCAGTCGCGGCGTGTGAAGGTGATCTCGCGCAACCCGAGCTACCACGGCTCCACGCTCGGCGCACTGGCGGTGACGGGCGATGCGCACACCCAGTCGATCTACGGGCCGATGGTGCGCGAGATGCCGAAGGTGAGCGCACCGCTGTCGTACCGCGTGCCCGCCGGCCACACCGCCGAGAGCCACGCGCTGGCCTGCGCCGACGAGCTGGAGACCACCATCGTGCGCGAGGGCGCCGACACGGTGCTGGCCTTCATCATGGAGCCGATCGGCGGGCTGTCGACCGGCGCGGCGGTGGCGCCCGCCGTGTATTTCGAGCGCGTGCGCCAGATCTGCGACCGCCACGGCGTGCTGCTGATCTACGACGAGATCATGAGCGGCGCGGGCCGCACCGGCGCCTTTCTCGCGGCGCACCACTGGGCCGGCGCGCGGCCCGACCTGGTCACGCTGGCCAAGGGGCTGGCGGCGGGCTACACGCCGCTGGGCGCGCTGCTGGCGCCCGACCGCATCGTCGACGCGGTCGCGGGCAGCGGCGGCTTCGTGCACGGCCACACCTACTTCACCAACCCGCTGTCGTGCGCGGTGGCGAACGCGGTGCTCGGCGAGGTGATCGCGCAAGACCTCGTGACCCGTGCGCGCGACATGGGCGAGCTGCTGATGGCGCGCCTGCGCGAAGTGGCGGCGCGCTCGCCCATCGTGGGCGACGTGCGCGGCAAGGGCCTCTTCACCGCCATCGAGATCGTGGCCGACAAGGCGACGAAGCGGCAGCTGCCGGCAAGCTTCAACGCGCCGGCGCGGCTCACCGAGCACGGGCTGAAGCACGGCATCGCGCTGTACAACCGGCGCGCCAACCTGGGCGCCTTCGGCGACTTCCAGATGATCACGCCGCCGCTGACCATCACGCCGGCCGAGATCGACGAACTGGCGGACCTGCTCGAACGCTCGCTGCACGACCTGGCCGACGAGATCGCGGCCAAGGGCCTGGCCACCGCGGCATGACGATGCAACAGCAGAAGATCCTTCCGCCCCACCGCAGCCTGCGCGTGCCCGGCGTGCACGGCTACACCGACCGCAAGAGCGTGGCCGCCGGCGAGGTGGTGCGCTTCCACCTCAGCAGCGACGTGCCCTACACGTTCTCCGTGTGCCGGCTCGGCCCCGACACCGAGGGCCGCGCGGCCGACACGGTGCTGCACGCCTTCGAGCCTTCGCCCGCGCGCGTGCATCCGATCCACCCGGGCTCCTATGTGCTGGTGGAGCGCGGCCTCGGTCATCCGTTGCGCGCGCTCACGCTGGAGTGCTGGGTGCAGGTATGGAGCGTGGGCGCGCGCCAGAGCGTGATCGGGCAGTTCGACCTGCCCGCCGCCTGCGGCTACGGCCTCTTCGTCGACGAGGCGGGCCGCGCGGTGTTCCATCTGGGCGACGGCGGCGCCTTCCGCCCGGAAGGCGAGCTCGCGGGCGGCTCGCTGGTGCCGAAGCGCTGGCATCACATCGTCGCCACCTGGGACGGGTGCGAGACGGTGCTGTGGATCGACGGCGAGGCAGTTGCGCGCGGCCGTTTCGACGGCGTGGTGCAGCCGGGCAGGGCGCCGCTGCGCCTGGGCGGCAGCGGCATCGACGGCCTGGCGGATGCATTCCTCGAGGGCGACATCGTCATGCCGGCGATCTACTCCCATGCGCTGGAGGCCGATGAGGTGAAGGCGCGCTTCTCCGACCGCGGCCTGCGTACGCCGCGCGGACGCACCGTGCTCGCCTGCTGGCCGCTGCGCGAGGAGCGCGGCGACGTGGTGGCCGATGCCAGCGGCCACCAGCGCACCGGCCGCATCGTCAACCACGGCACCTGGATGATCGTCGGCCCGGCCTTCGAACCGGCGCGCGTGAACGAGTTTTCCGACGACGGCTACGACCCGCTGGCCGACCCCACGCGCGGCCACGGCCTGCGCCTGGCGAGCGACGATCTCTACGACTGCCGCTGGCCCGAGAGCCACGCATGGCGCATTCCGGCGGACGCGAAATCCGGCGTGTACGTGGGGCGCGTGCGCTTCCTGCTCGACGGCAGGCCCGCCGAGTACGACATCGCGTTCATCGTGCGCCGCGCCGCGCAACGGGCTCCCGCGCCGGTGCTGGTGCTGTGTGCCACCAACAGCTGGCTGGCCTACGCCGCCACGCCCTTCGCGAAGAACACCGCGAGCGACCCGGTGTGGCCGCGCCGCTCGGCGGGCCTGGAGAACAGCCACCCCGAGGCGCCGGCCTTCTGCAGCTACACCTACCACCGCGGTGGCCAGCCCACCTACCAGGTGGGCCTGCGCATGCCCTGGCCCAACGCCAGCCCGAACGCGCTGTACGACCCCGCCGATGCAGGCTTCAGCCAGTGGACCCGGCTGGAGCGTCGCCTGCACGTGTGGCTGGAGCGCTGCGGTTACGACTACGACGTGGTGAGCGATCTCGACCTGCACCGCGACCCGGGCCTGTTGAAGGCCTACGAGACGGTGTTCATCAACGGCCACAGCGAATACTGGTCGCAGCCAGCCTGCGACGGGCTCGACGACTACCTGTCGGGCGGCGGCACCGCCATCGTGCTGTCGGGCAACACCATGTACCTGCGCGTGAGCTACGACGAGGAATGCACGGTGATGGAGCAGCGCAAGGTGCGCGGGCCGGGCGACGAGGACGGCGCGGAATCGGTGGAGCTGCGCCCGCCCGCCGGCCCCTACGGCGAGCAGTACCACTCGCAGGACTGGGCGCGCGGCGGCCAGTTCAGGCAGGCCGGGCGTTCCTGCGCGGAGCTCATCGGGCTGGAATCGGCGGGCTGGGCCTTCGCCGACGGCGACGACTTCGGCGTGTACCACGCGACGCAGCCGAAGCACTTCCTGTTCACGCAGCCGCACCCGCTGGGGCTCGAAGACGGCTCCACCTTCGGTCACGCGCCGGGCGGCGGCCTGCCGCGCGCCATCGGCCACGAGTGGGACCTGAGCGTCGCGACGCTGAACCGCATGACGCGCAGGCTGCCCGCCGGAGAGAGCCTGCCCGAGCCGCAGCGTGGCATCCAGGTCATCGCCGAGGGGCGCAGGCAGCGCCCCGGGCGGCTCGACGCGTACCTCGACTACTACTCGCAGCCGACCGATTCGCTGGGCGGGCTGTCGGCCGAGATGATCTATTGGGAGCGCCCGCAAGGCGGCCGCGTATTCAACGCAGGCGCCGTCGGCGCGAGCTGGGTGCTCGGCGCCGACCCCTGTTTCGAAGGGCTGCTGCGCAACGTGCTGCATCACTTCGGCGTCTGGCCCGCGACTGGCGCGGACCTTGCAGTTCAACCACCCCTGGAGCACGCAGCACCATGAGCACACTCGCCCCACGCACCGCCGACCTTTCAGAACCCGCCGAGCCGGCCTCCCGGCAGAGCACGCTGCGGGTCATCACGGCCATCTCTATCGGCAACGCGCTGGAGTGGTTCGAGATCGTGATCTACGGCTTTCTGGCCGTGACCATCTCCAAGCTGTTCTTCCCGGCCGAGAACGACACCGTGTCGCTGCTCATCACGCTGGGCACCTTCGGCGTGACCTTCGTGATGCGCCCGGTCGGCTCGCTGGTGCTGGGCGCGTATGCCGACGCGCGCGGGCGCAAGAACGCGCTGACGCTGTCGATGGCGCTGATGCTGTGCGGCACGCTGCTGATCGCGGTGGCTCCGACCTTCTCGCAGATCGGGCTGTGGGCGCCGGGGCTCGTGATCCTCGCGCGGCTGCTGCAGGGCTTCGCGGCGGGCGGCGAGTTCGGCAGTGCCACCGCGCTGCTGGCCGAGCAGGACCCGCGCCGGCGCGGCTTCTTCTCGAGCTGGCAGTTCGCGAGCCAGGGCATCACCACCTTCCTGGCGGCGGGCTTCGGCATGGGGCTCAACGCGCTGCTCACGCCCGAGCAGCTGCTGTCGTGGGGCTGGCGCATTCCGTTCTTCTTCGGCTTGTTGATCGGACCGGCAGGCCTGTACATCCGCCGCCACCTCGACGAAGGCGTGGAGTTCAAGCGCGCCGCGCAGGAAGCCACGCCGGTGCGCACCACGCTGGTGGACCAGCGCGGGCGCACGCTGGCGGCGATGGGGCTCATCATCCTCGCGACCATCGTGGCCTACACGGGGCTCTTCATGCCCACCTTCGCGGTGCGCCAGCTGGGCCTGCCGCCGTCGATGGCCTTCGCCGGCACCTTCTGGTTCGGCGTGCTGCAGTTCGCGCTGGTGCCGCTGTTCGGCAGCATGTCGGACCGCGTGGGGCGCATTCCCGTGATGCGTGCCGCGGCGCTGGTCATGCTGGTGATGATCGTGCCGCTGTTCTACCTGCTGGTGAACCATCCCTCGGTGCCGGCGCTGATGCTGGCGCTCACGGCGATGGGCGTGGTGGCTTCCGCCTACTGGGGTCCGATCTCGGCGGCGATGTCGGAGCTGTTCCCGGCGGCCACGCGCGGCACGGGGCTCTCGGTGAGCTACAGCTTCGGCGTGGCGATCTTCGGCGGCTTCGCGCCCTTCATCAGCGCCTGGCTCATTACGGCCACGGGCAGCAAGATCGCGCCGGCGTTCTACGTGGGCTTCGGCGTGGTGGTGAGCCTGATCGCGCTGCGGGCGGCGCGCGGCTACGGCGTGAAATGAAATAGCAGTTTTTTCCAAGCCGGGGCGGCGCGCCGCTCCTAAGCTGCGACCATTCCTCAACTCCCTTGGAACGGATGGCCATGCGATCCAGCGACGCGCAGCAGAAGACAGAAGATTTCCACCGGCTTCATGCCGGCCCCGGACCGCTGGTCCTGGTGAACGCATGGGACGCCGCCAGCGCCCGCATCGTCGAGCGCGCCGGCGCCACGGCCATCGGCACCACCAGCGCGGGCATGGCCTGGTCACTGGGCTACGCGGATGGCGAGCGAATGCCCGTCGCCGAGCTGGTCGCGGCCTGCGCGCGCATCTGCCGCGTGGCGAGCGTGCCGGTGAGCGTCGACATCGAGAGCGGCTTCGGCGAGAGCGCCGCAGCGGTGCGCGAGGTGGCGGGCGCGCTCGTCGACATGGGCGCGGCCGGCATCAACATCGAGGACGGCACGCGGCCTGGTACGCGCGAGCTGGCGTCGCCCGAGGTGCTGTGCGAGCGCATCGCGGCCATTCGCGAGCTGGACGCGCGCTTCTTCATCAACGCACGCACCGACGTGTACTTCGTGCCGTGGGACGACCCGGCCGCGCGCTTCGAGGAGGCGCTGCGCCGCGCGAAGCTCTACGCGGCGGCGGGCGCGGACGGCATCTTCGTGCCGGGCATGTCCAGCCCCGAAGAGATCGGGCGGCTGTCCGGCGCGCTCGACCTGCCGCTGAACGTGTACGCGGGCTACGCCGGCGCACCGCCGGCCGATGGCCTCGCGCGTGCCGGCGCGCGGCGCATCAGCCTGGGCTGCGGCCCGCTGCAGTCGGCGCTGGGGCTGGTGGCACGCATCGCGGGCGAAGCCTTCGGGCACGGCCGCTTCGGCACGATGGGCGAGGGCATGCTGTCCGTGGGCGAGCTCAACGCGCTGTTTCCAGCCACGGCCTGAGCCTCGCGGCAGCGAGGCGGCTTCGGGTACAGTGGGCGCCCCTTGCCGCAGCCCAGCCCGTCCGAAACCGTCTCTTCGCACAGCATCCGCCTCGAGGCGGTGACGCTGGTGCGCGGCAGCCAGCGCGTCTTCGAGGGGCTGACGCTCGACCTGCAGGAGATGCGCATCGGCCTGGTCGGCGACAACGGCGCGGGCAAGAGCAGCCTGTTCCGCCTCATCAGCGGGCTCGACCAGCCGCAGGAAGGGCGCGTGGTCGTGCATGGCTGCGACACGCAGGCCGACCGCAGGCAGCTGTCGAAGCACGTGGGGCTGATGTTCCAGAACCCCGACGACCAGATCATCTTTCCGACCGTGGCCGAGGAGCTGGCCTTCAGTCTTACGGCGCGCGGCGAGACGCGGCAGGCGGCCAGGCAGCAGGCGCGCGATTTCCTCGCGCAGCGCGGGCTCGAGGCCTGGGCCGGGCGCGCGGTGAGCGAGCTGAGCCAGGGCCAGCGCCAGCAGGTGTGCCTGCTGGCACTGCAGATCAGCGAACCCGCCACGCTGCTGCTCGACGAGCCCTTCGCCAGCCTCGACCTGCTGAGCCAGGCGCGGCTTGCCGCGCAACTGGAGGCGAGCGACCACCAGATCCTCGTGTCCACGCACCTGCTGGAGCACGTCTATGACTTCGAGCGCGTGCTGTGGCTCGAACAGGGCAGGGTGCGCGGCGACGGACCGGGCCGCGAGGTGTGCGAGGCCTATGCCGAGGACGTGCGCGAGCGCGCCGCGGCGGAGCGGGGGCGCCACCATGCGTAGCCTGTATTCGGAGCAGTCGACGTGGATGCACGCGATCGCGGCATGGATCAAGCTCGCGGTGCTGTCGGTGTGCGGCACGCTGCTGGTGCTGGTCGAGCGGCCGTCGTACCTGGGCGTCGCCTGCGCGGCGGTGCTGCTGATCTTCGTCTCGCTCGGGCCGCCCGCATGGCGCCGCGTGCGCATGCTGGTCGGCGTGGCGGTGGCCTGCGGGCTGATCGTCGGCTTCCACTGGGCGATGGGCACGACGCTGCTCGGCGTGGCCAGCGCGCTGCGCCTGGCGAGCGCAGCCACGCTCGCGCTGATGCTCACGCTGACCACTCGCTTCGAAGACCTGCTGGCGGTGCTCGAGGCCGTGCTGCATCCGCTGCAGCGCTTCGGCGTGCCCACCGAGCGGATCGCGCTGGGCCTTGGCCTCATGCTGCGCTTCGCCGAAAATTTCTACGTGCAGTGGCAGCGCCTCGACGATGCCTACCGCGTCCGCTCCGGCCACGGCGGCGGCCTGCGCCTGCTGGCGCCGCTGACCATCCGCACGCTGCAGACGGCGGAGCGCGTGGCGGACGCGCTGGCCGCGCGGCTCGGGCGCTGATCCTTCTTCCGTCTTTTCTCGATTGCGACTGCCATGACCACCACTTCAGGCTCCCTCACTTCGTCCCGTTCGCTGTCGTACATCGCGCTGTTCGCGGCGCTGATGGCGGTGTTCGGCCTGATCCCGAAGATCGACCTGCCGTTCGGCGTGCCGATCACGCTGCAGTCGCTGGGCGTGATGCTGGCGGGCTGCCTGCTGGGGCCGCGCCGGGGCTTTTTGGCCATCGCGCTGTTCCTGCTCGCGGTGGCGCTCGGGCTGCCGCTGCTGCCGGGCGGCCGTGGCGGGTTGAGCGTGTTCGTGGCGCCGGCGGGCGGCTTCCTGTTCGGCTGGATGTTCGGCGCCTTTGCCTGCGGCCTGCTGATGCGCCTGGCCGTGCGCCGCATCGGCGGCACGACGGGGCTTCCCCTGCTGGCGGCGGCGTTCCTGTCGGCGCTGGTCGGCGGGATCGGCGTGGTCTACGCCTTCGGCATCGTCGGGCTCTCGTGGATCGCCCACATGTCGCTGTCGAAGGCCGCGCTGGCCATGCTGGTGTTCATTCCGGGCGACCTCATCAAGTGCGGCATCTGCGCGGTGCTGGTGCAGACCGTGATGCGCGGCATGCCGGCGTGGCGCCTCGACCGCGACTGAGCGGCTTCCCTCAGCCTCGCCGGCTGAAGACGGTTTCCGAGAGGTAGTCCTTGCGCGGGCCGTGCACCACGTGGCGGATCGTGAAGGAGCCGTCGGGCAGGAAGCGGTAGCTGCTGTCGTAGGTGTCGGGCGTGCACAGGTGCGTGGCCGAGCCGGCGAGCACGTCACCGTCACCCTTGCCCTCGCGCACGACGGCGATGGCATGGAAGAGGCGCGGCGGCGTCTCGGCGAAATGCACCGCGAAACCGCCCGGAGCGCGTTCGAAGAGGTATTCGCGGTGCCCGTCGAATTCCTTGCCGTCGGCCAGGCGGATGCGGCCTTCCTCGCGGTACTTGAGCGTTCCGGCTCCCCGCGGCGTGAACGTGGCGACGCCGCTCATGGTGGCCTGCCCCTCGATGTTGCGCTGCAGGCTCCATTCGCCCGCCAGTCGGTCGAACACGGTGTCGGGGCTTCCCCAGAAGGACGTGGAAGGTGAAAGGGCGGGGGCCGGTTCGCTCATGCGGGGGACTCTACGACAGGCGGTGATCCGTCTTCCTGGCGGTTGATTGTTTCCATGGTGTGAACACCGTGGTTCCATTGTCTAAGGGTTTTTACTTAGACAACGGGCGCACAATTCTTCCCATGGACCAGCCCTTCAGCTGATCCAGACCAAGAAACAAGAACCGAACCAATTGAAGGACACATCCAAATGACCGCCTCGAAGCTCCTCTCCGCCGTTTCCCTCGCCCTGCTGGCCGCTGCCGGCGTTGCCCACGCCGAAACCTATGAAGGCGTGCACCAGCTGACCTCGGCCGCCAGCCGCGCCGACGTCGCCAGCCAGGCCGTGGTTGCCGCCCACAGCGCGAACCCCTACGCCACCGGTGCCAACGCCGGCCCGGCACAAGCGATCGTCTCGACCGCCAGCCGCTCGGCCGTTCGTGCCGAAGCCGTGGCAGCCGCCCGCAGCGGTGACCCGTATGCCGAAGGCGCTTCGTCGGGCGTGGCCCCGATCGTGGCCAGCTCGGTGGACCGCGCCGCGGTTCGTGCCGCAGCCCGCGCTGCCGCTCATGGCGACGCACTGCCGCTGTAATCGCCTGCGGGGCTGAAAGAAAGCCGGGCCATGGCCCGGCTTTTTTGCGTCCGGTCCGGCCTCAGCGCGGAGGGAGCGGCCGCAGCGCGGCGACGAGCAAGGGCTCGCTGGCACCGTCGGCCGCTTCGCGCAGCTCGACCGACCATTGCGCTGTTTCGTCGCCATTCAGGGGCTTCGCGCGGAGCTCGCAGGCATAGACAACCCGGCCGGCCCGCGCATCCTCGCGCGGCGCGATCGCTTCGTCGCAGCACTCCTCGACCAGCGATCGCGTTCCGTCGGCTGCATCGAGCATGAAGCGCCGCACCAGGCGCATCGCGATGTGTTCCGGCGCCACCGTGCGCTCACCCTCCCGTGCGACCGGCACCGTCGCGCGCAGGCGCAGCTCGAGCGGCTCGCTGACGCGAAAGCCTTCCCCGCGCTCCAGCGACATGTTCTCCAGCGTCACCCGCACCCGCCGGCGTTCGCGCAGCCTCGTGACGACGGCCAGCACCGACAGCACCGAGAAGACGCCGAAGAACGGCAATCCCACCAGCATCCAGAGCCATTGCCAGCCGCCGGCCAGCGACCAGCGCATCGCCTGGAAGCCGAAGACGGCCATGAACACCAGCACTGCCAGCGCGACCAGCCAGGCGATCCGGTCGGCGGCCGTCCTCTGCATGCGTTCCGTGGCCTGCGGCATGGCGGAGGTCCACGAGGCGGGCAGGCGTTCGTCGGCCCGCGGCAGGGCGGGGTCTGGAAGGCGATGTTGCTGCGGCATGGGGAGCCGCCGAGCATAGCCAGCAGCCCCGCGGCACCCCGGCCATGTGGCGGAGCCGGCTTCGCCATAAGGCGCATTGCCTTGCCATGGCGCATCCTTCATGATGGTGCGGTACGGAAGGGGTGGCCGTCGGACATCATGCTTTCGCATTACCGCGCCATCGTGGTGCGCTCGGGTAAAAATACGACCACGCTTCCGCCAGGAAAAAAGAAAGCATGACCCGTTGCCGCCGAGGCGGCAGCCCAACACGCATGGCCCTTACTCTCGACCCAGAAGACACGCGCGGACGCATCCACGACCTGGTGTGGAGCGGCTTCTATCCCGACGCCGATGTCGAGTGGATGATCACCGACGAGTACCTCGATCCCGACGAAATCACCAGCGAAGACCGTGCCTGGGTCAAGGCAGAGGCCGCGAGCGCATGCGCCGCCAAGCGCGAGGCCGAGGCCGGATGGCCCGCGCAGACCGAATACGACAGGCTCGAGGCCGTCTTCGCGCAGCTGCGAGGCGAGAAGATCATCGCGCTGCACCGCGCGGGCAACACGCTCTCCGACGGCCACGACGACGTGCGCGAGCAGTGGCGCGCGGCCGGTCGGGCGGAGTCCGGCATTCGCGGCTGCTGCTTCTATCACGCGCAGGACCTCGACACGGCCGTGCGCACCGGCCGCCTGCACCTGGCCTTCAGCGGCGGCATGATTCCCGAGATCGAGCAACGCGAGGCCAACACCGCGGCCGTGGGCCACCGCATCGTCGAACTGCTGCGCGCGGCCGGCTTCGGCGCGCACTGGAGCGGCAACATCAACGAGCGCATCGAAGCCGACCTCGGCCAATGGCGCAAGCGAGGCCCCTCCGCGTGAGCGTGCAGGCCTGGCAGCCGCCGCGCCGCATCGACGCGATCGATTTCTGGCTGCGTTCGCGGCTCCTGGCCACGGCCCACGCGCTGCGCGAGACCCTGCGGCCCTCGGCCCGCCGATGGCCCGTCGGCAGCCACGCACTGGCCGACGCGCCCGTGCTCGCCCAATACCGCACGCCGTTGTGGACCGACGGTCGCGCGGACGAATTCCCGCTCGTGGCCGGCAAGGTGCAGAACCTTCGCGTGGCGCGCCGCGCCTTCGATGCCGTCGAGGTGCCCGCCGGCGAAGTGCTGAGCTTCTGGCGCCAGCTGGGCCGGCCCGCTTCGTGGCGCGGTTTTGTGCAGGGCCGCGAACTGCGCGGCGGCTGCGTGGTGCCGACGCTGGCCGGCGGGCTGTGCCAGCTGTCGAACGCGCTCGCCACCGTGGCGGTGCGAGCGGGCTTCGAGCTGGTGGAGCGGCACGGGCACACGGCGCGCATCGAGCAGGCCGGCGAGCCGGGCGCGGATGCCGTCGACGCGACCGTGTTCTGGAACTACATCGACCTCAAGGTGCGCGCCAGGCAGGCATGGCGGCTCGAAGTGGAGCTGACCGGCACGGAGCTGGTGCTGCGCATCCGGGGCCGTGGCGCATCGGCCGCGCCTTTCGTGCCCGTCACGATGCGCCGCGCGAGCGAGGATGCGGGTGCGGCGTTGCCCGTGGCGCGCGGCTGCCTCAGCTGCGACCAGACCGCGTGCTTCCGTCATCGCCCGCAGGTCGACGTCGGCCCCGAAGGGCTCACCGCCGCATTGCTCGATGGCTGGACGCCCGAGTTCGCGCGCTACCTGCGCGAGGAGCATCCGGGTGCGCAGCGCATGCAGCCGGTGCCGCTGCGGCTCGCCTTCTGGCGTCGCCCCGCGACGGGCTGGCATCGCGAGCCGGTTGCCGCCGGCGTTGCGCCGGCACAGGCGCCGTGGGCCGCGAGCCTGCGCCGTGCGCTGTGGCAGCGGCTGTGGGCCCGGCAGGCAGGACGGCGCCAGGCCAGCCTGATCGACGGCCAGCGCTGGCTCGCGCAGGCTTTCGCGGCGCGCCTGAAGCCGGAGCACACGCAGCTGGTGGTCGAGCAGGCACTGCTGCCGCACCTGCAGCGCCTCGGCGCGCTCGACGGCCGCCGCGTGATCGTGCTGGCCGGCGCGCTGCCGATGGCCGACATCGAAAAGCGGCTCGACGAAGCCTCGCGGCGCTGGCCCGGCGATGTCACGCTGCGCGACTTCAGGGCCGATGCGTCGCTGGTGCGAGCCGAGTCGCTGGCGCTTGCGCGAGCGTCGATCGTGGTCACGCCGCATGCCGAAGTCGCGCGACAGCTTGCCGCGTCGCGGCGACTCGATTGGGTGCTGCCCGAGATCAGGGCAACCGGCCGCGCAAAGGCCAGGGGCCAGGAGCTTCCGCTCGTCGTCTTCGCCGCGAGCGCACTGGCACGCAAGGGCGCACGCGAACTCGCGGCCGCGCTGCAGGGCTGGCCGTGCAGGCTGCGCGTGCTGGGCTCGCCTTCGGACGATGCGCGGCTCTGGCAGGGCATCGGGCATGTCGAACACATGAACTGGCAGGGCGACTGGCTGGCAGGCGCCGACGTCGTCGTGCTGCCCGCGCACATCGAGCACGCGCCGCGCGCGGTGTTGCGCGCCGTGGCGGCCGGCGTGCCGGTTGTCGCATCGACCGCATGCGGCCTCGGCGCACTGCCGGGCATGCGCGAGATCGCGCCCGGCGACGTGGATGCGCTTCGCGCCGCATTGCGAACGGCCTGCTCTCGCTGAACGGAGGACACACTTGGCATCGACAGAACAGGCTCGTGCAGCCCTGGCCCCGCATGGCACGCTGGAGCCGCAACTCGCCGCCGACCACTGGCGCGGCGAGATCCCGCTGCCCGAAGCCGTCGCGGCCTTCTACGAGCAGGTCGGCCCGCTCGGCAACTGGATCAACGAGCGCGTGGGCCATGCGGGCCTCACCGTTCCCACCGCCGGCAACCCCTTCAGCATTCCTCCGCTGGCGCGCCTGTGGTCGGCGCAGGCCGGCTACCGCTGGCACGGCATCACGGGCGAGCGCCTCGCCGCGTGGCCCGACCACTGGCTGGTGGTGGCCGACCAGGGCGCCGATCCCTTCATCCTCGACCTGAACACCGGCGCGATACAGTTCGCCCGGCACGGGGCGGGCGCGTGGGATGACGATGAACCGCTCTTCGCCGACATCCTCGAGATGGCCGCCTGCCTCGGCACCGTCGGGCGGGTCTGGGACGAGGCGGGCGAGGACATCTTCGCGGACGACTATTCGGTCAACCCGGTGCACCGCGCGCGCCTGGTCGAGCGGCTCGCGCCGCTGATCGGCGCGGACCGGGCCGAAGATCTCGCGGATGTCTTCGGCTGGTAGAGGGCCGCGACGGGAGCATCAGCAAGAGCAGAAGCAGAAGAAGAAAACGGGAGCAGCATTTCAGACATGACCATCGATCTCCAGACGCTCAAGTGCGGCGAGTGCGGCAGCAGCGTGCTCAAGCGCACGGGCCTCAACGAATACACCTGCGAGCACTGCGGCTCCGTCACGCTGGTGGAGGACAACGTCTCCGACCGGCTGGAGCGTGTGCTCAATCAGGTGAAGAACGAAGCCGGCCGCCGGCTCGCGGCCGAGGAAGCGCGCAGGCAGGCGCTCATGATGCGCAAGGTCGGCATCGGGGTGGCCATTGCGGTGGGGGCGGTGCTGCTCTTCAGCGTGGTGGGCGTGTTCCTCGGCAACCGCAATGCCGACACGCGGGGCGCGTCCGCCTCGCAGCGTGTGGTGGCCGCGGTCGACCGCACCATTCCCGTCGACGGCCTCAAGCTCGACGAACCGCGGCAGGTGCTCGTGGGCAGCGGGAGCTCGGCCATGCCCAAGTTGCTGGTGGTGGCGCGCAACGAGACCGGCAAGCCGCTGTCTCGCGCCGGCATTCGCGCCGTGTACTTCGACGGCGAAAGCAAGCTCGACGAGCGCAGCGAGATGCTGCCCGTGTCCGTGCTGGAGCCCGGAGAGAGCGCGCCCGCGCTGATCGACATGCCCAGCGGCAAGAACGTCACTCGGCAGGAGCTGCGCGTGCAGAAGCTGGCCGAGCCCTACAGCTCGGTGAAGGGGCCGCGCATGGTGTTCTCGCGCGTGCGGCTGGTGCAGCAGGGCGACCGCGTGCGGCTGGTGGGCCGCATCGTCAACGACCGCAAGGACTCCACCGTGCTCGGCGGCTTCGAGGTGCTGGCCACGCTGTACGACGACGCGGGGCAGGTGATCGGCTTCGGCCACGGCTACGGGCAAGCCAACGAGATACAGCCCGGCGGGCGGACCTCGGTGGACGTGAGCATCGCGCGCTTCGGTCGCGGCGCGGCCATCGCGGCGTGGGACTACCGCATCGGCTACAGCACGGTCGAGGCCTCGGGCTCGCGCACGCCGGTGCTGGGCAGCGGCGACCGCGTGATCCGCGCGGCGGGCGGCCCGGAGTCCTTCAATTCAGAACTGCGCCTGGGCACCGACGACCTGCTGGCCGAAGACAGCGAGCGCTTCGACGCCAGGCTGCTCGAGCTGCTGCCGCTGGTGGACGGGCGCAACAACATCCAGCAGCGGCTGTTCCTGGGCGAGCTCGTCAATCGCAGCACCGACGCCGTCGTGCTCGCGCCGGGCGGCGTGATCTCGCGCTTCAGCGGCAGCAAGGCGCACGGCACGACCACCATCGCGGGGCTGGCGTACCTGTACCCCGGCGAGCGCTTTCCCATCTACCTGGAGCCGCAGGACATGGAGCGCATCACCGACACGCGCATCGAGTGGAAGCCGATGCGACGTGCCGCCTTGCCGGGCCCGCGCAAGCCGCTGGAAGTGAAGGTGACGGGCACCAAGGCCGAGATCGGCAGCGTGCTGCTCAACTTCAGCCAGCGCTTTTCGTACAAGTACGTTGTGGTCAGCGGCAGCGTGAAGAACCCCGGGACGGGCATCGTCGGCAAGGTGCGGCTGTGGGTGAGCCTGCGCGACCGCAACGGGCAGCTCACGGGCTTCAAGCTGGTGGACAACCTGCCGGCCATCGCGCCGGGCGAGAGCGTGCCCTTCCAGGCGAGCGTGGAGCAGAACGGGCGCGACTTCGCGAGCGTGACCACGCTATACCAAACCGAATAGCCCCTGGGGCAGCGGCGTTGGGCGGTTCGCGCCATGATCGCGCCCATGATTCCGTTCTCCATCCTCGACCTTTCCCCGATCACCGAGGGCAGCGACGCCGCGCAGTCGTTCCGCAACTCGCTCTCGCTGGCGCAGCATGGCGAGAAGCTGGGCTACACGCGCTACTGGCTGGCCGAGCATCACGGCATGCCGGGCATTGCGAGCGCTGCCACCGCAGTGCTGCTGTCGTACGTGGGGGCGGGTACGTCCACCATCCGCATCGGCGCCGGCGGCGTGATGCTGCCGAACCATTCGCCGCTGGTGATCGCCGAGCAGTTCGGCACGCTCGAGTCGCTGTACCCGGGGCGCATCGACCTCGGCCTGGGCCGCGCGCCCGGCTCCGACCAGCGCACCGCGCGTGCCCTGAGGCGCAACCTGGAGTCGGACGCCGACCAGTTCCCGCAGGACGTGATCGAACTCATGGACTTCATGTCGAAGGCGCCGCAGCAGCCCGTTCGGGCCGTGCCAGGCGCGGGGCTCGAGGTGCCGGTGTGGATCCTCGGATCGAGCACCTTCGGCGCGCAGCTCGCGGCGCACCTGGGCCTGCCCTATGCCTTCGCCTCGCACTTCGCGCCGCAGCAGATCATGCAGGCCATCCAGATCTATCGCGAGACCTTCAAGCCCTCGGCGCAGCTGCAGAAGCCGTACGTGATGCTGGGCTTCAATGTGTTCGCGGCCGACACCGATGAGGAGGCCGAGTTCCGCGCCACCTCGTGGCAGCAGGCCTTCGTGAACCTGCGCAGCGGACGGCCCGGGCGCCTGCCGCCGCCGGTGGAGAACTATCGCCAGAAGGTCGGGCCGTCGGAGAACGCGCTGCTCGACTCGGTGCTGTCGTGCTCGGCGGTGGGTTCGGTCGAGACGGTGAAGAAGGGCGTGGAAGCTTTCGTCGCGCGTACCGGCGCGGACGAACTGATGATCACCTCGCAGGTGTTCGACCACGTGGCCCGGCTGCGCTCCTACGAGCTGCTCGCCGAGGCCTTTCGCTAGGCTCGCCCCCAGGCTGCGCGCACTTCGTGTCGCTTCGCCAACCCCCTACCCGGGGGCAACACCTGAGGCCCGGCAAAGCCGGTTCCTCGGTGTTCCACGAAAAAGCGGCGTGCGGCTCCGCTGCTACGCCGCCCGCTTGCGGGCTTCCTCATCGACAAGATCCTTTTTCGAGAGCTTGCCCACCGGCGTCTTGGGCAGCTCGGCGCGGATCTCCAGCGCGCCGATCATCTCGTGCTTGCCGAGGCGGTTCTTCAGGAATGACTTGAGCTCGTCGAGCGTCAGTCCGGGCGCGCCGTCCTTCAGCTTCACGAAGGCCTTGGGCGACTGGCCGCGGTACTCGTCGGGAATGCCGATCACGCAGACTTCGGCCACCGAAGGGTGCTCGTACACCGCCTCTTCCAGCACGCGCGGGTAGACGTTGTAGCCGCCGCACAGCAGCATGTCCTTGGTGCGGTCGACGATGTAGAGGTAGCCGTCGGCGTCCATCTTCGCGACGTCGCCGCTGCGGAAGTAGCCGTCGGTCGTCATCGACTCGGCCGTGGCCTTGGGGTTGTTCCAGTAGCCCTTCATCACGTTCGGGCCCTTGATGCAGAGCTCGCCCGCTTCGCCGAAGGCGGTGATGTCCTGCGTCGGATCGTCCAGGCTCACGAGCTTGATGCGCACCCGCGGCAGCGGCATGCCGCACGAGCCCGCCTTGCGCAGGCCGCGCGCGGGCGTGAAGGTGCCCACGGGCGAGGTCTCGGTCATGCCCCAGCCCTCGTTGAGGTGGCAGCCTGTGAGCTCGAAGAAGCGCTGCTCCACTTCCACCGGCAGCGGCGCGCCGCCGGAGCCGCAGAACTTGAGCGAGCGCAGGTCCATCTCCTTCGCCTTGGGGTGCGAGAGGATCGCGGTGTACATCGTCGGCACGCCGGGGAACACACTGATCCGGCTGGCGGCGAGCTCGTTCATCACCGCATCGACGTCGAAGCGCGTGTGCAGCACCAGTGCCGCGCCCAGGCGTACGCCGAGCAGCATCGCCGCGCTGAGCGCGAAGATGTGGAAGAGCGGCAGCACCACCAGGAAGCGTTCCGTTCCTTCGTCCAGGATGGGCGGATCGCCCTTGGTCGACTCGTAGTACTGCGCCGAGGCCGATGTGAGGTTGGCGTGCGTGAGCATCGCGCCCTTGGGCAGGCCGGTGGTGCCGCCGGTGTACTGCAGCACCACGATCTCTTCGGCGAGATCGCCCAGCGGATGGGTCTTGTGCGTGCCTTCGCTCTTGAGCAGATCGGTGAAGCGCACGTGCCGTTCATCGACGGGCACCGGGGCGATCTGGCCGGCGCCCTGCAGCTGGGCCTGCACCTTGTCGCCCATGGCGCCGTAGTCGCCGAGGCTGCCGACCACCAGCGTCTTCAGGCGCGAGTTGTCGAGCAGGCGCGCCATCTGCGGGTACAGGTTGACGAGGTCGAGCGTGACCAGGATGTCGGTGCGGCTGTCCTCGATCTTGTGGGCCAGCACGCGCTCGGCGTCCAGCGGGGAATAGTTCACCACCGTGCCGCCGGCCTTCAGCACCGCGAAGAAGGCGATGGGGTAGTGCGGCGTGTTCGGCAGGTAGAGGCCGACGTGCACGCCGGGCTTCACGCCCAGGTCCTGCAGGCCCTTGGCGGCACGTTCGACCGCGGCACCGAGCTCGCGGTAGGTGATGGCCTGGCCCATGAACTCGACGGCCGACCGGTCGGGCCAGCGTTCGACGGCCTCGTCGAGCATCTGCTGCACCGGCTTCACGGGAAGCTCCGCGTCCCAGCGCATGCCGGGCGGGTAGGCGCGTGTCCAGGGAGTGCTGTCGCCGAAGGATGCGGCGGGGGAAGCTGGGGAAGGGGTGGCCATGCGTCTTGTCTCCGCTGGTTGTTGTCCGTTGCAAATCGCCTGGCGGATCTGTGCCGCCTTCATCCGGAGTCACTGTAGCGCCGGCCTTCGCGCCGCGAACCCGCAGGCTGACAAACCGGCGACACGGGTTTTCCCGATTTCCCACACGCCGGAAGCCCCTTCCGCGGGGCTGGGACAATAGGGGGCTTATGGCAAAGCATCGGATCGTTGTGGGACTGAGCGGCGGAGTGGACTCCGCGGTGACGGCGCACCTGCTCAAGCAGCAGGGGCACGAGGTGGTCGGCATCTTCATGAAGAACTGGGAAGACGACGACGACAGCGAGTACTGCTCGTCGAACATCGACTTCGTGGACGCCGCCAGCGTGGCCGACGTGCTGGGCATCGAGATCGAGCACGTCAACTTCGCGGCCGACTACAAGGACCGCGTGTTCGCCGAGTTCCTGCGCGAGTACAAGGCCGGCCGCACGCCCAACCCCGACGTGCTGTGCAATGCCGAGATCAAGTTCAAGGCCTTTCTCGACCACGCCATGCGGCTGGGGGCAGAGAAGATCGCCACCGGCCACTACGCCCGCGTGCGACTGAACGAGGCGACCGGCAGGCACGAGCTGCTCAAGGGGCTCGATCCCTCGAAGGACCAGAGCTACTTCCTGCACCGCCTGAACCAGGCGCAGCTGTCGAAGACGATGTTCCCGGTCGGCGAGCTGCACAAGACCGAAGTGCGCCGCATCGCCGAGGAAATCGGCCTGCCCAACGCGAAGAAGAAGGACTCGACCGGCATCTGCTTCATCGGCGAGCGGCCGTTCCGCGAATTCCTGAACCGCTACATCTCCAAGGAGCCGGGTCCGATCAAGGACGACCGGGGCCGCAAGCTGGGCGAGCACCAGGGGCTGAGCTTCTACACGCTGGGGCAGCGGCAGGGGCTGGGCATCGGCGGCGTGAAGGAAAAGGGCGCGCAGCGCGGTTCGGGCGACCACTCGCCGT
This sequence comes from Variovorax sp. YR750, assembly GCF_900109805.1. Lineage (NCBI taxonomy): Bacteria > Pseudomonadati > Pseudomonadota > Betaproteobacteria > Burkholderiales > Comamonadaceae > Variovorax > Variovorax sp. YR750. The sequence goes on from NZ_FOBJ01000011.1 coordinate 41,972, forward strand.
GGTTCGTGGCGCGCAAGGACATCGAGAAGAACACGCTGTGGGTGGTGCAGGGGCACGACCATCCGTGGCTGCTGTCGTCTGAACTGAAGGCGGACGACGCGAGCTGGATTTCCGGCGAACCGCCGGTGCCGGGCGGCTACGGCTCCAAGGCGCGCTACCGGCAGGCGGATGCTGCCTGCGAGATGGATGCGGGAGATGCCGGCACCTTCGGCCTGCGCTTCGGCGAAGCGCAGTGGGCAGTGACCCCGGGGCAGTCGGCCGTGCTCTACGACGGCGAGCGCTGCCTTGGCGGCGGCGTCATCGTCTGAGCCTCTTCAGCCGGTCAGGGCGCGGACCGCACCGATTCGTCGACGTAAACGAGGTCCATCGGGTGGCGCTTGCCGGCCAGGTGGTCCTCGACACATTGCAGCAGCAGCGGGCTGCGGTGCCGGGCGACGCTGGTGCGGATTTCGTCGGGAGTCATCCACACGGTGCGCAAGATGCCTTCGTCGAGCGGGCGGCCTGCCTCGAACGCGCCCAGCGTGCCTGAGAACGCGAAACGCATGTAGGTGGTGTCTTCGCCGCGTTCCGCCAGCGGCCGGGAACGCGCCATGTAGATGCCGATGAGCGCCGTTGGCGTGAAATGATGGGCTGTTTCTTCCAGCGTTTCGCGCGCGCAGCCTTCGGCGGGCGACTCGCCGGGGTCCAGGTGCCCGGCCGGCGTGTTGAGCCGAAGGCCGTCGCTGGTCTGCTCCTCGACGAGCAGGAAGCGCCCGTCGCGCTCGATCACCGCGGCCACGGTGACATTGGGTTTCCAGCGCGGACCTGCCATGTTCTCGGCTCCTTTCCTTATTTCAGTGCGTAGCCGCTGAAGCGCCAGACGCGGTCCTGGTCGAGATGGAAGCTCACGAGTTCGCGCACCGTGCCGTCGGACTTGCTCGCGAACCGGGTCTCGTATTCGATGCTGACGTACTGGCCGGCCGTGTCGCCGTCTTGCGCGGCAACGACCTGGCGGTTGACCGAGACCCAGGTGCGCATCTGCGGCACGCCGATCTGTGCCCGGCTCCGGGCGACCTGGCCGACGAAGTCGGCGCGCGTCACCCGCTTGCGCGTGGCCGGGGCGGCGCCGTCCCACAGTTCGCCGGCCTTGCCTTGGTCGATCATCTCGATCGCCTGCATGCCGCCTCGCACCATGTCGCTGGCCTCCACCACTTCCTGTGCTGCGGCCGGCCCGAGCCAGCTCCAGAGCAATGTGGCGGCGAGCAGCAGCCGGATCATCGGATTCATTCGTCTCGTTCCTCGTGGCGGCGGGCACATCGCCCGTTCTTGCGGCGGCCGTGTCGGTTGCCGCGCTAGCCGCTGGAGGCTACTTTAGCCCGCTGAGATTTCCGGGGTCAGCGTACGTTGACTCCGGGCAACGCATCGGCTTCGATGGTTTCGAGCCGGTAGCCCAGGCCGTAGATGGCCAGCAGCAGGAAGCCGTTTGCGGGGCGCAGGTCGAGCTTGGTCCGCAGGCGCGAGATATGAGTGTCGAGCGAGCGCGAGAGCGCCTCGATGCCGAGGCCCCAGACGGCTTCGTGCAGATGCTCCCGCGAGAGCAGCCGGCCGAGGTTCTGGAACAGGAACAGCGCGAGCTCGTATTCGCGGTTCTTCAGCTCGACCTGCACGCCGCGGACCTTGAGCACGCGCGACGGCGGATAGAAGTGATAGGGGCCGAAGACCAGTTCGGCCTCGTGCTGGGCCGGGTAGGAGCGGCGCAGCAGCGCGTTCACGCGGGCTTCGAGCTCGCCGGCGCGGGCGGGCTTGGCCATGAAGTCGTCCGCGCCGGCGTTGAGGCCCTCGACCATGTCGGCCTCGCCGGGCTTGTCGGACACGAAAAGAATGGGAAGCCGGCTGTTGAGATCCCGGCGGATGGTCGCTACCACCTCGGGACCCTTCATATCAGGGAGATTCCAGCCGAGTATCAGCAGGTCGAAGGTCTGGCGGCGCATTGCCTGCAGCAGGGCCTTGCCTTCCGTATAGGGATGGCACTCGTGCTCGAGTGCCGCCATGGTCTGATTGATCCGCTTGAAGTGATCTACACCTTCATCGAGTACCGCGATTCGCATTCCTACCCCTTCTTCCTCCCTTCGTCAGCTTCCGTGAACTGGCGATTGTTAGTAGAAGTGTATCTATCTGCGACTAAGGTAAAGTTTTTGGATTTGCAAATAATGCACGCAAATCGCCGATTTCTGATTGCTTGTTAACGAAGTTGGCAGCAGTTGGATACAAATGGAGATTTTGATTGACGGGCTTCCGTCAGGCATTGGAAGTACTTTTGCCGGGCAATCAGGCGGAAATCCGTCCGACATGCCGAGGAAACACGCGCCGGCCTTCTCGCAAACCGCTATCGAATACCCGAATTCGCTATCAATTGAATAGCGAAAGTTATAGTAACCATAAGCTCCTCGACGCTTTGGGATGAAAACGACAGAGCACTCCGGCGACAGCGATCGGCTGTAATCTTGCTGTAAGCTGCCGGCATTCCCCCTGTGCCCCTTGCTCTGAGGAGATCTCTATGCTGATAGGCGTGCCCGCCGAGACACTGGCAGGCGAAACCCGCGTGGCTGTTACACCTGAGACGGTGAAGAAACTTGTCGCCTCAGGGCACACCGTACGGGTGCAGTCGGGGGCAGGCGTCGCGGCCAGCGTCACCGACAGCGCCTATCAGGCCGCAGGTGCAGAGATCACCGATCAACCGGGTGCCTTCTCCGCCGACATGGTGCTCAAGGTGCGCACCCCGACCGAATCGGAAACCTCGCTGCTGAAGTCCGGCGCCGTGGTCATCGGCATGCTCAATCCCTTCGACGCGGCCGGCCTGCAGCGCCTGGCCGCCGCCGGCGTCACCGGCTTCGCGCTCGAAGCCGCGCCGCGCACCACGCGCGCCCAGAGCATGGACGTGCTCAGCTCCCAGGCCAACATCGCCGGCTACAAGGCCGTGATGATCGCGGCCGACAAGTACCAGCGCTTCTTCCCCATGCTCATGACCGCTGCCGGCACCGTGAAGGCCGCGCGCGTCGTCATCCTGGGCGTGGGCGTGGCGGGCCTGCAGGCCATCGCCACCGCCAAGCGACTGGGCGCCGTCATCGAGGCGTCCGACGTGCGCCCCAGCGTCAAGGAGCAGATCGAGTCGCTGGGCGGCAAGTTCATCGACGTTCCCTACGAGACGCAGGAAGAAAAGGACGCGGCCGAAGGCGTCGGCGGCTACGCGCGGCCCATGCCCGCGAGCTGGCTCACCCGCCAGCAGGCCGAGGTCGCCAAGCGCGTGGCGCTGGCCGACGTGGTCATCAGCACCGCGCTCATTCCGGGCCGCGCCGCACCGACGCTCATCACCGAGGACATGGTCAAGTCGATGAAGCCGGGCTCCGTCATCGTCGACATCGCGGCCGGCAAGGGCCCCGACGGCGTGGGCGGCAACTGCCCGCTGTCGGAAGCCGACAGGACGGTCGTGAAGCACGGCGTGACCATCGTGGGCGAGACCAACCTCGCCGCGCTCGTGGCGGCCGACGCATCGGCGCTCTACGCGCGCAACGTGCTCGACTTTCTCAAGCTCATCGTCACCAAGGAGGGCGCGCTGAAGATCGACCTCGAGGACGACATCGTCGCCGCCTGCCGCGTCACGCAGGACGGCCAGGTCACGAAGAAGTAACCCAGCCCGCCGAGGAGAAGAACATGGACATCGTCTCTCACACAGTCATCAACCTGATCATCTTCGTGCTGGCCATCTACGTCGGCTACCACGTCGTGTGGACCGTCACGCCAGCGCTGCACACGCCGCTGATGGCCGTGACCAACGCCATCTCGGCCATCGTGATCGTGGGCGCCATGCTGGCGGCCGCGCTCACCGACACGCCGCTGGGCAAGACCATGGGCGTGCTCGCCGTGGCGCTCGCCGCGGTGAACGTCTTCGGCGGCTTCCTCGTCACGCGGCGGATGCTGGAGATGTTCAAGAAGAAGGACAAGAAGGCCGCCCCCGCGGCCAACGCCGAGGGAGCCGCCAAGTGAGCATGAATCTCGTCACGCTGCTGTACCTCGTCGCCAGCATCTGCTTCATCCAGGCCCTGAAGGGCCTGAGCCATCCCACCACTTCGATCCGCGGCAACATCTTCGGCATGACCGGCATGGCGATCGCCGTGCTGACCACCGGCGCGCTGATCTACAAGCTCGCCAGCGGCAACCTCAACGGACTGGCCTACGTGCTGGTCGCGCTGGTCGCCGGCGGCGGCCTGGGCGCCTACATGGCCAACAAGGTCGAGATGACCAAGATGCCCGAGCTGGTCGCCTTCATGCACAGCATGATCGGCCTGGCCGCGGTGTTCATCGCCGTGGCCGCCGTGGCCGAGCCGCATGCCTTCGGCATCGCGCTCAAGGGTGATCCGATCCCGAGCGGCAACCGGCTCGAGCTGTTCCTGGGGGCGGCCATCGGCGCCATCACCTTCAGCGGCTCGGTCATCGCCTTCGGCAAGCTCTCGGGCAAGTACAAGTTCCGCCTGTTCCAGGGCGCGCCGGTGCAGTTCGCGGGCCAGCACATGCTCAACCTCGTGCTGGGCCTGGCGACCATAGGCCTGGGGCTGGTGTTCGTGTTCACCGAAAGCTGGCCGGCCTTCTTCGCGATGCTGGCGCTGGCCTTCGTGATGGGCGTGCTCATCATCATCCCGATCGGCGGCGCCGACATGCCGGTGGTGGTGTCGATGCTCAACAGCTACTCGGGCTGGGCGGCGGCCGGCATCGGCTTCAGCCTGAACAACGCGATGCTGATCGTGGCCGGTTCGCTGGTGGGCTCTTCGGGCGCGATCCTGAGCTACATCATGTGCAAGGCCATGAACCGCTCGTTCTTCAACGTGATCCTGGGCGGCTTCGGCGGCGACGCGGCTGCGGCCACCGGTGGTGCGAAGGAGCAGCGCCCCGTGAAGAGCGGCAGCGCCGACGACGCGGCCTTCGTGCTCGGCAACGCCGAGACGGTGGTGATCGTGCCCGGCTACGGCCTGGCGGTCGCCCGTGCCCAGCACGCGGTGAAGGAGCTCGCGCAGAAGCTCGTCGAGAAGGGCATCACCGTGAAGTACGCCATCCACCCGGTGGCGGGCCGCATGCCCGGCCACATGAACGTGCTGCTGGCCGAGGCCGAAGTGCCCTACGACCAGGTGTTCGAAATGGAAGACATCAACGGCGAGTTCGGCCAGGCCGACGTGGCGATCATCCTGGGCGCCAACGACGTCGTGAACCCTGCCGCGCACACCAAGGGCAGCCCGATCTACGGCATGCCGATCCTGGAGGCCTACAAGGCCAAGACCGTCATCGTCAACAAGCGCTCCATGGCCGCTGGTTATGCCGGCCTGGACAACGAGCTCTTCTACATGGACAAGACCATGATGGTCTTTGGCGATGCCAAAAAAGTAGTGGAAGATATGGGCAAGGCCATCGAATAGGCCGAAGGTCCCCGTCCGCGCAGCGGACGAGTTCTTCGCGGCGCCACTTCGTGCGCCGTTTTCGTTTTCAACAGTCCGACTCCCGGAGGAGACAAAACAATGACCGATCGTCCCTGGCTCAGCAGCTATCCGCAGGGCGTGCCTGCCGATATCGACGCCTCGCAGTACCCCTCGCTGGTCGCGCTCATGGAAGAGAGCTTCACGAAGTACGCGGACCGCACGGCCTACAGCTTCATGGGCAAGGACATCAGCTATGCCGAGACCGACAGGCAGAGCAAGTCGTTCGCGGGCTACCTGCAGGGCCTGGGCCTGGCCAAGGGAGACCGCGTCGCGGTCATGATGCCGAACTGCCCGCAGTACCCGGTCGCGGTCGCCGGCATCCTGCGCGCCGGCCTGATCCTGGTCAACGTGAACCCGCTGTACACGCCGCGCGAGCTCGAGCACCAGCTCAAGGACTCGGGCGCGAAGGCCATCGTCATCATGGAGAACTTCGGCACCACGCTGCAGCAATGCATCGCGAGCACGCCGGTCAAGCACATCGTGCTGGCCTCCATGGGCGACCGCCTCGGCTTCCTGAAGGGCGCGCTCGTCAACTACGTGGTGCGCAACGTCAAGAAGCTGGTGCCTCCCTTCAGCCTGCCGGGCGCGGTGCGCTTCAACGACGCGCTCGACAAGGGCGCGAGTGCCTCGCCGAAGCCCGTGGCCATCGGCCCCGACGACGTGGCGGTGCTGCAGTACACCGGCGGCACCACCGGCGTGTCGAAGGGCGCGGTGCTCCTGCATCGCAACGTGATCGCCAACGTGCTGCAGTCCGAGGCATGGAACGAGCCGGTCATGAACAAGGTGCCGGCCAACGAGCAGCCCACGGGCGTGTGCGCGCTGCCGCTGTATCACATCTTCGCGTTCACGGTCGGCATGATGCTGAGCATGCGCACGGGCGGCAAGCTGATCCTGATCCCGAATCCGCGCGACATTCCCGGCGTGCTGAAGGAACTGTCCAAGCACACCATCCACAGTTTCCCGGCCGTCAACACGCTGTTCAACGGCCTCGCGAACCATCCCGACTTCAACACCGTCAACTGGAAGAACCTCAAGGTCTCGGTCGGCGGCGGCATGGCGGTGCAGGCCGCTGTCGCGAAGCTCTGGCTCGAGAAGACCGGCTGCCCGATCTGCGAGGGCTACGGCCTCTCCGAAACCTCGCCCTCGGCCACCTGCAACCCGACCAACAGCACGGCCTACACCGGCACCATCGGCCTGCCGCTGCCGAGCACTTGGCTCAAGCTGCTCGACGACGACGGCAACGAAGTGCCCGTCGGCGAGCGCGGCGAAATCGCGATCAAGGGCCCGCAGGTGATGGCCGGCTACTGGCAGCGTCCCGACGAGACCGCCAAGGTCATGACGGCCGATGGCTACTTCAAGAGCGGCGACATCGGCGTGGTCGACGAGCGCGGCTACTTCAAGGTGGTCGACCGCAAGAAGGACATGATCCTGGTGTCGGGCTTCAACGTGTACCCGAACGAGATCGAGGATGTGGTCGCACTGATTCCGGGCGTGCTCGAGTGCGCCGCGGTCGGCGTGCCCGACGACAAGACCGGCGAGGCCGTGAAGCTCGTGATCGTGAAGAAAGACCCTTCGCTCACCGAAGCGCAGGTGCGCGAATACTGCAGAGCAAACCTTACGGGTTACAAGCAGCCGCGCATCGTAGAGTTTCGTACCGACATGCCGAAGACGCCGGTCGGCAAGATCCTTCGCCGCGAGCTGCGCGACGCCAAGAAGTAAGTGCTGGAATAAGGGTTCGGCCCGGGTGGGGCCGAGGCATCGATCTTGCATATTCGCGGGTCGATGCTCAGGTTTGTCTTTACCCGTTTGAGTCTGTTGGTGCCGACCTTCTTCGGCATGACATTGCTCGCCTTCTTCCTCATCCGGCTCGTGCCGGGTGACCCTATCGAAACAATGGCCGGCGAGCGCGGAATCGACCCCGCGCGCCATGCCGAACTGCGCACCGCCTACGGCTTCGACAAGCCGGTGATCGTGCAGTACGGCATCTACATCGCCCGCGTGCTGCACGGCGACCTCGGCAAGTCGCTCATCACGCAGGACACGGTGATGAGCGAGTTCCTCTCGCTCTTTCCGGCCACGGTCGAACTCGCGGTGTGCGCAATTCTCTTCGCGCTGCTGCTCGGCCTGCCGGCAGGCATCCTCGCGGCGGTGCGGCGCAATTCCATCTTCGACCACGGCGTGATGGCCACCTCGCTCACCGGCTACTCGATGCCGATCTTCTGGTGGGGGCTGCTGCTGATCCTGTTCTTCTCGGTGCAGCTCGGATGGACGCCCGTGTCGGGCCGCATCGCGGTGCAGTACTACGTCGAGCCCGACACCGGCTTCCTGCTGATCGACGCATTGCGCGCCGGCGACACCGGCGCCTTCTGGTCGGCGCTGCATCACCTCGTGCTGCCGGCCGTGGTGCTCGGCACCGTGCCGCTCGCGGTCATCGCTCGCATGACGCGCTCGGCCATGCTCGAGGTGCTGGGCGAGGACTACATCCGCACCGCGCGCGCCAAGGGCCTGTCGCGCTTTCGCGTGGTGGGGCTGCATGCGCTGCGCAACGCGCTCATCCCGGTCGTGACCGTCATCGGCCTGCAGGTGGGCGTGCTCTTCACGGGCGCGATCCTCACCGAGACCATCTTCTCCTGGCCCGGCGTCGGCAAGTGGCTCATCGAGGCCATCGGCCGGCGCGACTACCCGGTGCTGCAGGGCGGCATGCTGCTGCTCGGCGGCATCGTGATGCTCGTGAATCTTCTCGTCGACGTGGCTTACGGCGTCATCAATCCCCGCATCCGGCGCTGAGCTCATGGCCTCGACACAGATCATTTCGAACGGCGTGAAAAGCGCCGCCCCTCCCGGCCCCTGGCGCGAGTTCTGGACGGCCTTCTCGGCCAACCGCGGCGCGGTCATCGGGCTCGCCACCATCGTCGTGCTGCTGCTGGTCGCGCTGTTCGCACCGTGGATCGCGCCGCACGCACCCAACGAGACCAACAGCGCCGCCTTCCTGCAGCCGCCGGCGTGGCAGCAGGGCGGCTCCATGAGCTACCTGCTGGGCACCGACGCCATCGGCCGCGACATTCTTTCGCGGCTCATGTACGGCGCGCGCCTGTCGCTGTCGATCGGCGTCGCGGTGGTGGCGCTGTCGGTGGTCGTCGGCATCGTGCTCGGGCTGATCGCGGGCTTCTTCCGCGGCGTGCTCGAGATCGCGATCATGCGGCTGATGGACATCGTGCTCACGCTGCCCAGCCTGCTGCTGGCCATCGTGATCGTCGCGATCCTCGGGCCGGGGCTCATCAACGCGATGCTCGCGGTGGCCATCGTGGTGCTGCCGCACTACGTGCGCATCACGCGCGCCGCCGTCATCGCCGAGGTCTCGCGCGACTACGTGACCGCCGCGCGCGTGAGCGGCGCCGGCACGCTGCGGCTGATGTTCAGCGAGGTGCTGCCCAACTGCGCCGCGCCGCTGATCGTGCAGGCTTCGCTCGGCATCTCCACCGCCATCCTCGACGCGGCGGCGCTCGGCTTCCTCGGCCTCGGCGCGCAGCCGCCTTCGCCCGAGTGGGGAACGATGCTGGCCGACGCGCGCGAATTCGTGCTGCGCGCATGGTGGGTGGTCACCTTCCCCGGCATGGCGATCCTCGCGGCCGTGCTGGCTTTCAATCTTCTGGGCGATGGCCTGCGCGATGCGCTGGACCCGAAGCTCAAGCGCTGAAGCAAAGGAGAGAAAAGATGCCTTTGCTTGACATCAAGGATCTGCACGTCGAGTTCCCCACGCAGGGCGGCGTGCTGCACGCTGTGGACGGCGTGAGCCTCTCACTCGAAGAAGGCGAGGTGCTCGGTATCGTCGGTGAATCGGGCTCGGGCAAGAGCGTCACGATGATGGCGCTGATGGGCCTCGTCGGCTTTCCGGGCCGCGTGCGCGCGGACCACATGCGCTTCGCGGGCAACGACCTGCTCGGCATTTCCGACAAGGCGCGCCGTTCGCTGGTCGGCAAGGAAGTCGCGATGATCTTCCAGGAGCCGACCACCAGCCTCAACCCCTGCTTCACCATCGGCTTCCAGCTGATGGAGACGCTGCGGCTGCACCTGAAGCTCGACAAGCGCGAAGCGAAGAAACGCGCCACCGAGCTGCTCGAGCAGGTCGGCATTCCGGCCGCCTCGTCGCGCCTGGGCAGCTTTCCGCACCAGCTCTCGGGCGGCATGAACCAGCGCGTGATGATCGCGATGGCCATTGCCTGCAACCCGCGCCTGCTGATCGCCGACGAGCCGACCACCGCGCTCGACGTGACCATCCAGGCGCAGATCCTCGACCTGCTGCGCGACCTGCAGAAGGAGCGCGGCATGGCGCTGGTGCTCATCACGCACAACATGGGCGTGGTCAGCGAGATGGCGCAGCGCATCGCCGTGATGTACGCGGGCCAGGTGATGGAGCACCAGCGCGTCGATAGGCTCTTCGCCTCGCCGCAGCATCCCTACACCGAGGCGCTGCTCGCGGCGCTGCCCGAACGCGCCGCTCCCGAGGGGCGGCTCGCCACCATCAGCGGCGTGGTGCCCGGCGTGCACGACCGGCCTGCCGGCTGCCTGTTCGCGCCGCGCTGCGGTTACGTCACCGAGCGCGCCTGCCAGGTGCGGCCGGCGCTGAGGGAATCGCATGGCGCCGAGGTGCGCTGCCACTTTCCGCTCGGCGATCCTGGGCGCAGGGAGGCGATCGCGAGCGATCCGCCGAAGCGGCAGGCCGCGGAGGTGGCGGCATGAGCGCGGCTTCCAGCAACGAAGTGGTCGTCGAGGCGAAGAACCTCCAGCGCACCTACGACGTCCGCCGCGGGCTGTTCCGCGCGCCTTCGCACCTGCGTGCCGTGGGCGACATTTCCTTTCGCATCGAGCGCGGCCGCACGCTGGCCGTGGTCGGCGAATCGGGCTGCGGCAAGTCGACGCTGGCGCGCATGGTCTCGCTGATCGAGAAGCCGACGGCAGGCCAGCTCACGCTGGTCGGCGCCGATGCGGTCGACACGCCCGCCGAGCGCAAGCGGGAGCTGCGCCAGGCGGTGCAGCTGGTGTTCCAGAACCCGTACGGCTCGCTCAATCCGCGCAAGAAGATCTCGACCGTGCTCGAGGATCCGCTGGCCATCAACACGAGCATGGGCAAGCCCGAGCGCGCCGCGAAGGCCCGCGACATGCTCGCGCGCGTGGGCCTGCGGCCCGAGTACGCCAATCGCTATCCGCACATGTTCTCGGGCGGGCAGCGCCAGCGCATCGCCATCGCGCGCGCGCTGATGCTGAACCCGCGCCTGCTGGTGGCCGACGAGCCGGTGTCGGCGCTCGACGTGTCGATCCAGGCGCAGGTGCTGAATCTGCTGGCCGACCTGCAGGCCGAGCTGGGCCTCGCGTACCTCTTCATATCGCACGACCTCGGCGTGGTGCGGCACATCGCGCACGACGTGCTCGTGATGTACCTCGGCCACGCGGTGGAGCAGGGCCCGAAGTCGCGCATCTTCGCGCGGCCGCTGCATCCCTACACGCAGGCGCTGCTGGCCTCGACGCCGGGCCTGAGCAGCCAGCGCATCGTGCTCAAGGGCGAGCTGCCGTCGCCGCTGAATCCGCCGTCGGGCTGCGTGTTCAGCACGCGCTGTCCGCATGTGGAGCAGCGCTGCCGCGAGGAAAGGCCGCTGCCGCGCATGCTCGACGAGCGGCTGGTGGCCTGCCACTTCTCGGAGAAGTTCCTCGAAGGCGCGCCATTGGTGCGTGCCGATGTTCCCTCCGCCGCCATCGCGATGGCGACGAATTCCTAGTGTCCTTTCCGTTTCAGTTTCCGCTTTCGTTTCCGTTCTCGCAGTTTTTTCAACCGTGTATCAAGGAGTCCACATGAAGACCCAGCCCACCGTTTCGCGCCGCTCACGAAGCCTGGCGCTCCTGGCACCGACAGCGCTTGCAGCCCTTACCCTGGCCTGCGGCGCGGTGTCCGCCAAGACGCTGGTGTATTGCTCGGAAGGCAGCCCGGAGAATTTCTATCCGGGGATGAACACCACCGGCACCTCGTTCGACGTGACCACGCAGGTCTACAACACCATCGTCGAGTTCGAGCGCGGCGGCACCAAGGTCGTGCCCGGCCTCGCCGAGAAATGGGACATCTCGGCCGACGGCACGGTCTACACCTTCCACCTGCGCAAGGGCGTGAAGTGGCACACCACGAGCAAGAGCTTCAAGCCTACGCGCGACTTCAACGCCGACGACTTCATCTTCATGCTGGAGCGGCAGTGGAAGGAGAGCGACCCCTTCTTCAAGGTGACGAGCCAGAACCACTCGTACTTCAACGACATGGGCATGCCCAAGCTGCTGAAGACGGTGGACCGCATCGACGACTACACCGTGAAGATCGTGCTGAACCAGCCCGAGGCGCCGTTCCTCGCGAACCTGGCGATGCAGTACGCGGGCATCCAGTCGAAGGAATACGCCATCGCGATGCTGAAGGCCGGCACGCCCGAGAAGGTCGACCAGGACCCGATCGGCACCGGCCCCTTCTACCTGGTGCAGTACCAGAAGGACGCGATCATCCGCTTCAAGGCCTTCCCGCAGTACTGGGGCGGCAAGGCCAAGATCGACGACCTCGTGTTCGCGATCACGCCCGACGCGTCGGTGCGCTGGGCCAAGCTGCAGAAGGGCGAGTGCCACGTCATGCCGTACCCGAACCCGGCCGACCTCGACGCGATCCGCAAGGACCCGAACGTGCAGCTGCTGGAGCAGCCCGGCCTGAACGTGGGCTACCTCTCGTACAACACGACGAAGAAGCCCTTCGACGACGTGCGCGTGCGCAAGGCCATCAACATGGCGATCAACAAGAAGGCCATCATCGACGGCGTGTACCTGTCGACCGGCGTGGCGGCGAAGAACCCGATCCCGCCGACCATGTGGTCCTACAACGACGCGGTGAAGGACGATCCGTACGATCCCGAAGCCGCGAAGAAGCTGCTGGCGCAGGCCGGCTTCCCCGACGGCTTCTCGACCGACCTGTGGGCCATGCCTGTACAGCGCCCGTACAACCCGAACGCCAAGCGCATCGCCGAGCTGATGCAGGCCGACCTGGCCAAGATCAACGTCAAGGCCGAGATCAAGAGCTTCGAGTGGGGCGAGTACCGCAAGCGCCTGCAGGCCGGCGAGCACCAGATGGGCATGCTGGGCTGGACCGGCGACAACGGCGACCCCGACAACTTCCTCTACACGCTGCTGGGCTGCTCGTCGGCCAAGTCGGCCAGCGGCAGCAACATCTCGAAGTTCTGCTACCAGCCGTACGAAGACCTCGTGGTGAAGGCCAAGAGCGCGACCAAGCAGGCCGACCGCGACGCGCTCTACAAGAAGGCCCAGCTGATCTTCAAGGAGCAGGCGCCGTGGTTCACCATCGCGCACGCGGTGCAGCTGAAGCCGGTGCGCAAGGAAGTGATCGACTTCAAGCTGAGCCCCTTCGGCCGCCACACCTTCTACGGTGTGGACATCAAGTAAACCTCCAGGCTTCGCGCACTTCGTGTCGCTACGCCAACCCCCTTGCAGGGGGCAACACCTGCGGCCCGGCAAAGCCGGTTCCGCGGTGTTCCTGGAAAGAGAAGTAGCTTGAGCTCTCTGTCACGCGCGCCCATCGCCATCGTCGCGGCGATGCACGAGGAGTTGGGCGCGCTCCTCGCGCTGATGCCCGACGAGCAGCGCGTTCGCGTCGCGGGCCGCGACTTCTGGGTGGGCCATCTGCATGGCCAGCCGGTGGTCGCGGTGCTGTCGCGCATCGGCAAGGTCGCCGCGGCAATCACGGCCACTGTGCTGCTGGAGCGCTTCGGCGTGCGGGCCATCGTGTTCACCGGCGTCGCGGGCGGGCTGGCGCCGGGCGTGAACGTAGGTGACGTGGTGGTCGCGACGCAGCTGCTGCAGCACGACCTCGATGCCTCGCCGATCTTCCCGAAGTACGAGGTGCCGTTGATGGGCCTGTCGCGCTTCGCGGCCGATGCGGCCATGGCCGATGCACTGGCGGCCGTTGCCGAAACGACGCTGCGCGATCCGGTGGCATTGCTGGGGCAGGAGGCCGTCGACGAGTTCGGCCTTCGTTCGCCGAGGGTGCATCGGGGCCTGCTGGTGAGCGGCGACAGGTTCGTCTCGACTACTGCCGAGAGCGCGGCGCTGCAGCGCGCCTTGCCCGATGCGCTCGCGGTCGAGATGGAAGGAGCGTCGGTGGCGCAGGTGTGCCATGACTACGGCGTGCCCTTCGCAGCGATGCGGACGATCTCCGACCGGGCCGACGATGCCGCGCACGGCGACTTCTCACGCTTCGTCGTCGCGGTGGCGAGCCGCTACAGCCTCGCGCTCGTCGATGCGTGGCTGGCTTCGTTGTCGCCGCGGGAGCTCAGCTGAGCGAGGGCGTGCGACGGCGCGGAATGTCGCGCAGCAGCGGCGGGATCGACAGCGCGAGCAGCAGCGCGGCCAGCGGCACCACGCAGACGAAGCCCACGTACTTGAAGCCCAGCGCGCCCACCGCGCCGCCGAGCACGAACATGCCGACCAGACCGCCGGCGCGGCGCATGCGGCTGCGGTCGTGGCGCACAACAAGGGCCGGCGACGGTGCCGACTTCGAGCGGCGGTTCCAGTAGAGCATCTTGCCGATCTCGATGCCCATGTCGGTGATGTTGCCGGTCATGTGGGTGGTGCGGATGCTGCCGCCCGAGGTCTTGGACGCCACCGCGTTCTGCAGGCCCATGATGAAGGACAGCAGCAGCACGGTGAGCGGCACCGCGAACGGCGTCGCCCAGGTCAGCGTGATGGCGCCCATGAGCCCGAAGGGAAACATCAGCGCCGCCTCGAGCATCAGCGGCAGCGCGTAAACGCCGTGCATGCGGTGCTGCCGGCCCCAGTTCACAAGTACCGCGCAGACGGCCGCGCCGGTCACGAAGGCCAGGATCGCGCCCAGCGCATTCAGCAGCAGCTTGACGTTTCCCAGCACCATGCCGTCCGCCAGCTGAGAGGCGAAGCCGGTCATGTGCGAGGTGTACATGTGCAGCACGAGGAAGCCGCCCGCATTGACGGCGCCGGCGTTGAAGGCCAGCAGCAGGCCCAGCGCGGCGTTGGTGGACGGCGCGCGATGGCGGTTGGTGAGAAAACGAAGTCTGCGCACTGTGGCTCTCCGGTCAGCGCCTGGCTGCCGGCCACTCTAGCACCCCGGGGCCGGGGGCCGGCCCCCGCCCGTTGCTCGTGCCTACTTCAGCCAGCCGCGCCGGCGGAAGTACCACATCGGCACCAGCGCGCTGGCCGCCATCAGCACGATGGCATACGGGTAGCCCATGGCCCAGTCGAGCTCGGGCATGAACTTGAAGTTCATGCCGTAGATGCTGGCGATCAGCGTCGGCGGCAGCAGCGCGACGCTGGCCACCGAGAAGATCTTGATGGTCTTGTTCTGGTTGATGTTGATGAAACCGACGGTCGCATCCATCAGGAAGTTGATCTTGTCGAAGAGGAAGGCCGTGTGGTTGTCCAGCGACTCGATGTCGCGCAGGATCTGGCGCGCTTCCTCGAACTGCTCGGCGTTGAGCATCTTGCTGCGCATCATGAAGCTGACCGCGCGGCGCGTGTCCATCACGTTGCGGCGGATGCGCCCGTTCAGGTCTTCCTGCCGGGCGATGGCGCCGAGCACCTCGCCGGCCAGCTCGTCGCTGACGTTGCCCGAAAGCACTTTCTTGCTGGCCGCCTCGAGCTCGTCGTAGATGTTCTCCAGCGAGTCGGCCGAGTACTCGGCGTCGGCGTCGAAGAGCTTGAGCATGACTTCCTTGGCGTCCTCGATCAGCCCCGGCGCGCGGCGCGCGCGCATGCGCAGCAGGCGGAACACCGGCACGTCCTCGTCGTGGATCGAGAACAGCACGCCGCGGCTGCGCAGGTCGGTGTTGTGCTGGTTGAGGATGAACGCGACGCGCACCGCGCGCGGTGCCTCGTCGTCGTCGATCAGGAAGTCGGAGCGGATGTGCAGCTCGCCGTTGTCTTCCTCGTAGAAGCGGGCCGACTCCTCGATGTCCTCGTCCATCGCGTCTTCGGGAATGGACAGGCCGTAGTACTGCTTGATCCAGCGCTTTTCCTCGAGCGTGGGCGATTCGAGGTCGACCCAGATCGGCTGGAACTTGGAGAGCTCTTCGAGGGCCTCGATCTCTTCCTGGACGAGGCGGCCGTTGGCGAGCGTGAAGATGTTGAGCATTGGGCTCACTCCCGGAGATGACTGGACGGTGGGCGAGGGGAGGGGGCGCTTTCAATTCCCCGGCCCGACGTGCGCAGGAAGCGCAGAAAAGGCGTCAGCGAAAGGGAGTTGAAAGCTGCCGAGACGGGGCGGTTTCCATTGGAAAAATCTCCGGTTGCAGCGAGGCGCGATTATGTCACCGCTCATATGTCGACGAGGTGGCCGGACTGGACGGGCATACAGTAAAGTCGTGCGCCATGCAGACCACTGCGCTCCCCGTTTTTCCGGCCGTGCCGAAGACCCAGGCCGAACGCCTGGCCGACGCGCTCGCCTCGCTCAACGAGGCGCAGCGCGCGGCGGTCGAGCACGGCGTGAGCGCGGCCACCGCCGGGCGCGACGAGCGGCCGCTGCTCGTCATCGCGGGCGCCGGCTCGGGCAAGACCAGCACGCTGGCGCACCGCGTCGCAACCCTCATCGCCGGCGGCGTCGATCCGCAGCGCCTGCTGCTGCTGACCTTCTCTCGCCGTGCCGCGCAAGAGATGGAGCGCCGCGCCGGCCGGGTGCTGGCGCAGGTGCTGGGCCTGAAGTCCGAGGCGCCGCCCGCGCTGCCCTGGGCCGGCACCTTCCACGGCGTCGGCGCGCGGCTGCTGCGCGAGTACGCGCCGCAGATCGGGCTCGACGAGAACTTCACCATCCACGACCGCGGCGACGCCGAAGACCTGATGGGGCTGGTGCGCCACGAGCTCGGCCTGTCTTCCACCGTCAACCGCTTTCCGCGCAAGGGCACCTGCCTGTCGATCTACTCGCGCTGCGTGAACACCCGCGCGCCGCTGGCCGATGTGCTTAAGGAGGCCTTTCCCTGGTGCGACGAGTGGGAGGCCGAATTGAAGAAGCTGTTCGGCGCGTATGTCGAGGCCAAGCAGCGGCAGAACGTGCTCGACTACGACGACCTGCTGCTCTACTGGGCCGAGATGGCCGCCGAACCCGCGTTGGCCGCGCACATCGGCGGGCGCTTCGACCACGTGCTGGTCGACGAGTACCAGGACACCAACCTGCTGCAGGCCTCGATCCTGCTGGCGCTCAAGCCCGACGGGCGCGGCGTGACGGTGGTGGGGGACGACGCGCAGTCGATCTATTCCTTTCGCGGCGCCACGGTGCGCAACATCCTCGACTTCCCTTCGCAGTTCGCGCAGGAGGCGCGCGTGGTCACGCTGGAGCGCAACTACCGCTCGACGCAGCCGATCCTCGACGTGTCGAATCGCGTGATCGCGCAGGCCGCCGAGCGGCATGCCAAGACGCTGTGGACCGACAAGCCCTCGGCCGGCAAGCCGCTGCTGGTGCTCGTGCCCGACGAGGCCGGGCAGGCGCGCTGGGTGGCCGACAAGGTGCTGGCGCATCGCGAGGGCGGGCTGGCGCTGAAGTCGCAGGCGGTGCTATTCCGCACCTCGACGCACAGCGCGGCGCTCGAGCTCGAGCTGGCGCGGCGCAACATCCCGTTCGTGAAGTTCGGTGGGCTCAAGTTTCTCGAGGCCTCGCACGTGAAGGACCTGCTCGCGGTGCTGCGCTTCGCACAGAACCCGCGCGGGCGCATGGCGGGGTTCCGGGTGACGCAGCTGATACCGGGCATCGGCCCCGCCACCAGCGCACGCCTGCTCGACACGATGGAGCAGGCCGCCGACCCGGCCGCGGCCGTGCGCGAGTTCGTGCCGCCTTCGGCCGCCCGCGCGCAATGGGCCGACTTCGTCGAAGCCTATGCCGCCCTGCGCGCGCCGGGGCTCAAGTGGCCGGCCGACGTCGAGCTGGCGATGGACTGGTACCTGCCGCACCTGGAGCGCCTGTACGAGGACACCTCCGGGGTGCGGCGCGCCGACTTGGAACAGCTCGCGCGCCTCGCGGCCGGGTATGCCTCGCGCGAGCGCTTTCTCACCGAACTCACGCTCGATCCGCCCGAAGCCACCAGCGACCGGCCGGGGCCGCCGCTGCTCGACGAGGACTACCTGATCCTCTCCACCATCCACTCGGCAAAGGGGCAGGAATGGAATTCGGTGCACGTGCTCAACGTGGTCGACGGCTGCCTGCCGGCCGACGTGGCGCAGAGCGCGCACGAGCTGGAAGAGGAGCGCCGGCTGCTCTACGTCGCGATGACCCGGGCCCGCGACCACCTGCACCTGCTGGTGCCGCAGCGCTTCTACGTCACGCAGCAGGCGGCGCGAGGCGACAGGCACATGTACGCCAACCGCACGCGCTTCATCGCCGACGCCGACCTGGAAGGCTTCGAGCAGCAGACCTGGCCGCCTCCGCCCGAGCGGGCACCGGCCGTGCCGCCGCCCAGCGCGGTGATCGACCTGCGAAACAGGATGCGCGCTGCCTGGCGCTGAGCGGGCGGGCAGGGCGGCTGGCCCTTCCGGCGGCAGGGTCACCGGCCGCGCGGCGCTGAAACACTTGTTTCGAACGCGCGGCATCGCCAGCCCCGCGCGTGCCCGCAGCTATCGATTCGCTAGCGTGTGAAAAGCTGCTCAAGAGGCGGCAAAACCCCGGGCAACTCAGGTATTGCAATACCGTGACAGCTTGGGCATAGTGAATCGACCGTCCCCTCTTTCTCCTCTTCTTCCCCTCCCCCCTTCCTCCCTTTCCCTACCCCCAAGAGAACTCCCGTTTCGCCGGCCAAACCGCATCCTGCGGCGCGGTCATTTCCCCAACCGTCAATTCCAGGAGGTCATTCATGAATTTGACGATCAGCGGTCATCACCTCGACGTCACACCTGCCTTGCGCACCTACGTCACGAGCAAGCTGGACCGGGTCATCCGACACTTCGACCAGGTGGTCGATGTAAAGGTGATCCTCACGGTGGAAAAGCAGAAGGAAAAGGAACGCCGCCAAAGGGCGGAATGCAACATCCACGTCAAGGGCAATGACATGTTCGCGGAGTCGAGCCACGCTGATCTCTACGCTGCGGTCGATGAACTGGTCGACAAGCTCGACCGCCAGGTGGTGCGCCACAAGGACCGCCTGCAGGACCACCATCACGCGGCACCCAAGCGCCTGATGTAAGAGAGAGCCCCAGGGCTCGCATCGAAGGCCGCCTCAGGGCGGCCTTTCGTTTTTCCGACTGTGACGCTGGGTCTTTTGGCAGGCGCCCAGAGGAGAGCACGAGGCCTCTGGGCAACATGTAGACAGAAAGTAAATAGGGGGACTGGGGGTTTTTACCAAGCGGGTGCATAATCGCCCCCGCTCTGCACCCACCATGAATCGCCTCGCGTCCATCCTGCCGCCCGCTCAAGTGCTCGTGAGCGTTGACGCTACCAGCAAGAAACGTGCTTTCGAAGAAGCCGGCCTGCTGTTCGAAAGCCTTCACGGTCTGGGCCGTGCCCTCATCACCGACAGCCTTTTCGCGCGCGAGCGCCTCGGCTCCACCGGCCTGGGTCACGGCGTCGCCATTCCGCATGGCCGCATCAAGGGCCTCAAGTCGCCGATGGCAGCCGTGTTCCAGCTGGCCAATCCCATCGGCTTCGACGCCCCCGACGAGCAACCCGTCGCACTCCTGATCTTCCTGCTGGTGCCCGAAGCGGCCACGCAGAAGCACCTCGAAATCCTCTCCGAAATCGCCGAGCTGCTGAGCGACGCCAGCCTGCGCGAACAGATCAAGTCCAGCACCGACGCAACTGCCCTGCACGACCTCATTGCCGGCTGGCAATCCACCCAGGTCGCCTGAGCGCATGCGTCGGCGCGCGCGGCTGCTGATAAGCTGCGCGGCTCCTTCTTCCCTCATTCCAACGCAATGCCGGCGCCCGCGCGCCGCCTCCTGAACGCATGAAGCCGACAGTCATCAGCGCCGATGCCATGTTCGAGGAGTTCCGTGGCTCGCTCCGGTGGGAATGGCTCGCGGGGCTGGGCGCCTCGGAGCGCCAGTTCGACCCCGAGGTCATCAGCCGGGCCCAGTCGGCCGCGGACCTCGTCGGCTACCTCAACTACATCCACCCGTACCGCGTGCAGATCCTCGGCGCCCGCGAGGTGGCCTACCTCACGCGCGGCAGCGAGGAAGACTGCGCGCGGCGCATCGCCCGCATCGTCACGCTGGAGCCGCCGATGCTGGTGCTGGCCGACGGCCAGGCCGCGCCCGACGAGCTGCTGTCGATCTGCGAGCGCGCGCAGCTGCCGCTCTTCGCCACGCGCGAGTCGTCGGCCTTCGTGATCGACCTGCTGCGTGCCTACCTGTCCAAGCACTTCGCCGAGCGCACCTCGATGCACGGCGTGTTCATGGACATCCTGGGCATGGGCGTGATGATCACGGGCGAGTCGGGCCTGGGCAAGAGCGAGCTGGGGCTGGAGCTGATCTCGCGCGGCAACGGCCTCGTGGCCGACGACGCGGTCGATCTCTACCGCATCAACCAGAACACCATCGAGGGGCGCTGCCCCGACCTGCTGCTGAACCTGCTCGAGGTGCGCGGCATCGGCCTGCTGGACATCCGCGCGATCTTCGGCGAGACGGCGGTGCGCCGGAAGATGCGGCTGAAGCTCATCGTGCACCTCGTGCGGCGCGACAGCTTCGAGCGCGACTACGAGCGCATGCCCTCGGCTCCGCTCACCCAGGACGTGCTGGGCATCCCGGTGCGCAAGGTCATCATCCAGGTGGTGGCCGGGCGCAACATCGCCGTGCTGGTGGAAGCGGCGGTGCGCAACTCGATCCTGCAGCTGCGCGGCATCGACACGTACGCCGACTTCGTGGCGCGGCACCACAAGGCGATGGAAAACTCCCGCGACGGGGATTGATCGGTTCCGGCGGCCGCCGCCGGGCCGCGTTTCCTTTTCCCGTTTTCCTGCTTCGTATCAGCGCTTCTTGGCGCAATCTCCGCAAAGACCGTAGAGGGACATGGCGTGGTCCTGCAGGATCCAGCCCTTGTCCTTGGCGACCATCTGCTGGCGGCGCTCGATCTCGGCATCGTAGAACTCCTCGACCTTGCCGCAGGAGGTGCACACCAGGTGGTCGTGGTGGGTGCCTTCGTTCAGCTCGTAGACCGCCTTGCCGCTCTCGAAGTGGCTCCGCTCCAGGATGCCGGCCTGCTCGAACTGGGTGAGCACCCGGTAGACCGTGGCCAGGCCGATGTCGGAATGTTCGTTGAGCAGCACGCGGAACACGTCTTCCGCCGTCATGTGCCGCTGGCTGCCGGTCTGGAAGATCTCCAGGATCTTCAGGCGCGGGAGGGTGGCCTTGAGGCCGGTATTCTTCAGTTCGTCGATGTTGGCCATGTTGGTTCCTGCGCCCCGGAGGGCTGCGGCTAAAGGCCCTGAAAAGGCCAGCCGCTACAATGGCCGATCATATCGCTACCCCCTTTTCCTCCCATGCCTGCCAACTTCCAACGCCGGCCCTGGCTGCTGGCTGTCGCCGTCGCGGCAACGCTCGGCCTCGGTGCCTGCAGTGGTTTCACCGAGCGCACGCGTGGCGCGCTGGCCGCCGTAACCCCCTACAAAGTCGAGGTGGTTCAGGGCAATTTCGTGTCGAAGGAACAGGTCGCGGCGCTCAAGCCGGGCATGTCCCGCCAGCAGGTGCGTGAAATCCTCGGTACCTCGCTGCTGAACGACGTTTTCCACGCCAACCGCTGGGACTACGTCTTCACCATCCGCCGCCAGGGCGTCGACCCACAGGAACGCCGCCTGACCGTGTTCTTCAACGGCGAGATCATGGACCGCTTCCAGGGCGACGAGATGCCCAGCGAGGAAGAATTCGTCGCCACGCTCGACACCCGCAAGAAATCCGGCAAGGTGCCCGCGCTCGAGGCCTCGGAAGACGAGCTCAAGAAATACGCCCCCAAGGACGACGAGAAGAAGGCCGATGCCTCCAAGGGCTCGTCGTCGGCTTCCCTGCCGCCGCTGCCGGCCGCCTACCCCCCGCTCGAAGCCGCGCGCTGAGCGCGCAGGAGCATCGGCGGCTGCGGGCGGCGCCCGCCAGTCGGGCGGCGTCCGTTCCGTGTCCATGCATGCCATTGGCCGTTTCGAAATTCCCGAAGACTGAACCAGCGTGACCGAATCCACCTCCACTCCCACCAGCAATTCCGCCTCCGCGCCGCGCCGCGTCGCCATCGCCGGGGCATCGGGCCGCATGGGCCACATGCTGATCGAGGCCGTGCGCAACGCGCCCGACCTGCGCCTGGCCGGCGCCCTCGACATCGCCGGCAGCCCGGCCCTCGGCGCCGATGCCGGCGCCTTCCTGGGCTTCGACAGCGGCGTGTCCATCGTGTCCGACCTGCGCGCCGGCCTGAAGGACGCGCAGGTGCTCATCGACTTCACCCGCCCCGAGGGCACGCTTGCGCATCTCGCGGTCTGCCGCGAACTGGGCGTGCAGGCCGTCATCGGCACCACCGGCTTCAGCGACGCCCAGAAGGCCGAGATCGCCGAGATCGCGAAGGACATCGCGATCATGATGGCGCCCAACATGAGCGTGGGCGTCAACGTCACCTTCAAGCTGCTCGAGATGGCGGCCAAGGCCATGGCGACGGGCTACGACATCGAGATCATCGAGGCGCACCACCGCCACAAGGTCGACGCGCCCTCGGGCACCGCGCTCAAGATGGGCGAGGTCATCGCCGACGCGCTGGGCCGCGACCTCAAGGACTGTGCCGTCTATGCCCGCGAGGGCATCACCGGCGAGCGCGACCCGTCCACCATCGGCTTCTCGGCCATCCGCGGCGGCGACATCGTGGGCGACCATACCGTGCTGTTCGCCGGCACCGGCGAGCGCATCGAGATCACCCACAAGTCGTCGAGCCGCGTCACGTATGCACAGGGCAGCCTGCGCGCGGTGCGCTTCCTGGCCGGGCAGCGCGCGGGCCTGTTCGACATGTACGACGTGCTCGGCCTGCGCTGACCGCGCAGCCCGGAAGGACCGCCGATGAGCGTGCTCGAACTGCTGGCCCACGGTGACGGCGTCAGCCGTTCGGTGGCCGCGCTGCTGCTCGCGATGTCGATCGCGAGCTGGGTCATCATCCTCTGGAAGGCGTGGCTGCTGCGCGGCGGCACGCGCGACGTGCTGCGCAGCATCGCGGCGTTCTGGCAGTCGTCCACGCTGGCCGACGCCGAGCAGAAACTCAGGGCCTTCGACCGCGCGACGCTGGTGTCGCCCGCCGTGTCGGCCATCAGGAGCGTGGCCGCCGGCGAAGCGGCGGGCACGCTGGGCGCCACGGTCGACCGCAACCAGCGGCTCACGCGCGTGCTGCGCGACGCCCTGCACGGCGCGCTGCGCCGGCTGCAGGCGGGGCAGATCCTGCTGGCCACGGTCGGCGCCACCGCGCCCTTCGTCGGGCTGCTGGGCACGGTCTGGGGCATCTACGGCGCGCTGACGGGCATTGCCGGCCAGACCGGCGGCTTCACCATCGACAAGGTGGCGGGCCCGGTCGGCGAGGCGCTCATCATGACGGCCTTCGGCCTGGCCGTGGCCATTCCGGCCGTGCTGGCCTACAACGTCTTCGGCCGCGTCATCGGCCGCATCGAAGCCGAGCTCGAAGGCTTCGCGCACGACCTGCTGGGCAGCTTCGGAGCCCCGGCCGCGCCCGTCGCGCCGCCGCCCGCGCGGCCGATGCCGGTCTGAGAGCACGCAGACAGCAAGAGCCGCAGCCATGGCCTTCGGTCGCACATCACTGGGCAGCGCCACCGGCGGCGGCGGTCGCGCCATGGGCGCGGGCGCGCAGCGGCCGCTGTCCGACATCAACGTCACGCCACTGGTCGACGTGATGCTGGTGCTGCTGGTGATCTTCATCATCACCGCGCCGCTGATGGCCAGCTCGATCAAGCTCGACCTGCCGCAGACCGATGCCGGCCAGCCCAACGACGCGCCCAAGTTCGTGAGCCTGTCGGTCGACGCATCGGGCAAGGTCTTCCTCAACGACAAGGCCGTGACCGACGAGGAACTGGCGCAGCAACTCGAAAAGGCCGCCGCCGACAGCAAGGACACCGAGGTGCAGCTGCGCGCCGACCAGACCGTGCCCTACGGCAAGGTGGTGGCGCTGATGGGCATCGCGAACAAGGCCGGGCTCAGCCGCATCGGCTTCGTCACGGAAGCCGAACCGCCGAAGAAGCCGGGAAGCTAGCTGGCTAGCCCAGCACTACTGGCTTGGTGTGCCAGATCTCGTGCGCGTACTGCGCAATCGTGCGGTCCGACGAGAACACCCCCATCCCCGCCACGTTGAGGATCGCCGTGCGCGTCCACGCATCCGAGTCGCGGTACAGCGCATCGACCTCGGCCTGCTTCGCCACGTAGCTCGCGTAGTCGGCCAGCAGCAGGTAGTGGTCGCCCCAGTTCACCAGTGCGTCGTAGATGCCCTGGTAGCGCGCCGGCTCGCCGGGCGAGAACTCTCCGTCGCGGATCGCGTCGAGCACGCGCTTGAGCTCGGCGTTCTCCTCGTAGATCTCGCGCGGCTGGTAGCCCCGCGCGCGGATGTCGGCCACCTCGGGCGTGGTATTGCCGAAGATGAAGATGTTCTCGGGCCCCACGCTCTCGCGCATTTCCACGTTCGCGCCGTCCAGCGTGCCGATGGTGAGCGCGCCGTTGAGCGCGAACTTCATGTTGCCGGTGCCCGAGGCTTCCGTGCCCGCCGTGGAGATCTGCTCCGAGAGGTCGGCCGCCGGCATGATGACCTCGGCCAGGCTCACGCTGTAGTTCGGCAAAAACACCACCTTCAGCAGCTTGCCCACGCGCGCGTCGGCGTTGATGGTGCTCGCCACGTCGTTGATGAGCCGGATGACCAGCTTGGCCATCGCATAGGCCGATGCCGCCTTGCCCGCGAACACCACCACGCGCGGCACCATGTCGATCGGCGTACCCGCGGCCTGCGCGTCGAGGATGCGGTGGTAGCGCGTCACCACGTGCAGCACGTTGAGCAGCTGCCGCTTGTATTCGTGGATGCGCTTGACCTGCACGTCGAACAGCGCGTCCGTGTCGATGTCGATCTTCAGGTGCTGCTCGACCCAGTTGGCCAGCCGCAGCTTGTTCTCGCGCTTGGCGTGGCGGAACGCGCGCACGAAGGCCGGCTGCGCGGCCATGGGCCTGAGCGCCTCCAGCTGCGACAGGTCGCGCCGCCAGCCCTTGCCGATGCGCTGGTCGAGCAGCGCCGCCAGCGGCGGGTTGGCCTGCGCCAGCCAGCGGCGCGGCGTGACGCCGTTGGTCTTGTTGTTGAAGCGCTCGGGAAAGATCTTCGCGAAGTCCGAGAAGATCGACTGCTTCATCAGCTCCGAGTGCAGCCCCGACACGCCGTTGACCGAATGGCTCGCGAGCACCGCCACGTAGGCCATGCGCACGCGCCGCTCGCCGGCCTCGTCGACCAGCGAAAGGCGGCGCATCAGCTCCACGTCGTTGCCCACCTTCTGCGTCACGGCGGCGAGGAACTTCGCGTTGATGTCGTAGATGATCTGCAGGTGCCTCGGCAGGATGCGCCCCAGCATCTCCACCGGCCAGGTCTCCAGCGCCTCGTGCATCAGGGTGTGGTTGGTGTAGCTGAACACCTTCTGCGTGTGCGCCCAGGCCACGTCCCACGAGAGGCCATGCTCGTCGAGCAGCAGCCGCATGAGTTCGGGCACCGCCAGCACGGGGTGCGTGTCGTTCAGGTGGATGCTGACCTTCTCCGACAGCTGGTCGAAGGTCTTGTGGTTGCGCAGGTAGCGGCGCAGCAGGTCCTGCACGCTCGCGCTGCAGAAGAAGTACTCCTGGTGCAGCCGCAGCTCGCGGCCCGAGGGCGTGGAGTCGTCGGGGTAGAGCACGCGCGAGACGTTCTCCGAGTGGTTCTTGCTCTCCACCGCCTGCATGTAGTTGCCGCGGTTGAAGGCCGAGAGGTCGATCTCCTCGGTGGCGCGCGCCGACCAAAGCCGCAGCGTGTTGGTGGCCTGCGTGCCGTAGCCCGGGATGATGGTGTCGTAGGCCACCGCCAGCACGTCGTGCGTGTCGACCCAGTCGGCGGCGCCCGATGCCGCGCCGGCGCCTTCGCGCTTCTGCACGTGGCCGCCGAAGCGCACGCGGTAGTTCACCTCGGGCCGCTGGAACTCCCACGGGTTGCCGCGCGTGAGCCAGTAGTCGGGTGTCTCCACCTGCTGGCCGTCGACGATGCGCTGGCGGAACATGCCGTACTCGTAGCGGATGCCGTAGCCCATGCCCGGCACGCCCAGCGTGGCCATCGAGTCGAGGAAGCAGGCCGCCAGCCGCCCCAGGCCGCCGTTGCCCAGCGCCGCGTCGGGCTCGCGTTCGGACAGCGCCGCCATGTCCACGCCGAAGTCGGCCAGCGCCTCGCGCACGGTGTCGTACAGGTCCACCGCCAGCAGCGCGTTGGTGAAGGTGCGCCCGATCAGGAACTCCATCGACAGGTAGTAGACGCGCTTCAAGTCCTGCGCGTAGTTGGCGCGCGTGGTCATCATCCAGCGCTCGACCAACTGGTCGCGCACCGCCTGCGAGGTGGCGTTGAGCCAGTCGTCCTGGCTGGCCGCGACGGGGTCCTTGCCGACCGCGTAGATCAGCTTGTTGGCCACGGCGCGCTTGAAGGCCGCGACGTCGCGGTCGGGGTGGTCGTAGGCGAAGTCCTTGATCGTCATGGGAACGCTCCCGGGTTATCTATCTATTGCTGGATGGCTTGACGGTAGACGTCGATGTACTGCGCCGCCGCCGTGGCCCAGTCGGCCGGCCGCCGCATGGCGTTGCCGCGCACGCGGCGCCAGTCGGGCGCGCGCTCGTGCAGGGCGAAGGCGCGGCGCACGGCGCGCTCGTAGTCGGCCACTTCGAAGCGGTCGAACACGAAGCCGGTGGCCTCGCCGCTGGCCAGGTCTTCAAGCGAGCTGTCGACCACCGTGTCGGCCAGCCCGCCGACGCGGCGTACCAGCGGCAGGGCGCCGTACTTCAGGCCGTACATCTGCGTGAGGCCGCAGGGTTCGAAGAGCGAGGGCACCAGGGTCACGTCGCCCGCGCCGAAGAGCTGGTGGGCCAGCGTCTCGTTGTAGCCGATGGTCACGGCTACCGACTGCGGCGCGGCCGCCGCGCGCTGGCGGAAGGCTTCCTCCAGCCAGGCCTCGCCGCTGCCCAGCAGCGCGAGCTGCCCGCCCTGGGCCAGCAGTGCGTCGAGCCCGCCGAGCACCAGGTGCAGGCCCTTCTGCTCGGTGAGCCGGCTCACGACGATGAAGAGCGGCGCATCGGGCCGCTCGGCCAGCCCCAGCTGGTGCTGCAGCACCGACTTGCAGCGCGCCTTGCCGGCCATGTGGCGGCCTTCGGGCGTGTGATAGCCCTGGATCAGGGCGGCGTCGGTGGCGGGGTTCCAGACCTTGTCGTCGACCGCGTTGAGGATGCCGCTCAGCACCGCGCTGCGCTGGCGCAGCAGGCCGTCGAGCCCGCAGCCCTGCTCGGGGGTCTGGATCTCCAGCGCGTAGGTCGGGCTCACGGTGGTGAGCCGGTCGGCGAAGTACAGGCCACCCTTCATGAACGAGATCTGGCCGTGGTATTCGAGGCCGTTCATCTGGAACGCCGGGCCGGGCAGGCCGAGCTCCGCAAAGTGCCAGGGCGCGAAGATGCCCTGGTAGGCCAGGTTGTGCACGGTGAAGACGCTGCCCACGCGCGGGCCGCCGGCCTGCCGCGCGAAGTGCAGGTAGGCCGGCGCGAGCGCGGCGTGCCAGTCGTGCGCGTGCACCACCTCGGGCTGCCACTGCGGATCGAGCCCCTGCGCCAGTTGCGCCGCCGCCCAGCCGAGCAGCGCGAAGCGGCGGTGGTTGTCGCCGTAGGGCTGGCGCGAGATGTCCTCGTAGGGGTTGCCGGGCCGGCCGTAGAGCGCCGGCGCGTCGATCACGTAGGCCGGGATGCCGGGCGTGCCGTCGATGTCGATGTGCCCGAGGCGCAGCCCGAAGCCTTCGCCCCAGGGCGCATCGAAGGCGGCCACGGGCGCCAGGTCGCGCACGCCGGCCACGATGGCCGGGAAGCCCGGCAGCAGCACGCGCGCGTCCTGCCCTTCGGCGATGAGCGCCAGGGGCAGGGCGCCGGCGATGTCGGCCAGGCCGCCGGTCTTGAGGAGGGGGAAGAGTTCGGCGCTGACCTGGAGGATTCGCATCGTTGGTGGATCAGGCCGAGGCCAGTCGTTTGAGCATCTCGCGGGTGACCAGCACCACGCCGTTCTCGGTGCGCTCGAAGCGAGCGGCGTCCGCCTCGGCATCTTCGCCGATCACCATGTCCTCGGGTATGACGCAGGCGCGGTCGATCACCACGCGGTTCAGTCTGGCGCCGCGGCCGACTTCCACGTCGGGCAGCAGCACGGCCTCGTTGATCTCGCAGAAGGAATGCACGCGCACGCCCGAGAACAGCACCGAGCTGCTGACCTTGGAGCCCGAGACGATGCAGCCGCCGGAGACGATGGTGTTGACCGTCATGCCGTGGTGGCCGTTGCGGTCGAGCACGAACTTGGCCGGCGGCAGCTGCCGCTGGTAGGTCCAGATGGGCCAGTCCGTGTCATAGATGTCGAGCTCCGGGGTGATGGAGGCCAGGTCGAGGTTGGCTGCCCAGAATGCATCAATCGTGCCCACGTCGCGCCAGTAGGTCTTGGCCTCCGGCCCGCGCGAGGCCCGCGTCACGCAGGACATGCCGAAGGGATGGGCCAGCGCGCGGCCCTGGGCCACGGCGCGGGGGATGATGTCCTTGCCGAAGTCGTGGCTCGAATCGGGGTTGGCGTTGTCCTCCTCGAGCAGCTGGTAGAGGTACTCGGAATCGAACACGTAGATGCCCATGCTCGCCAGCGCCGTGTCGGGCCTGCCGGGCATGGCGGGCGGATCGGCGGGCTTCTCGAGGAAGTCGGTGATCTGGCGGCCGTCGTCCACGGCCATCACGCCGAAGGCCGTGGCCTCCATGCGCGGCACCTCGATGCAGCCGACCGTGCAGCCCAGGCCGCGCTCGGCATGGTCCTTCACCATCAGCGAGTAGTCCATCTTGTAGATGTGGTCGCCGGCCAGCACCACCACGTAGTCGTGCCTGGTGGAGCGGGTCTGGATGATGTCCAGGTTCTGGAACACCGCGTCGGCCGTGCCGCGGTACCAGTGCTCGTCGCCCACGCGCTGCTGGGCGGGAAGCACGTCGACCATCTCGTTGAGCTCGGCGCGCAAAAAGCTCCAGCCGCGCTGCAGGTGGCGCATGAGCGAGTGCGACTTGTACTGCGTGACCACCGCCATGCGCCTGATGCCCGAGTTCAGGCAGTTGGACAGCGCGAAGTCGATGATGCGGAACTTGCCGCCGAAGTACACGGCCGGCTTGGCGCGCCGGTCGGTCAGCTGCTTGAGGCGGGAGCCGCGTCCGCCGGCCAGCACCAGTGCGATGGTGCGGCGGACCAGTTGATGGGCCTGCAGCTCCTGCTGTTGCGGTAGCTGCGCTTGCGGTGTTGGGTTGTCCATCCTGAGTCTCCGTTCGTTGGTTTGTTCGCTTGCCGGAATCCGCCGTCAGAGTTTCTGCATCGAGACTAGCACCGCGCCGTACGCCTGGCTCCTACGTTCTTGCAATCCCGATGCTCGAGAAAGGCACCTGCAGCGTGCCGGTCAGCGCCCGGCCCTGTGCGTTGTCCGGATCGCTGTCGGGATCGGTGGACAGGCAAAGGCGCCACGCGCCCGCCGGCAGCGTGAACGACACGGTCTCGGGGCCCGCGTTCACCATCACCAGCCATGCGCCGCCGTCCGCGGTGTCGTGAGGAAAGTCACGGCTGAAGAGGATTGCAAGGGCCGTGCCCGAGCTCCATTCGGCGGGCGTCATCGGCTCGCCGTCGGGGCGCAGCCAGCGGATGCCCGGCGCTCCCCGCGGAGCCTCCCTTGACGGCTCTTCCGCCGGCCACCAGCGCGTGCTGCGCAGGGCGGGGGCCTCGCGGCGCAGCGCGGCGAGGCGGGCCAAGAAGGCGCTCATGCGCGCCGCGTCGCTGCCGGGCGCCGACGTGCCGATCCACGCGAGCCAGGTGGTCTCGTTGTCCTGGCAGTAGGCGTTGTTGTTGCCCTGCTGGCCGTGGCCGATCTCGTCGCCGGCCAGCAGCATCGGCGTGCCCTGCGACAGCATCAGCGTGGCGAGCAGCGCGCGCCGCAGGCGGGTGCGCAGGGCGAGCACGGCGGGGTCGTCGCTCGGGCCCTCGACGCCGCAGTTGTTGCTCATGTTGTGGGCGTGGCCGTCGCGGTTGCCCTCGCCGTTGGCGAGGTTGCGGCGCTCGCCGTAGCTCACCAGGTCGCGCAGCGTGAAGCCGTCGTGCGCGGTGATGAAGTTGACGCTGGCCGTCGGCGCGCGGCCGTGGTGCGCGAACTGGGCGCTGGAGGCCGCGAAGCGATGGGCGAAGTCGCCGAGCTTCGCCCTGTCGTCATGCTCCTGCCGCAGCCAGAAGCCGCGCTGCGTGTCGCGGTAGCGGTCGTTCCATTCGAGCCAGCCGGGCGGGAACCCGCCGAGCCGGTAGCCGCCGGGGCCGATGTCCCAGGGCTCGGCGATGAGCAGCGTGCGCGAGAGCACCGGGTCTTGCGAAATGGCGGCGAAGAAGGGCGCGCGCGCATCGAACCCGCGTTGCGCGTCGGCGCGGCCGAGCACGGGTGCGAGATCGAAGCGGAAACCGTCGACGCCCATCTCGCAGGCCCAGAAGCGCAGGCTGTCCATCACGAGCTGCAGCACGCGGGGCTCGCCGAGGTTCAGGCAGTTGCCGGTGCCGGCCCAGTTCTCGTAGAGCGCGCGGTCGTCGGCGCGCAGGTGGTAGTAGAGCGCGTTGTCGATGCCGCGCATCGAAAGCGTCGGGCCGAGTTCGTCGCTCTCGGCGCTGTGGTTGTAGACCACGTCGATCACCAGCTCCATGCCGCGCGCGTGGATCGCGTCGGCCATTGCGCGGAACTCGCCGGCGGGCGTGGTGCCGGGGCGGCCGCTCCAGTAGCGGGCTTCGGGCGCGAACCAGCCGATGGTGTTGTAGCCCCAGTAGTTGCTCAGGCCCATGCGCAGGAGGCGCGGCTCGTCGGCGCGGTGCTGCACGGGCATGAGGCTCAGGGTGGTGATGCCCAGTCGCTGGAGGTGGTCGAGTACCGCGGGTTCGGCGAGGCCGGCGTAGGTGCCTCTGAGGACTGCGGGGACGGCGGGGTGGAGTTTTGTCTGGCCCTTGACGTGGAGTTCGTAGAGGACGCGGTCGCCTGATGCGATGCGGGCGTGGCCTGCAGGTCCATGCTCGGTCGGTGCCGGCGCTACCCGGGCCTTGAGGGCGATGGCTGCGTTGTCTCGGGGGTCTCTTTTTTCTGGATTCGCCGGGTCGTGGCCCAGGAAGAGGTCGCTGCCGTCGTAGGTGCCTACGATCTCGCGGGCGTATGGGTCGAGGAGCAGCTTCGATGGGTTGAAGCGCTGGCCTGCCTTGGGGTTCCAGGGGCCGTGGACTCGGTAGCCGTAGACGAGGCCTGGCTTGCCGCTTGGGAGGTGGCCGTGCCAGATGCCGTCTGTTTGTTCTTTCAGGCTGAGGCGTTGTTGTTCGTTCTTGCCTGTGGTGTCGAAGATGCAGAGGTCTACTGCTTCTGCTGTGGGGGCTGCTATTGCGAAGTTGATGCCCTGGGGGGAGGGGGTTGCGCCTAGGGGGTAGGGGTTGCCTGGGCTCAGCATTGTTGTGGGCTCCTCATGGAGTTTGCTTCCCGGGGCCGGGAGTTCCGCCCGGCGGCGGACCTACTTTCTTTTGCTTCGCCAAAAGAAAGTAGGCAAAGAAAAGGCGACCCCACTGTCTGCGACCCCTTCGCTTCGCTACGGGGCAACCTGCGGTGCTCGCGTTTCGCGGGGTCTCGCAGAACTCGCTTCGCTCAAACAGCTGCGAGCCCTGATCCGCGAAACGCTGCGCTCCTCGGCGCAGCCAGAGGGGAGGGAGAACACCCGGGCCTTTGCTTCGCTCGGCCGCCAAGGCACGGCAAGCGCTTCGCGCTTGCCGTGCTTGGAGTGAATCGCTGCTCTTGTTGGCGGCGCTGAAGTTGAATGTGAATACGTGGCCGAGCGAAGCGAAGGCCAGTGCAGGCTGTTCGGCGGCCGAGCGCAGCGATGGCCTGTTTGGTTCCCAACTCCCTTCTGGCTGCGCCGAGGAGCGCAGGCGTAGGAGGGACAAGGGCCGCAGCTGTTTGAGCGTAACGAAGTGAAGCGAGTTCTGCGGACCCCCTCCTACGTCGAGCACCGCAGGTTGCCCGTAGCGAAGCGAAGGGACGCAGACAGTAGGGTCGCCTTTTCTTTGCTTACTTTCTTTTGGCGAAGCAAAAGAAAGTGAGTCGGCCGCCGGGCCGAGACCCGGCCTCGGGAAGCAAACAACCTCAAAGATCAAACCAGCACCCACATCAAGGTCCCCAGCGGCGGCACGCTAATAGACAAGGAGTCCGTCTTCCCATGCCAAGCCACAGGCGAACTCTCGACAACCCCATTCCCAACCCCACTCCCCCCATAGACAACCCCATCCGTATTGATGACCTCCCGGTAGGAGCCGCTAGAAGGAACCCCCAGTCGATACCCATGCCGAGGCACAGGCGTGAAGTTGCAAACCACGACAACAAACGCCCCATCCCGCGCCCGCCGCACAAAAGCAAACACCGACTGATCCGCATCGTCATGCACGATCCACTCGAACCCTCGCGCCTCATGGTCGAGCTCATGCAGCGCAGGAAAGTGCCGATAAACGTTGTTCAGATCCCGCACCAGCCTCCGCACCCCCTGATGCGCCGCATGCTCCAGCAGATGCCAATCCAGACTCCGATCGGCATTCCACTCCGCGTACTGCGCAAACTCCCCGCCCATGAACAGCAGCTTCTTCCCCGGATAGGCCCAGAGGTACCCATACAGATTGCGCAGTCCCGCGAACTTCTGCCACTCGTCGCCGGGCATGCGCCCGATCATCGATCCCTTGCCATGCACCACCTCGTCATGCGACAGCGGCAGCACGAAGTTCTCGCTGTGCGCGTACATCAGCCCGAAGGTGATCTGCCGATGATGGTGCTTGCGGTAGACCGGATCGGTGCCGGCGTATGCCAGCGTGTCGTTCATCCAGCCCATGTTCCACTTGTAGTGGAAGCCCAGCCCGCCGTCCTCGGGCGGCCGGGTCACACCGGGAAAGCTGGTCGACTCCTCGGCGACCGTCATCGCGCCGGGCCGTTCGATGCCCACCACGCGGTTCATGCGGCGCAGGAATTCGATGGCCTCCAGGTTCTCGCGCCCGCCGAGCGCGTTGGGCACCCATTCGCCCGACTTGCGGCTGTAGTCGCGGTACAGCATCGACGCCACCGCGTCGACGCGCAGGCCGTCCACGCCGTAGCGCTCGAGCCAGTACAGCGCGTTGCCGACGAGGTAGTTGCGCACCTCCGTGCGCGCGTAGTTGAAGATCAGTGTCTGCCAGTCGTTGTGGAAGCCCTCGCGCGGATCGGCGTACTCGTACAGCGCGGTGCCGTCGAAGCGGCCGAGGCCGTGCGAATCGGTGGGGAAGTGCGCAGGTACCCAGTCGAGGATCACGCCCAGCCCCGCCGCGTGCGCGGCCTCGACGAAGTGCCGGAAGTCGCCGGGCGTGCCGAAGCGCGAGGTCGGCGCATAGAGGCCGATGGGCTGGTAGCCCCACGAGCCGTCGAAGGGGTGCTCGCTGACGGGCAGCAGCTCGATGTGCGTGAAGCCCATGTCGCGCGCATAAGGCACCAGCGTGTCGGCCAGCTCGCGGTAGTCCAGCCATTCGTGGCCGTTCTTGCGGCGCCACGAGCCCAGGTGCACCTCGTAGATGCTGATGGGCGCGTCGCGCCCGTTCGCGGCGGCGCGGCCCTCGGGCATCTTCACCGGCGCGGGCAGGGGCTGCACCACGCAGGCGGTGTCGGGGCGCAGCTGCGCCGAGAAGGCGAAGGGGTCGGCCTTGCGCAGCACCTCGTCCTGCGCCGACAAAATCTCGAACTCGTAGCTGTCGCCCACGGACACGTGCGGCGCGAAGATCTCCCACACGCCGCACTCGCGGCGCAGCCGCATCATGTGGCGCCGGCCGTCCCAGTTGTTGAAGCTGCCGACCACCGACACGCGCTTCGCGTTCGGCGCCCAGACCGCGAAGGCCACGCCCTTCACGCCGTCCATCTCGCGCAGGTGCGCGCCCAGGCGCTCCCACGGCCGCAGGTGCGTGCCCTCGGCCAGCAGCCACACGTCGGTCTCGCCGAGCACGAACGGAAAGCGATACGGGTCCTCGAGCCGCGAGGTGTGCGTGTCCCAGTCGACCTGGAACGAATAGCCCATGCGGGCCTCGGCCGCGGGAACGAGTCCGCTGAACAGATCCGACTCGGGATGGCGCGAGAGGATGGAAAGCGGCCAGCCGGTGCGCGAATGCACCACGGCCACGTGCTGCGCGCCGGGCAGCAGCGCCCGCACCACCAGGCCCTCGGCAGTCTCGTGCGGGCCGAGCACCGCGAACGGATCGCCGTGCTCCGCGCGCATCAGCGCGTGGATATCGGCTTCGGGCAGCGGCTTGGTCTTCGATGACATGGCGGTCAGCTTCGTCCTTCTTCCGCGGCGGGCGTGCCGAAGAAGACGCCGTACGGCGCAAGCACCAGCATGCGCCTTTCGTCTGAGTCCTGGATGACGGCGGTCGGCGCGAGCGGCTGTCCGACCAGAGGCATCAACCCGTCGGGCAGCGGCATCGACACCGGCTCGCCACCGAGGTTGAAGACGGCCTGCAGCGAATGGAGGCCGTCACCGCGCTCGAAGTGCAGCAGGGGCTCCGGCGCATCGATGAAGCGGATGCCGCCGGTGCGCAGCAGCGGCTGGGTACGCCGCCAGTGCAGCAGCGCGCGGCTGAAGTCCAGCATCGAGCCGGGGTCGGCGGCCTGCCGTTCGACGGCCAGCGGCAGGTGCGGGCCGTACACCGGCAGCCAGGGCGTGCCGGTGCTGAAGCCGCCGTTGGGTGCCTCGGGGGTCCAGGGCATGGGCGTGCGGCAGCCGTCGCGGCCCTTGAACTCGGGCCAGAAGGCGCGGCCGTACGGGTCCTGCAGCAGTTCGAAGGGCACCTCGGCCTCGGGCAGGCCCAGTTCCTCGCCCTGGTAGATGCTGGCGCTGCCGCGCAGCGACAGCAGCAGCGCGAGCCAGAGCCGGTCGCGGCGCGTGTCGGGCGCGCTGCCGTCGCTCCAGCGCGTGGCGACGCGCGGCACGTCGTGGTTCGATACCGCCCAGCAGCCCCAGCCGCCCGTTTGCGCGAGCGCGTCGTCGAGCGCCTCGACCTGGTGGCGCAGGTGCGCGGGGCTGTGGTCGGCCGTCAGCAGGCTGAAGCTGTAGGCCAGGTGCAGTCGCTTGCCGAGCTCGGTGTACCGGGCCATGACCGGCGGCGCGTTTTCATCGCCGACCTCGCCCAGCGCCACCGCGCCGTAGTCGTCCAGCAGCCGGCGCAGGCTTTCGAGGAAAACCAGGTTCTCGGGCTGGCTCTTGTCGTACAGGTGCTGCTGCATCGCGTACGGGTTGTCGGCGCGCACCGTGCTGACCTCGCCGATGGAGGCCAGCGTGGCCGGCGGGTTGTCGCGCAGCAGCGCGTCGTGGAACTGGTGGTTGCAGGCGTCGAAGCGGAAGCCGTCCACGCCGCGCTCGCACCAGAAGCGCACCTCGTCCAGCAGCGCCGCCTGCACCTCGGGGTTGTGGAAGTTGAGGTCGGGCTGCTCGGCGAGGAAGCTGTGCAGGTAGTACTGGCGCCGGCGCGAGTCCCACTGCCAGGCCGAGCCGCCGAACACCGAGAGCCAGTTGGTCGGCGGCGTGCCGTCGGGCTTGGGGTCGGCCCACACGTACCAGTCGGCCTTGGGGTTGTCGCGCGAAGACCGGCTTTCGGCGAACCAGGCGTGCTGGTCGGAGGTGTGCGAGAGCACCTGGTCGATGATGAGCTTCAGACCCAGCTCGTGCATCCGCGCCAGCATGGCGTCGAAGTCGGCCAGCGTGCCGAAGATCGGGTCGACCGCGCGGTAGTCGGCCACGTCGTAGCCGAAGTCCTTCATCGGCGAGCGGAAGAAGGGGGAGACCCAGATGGCATCGACGCCGAGGCCGGCCACGTGTTCGAGCCGGGACGTGATGCCCGGCAGGTCGCCGATGCCGTCGCCGTCGCTGTCCATGAAGCTGCGCGGGTAGATCTGGTAGATCACCGCGCCGCGCCACCATTCGCTGTTGCTGCCGTCGGTTTTGCTGCCCATGCCGGTCCCTGTGGTCTGAAATCATTGTGGCATGCGAAATCCGGGCCAGTGATACGGTCATGCGGGGCGCCGGCGCACGGTGCGATGGCGCGTGAAGCTTTCTTTCTACACTGGGCGCCGTTCCCGCTTTTCAAGATGACGACTTCCGATCCCGCTTCCTCCTCTTCCCTGGCCGCGCTCGAAGCGCGGCTCGCCCAGGACCTCGAATACCTCGGCTGGCCCGCCCGCCAGTGGATGCCCGCGCGGCAGGCCGGCGGCGAGCCCATGCTCGACGTGGCCATCGTCGGCGGCGGCCAGGCCGGCCTGGCCGCCTCGGTCGCGCTGGCGCAGCTGGGCGTGCGCGCCGTGATCTTCGACCGCTCGCCCGCCGGCAGCGAGGGCCCCTGGGCCACCACGGCCCGCATGGAGACGCTGCGCTCGCCCAAGGAGCTCACCGGTCCCGCGCTGGGGCTGCCCGCGCTCACCTTCCGCGCATGGTTCGAGGCCCAGTTCGGGCTGGAGGCCTGGACCGCGATGGACAAGATCCCGCGCCTGCAGTGGATGGACTACCTCGTCTGGTATCGCCGCGTGATGGGCGTGGACGTGCGCAACAACACGGCCGTGACCGGCATCCAGCCCCTGCCCGATGCGACCGGCGTGCGCCTCGCCCTGCGCACGCCCGGAGGCGAAAGCAGCGTGCTGGCGCGCCGCCTCGTCCTGGCCACCGGGCGCGACGGCCTTGGCGGCCCGGCCGTTCCCGCCTTCGTGAACGCCCTGCCGCGCTCGCAGTGGGCGCATTCTTCCGACGAGATGGACTACGGCCGGCTCAAGGGCCTGCGCGTGGGTGTGATCGGCGCCGGCTCTTCGGCCATGGACAGCGCCGCCACCGCGCTGGAGGCCGGCGCCCACAGCGTCGAGCTGCTGATCCGCCGCACCGACCTGCCGCGCGTCAACAAGGGCAAGGGCGCGGGCGTGCCGGGGCTCACGCAGGGGCACTACGACCTGCCGGACGAACTCAAGTGGCGCATCCGCCACTACATCAACGTGCTGAACGTGCCGCCGCCGCATGGCAGCACGCTGCGGGTGTCGCGCCATCCCAATGCCTTCTTCAACTTCGGCTGCCCGGTGCTGGCCATCGAGCCGAAGGGCGAGGCGATGCGCGTGTCGACGCCCAAGGGCGACTTCGAATTCGACTTCCTGATCGTCTCGACCGGCTTCAAGGTCGACTGGCCCAACCGCCCCGAGTTCGACGGCATTGCCGCCCATGTGCGCACCTGGAAGGATCGCTTTCAGCCCGCCCCCGGCGACGAAGACCAGGAGCTGGACGACTCGCCCGACCTCGGCCCGGCCTTCGAATTCAAGGAGCGCGCGCCCGGCGAATGCCCGGGGCTCGGGCGCACCCACTGCTTCTGCTACCCGGCGGCGCTGTCGCACGGCACGGTGTCGGGCGACATCCCGGCCATCAGCGACGGTGCGAAACGGCTGGCCAGCGGCATCGCCAGCCTGTTCTACCGCGAGGACTTCGACCATCACTGGGCCAACCTCGAAGTCTTTGCCGAGCCGGAGCTGTTCGGCGACGAATGGACGCCCGCGCTGCCGCCGCAAGAGAGAAATCGAGAAGAAACCGAACCATGACAAGCACACCCGTTTCCGATGTGATCGATGCCGTCGTCCCGCTGACGCCGGACCAGCCCAACTGGGCGCTGCGGCGCCAGCGCGAAAAGGTGCTCGCCGCCACGCAGGGCAGCTACGACGCGATGTTTTCCCCCTCCGTCGAGGGCATCTCGGTGATCGAGCGGCTGCTGGTGGCGCTGCATGCCTGCCGCGTGTCGAAGGCGGACAGCCTCGCTGTGCACTACCGCGACCGGCTCGCGGCCGAGGGCGCCGCCGCCGCCGTGGTCTCGGCTGTTGATGCCGGCAAACCCGTGGCCGACGCACGCCTGCAGGCCGTGCTGGCCTTCACCGGCAAGCTGATCGAGCGCCCCATTGAAGGTGACAGGGCTGCCGTGCAGTCGCTGGCCGAAAGCGGCCTTTCGACGCCGGCCATCGTGGCGACGAGCCAGCTGATCGCCTTCCTCTCGTACCAGATCCGCGTCGCCGCGGGCCTGAAGGCGCTGGCCGCGCTGGAGGTGTCGGCATGAGCGCCCCGATCCGCATCAAGGGCTTCACCAACGAAGTGCTCAAGTGGAAGCCGTGGCTCGACACGGTGAACGTCGACACCGCCACGCCCGAGCAGCTGGCGGCGCTGGACGAGATGAGCCCGCAGGCGCGCACCTCGCCCTACTTCCTGGTGCTGGCGCACCAGCCCGAGATATTGCTGCAGCGCTCCATCGCCTTCAACGCGATCATGTTCGCACCGGGCGGCATGCCGCGCGCCGAGCGAGAGCTGGGTGCCACGGTGGAGTCGCGCGTCAACGGCTGCGTGTACTGCGCCTCGGTGCACGCGCAGCGCTTCGAGCAGCTGGCCAAGCGCAACGACGTGATCTCGCAGGTGTTCGAGGAGCCGGCGGGCGCCGGCACCACGGAGCGCGAGAAGGCCATCGTCGAGTTCTCGATCCGCCTGGGCGCGAAGCCCGACAAGGTCACGTCCGAGGACATCCGCAAGCTGAAGGATGTCGGGCTGGGCGAGCTGGAGATCCTCGACCTGATCCACTCGGTGGCCATCTTCGCCTGGGCCAACCGGCTGATGCTCAACCTCGGGGAGCCGGTGTTCCCCGAGGAAGCCGACGGCTCAGCCTAGGCGCGCGAGCAGGCCGGCGACTGTCTCGTTCGCCAGGCCCAGAGGATCGATCAGGTCGTTCCCGCGGCGGTAGTCGATGCCGTTGACCAGCGAGGCCGCATCCACGATGGTGCGGGTCGCGGGCGTAGGCACGCCGGCGATGGCGCCCAGCGCCTCGACGAAGGCCAGGCCGTAGGGCATGTCCTCGCTCACGTAGCGGGTGTCGGTCTGCGTGGGGCCCGGCGGGCCGCCGCGCTTGGCGTGCAGCTCGGCGGCGATGTCGGCGAGCTTTTCCGACTCGGTGCCGAAGGAGCGAGCGAAATGTGCCTCGATGGGACCGAGTTCGATGCCGAAGGCGGCCGCCACGGCGCGGCGCTCGGCATCGAGCGCCTCGATCGCGCGCGCCACGCCGGGCGTCATGCAGTGGTACTGCGGCCAGTTCTCGGCGCGCTCGATGCGTGTCCAGTTGAAGACCGCGAGCGGCCCGTGCGACTGCGGATTGACGTTGGCCAGGGCGCTGGCGAGCGCGTTGCCCTGCGCGGAAAAGCCTTCGCCGAAGAGATCCGTGCACAGCGCGACGGCTTCATCCACCCGGGGGCCGGGCAGGGCGGAGACGCCGACGGCTTTGCGCCGTGTCATCACCTTGACCTGGGTACCCGATTCGCGGCGCGCGGTCAGCACGGTGGTGCCGAAGCTGGCGACGGTGACCTGCCGGCCGGCGCGCACCGCGGCTTCGTGCAGATAGAGCGACGACAGCGAGGCCATCGAGCTGACGATCACCGTCTGGCCGTCGCGCAGGAAGGGCAGCAGGGAGTCCATCACCTGCCTGTGGCCGTTGACGGGCAGGGCGAGCAGGAGAACGTCGGAGGCGGCGCAGAGCCCGGCCGGGTCGTCGGCGACTTCGACGCTCACCGAAAACGACTGGATGCCGCCGGCTTCCAGCGGCTGCGTGCGCAGCGCGTCAG
The DNA here is from genome assembly GCF_900109805.1 of Variovorax sp. YR750. Lineage (NCBI taxonomy): Bacteria > Pseudomonadati > Pseudomonadota > Betaproteobacteria > Burkholderiales > Comamonadaceae > Variovorax > Variovorax sp. YR750. The sequence goes on from NZ_FOBJ01000011.1 coordinate 81,462, forward strand.
CGCCTCGTCCGCCGGGCGACCAGACGATGACGCCGTGGCCGGCCCGCCGCAGCCAGGCCGCGCTGGCCAGCGCGATCGCCCCGGCGCCCGCGATGCCGACGCGGTAATTGTGGCCCGCGGGCTCAGTCAACCTTGATTCCGCCTTGCTTGATGACCTTGGCCCAGCGCTGGCTGTCCTCGGTCACGACCTTGCCCAGAGCCGCCGCGCCGCCGCAGGTATTGACTGCGCCCAGCTGGGCGAAGCGCTGCTTCGTCTCCGGCAGGTTGCACACCTCGACCAGTGCGGCCGACAGCTTCTCGATGCTCGCCGCCGGCATGCGCGCCGGCGCCATCACACCGACCCAGACCGGCACTTCCATGCCCGGCAGGCCCGTGGCGTCGCCGATGGTCGGGGCCGAGCCCATGCTGGGCAGCGCGGCGCGCGAGAAGGTGCCGAGCACGCGGGCCTTGCCGCTGGCGACCATGGGCTCGATCGAGGCCACGCTGGTCACGATGGTCGCCACCTGGCCGCCCAGCAGGTCGGTGAGGGCCGGCGCGGCGCCGCGGTAGGGCACGTGCAGCAGGTTCACGCCGCTGGCCTGGGCCAGCAGCGCACCGGTCAGGTGCGAGACGGTGCCGTTGCCGGTCGAGGCGTAGGTGACCTGGCCGGGCTTGGCCCTGGCGTCGCGCAGCACGTCAGCCACCGTCTTGTAGGGGCTTTCGGCGCGCACGGAGAGCGTCATGGGGGTGTCGGCGACCAGGGCGACCGGTACCAGCTCGTGCACCGGGTCGTAGGGGAGCTTGGCCTGCAGGTGGGGCGCGATGGTGACCGCGCCGCCGGTGGCCAGCAGCACCGTGGCCCCGTCGGTCGCCTTGGCCACCGCGTCGGCGGCCACGATGCCGCCGGCACCGGCCTTGTTGTCGATGATGACCGGCTGGCCCAGCTTGTCGGTGAGCTTGGCGCCCAGGTAGCGGGCGATGACGTCCTGCGCCCCCCCGGTGGCGAAGGGCACGACGATGCGCAGGGGCTTGTCGTTCTGCTGGGCCCAGAGGGGTGTGGCGGCGAGGCCGGCGGCGGCCGCGAGGGCCAGGGCAAGGTGTTTCAGGCGCAGTTTCATGGTGCTTCAGGCGGTGCGACGAGCCTGCCGGGCGGCAGGCGTTACCCGCGCAACACGCAGGTTACGTGCCCCGAGTCTAGAGTCTGCGGGCCGGGGCCTCGCCCGGGCGCGATAATCCCGCGTTCCCGGCCGCTCCGAGCCGGGCTCTTGCCGAACCGCCATGAATCCCAGCTACAAACCCAGCGACGTCGAGTCCGCTGCCCAGGCGCAATGGAGCGCCGCCGATGCCTACCGCGTCACCGAGGACGCGAGCCGCAAGAAGTACTACGCCTGCTCGATGCTGCCGTACCCCAGCGGCAAGCTGCACATGGGCCACGTGCGCAACTACACGATCAACGACATGCTCACGCGCTACCTGCGCATGAGCGGCTACAACGTGCTGATGCCCATGGGCTGGGACGCCTTCGGCCTGCCGGCCGAGAACGCCGCGCTGAAGAACGGCGTGCCGCCGGCCAAGTGGACCTACGAGAACATCGCCTACATGAAGGGCCAGCTCCAGGCCATGGGCCTGGCCATCGACTGGAGCCGCGAGATCGCCACCTGCGATCCCAGCTACTACAAGTGGAACCAGTGGCTGTTCCTGAAGATGCTCGAGAAGGGCATTGCCTACCGAAAGACCCAGGTCGTCAACTGGGACCCGGTCGACCAGACCGTGCTGGCCAACGAGCAGGTGATCGACGGCAAGGGCTGGCGCACCGGCGCCACGGTCGAGCGCCGCGAGATCCCGGGCTACTACCTGAAGATCAGCGACTACGCCGAGGAGCTGCTCGAGCACACCCAGCACAAGCTGCCGGGCTGGCCCGAGCGCGTCAAGCTGATGCAGGAGAACTGGATCGGCAAGAGCGAGGGCGTGCGCTTCGCCTTCACGCATGACATCAAGGGCGCCGACGGCAAGCTGATCCAGGACGGCCGCATGTACGTGTTCACCACGCGCGCCGACACCATCATGGGCGTGACCTTCTGCGCCGTGGCGCCCGAGCACCCGCTGGCCGCGCATGCCGCCACGCTCGACCCCAAGGTCGCGGCCTTCATCGAGGAGTGCAAGAGCGGCGGCACCACCGAGGCCGAACTCGCCACGCAGGAGAAGAAGGGCGTGCCCACCGGCCTGACGGTGATGCACCCGATCACCGAGGAGCAGGTGCCGGTGTGGGTCGGCAACTACGTGCTGATCGGCTACGGCGATGGCGCCGTGATGGGCGTGCCCGCGCACGACGAGCGCGACTTCGCCTTCGCCAACAAGTACGGCATCGAGATCATCCAGGTGGTGCTGGTCGACGACGAGCCGCACTTCGACTATCACAAGTGGCAGGACTGGTACGGCGACAAGCAGCGCGGCGTGACCATCAACTCCGACAATTTCAGCGGCATGACCTACAAGGAGGCCGTGGCCGCCGTGGCGCATGCGCTGGGCCAGAAGGGCCTGGGCGAGCTGCAGACCACCTGGCGTCTGCGCGACTGGGGCGTGAGCCGCCAGCGCTACTGGGGCACGCCGATCCCGATCATCCATTGCGACGAGCATGGCGCAGTGCCGGTGCCCGAGAAGGACCTGCCGGTGGTGCTGCCCACCGACTGCGTGCCGGACGGCTCGGGCAACCCGCTGAACAAGCACGAAGGCTTCCATGCCGGCGTGGTCTGCCCCGTGTGCGGCAAGCCCGCGCGGCGCGAGACCGACACGATGGACACCTTCGTCGACTCGTCGTGGTACTTCATGCGCTACTGCGACCCGAAGAACGACGAGGCGATGGTGGCCGGCGGCGCCGACTACTGGATGCCGATGGACCAGTACATCGGCGGCATCGAGCACGCCATTCTTCACCTGCTGTACGCGCGCTTCTGGACCAAGGTGATGCGCGACCTCGGCCTGGTGAAGGCCGACGAGCCCTTCAGCAAGCTGCTGACGCAGGGCATGGTGCTCAATCACATCTTCTACAACCGGGGCGAGAAGGGGGGGCAGAACTTCTTCCCGCCGACCGAAGTCACCCCGGTGGTCGATGCGCAGGGCCGGATCATCGGCGGTACGCTGGCCGACGGAACGAAGCTCGAGTACGGCGGCGTCGGCAAGATGGGCAAGACCGAGCGCAACGGCGTTGACCCGCAGGACCTGATCGAAAAGTACGGCGCCGATACCGCGCGCCTGTACACCATGTTCACGGCGCCGCCCGAGGCCACGCTCGAGTGGAACGACGCGGCAGTCGAAGGCAGCTACCGCTTCCTGCGCCGCGTGTGGAACTTTGGTGCAGCGCTGGCCGAAATGCCTGTTTCACCGAGCGGCCCGCCGGTGTATGGCAAGAGTGCGCAGGCGCTGCGCCGCGAAGTGCATGCCGTGCTGCGCCAGGTCGACTATGACTACCAGCGCATGCAATACAACACGGTGGTGTCGGGGGCCATGAAGCTGCTGAACGCGATGGAGGGCTTCAAATCCGAAGGGACGCCAGGCGACTTGGCTGCATTGCGCGAGGGCTTCGGCATCCTGCTGCGCTGCCTGTACCCGGCCACGCCGCACATCGCCCAGCAGCTGTGGAACGAGCTCGGCTACGACAAGGACATGGGCGGCCTGCTCGATGCGCCCTGGCCCACGGTCGACGTGAGCGCGCTGGTGCAGGACGAGATCGAGCTCATGCTGCAGGTCAACGGCAAGCTGCGCGGCAAGCTCAGCGTGCCGGCCGGCGCGTCGAAGGACGAGATCGAGAAGCTCGCGCTCGCCTGCGACGACTTCGTGGCCTTCGCCGAGGGGGCGTCCGCCAAGCGCGTGATCGTGGTTCCGGGCCGCCTGGTCAACGTGGTCATCTGAACCGCCGAACGAACGACTCAATCAACCAAGCAAGCATGAACACTCGCAATGTCTCGCTGCCGCGCCGCGGCTTTCTTCTCGGGCTGACGGCGGCCGGTGCCTCGCTCGGCCTGGCCGGCTGCGGCTTCGAGCTGCGCAAGGCTCCCGTCTTCGCGTTCAAGTCGCTGTCGGTGTCGGGCAACTCGGCCATCATCAACCAGATCAGGCGTGAGCTGCGGGCGACCGGCTCGGTGACGGTGCTGTCGGGAGAGGACGCCTCCAAGGCCGACGTGGTGCTCGAGATCCTGAGCGAGGATCGCAACCGCATCGTCATTTCGACCAACTCGGCCGGCTTGGTGCGCGAACTGCAGCTGCAGCTGAAGGTGCGCTTCAAGCTGCGTACGCCGGGCGGCAAGGACCTGCTGCCGCCCACGGATGTCTCGCAGACGCGCGACCTGAGCTTCAACGAGACCAACGCGCTGGCGAAGGAAGGCGAAGCCGACCTGCTGTTCCGCGACATGCAGTCGGACATCGCGCAGCAGCTGATGCGCCGGCTGGCGGCGGTCAAGGAAATCTGAGACCGGCTCTTTCTTTTCCATGCAACTCGCCAGCGCCCAGCTCGCGGCCCATCTGCAGAAGGGCCTGAAGCCCCTCTACACGATCCACGGCGATGAGCCGCTGCTCGCGCAGGAGGCGGCCGATGCCATCCGTACCGCCGCGCGCGCGCAGGGCTACACCGAGCGCAGCTCGTACACCGTGGCCGGCGCGCACTTCGACTGGAGCGCGGTGCTCGCGGCCGGGGGCTCGCTTTCGCTGTTCGCCGACAAGCAGATCGTCGAGATCCGCATCCCCTCGGGCAAGCCCGGAAAGGACGGCAGCGCGGCCCTGCAGCAGCTGGCCGAATCGGCGCCCGGCAACGACAGCACGCTCACGCTGGTGATGTTGCCCAGGCTGGACAAGGCCACGCGCACCGGTGCCTGGTTCTCTGCGCTGGAGAACAACGGCGCGAGCATCCAGGTCGACCCCATCGAGCGCAACGCGCTGCCGCAGTGGATCGCGCAGCGGCTGGGCCAGCAGGGCCAGCGCGTCATGCCCGGCGATGAAGGCCAGCGCACGCTGCAGTTCTTCGCCGACCGCGTGGAGGGCAACCTGCTCGCGGCGCACCAGGAGATCCAGAAGCTCGCGCTGCTGCACCCGGCCGGCGAGCTGAGCTGGGAGCAGGTCGAGGGCGCGGTCAACAACGTGGCGCGCTACGACGTGTTCAAGCTGTCCGAGGCGGTGCTGGCCGGCAATCCCCAGCGCGTGGCGCGCATGCTCGACGGCCTGCAGGCCGAGGGCGAGGCCGAGGTGCTGGTGCATTACGCCATCGCCGAAGACATCCGTGCCCTCAAGCGCGTGAAGGACGCCATGGCCTCGGGCCGCCCGCTGCCCATGGCCCTGCGCGAGAACCGCATCTGGGGACCGCGCGAGCGCGCCTTCGAGCGCGTACTGCCCCGGCTGGACGACCGCATGCTGACCCGCCTGCTGCGCGCGGCGCACGTGGTGGACGGCATCGTGAAGGGCCTGAAGCAGCCCGACTGGCCCGCCAGCGGCTGGCAGGCCCTGCAGCGGCTCGCGCTGATGCTGTGCCGCGCCTGCGGCGGCGCGGCGCGGCGCGCCTGAGCTGCCGGTCCGGCCGGTACGGGCGGCTCCAGCCACCAAAAGACCTGCGCCAGCCGGGCCGGGGTCGGCGTGGGAAAATACGCGGATGAACGCGTTCAACGTAAGCGAACACATGCAGGCGCTAGGCCTGCAAGCCAAGACCGCCGCATTCCTCATGGCTCGTGCCGATGCGGCCAGCAAGAACACGGCGCTGAAGGCGCTGGCCCGCCGCCTGCGCGAAGCCGGCCCGGTGCTTTCCGTGGCCAACCAGAAGGACCTGGAGCGCGCCACGGCCGCCGGCCTCTCGGCGCCGATGGTCGACCGCCTCAAGCTCACGCCCAAGGTCATCGAGACCGTCGCCCAGGGCTGCGAGCAGCTCGCCGGCATGGCCGACGTGATCGGCGAGATCATCGGCATGAAGCAGCAGCCCAGCGGCATCCGCGTCGGCCAGATGCGCGTGCCGATCGGCGTCTTCGGCATGATCTACGAGAGCCGGCCCAACGTGACCATCGAGGCCGCGAGCCTGGCGATCAAGAGCGGCAACGCCGCCATCCTGCGCGGCGGCTCGGAAGCCATCGAATCGAACAAGGCACTGGCGCTGCTCGTGTCGGAGGCGCTGGCCGAGGCCGGGCTGCCGGTCGAGGCTGTGCAGCTGGTGCAGACCACTGACCGCGAGGCCGTGGGCCGGCTGATCGCCATGCCCGAGTTCGTCGACGTGATCATCCCGCGCGGCGGCAAGGGCCTGATCGAGCGAATCAGCCGCGACGCCAAGGTGCCGGTCATCAAGCACCTGGACGGCAATTGCCACGTCTACGTGGACGACTCGGCCGAGTTCGACATGGCGCTTCGCATCGTCGACAACGCCAAGACCCAGAAATACAGCCCCTGCAACGCCGCCGAAGGCCTGCTGGTGTCGGCCGCGGTGGCCGACGACTTCCTGCCCGAGATCGCCGCCATCTTCGCGGCCAAGGGCGTGGAAATGCGCTGCGACCCGGCGGCGGCGGCCATCCTGCGGGCCGACGGCGCGCTCGATCCGAAGGCCAAGGTGGTCGATGCGGTCGAGTCCGACTGGTCGGAGGAATACCTCGCCGCGGTCATCAGCATCAAGGTGGTGGCCGGCGTGGACGAGGCCATCGCCCACATCAACCGCTACTCGAGCCACCACACCGACGCCATCGTGACGCGCGACCATGTGCATGCCCAGCGCTTCCTGCGCGAGGTCGATTCGGCAAGCGTGATGGTCAATGCGAGCACACGCTTCGCGGACGGCTTCGAGTTCGGGCTGGGTGCCGAAATCGGCATCAGCACCGACAAGTTCCATGCGCGCGGCCCGGTGGGCATCGAAGGACTGACCTCGCTCAAGTACGTGGTGCTGGGGCAGGGCGAAGTCCGGAGCTGATGCCCGGGTTCGATGCGTCCGCGCGCGGCCTTGTCATTGGGGCGTACATCCCCAAATCCTAGAATTCCGCTCCACCTTTAAGCACAAAACCAACAAGGCCGCCGCATGGTTCCGCATCTAGTCACCGCCCTGACCGGCCCGATCAACGAACTGGAGCAGCGGGTGCTCGACTCGATGCCCGCCATCGAGCGCTGGTTCCGGCTCGAGTGGATGGAGCACACGCCGCCGTTCTACAGCGCCGTCGACATCCGCAACGCGGGCTTCAAGCTGGCGCCGGTCGACACCAACCTCTTTCCGGGTGGCTGGAACAACCTCACCAAGGAAATGCTGCCGCTGGCGGTGCAGGCAGCGCAGGCGGCCATCGAGAAGATCTGCCCGGAGGCGCGCAATCTGCTCGTCATTCCGGAAAATCACTCCAAAAATACCTTTTATCTCGCCAACGTCGCGCAACTCGTGCGCATCTTCCACATGGCGGGGCTCAATGTGCGCATCGGGTCGATCGATCCGGCCATCAAGTCGCCCAAGAAGATCGAGCTGCCGAACGGCGAGACCGTGACGCTCGAACCTGTCGTGCGCAGCAAGCGTCGGCTGGGGCTGAAGAACTTCGATCCCTGCACAATTCTCCTTAACAACGAGCTTTCGGCGGGAACTCCCGGCATCCTCGAGGATTTGCACGAGCAGTACCTGCTGCCGCCGCTGCACGCGGGCTGGTCGGTGCGCCGCAAGAGCAACCATCTGCACAGCTACGAGGAGCTGTCCAAGCGCTTCGGCAAGCTGCTGGGCATCGACCCGTGGCTCATCAACCCGATCTATGCGCGAGCCGAAGGCGTGGACGTGGCCGAGGGCCGCGGCATCGACGTGCTCACCAGCCATGTGGACGCGGTGCTGACCAAGGTGCGCCGCAAGTACAAGGAATACGGCATCAACGAGAAGCCCTTCGTCGTCGTCAAGGGCGGCCACAGCGGAAGCGGCAGCCCAGGCGTGGTGACGGTTCGTGACGCCAAGGACGTCGAGGCGCTGATCGGCAAGCCGCGTACCGGCGCCGCCAGCATTGCCCCAGCCGCCAGGACGGGTGCTGGCCGCGACCTGCGCGAGCCCACTGAGCTGATCGTCCAGGAAGGCGTGCTCACCAACGAGCGCGTGCACAACGGCGTGGCCGAGCCGGTGGTCTACATGATGGACCGCTATGTGGTCGGGGGCTTCTACCGCGTGCATTCCGAGCGCGCCGCCGACGAGAACCTGAAGCTGCCGGGCGCGAGCTTCGTGCCGCTGGCCTTTTCTGAAAGTGCGCACTTGCCACAGCCGGGAGCCAAGCCTGGCGCCAGTGCGCCCAACCGCTTCTACATGTACGGCGTGGTCGGCCGGCTGGCCATGGTGGCCGCCAGCTACGAGATGGAAGCGACCGATCCGGACGCCGAAATCTACGAATGATTGCCGGGGGCGGCTTGCCTAGGCGGCGGGCAACGGCAAAATAGCGGCCCCACAGCAACGGAAACAAAAGGGCGGGAGGGCAAGAAGGTGGACTAAAGTTCGCCTTTCGCACCCCGGCGTGCCTGACTGACGCGTCGATTCCAGCAGCCTGTCCTTTTCCCATCGACCTCGTGTCAGCCCCCAAAAATCTCTCAGCCGGCCTGATCGTCGGCGCCATCGGCGTCGTCTATGGCGACATCGGCACCAGCGTGCTGTACGCCGTCAAGGAAGTGTTCGGCCACGGCCACGTGCCTTTCACCGTCGAGAACGTCTACGGCATCCTCTCGATGTTCTTCTGGACGCTCACGGTCATCGTGTCCATCAAGTACGTCGTGCTCGTGCTGCGCGCCGACAACGAAGGCGAGGGCGGTCTGGTCGCCATGCTGGCGCTGGCCTCCCGCGCGGTGGCCGACAAGCCCAGGCTGCGCCACCTGCTGCTGGTGGTCGGCATCTTCGGCACATCGCTCTTCTACGGCGACGGGGTCATCACCCCGGCCATCTCGGTGCTCTCGGCGGTCGAGGGCCTGGAAGTGGTGTCGCCGCACTTCACGCACTACGTCATTCCTCTCACCCTGGTCGTGCTGTTCTGCCTGTTCGTGGTGCAGAAGCGCGGCACCGCGGGCATCGGCAAGTTCTTCGGGCCGATCACGCTGACCTGGTTCCTCGCGATCGCCGTGCTCGGCGTGTCGCAGATCCTGCACCACCCCGAGATCCTGAAGGCGCTGAACCCGTTCTACGCGCTGAAGTTCATGTGGGACAACCCGGGCACCAGCTTCATCCTGCTGGGCGCCACTGTGCTGTGCGTGACCGGCGCCGAGGCGCTGTACGCCGACCTGGGCCACTTCGGCAAGAGCCCGATCCGCATCGCGTGGTTCTCGGTGGTGATGCCGGCGCTCACGCTCAACTACTTCGGCCAGGGCGCGCTGCTGCTGGAGAACCCCGAGGCAGTGAAGAACCCGTTCTTCATGATGGCGCCTGAATGGGCGCTCATTCCGCTGGTGCTGCTGGCCACTGCAGCTACCGTGATCGCGTCGCAGGCCCTCATCACCGGCGCCTTCAGCGTCACGCGACAGGTCATCCAGCTGGGCTACCTGCCGCGCCTGAACATCGAGCACACGAGCGTGCGCACGGCGGGGCAGATCTACATTCCGCTGGTCAACTGGGGCCTGTTCGTGGCCATCGTGCTGGCGGTGGTCATGTTCCGCTCGTCGAGCAGCCTGGCCGCGGCCTACGGCATCGCCGTGACCACCGACATGCTGATCACCACGGTGCTGACCTTCTTCGTGATCCGCTATGCGTGGAAGCTGCCGCTGGCGCTTTGCATCGGCTCCACCGCGCTTTTCTTCATCGTCGACTTCCTGTTCTTCGCGTCGAACCTGCTCAAGCTCTTCGAGGGCGGCTGGTTCCCGCTGCTGATCGGCGGCTTCGTCTTCACGCTGATGATCACGTGGAAGGAAGGCCGCCGCCTGATGGGCGAGGCGCAGCACGCCGATGCCATCGACCTGAAGTCGTTTCTCGATTCGGTGTTCGTGAGCCCGCCCGCGCGCGTCGACGGCACGGCGGTGTTCCTCACGGCCGAGCCGGGCGTGGTGCCGAACGCGTTGCTGCACAACCTCAAGCACAACAAGGTGCTGCACGAGCAGAACATGTTCGTCACCGTGCGCAACCACGAGGTGCCGTGGATCCCGATGGACAAGCGCATCGAGATCGAGGCGCTGGGCCATCACTGCTGGCAGATCATCGTGCACTACGGCTTCAAGAACGACATCGACCTGCCGCGCGCGCTCGAGAACGCCCGCATGCGCGGCTGCCAGCTCGAGCAGATGACCACCAGCTACTTCCTGTCGCGCGACGTCGTCATTCCCACGCTGGGCAGCGGCATGGCGCCGTGGCGCGAGAAGCTGTTCGCGCAGATGCACCACAACGCGAGCGGGGCGGCCGCCTTCCTGGGGCTGCCGAACAACGCGGTGGTGGAGCTGGGCTCGAAGATCGAGATCTGAGGCCGGGTGCGCGGCTCAGCCGAACTCCCCTGGCCGCTCCCTCTCGATCTCGCCCACATGCGAGGCGATCGCCCCCGGCGTGGTGAACCAGATATCGCCCCGGTCCCGCGCCTGGGCCAGGCGCGCCAGCGCGGTGCGCAGGTGTCTCAGCCGGTAGGGCTGCCCCACGATGTACGGATGCAGCGCCACGCCCATCACCAGCGGCTGCGCGCGTGACTGATCGAGCATTTCCTCGAAGTTGTCGACCACCATGGTGCTGAAGTCCTTGGCGTCCATCAGGCGGCCGACGATCATCGGGATGTCGTTGAGCTCCTGCGGGTACGGCACCGACCACAGCGAGCCGCCGCCGCGCGTGCGCATGCGCAGCGGCTGGTCGTCGTGGCACCAGTTGAGCGTGTAGCCGTAGCCGGTCTCGGCCAGCAGGTCGGGCGTGAGGGCGCTTTCGGAGATCCACGGCGAAAGCCAGCCCGCGGGCGCCTGCCCGCTTTCGCGCAGCATGCGCTCGCGGCAGCGCAGCAGCAGTGCGCGCTCGTGCTCCTCGTCGAGCACGCCCTGGCGTTCCGCATTGCTGTGGCCGTGGCCGATCAGTTCGTCGCCGCGTGCCACCAGCGCCTGGACCAGCTCGGGGCAGTGGTCGTACAGCGCTGTGTTGACGAGCGCGCCGGTCGGCAGCGCGAGCGCGTCGAACAGCTCGAGGCAGCGCCACGCGCCGACGCGATTGCCGTACTCGCGCCAGCCGTGGTTGAGCACGTCTGGTTGCGGCGAGGCGGGGCCGATGCATGCGCCCAGCCCGTCCCCGAAGGCGAAGTGCTCGACGTTGAAGCCGATGTACACCGCCAGCCGCGCGCCGTTCGGCCAGGTGTAGTCGGGCCGCCGCGTGATGGGCCGGTAGTCGAAGCGGTCGTGCGTGGGCAGCCGGTCGGGCCAGCGCGTGCTCATGCCGGTGGCCTCACAGCACCGCGAGGCCGGCGCGCACCAGCAGCCATTCGGCGCTGTCGTTCCACACGTCCATCTGCACGATCAGGCCGTGGCGCACCACGTAGCGGTCGACATAGCGGTTGCCCTCGAAGGCCGTGCCATCGGGCCATGCGCCGTAGAGCGTGCCGAGGCTGTAGACCACCGTTTCCTCGGGCGTGCCGCCGGCCACCGTTTCGGTGCGCTCGATCTTCTTCTTCACCCAGGCATAGCGCTTTGCATTGAAGGCCGAGGTGTCGGCAGGCGCATGCATCGGGCGATTGCCGGTGAAGCGGATGCGGATGTCGGGCGCGGTGAAGCGCGAGGCCGACTGCGGGTCCGGAATCATCACCAGGCGCAGGAATTCGTCGACCACGGCGGCGGGATCGGGCGCGGGGCCGCCTTGCGAAAAGGATGTGTCCACGAGGTTCTCCGGGAGTTGTCGCAGTCGCAGGCATGCAATTCTCGTGCCGGATGGTTGACGTTATGGGTCTCAGATTGTTGACAATCCTGCGCCCGCGAGCTCCCGGCACAATCACCCGATGCGCGTTGCGCGGCCCGGCTGGCCGCGGCGGGCTGAAGAGAAAAAAGCCCCCGCCGGCAAGGACATCGCCGCTTCCGGCAACATCGCGCCCCGATATCCATGCCAATGGCCGCCGCGCCCCGGCAACGCAAGAAAGAACGCCTGATGAAAAACATCCTCTTCGTCGCCGATCAGCTCGATCACTTCAAGATCTACAAGGACACGACCTTCTCGATGATGCGCGAGGCGCAGCGTCGCGGCTACCGCATCGCGGCCTGCCTGCCGCAGGACATCCAGTGGAAATCGGGCGGCATGGTCACGGCCACGGTGCAGCAGATCACGCTGACCGGCGACGCGAAGGACTGGTACCGCATCGACATCACCGAGGCCAAGGCGCTGAAGGACTTCGACGCCGTGCTCATGCGCAAGGACCCGCCCTTCGACGCCGAGTACATCTACGCCACGCACCTGTTGGAGCAGGCCGAGCGGGAAGGCGCGCACGTGGTGAACAAGCCGCGCGCGCTGCGCGACCACCCCGAGAAGCTGGCGATCATGGAGTTTCCGCAGTTCGTCACGCCCACGCTGGTGACGCGCAGCCCGCAGGCCGTGCGCGACTTCCACGCCGAGCACGGCGACATCATCCTGAAGCCGCTCGACGGCATGGGCGGCATGGGCATCTTCCGCGTGAAGCAGGATGCGCTGAATCTCGGCTCCATCGTCGAGACGCTCAACAAGGACGGCGCCGAAACCATCATGGTGCAGCGCTTCGTGCCCGAGATCTCGCAGGGCGACAAGCGCATCCTCATCATTGCCGGCGAGCCGGCGCCCTTCGTGCTGGCGCGCATTCCGCAGGGTACCGAGGTGCGCGGCAACCTGGCGGCGGGTGGCAAGGGCGTGGCGCAGCCGCTCACGCCGCGCAACCGCGAGATCGCCGAGACCGTGGGCCGCGCGCTGGCGCCGCGCGGGCTGCTGCTGATCGGGCTCGACGTGATCGGCGACTCGGTCACCGAGATCAACGTGACCAGCCCGACCTGCTTCCAGGAAATCACCGAGCAGACCGGCTTCGACGTGCCGGCGATGTTCATCGATGCGCTCGAGGCGACCCTGCGCCAGCAGGGCCGCTGACGCTACCTCAGCGCGTTCGATCAGAAGTCGATCGTGCCGCTCACCGCGAAGGTGCGCGGCGCACCCAGCACCAAGTAGTTGCTGCCCTGCGTGCCGCCCCCCGAGGCCCAGTACGACTTGTTGAACAGGTTGTCGATGCGCGCGCGCAGCGTGAGCAGGCGGCCGTTGCCGAGATCGACCAGGTAGCGCGCGCCCACGTCGACGCGCGTCCACGACGGCACCGATTGCGTGTTGGTGGCGTTGGCGTACTGCTTCGAGGTGTAGAGCACGCGGGCGTTCAGCGACAGGTTGCGCATGCCGGGCACGTCCCATTCGGCGCCGATGTTGGCCTGCTGCTTGGCCACGCCGATGGCGGTCAGGCCGTCGGTGGCGCCGCCTTGCGTGTTCTTCTGCTTGGCGTCGAGCAGCGTCAGGCCGCCGAGCAGGCGCAGGCCCTTGGTCGGTTGGCCGAACACCGAGAACTCCAGGCCCTGGTTGCGCTGCTTGCCGTAGAGGCCGTATGTCTGGCTCGAGTAGTAGTAGGTGGGCTGGTCGGTGGTGAAGAACGCAGCGCTGGCGCCGAGCGTGCCGCCGTCGTACTTGACGCCGATTTCCTTCTGCTTGGCCTGATAGGGCGCGAAGATTTCGCCGGCATTGGTCACCGGACGGTTGTTCACGGTGGTGCCCGCGACGTTGCCCTTGACCAGGCCTTCGATGTAGTTGGCGTAGGCCGAGACGGTCGGCGTGATCTTGAACACGACTCCCGCGACCGGCGTGGTCTTGCTCTTGTCGTAGGTGCTCGTCTGCTTGAGCGTGTTGTAGGCGAAGCTGGTCTGCTCGATGGTCTGGCGGCGCGCGCCGAGCGTGACCAGCAGGCGGTCGTCCATGAACGACATGGTGTCGGCAATGGCCACGCTCGAGGTGTCGATCTTGTCGGTCAGGCGCGGGTTGTCCAGCGTGTTGCCCACGAAGGCGCCGTTGGCGACCGGGTAGGGCGAGGCGTACGGCGTGTAGATGTTGTTGCGCACGCTCTGCGCCGAGATGGCGTAGGCGTTGTCGCGGTCATTGCTGTACTTGGCCGCCGAGACCACCACGGTGTGCTTCACCGGGCCGGTGGCGAAGTTGCCGCGCACGCCGATCTCGGCGGTGCCGATGCGATCCTTGCGGGTGTTGCTGAAGCGCGTGTTGCTGGTGCTGCCGAAGGCGTCGGTGAGCGTCGGGTTCGACAGCACGTTGTCTTCGTCGCTGCGGCGCACACCGCCGGCTGCCCAGGCCGTGATGTTGTCGGTGATGTCGACTTCGCCGCGGAAGGTGGCGAACTTGTCCTTTTCCTTCGAGTAGGTCCAGGGCTGTGCGAAGTTGGTGCGGGCGTCGGGCGCGCGCGGGATCGGCAGGGTGGACGAGGGCGTCAGGCTCGGGCGGCCGTCCTTCAGGTCGTAGTCCTGGTAGCCGAAGTCGGCCGACAGGCGCACGTTGCGGTTGTGCCAGTCGAGGCCGATGCCGAAGGCGCTGAGCTGCTGGCTTTCGTTCTTCACGCCCGTGCCGCCTTCGCGGCGCACCGCGTTCACGCGCACGCCCAGGCTGTCGTCGGGGCCGAAGCGGCGCGCGAGGTCGAGGTTGACGAAGCCCTGGCCGCCGGTCTGCACGCCGAAGCCGACGCGGGTGAGCGGTTCGTTCGGCGCGCGCTTGGGCAGCAGGTTGATCGCGCCGCCGATGCCGCTGCCGCCGGGGGCGGCGCCATTCAGGAAGGTGTTGGCACCGCGGAACACTTCCACGCGCTCGAAGAATTCCGAGGCGATGTATTGGCGCGGCAGCATGCCGTAGAGGCCGTTGTAGGCCACGTCGTCGGAATACACGGGGAAGCCGCGCACCACGTAGAGCTCCTGGAAGTTGCCGAAGCCGCGGGCCTGGCGCACCGACGGGTCGTTCAGCAGCACGTCGGCCACGCTCTTGGCCTGCTGGTCCTGGATCAGCTCGTTCGTGTAGTTGTTGCTGGAGAAGGGGGTGCTCATCATGTCCTGGTTGCCCAGGATGCCGACCCGCCCGCCGCGCGCCACCTGGCCGCCGGCATAAGGCTTGGTCAGGCCCTCGGCCGATGCGTCGGCGCTGGCCTCGACGGTCACCGTCGACAGCGTGCCGCTCGATACCGCAGCAGCGGCCGGCTCCGCCGTGGTGGTTTGGGCCAGGGCCGCCGCGGCATTGAGCGCGAGCAGCGTTGCGACCACGGAAGGCCGGAGATGGAAGAAATGAGCGGGCATGGACGGTTCAGATATGCAAATGAGAACCGTTATTGTTTACTCGTATGAGTCCGACCGTCGATACTTTCTTGCAATGTTGCTAAAAAGTGTCAGTCAAAAGACTGACTCGGCTCCAGGCGCCTTCAGCGCCCGACTCGCTGCCCGTCCACGAACACCTGCAGCTCGCCCGGAGCGAACTGGGTCCACGTCTCGTTGGTCGTCAGGGGCGCGGTCACGACCACGGCGACGCGGTCGTTGGGCGTGGTGTGCTGCGCGAAGTCGATCTCGAGGTCTTCGTCCGACAGCTGCGCCGTCACGAAGGGATGGCGGCGCTCCACGTACCAGAGGTTGGTCGATGCATGCGCCCACAGCGCCTGCCCGTTGGACAGCATGAAGTTGAAGGTGCCGTGGCCCGCGAGCTGCGGCGCCAGTTCGCGCAGCGTGAGCGTCAGCTCCTCGATGCTCGGCACGCCCGCGTGCGACTTGGCCAGCTCCTGCATGATCCAGCAGAAGGCGTGCTCGCTGTCGGTGTTGCCCACCGGGTGGAAGTTGCCGTGCAGGCGCGGACGGAATTCCTTCAGGTCGCCGTTGTGGGCGAACACCCAGTAGCGTCCCCACAGCTCACGCACGAACGGGTGGCAGTTCTGCAGGTTGACCTCGCCCTGTGTCGCCTTGCGGATGTGCGCGATGACGTTGCGGCTCTGGATCGGGTAGCGCCGGATCAGGTCCGCCACCGGCGATTCGCTCGCCGGCTGGTGGTCGACGAAGTGCCGCAGCCCGCGATCCTCGAAGAACGCGATGCCCCAGCCGTCGGCGTGGTGGTCGGTGCGGCCGCCGCGTTGCGCGAACCCCGTGAAGCTGAAGGTCACGTCGGTCGGCGTGTTGCAGTTCATCCCTAGCAATTGGCACATGACTGCGATTAGACCGCGATTCGCGTGCCGATCGCGCCGCCGCTGCGTTCAGATACCGTGCAGCGTCGCCATCTCGTCGATCAGGCCCCGCTGGAACGCATCGAAGCGCGCCGAAGGCTGCTGCAGCCCGAAGAACTCGCTGAACGGATCTTCCACTTCCGTGCGGTGCCCCGAGAGCTCCTCCACCACAGCCAGCCCGCAGAACGGCACGCAGGCCTCCGAATAGCCGCCCTCGTGCACCACCACCACCCGCCCGTCACAATGCCGGGCCGCCAGCGCGTTGACCTGCCGCATCATCTGGCGGAACGACTCCGGATGCAGCTGCATCCGCGCCAGCGGGTCCACGCCGTTGGCGTCCAGCCCGCTCGCCACCACGATCAGCTCGGGCCTGAAGCGGTCGATCACAGGCGCCACCATGCGCTCGAAGGCGTACATGTAGGCGTTGTGGCCGCCGCCGGGCTGCAGCGGAATGTTGACGTTGAAGCCCAGCCCCTCGCCCTCGCCACGGTCTTCCGCGCCGCTGTAGCCGGGCGGAAAGCAGTTCTCCTGGTGCAGCGACAGCGTCAGCACGTCGGGGCGGTCGTAGAAGATCGCCTGCGTGCCGTTGCCGTGGTGCACGTCCCAGTCGATCACAGCCACGCGGCCGAGCTTGTGGCGTGCCTTCATGGTCTCGATGGCCACCGCGATGTTGTTGAACAGGCAGAAGCCCATGCTGTGCTCGCGCAGGCAATGGTGGCCCGGCGGGCGCGTCAGCGCGAAGGCGTTGCGGTGGCGGCCCTGCAGCACGCTGTCCATCGCGGCGATGGCCAGCCCGGTGGACAGCTTCGCGATCTCATAGCTGCCTGGCCCGAAGGGCGCGACCTCGCCCAGGTCGCCGCCGCCGGCGTCGCTGGCGGCCTTGAACTTCTCCAGGTAGCTCGCGGGGTGCACGCGCCGCAGGTCTTCCTCGGTGGCCATCGGTGCGCCCAGCAGGTCGAGCCGAGCGCTCAGGCCCGACACGTCCATCAGCGACTTGATGCGGCGCTTGGAGTCGGGCGACTCCGCCATGCCGCTGCCGGCCATGGGCTGCACCCAGCCGCCCACGGGCAGGAACAGCGCATGCAGGCCGCCCGGCACGTGCCAGAAGGTGCGTTCGTCGTGAAAGAAGGCGGTGGTGGCGGTCTTCATGCGGTGCGTCCTCGCGTGGATTCGGAAGTGAGGGAAGAAGAAAGGTCGGAAGCAGAAGAAGGCGAAGTGTGCTCGCGCGACGGCGGATGGCGCTGCACGCTCAGCCCGCGCCACCCCCAGCGCTCGCGCGCCAGGCCCCACAGGCCGCGCGGCGCCAGCAGCATCACCGTCACCGCGATGCAGCCCATCGCGATCAGGTACCAGCCGCCCGACATCGCGAACCAGGTGTTGAACAGCTCGCGCAGCCCGAAGTAGATGACCGCGCCGATCAGCGGCCCCTCGATGGTCCCGATGCCGCCGATGATGACGATGAACATCGCGGTCACCACCCAGTTGATGTCGAAGGCCGAGTCGGGCGAGACGAACATCGTGCCCATGAAGTGCGCCGCGCCCGCCAGCCCGAAGCCCAGCCCCGAGAGCACGAAGGCGATGAAGCGGTTGCGCCACACGTTCACGCCGATGCTGGTGGCCGCCAGTTCGTTGTCGCGCACCGCCATCAGCCCGAGGCCGAAGGGCGAGCGCATCAGCAGGTAGACCCCGGCCACGGCCGCCAGACCGATGGCACCCGAGATCCAGAACGCGTTCTGCTGGAAGCTCTCGGCCTCCACCAGCCGCACCGCCTGCAGCGGCACGCCCGATTCGCCGCCGAAGAGCGGAAACTTCGCCACCAGCAGACGCACGATCTCGGCCAGCACCCACATGCCGATCGAGAAGTAGGCATCGCGCAGCCGGAACATCAGCGGCGCCACCACTG
Organism: Variovorax sp. YR750; assembly: GCF_900109805.1. Classification (NCBI taxonomy): domain Bacteria; kingdom Pseudomonadati; phylum Pseudomonadota; class Betaproteobacteria; order Burkholderiales; family Comamonadaceae; genus Variovorax; species Variovorax sp. YR750. Next base: position 99,489 of record NZ_FOBJ01000011.1, read on the forward strand.
CCGCCAGCAGCGCCGCACCCGCGCCGGCCACCGGCACCATCCAGTAGGGCGAGATGCCGAGCCGGTCGGAGGCGATGAACAGCAGGTAGGCCCCGATGCCCACGAAGGCCTGGTGACCCATCGACACCAGCCCCGTGTAGCCGGCCAGCAGGTTCCACATCTGGGCCATCGCCAGCGTGACGAGCACTTCGCTCAAAAGGCGCAGCGTGCCGCCGTCGGCCACGGTGGGCGCGAAAGCGATTGCCGCCGCGGCGATGGCGAAGCAGATCCAGGGAACGGGAGAAGAACGGTCACGCATGAAATTCGCCGATCAGGAGCGCGGGCCCGCGATGCCGTTGGGACGCACCATCAGCACCACGAAGAACAGCAGGTGCGCATACAGCGCGCCCGCATTGGAATCGAGCCGCTGGCCCGCGAGCTGCGCCACGCCCAGCGCGATGCCGCCGGCAAGCGCACCCCGGAAGGAGCCCATGCCGCCGATGATGACCACCTCGAAGGCACCCAGCAGCCGCTCCACGCCCGAGAACGGCGTGAACGAGGTGCGCAGCGCGAGCAGCAGCCCGGCCACCGACGCGAAGGCCAGCGACAGCCCCATCACCACGCCGTACACGTGGGCCGGCCGCACGCCCATCGTGCGCACGATCTCGCGGTGGTCGGAGGTGGCGCGCACGATCAGGCCGAAGCGCGAGCGCTGCAGCAGCCACTGCAGCGCGCCGAAGGCCAGCACCGCGAGCACAAGCACCAGCACCGGATACCAGCCGATGCGCAGCCCGCCGATCTCGAAGCCGGCCGTGGCCAGCGCGCCGCCGTCGAGCGCGCGCGGATCGGCGCCGAACAGCTCGGCCATCAGGTTGCGCAGCACCACCGCGATGCCGAAGGTCACCAGCACCGGCGTGAGTGGATCGTCGGTGGCGACGGCGCGGTTCAGCAGCAGCCGCTGCAGCAGGTAGCCGGTGCCGAAGGCCGCCAGCCCCACCGGCACGATGAAGAGCAGCGGCGACACGCCCGGAAACTGCGCCGCCAGGAACACCGCGAAGTAGGCCGCGAGCACCACGAACTCGCCATGAGCGAGGTTGACCATGCGCATCACGCCGAAGACCAGCGCCAGCCCGAGGCCGAAGAGCGCATAGAGGCCGCCGAGCAGCACGCCGTTGATGATGGTTTCGATCCAGGCCACGGCCGCTCTTTCTTCTTCAGTGTCCGAAGTACGCGTTGGCGATCTGCTGGGCGCTGAAATCGCTGGCTTGCCCCGCCAGCGTGACGCGCCCCTTGAGCAGGCAATACACGCGCTGTGCGATGCGGCAGGCGCGGGTCACGTCCTGCTCCACGATCAGCAATGCCGTGCCCTGCGCGCGGATGTCGACGAACGCGCGGTAGATCTGCTCGATCACCACCGGCGCGAGGCCCAGCGAGATCTCGTCGCACAGCATGAGGCGCGGATTGGCCATGAGCGCGCGGCCGATGCTCACCATCTGCTGCTGGCCGCCCGACAGTTGCGTGGCCGGCCGGTGGCGGAACTCGCGCAGGATCGGGAACAGCGCATACACCGTCGTCAGCGACCAGTGGCCGGGCCGCTGGCTCAGCGCACCCATGCGCAGGTTTTCCTCCACGGTGAGCGAGGGAAACAGCATGCGCCCCTCGGGCACCAGCGCGATGCCGCGGTGCGCGATGCGCTCGGCCGGCTCGGCCTCGATGGCCTGCCCGTCAAAGCGGATTGCGCCCCGGCTGCGACGGCCCAGTCCCGCGATGGCGCGGATCAGCGTCGACTTGCCCGCTCCGTTGGCGCCGATCAGCGCGGTGGCCTCGCCTTCACCCACGTCGAGCGACAGGTCGAACAGCGCCTGCAGGTCGCCGTAGTGGCTGCACAGTTCGCGCACCTCAAGCAGTGGCATGACCGGCCTCCAGGGTTTCGGTGGCTTCTTCTCCCACGCCCATGTAGATCTCGCGCACCTCGCGGCTGTCCATCGCGGCGGCGGGCGCGTCCTCCAGCAGCTTGCGGCCGAAGTTCAGCACCATGATGCGGTCGGCCACCGCCATCAGCGCCTGCGCGATGTGCTCGATCCAGATCATCGCCACGTCCTTCTTGAGCTCCAGCACGAGCGCCACCAGCACCTGCACTTCGGCCTCCGTCAGGCCTCCCGCGATCTCGTCGAGCAGCAGCAGGTGCGGTCGCGTCGCGAGGCCCTTGGCCAGCTCCAGCCGCTTGCGGTCCAGGAGCGGCAGGCGGCCGGCCGGCGTGTCGGCGCGATCGGCCAGCCCGGTGCGTTCCAGCACCGCCCAGGCCTCGCGCTCGGCCTGCGCGCGCGGCAGCCGCGCGGCGAAGCTGGCGGCTGCCAGTGCGTTCTCGTAGGCGCTCAGGTGCGCGAAGGGCTGCGGGATCTGGAAGGCGCGTGCCACGCCCAGCCGCGCGCGCACGTCGGCGCGCAGGCCCACCAGTTCGCGGCCCTCGAGCTTGATGCTGCCGGCGTCGGGCACGGCCACGCCGGTGATCAGGTTGAACAGCGAACTCTTGCCCGCGCCGTTGGGCCCGACCACACCGAGGCACTCGCCGCGCGCGAGCGAGAGCGAGACCCCGTCGGCAACGACGATCTCGCCGTAGCGCTTGCACAGGCCTTCGATGACGAGGCAGCCGGTCATGCCGATGCGATATTTCTGCTGCAGAGGCTCAGGCGGACTTGAGCTGCGACAGCAGCTTCAGCTCGTCTTCCACCGGAATCTGCGTCGCCGTGCTGTTGTGCGTGATGACCAGCTCGTACGGAAACTTGGCGCCGGCCTTCGTCTTGCGCCATTGTCCCGCCACCATCGGGGTGACGGCCACGCTCTTGATCGGGCTGCCCTTGAAGTCGATGCGACCGACGATCGAGTCCAGCTGCAGGTTGGCCAGCGCGTCGCGCACGGCCTTCTTGTCCTTCGGGTTGCTCGCGTTCTTCAGCGCCGCGATGCCCACCTCGAACAGCGCGTGGCCGTAGCCGATGGGCTGCGTCCACTGCTTGCCGGTGCTGCTCTCCCAGTCGGCCGCCAGCGCCTTGGCGCTCTGGCCGGTGAGCGAGGACTTGAACGGGAAGCTGGGCGTCCACCAGATCTCGGTCGACATGCCGTTGCCCGCCGCGCCCAGCGACTCGACCGCGCTCGGGAACAGGAAGGCCGCGGCCATCGTCACCACCTCGGGCCGGTAGCCCGCCTGCTGCGCCTGCTTCCAGAAGGTGGCGAAGTGGTTCGCATAGGCGAAGCCCGAGACGATGTTCGCGCGCGCCGCCTTGAAACTGGAGACCTGATTGCTGAAGTCGTCGGTCGCGATCTTGAAGAAGCCGCCGTTGGTCTCCTTGTAGCCGCGCTGCTTCGCGCCGTTGGGGATGCCGTTGGCCGGATCGGCGAAGGCGTGACCCGGGCCGTTGTCGATGTAGAGCGTGCCCAGCGCGCGTTCCACCTTCAGCGGCTCCCACATGCCGAAGAAGTTCTTCAGCACGTCGTCGGCGCCCCAGAAGAAGTGGAACGAGAACGGAAAGCCCTTCTGCGGCGTGGAGCCGCGCCCGAAGGTGATGGCCTGCCATGGGCCCATGGTGGAGACCATCGGCACGCCGTTGACGTCGCAGAGCTGGCCGGCGGCCAGCGCGGCGTCGCTGTCCTGCACCAGCAGCAGGTCGACCTTCTCGCGCAGCAGCAGCTCGCTCGACATGGTGGCGCCGCGGTTGGCGTCCGACTGGGTGTCGCGCACCACGATCTCGACCTTGTAGTTGGTGCCGCCGATGTTGAGCCCGTCCTTCAGCGCGGCGCGCACGCGCTCCAGGCTCCACGGATCGGCCTCGCCGAAATTGGCGCGCACGCCCGACAGCGTGGTGAGGTAGCCGATCTTGATGGTCTTCGACTGCGCATTGGCCAGCACGGGCACGCCGGCCAGCGCGGCCGCGCCGCCGCCGATGACGAGTTGGCGGCGCGTGAGCGCGCCGGAGGCTTCGCGGAAAGAGTCGGCGGTCATGGTGGGGTGCTCCTTGGCGTGTGGAGGATTGACGGTAGGCTGGGCCGCATCGTCTCTCCGCGTGCGCCGGCGGCGTTATCGAAAACTGGCAAAAGGCGCGTGGTGCCCTGCGTGCCTCACTCGGGCCGCAAGTTCACCGACTTCGCGATCGCCCGATAGCGCTCCACGTCGGCCTGGTAGGCGCGGCGCAGTTCGGCCAGCGGCTGCTCGGGCGGCACTTTGCTGCCGCCGAGCTCGATGCCGCGGCGGATCTCCGGCTTCTGCATCATCTGGTTGAAGGCCGCGTGCAGCCGCTGCTGCGTTTCCTCGGGCACGCGCTGCGACACCTGCACGCCCGACCACAGGCTGTAGACGAAGTCCTCCAGCCCCTTGCTGTTGCGCATCAGCGGAATGGCCGTGAAGCGCTCGTGCGGCACGGTGGCCGCGAGGCCCAGCGCCTTGACCTTGCCGGCGTCCAGCAGGTCGGGCACGTTGCCGGCCAGCGGCATGAACACCAGGTCGATCTGCCCGCCCAGCAGGTCGTTGACCACCGGCGCCATGCCCTTGTAGGGCACGTGCAGCATCTTCGTGCCCGTCTGCTGCGTGAATCGCTCGCCCAGCAGGTGGTAGAGCGAGCCCGGGCCGATGCTGCCGTAGCTCAGCTCCTTCGCATCGGGGCGGCGCAGCATCGTGACCAGTTCGTCGACGCTGCCCACGCCGAGGTCCTTGCGCGCCAGCAGCACCATCGAGGTGACGGCCATCACGCCGATGGGCCGGAAGTCCTCCGCCTTGTAGCGCGCGCTGGCGAGCGTGAGCGGCGTGAGCATCAGCTCCATCGGCGAGCCCAGCAGCAGTACCGAGCCGTCGGCGGGCGCGTTGGCTGCCTTCATCACGCCCAGCGATCCGCTGGCGCCGGGCACGTTGTCGACGATGGCGGTCTGGCCCAGCAGCCGCGAGAACTCGGGCGCGGCCAGCCGTGCGTTGATGTCGGAGCCACCGCCGGCGGGGTAGGGAACGATCAGGCTCAGGGTCTTGCCCGCCGGGCCCTGAGCGGCGGCGAGCCCTGTCATGGTGGAGAGGCCGGCGGCAAGGCCGGCGCCGATCAGTGAACGTCTGCGCATGGGTTGTCTCCTCGTGTTGTTTGTTGTCGGGTTCCGGAACTCAGCGCGCGTGCTGCAGCAGCGGTGGCCGCATGCCCGCGAAGGGCGTGGCCTGGTGCCAGCCGTGCGCCATGCGCAGCACCTCCAGGTCGGCTCCGGGCCGGCCGATGAGCTGCAGCCCCATCGGCAGGCTGCGCGTGCCGGCCTCCTGCGAGAAGCCGGCCGGGATCGCCATCGTGGGCAGGCCGGCGAGCGTGGGGCCGATGGTCACTTCCATCCAGCGGTGGTAGGTGTCCATCGCGCGGCCGCCCACCTCGCGCGGCCAGTGCTCGTCGGCGGAAAGCGGAAACACCTGCGCGGCCGGCAGCACCAGGAAGTCGAAGCGCTCGAAGAGCTTCAGCAGCGCGCCGTGCCACTGCGTGCGCGTGACTGCGGCTTCGTGCAGCATGGCCGCGCTCAGGCGTTCTCCCTGTTCCACTTCCCAGCAGGCCTCGGGCTTGAGCTGCGCGCGCGTGGCGGCGTCGGCATGCAGGCCGCGCAGTGCGCCCGCGACGATGAAGCCGCGCAGGCGAAGCCATGCGGTCCACAGCGCGTCGAAGTCGAAGGCGGGCACGGCCGGCTCGACGCTGCAGCCCAGCGTGTCGAAGTGCCGCAGCGCTGATTCGCACAGCGCCATCACGCCCGGCCCCATCGGCAGATGGCCGCCGAGGTCGCCCAGCCACGCGATGCGCCGGCCGCGCAGCTCGGCGTCGAGCGGTTGGGCGAAGACTTCGCCGTCGCCCGCGAGGCTCAGCGGCGAGCGCTCGTCGTGGCCGGCCTGCACCGACAGCAGCCATGCCACGTCCTCCGGCGTGCGGCCCATCGGCCCTTCGCAGCCGAGCTGCTGGAAGAAGAGTTCGGGCCCCGGCCCGGTCGGCACGCGGCCCAGCGAAGGGCGCAGGCCGTAGACGTTGTTCCATGCGGCGGGGTTGCGCAGCGATCCCATCATGTCGCTGCCGTCGGCCACCGGCAGCATGTGCAGCGCGAGCGCCACCGCGGCGCCGCCGCTGCTGCCGCCGGCCGCATGCTGCTGGTTCCACGCGTTGCGAGTGGTGCCGAACACCGTGTTGTAGGTGTGCGAGCCGAGGCCGAATTCCGGCGTGTTGCTGCGGCCGACGAAGATGGCGCCAGCACTGCGCAGGCGCTCGACCATGATCGCGTCGTGCGTCGTGACCTGCTTCGCAAACACCGGGCTGCCCATGGTGGTGGGCATGCCGGCGGTGGCGACGAAGTCCTTGGGCGCCATCGGGAAGCCGTGCAGCCTTCCCACCGCTTCTCCGCGAGCGAGGCGCGCATCGCAGGCGTCGGCCTGCTGCAGCAGCTGTGCCGTGGGCTGCAGCGAGACCAGTGCGTTGACGGCCGGGTTGAAGCGCTCGATCTGCGCGAGGCAGGCCTGCATCAGTTCGCGGCATGAGAGCTCGCGGCGCTGCAGGGCGGTGGCGAGCGCGCGGGCGCTCAGCGTGATCGGCTCGGTCGACGTGGAGGCGGACATATGGCGGTCAACGATAGCGACCGCCTCGCCAAGTCAGTATCGAAAAACGGCAAACTTCGCGCGCCCGCCGCGCGGGACCGGTGCCTCAGTGGTGCATGACCGCCGCGCTGCGCAGCGTCTGCGATGGCAGCTCGCCGAACTGCCGGCGGTAGTCGGTCGCGAACTGGCTCAGGTGCCAGAAGCCCCAGTGCGCCGCGATGTCCTGCACCGAACGCGATTCGGGCCGCTTGAGTGCGCGGCGCACGCCGTTGAGGCGCAGCGCCCGCAGATAGCGCGCAGGGCTCAGCCCCAGCGTTTCCTGGAAGCAGTAGTTGAGCTTGCGCTGGCTCGCGCCGATGCGGTTGCACACCTCCAGCATCGACAGCGGCTCGTCGGGCCGCGCCATCATCAGCTCGCAGGCGCGACGCACCACGCGGCGCTGCGCATCGGTGGAGCGAAGCTCGCGCAGGTCCACGTCCTCGGGCAGCGCGCTGAGCCAGGCCAGCAGCACGTCGTCGCGCAGCTGCATCGTGGCGACGTGGTCGTCGAGCAGGGCGGGCATGGCGTCGAGCGCGGTGAAGGCGCCTCGCAGCGTGCCGCGCAGCGACTGCATCGTCGTCTCGTCGAAGTGCAGCACTACGCGCCGTTCGAGCCACGCGGGCGGCGCGCGATCGTTCAATCGTTCGGCGAGCGACTGCAGCAGCGCGTTGTCGACCACGATGCCCGTCAGCTCGAAGCCCGCAGGGCTGCACAGGTCGAGTTCGTCGCAGCGGCCGACCATTACCGAGCCGGTGTCCAGCCGCTGACCGGAGAAGCGCGCCTCGCCGTCCTGGCGGCATGTGAGCGCGAAGCCGCAGCAGTCGGGGTTCATCTCGCCATGCTGGCGCAAAGCGCGGTTGGTGGTCTCGCGCACCAGCCTGAGGCCGGGCAGCTGCACGTGATCGAGGAAGCCCGCGAAGCTGCCGCCGGAGAGCATGTCGCACTCCAGGTGCCAGCCGCTCTGGCTGCTGGCGTACGCGTCGATGTCGTGCGTGGTCAGCGTCCAGCGCTCGACTGCGGGTTGGTATTGGGCGGAGGCGGTCTGGCGGTTCATGGCGGTCCGGCGAGTCTTTAGGCAAGGGCGTGCGTGGCCCTCCCTCAAGCAATCTCCAGACCAGATTGTTTCGTTGACAACGATTCCAAAGTGACAGGACAAACCCCTAAGCGCAAGGGGCGAGTGCCTGTGCGCAGGCTATTCGAGCTCGCCGCTGGGCTCGAAGCCGGTGGTGCTGTCGAACAGCTTCTGCACGATGGTCTGCAGCACCTGCTGCTCCTCGGGCGTGAGCTGTGCAAAGAGACGCTGCGCGGTGTCGTGTGCCAGCGGCACCATGTCGCGATACAGCGCGAGGCCTTCTTCCTCCAGCGACACGATGACCTTGCGGCGGTCTTCCACAGAGGGATGCATGTTCGCCAAGCCCAGGTCCACCAGCCGGTGCTGCGCGCGACTCACGCGGGCCTTGTCCATGCTCGTCTTCTGCGCGATCTCCAGCGCCGACAGCGCGCCGTACTTGCCCAGCACCACCACGATGCGCCACTCCGGAATCTGCAGCGAGAAGCGGCTGGCGATCGACTGGCCCACCGTCTGGCTCACGCGATTGGCGACCACCGAAAGCTGGAAGGGCAGGAAGGTCTCGAGGTCGAATGCATCGACGCTCGCACTGTTGCGCGCGCGCGTGGAGGTCCTGGAGCTTGACTGTGATGGAGTGCGTGAACGGGGCACGGTGCGAGTGTGTGGTGGGTGTGCGTGTTGTCGATGGATCGGAGCGAGGAACAGTATAGGAAGGCCTTCGCGCATCGCGAACAGGGCTGCGCGAGGTTTGCCAGTTTTCGATAACGCCGCATGTGGGTCGCTACCTATCGTGCAGGCATGGACTACCCCGAACTCGCACTGCACATCGCCGGCCAGTGGCGCACGCAGACCCAAGGCGGCCGTCGCGCCGTGATCGACCCCGCCACCGAAGAAACGATCGCGCACCTGCCGCTCGCAGGCCGCGAAGAGCTCGCCGAGGCCGCCGAGGCCGCGCAACGCGGCTTCATTCAATGGCGCGCGAAGAGCGCACTCGAGCGCTGCAACATCCTGCGCGGCGCCGCGCAGAAGATCCGCGAACAGGCGAAGACCATCGCGCAGGTGCTCACGCTCGAACAGGGCAAGCCGCTGGCCGAGTCAGTGCGCGAAGCCACGCTGTCGGCGGACATCGTCGACTTCCAGGCGGAGGAAGCCAAGCGCCTCTACGGCAGGCTGGTGCCGCCGCGCGTCGAGGGCGTTCTTTCGCAGGCCGTGGTGCGCCGGCCGGTGGGGCCGGTGGCGGCCTTCACGCCGTGGAACTTTCCGGCCAACCTGCCGGCGCGCAAGCTGGCGAGCGCGCTCGCCGCTGGCTGCAGCGTAGTCATCAAGCCCGCGGAGGAAACGCCGGGCACCTGCATGCTGCTGGTGCGCGCCTTCCTCGATGCGGGCGTGCCGCCCGAGGCGCTCAACATGGTGTGCGGCGAGCCGGCCGATGTGTCTTCTTTCCTCATCGACCATCCGGCGATCGCCAAGGTGTCGTTCACCGGCTCTGTGGCGGTGGGCAAGCTGCTGGGCGAACAGGCGGCGCGCCACGTCAAGCGTTTCACCGGCGAGCTGGGCGGCCACGCGCCGGTGATCGTCTGCGAGGACGCCGACTTTTCCTTCGCGCTCAAGAGCTCCATCGCCGCCAAGTTCCGCAACGCGGGCCAGGTGTGCGCCTCGCCGATCCGCTTCTACATACCGCGCAGCCGCTTCGGCGAATGGAGCGAAGCCTTCGTGCAGGCCGCGCGCGCATTGCGCATGGGCCCGGGCACCGACGCTGCCACGCAGATGGGGCCGCTCGCGCACGAGCGCCGCATCGAAGACATGCAGCGCTTCGTCGACGACGCCGTCGAGCGCGGCGCGCAGCTTCTGTGCGGCGGCCAGCGTGCGCAGCGGCCCGGCTACTTCTTCGAGCCCACAGTGATCGCCAATGCGCCGCCCGACAGCCGCGTGATGCGCCAGGAGCCCTTCGGCCCCATCGCGGTGCTGCAGCCCTACGACGCGCTCGACGAAGCCGTCGACAGTGCCAACGCCTTGCCCTACGGCCTTGGCGCCTACGCCTTCACGCGCGACCTGCACACCGCGCACCGCCTCGGCGAGGCGCTGGAGGCCGGCATGGTCGGCATCAACCACTTCGGCGTCTCGCAGCCCGAGATGCCCTTCGGCGGCTGGAAGGAAAGCGGCATCGGCCAGGAGATGGGTGCCGAAGGCCTGCTGCACTACACCGAAGTCAAGACCCTCACCGTCGGCGTGCCGGCCTGAGCACGCAATGCAAATTTCCGGAGACAACGCATGACATCGACCGATGCCGCCGCAGTGGCGGCACTCAAGCGCGACAACGCGCAGTACCTGTGGCACCCGATGGCCCATCCGCAGGCCATGCAGAAGACGAAGCCGGACATCATCGCGCGCGGCGAGGGCTGCTGGATCTGGGACGTCGACGGCCACAGGATGCTCGACGGCGTCGGCGGCCTGTGGGCCGCGAACCTGGGCCACAGCAACAAGGCGGTGCGCGACGCCATCGTCGCGCAGCTCGACGAACTGCCCTTCTACAACGTGTTCCGCGGTACCACGCATCCGCGCGCCATCGAGCTGTCGAAGCGCATCGTGCAGACCATGGAGCCCGACGGCGTGGCGGCGGTGTTCTTCAGCAACGGCGGCTCCGACGCGGTGGAAGGCGCGCTCAAGCTCGCGCGCCAGTACTGGAAGCTCAAGGGCCAGGCCGACCGCCACAAGTTCATCGCGCTGCGCCAGGGCTATCACGGCGTGCACTTCGGCGGCATGAGCGTCAACGGCAACCTCAACTTCCGCCGCGCCTACGAGCCGCTGCTGCCCGGCTGCTTCCATGTCGACACGCCATGGCTGTACCGCAACCCGTACACGCAAGACCCGGAGGAGCTGGGCGAGATCTGCGCCACGCTGCTGGAGCGCGAGATCGTGTTCCAGGGCCCCGACACCGTCGCCGCCTTCATCGCAGAGCCGATCCAGGGCGCCGGCGGCGTGATCGTGCCGCCGCCCAACTACTGGCCGCGCGTGCGCGAGATCTGCGACAGGTACGGCGTGCTGCTGATCGCCGACGAGGTCGTCACCGGCTTCGGCCGCGGCGGCGCGATGTTCGGCACGCGGCTGTGGAACGTGAAGGCCGACCTGTGGTGCCTCGCGAAGGGCATCTCCTCGGGCTACGTGCCGCTGGGCGCCACGGCCATCGGCGCCAAGGTGGCCGAGGCGTTCATGGACGACCCGACGGGACAGGCCGCGGTGGGCCACGGCTACACCTACAGCGCACACCCGGTGGCGGCGGCCGCCGCGCTGGCCACGCTCGACCAGATCGAGGCACTCGACGTGCCCGGCAACGCCGCGCGCGTGGGCGCGCATTTCCAGGCCCGCGTGCGGCCCTTCGCCGAGCGCTTCAGCTTCGTCGGCGACGTGCGAGGCATGGGCCTGATGCTCGGCATCGAGATGGTGGCCGACAAGGCCACGCGCGCCACGCTGCCGCGTGGCAATCCGGTCGCGGCGAAGGTGGCGCAGGCCGCCTACCGGCGCGGGCTGATGGTGCGCATCTCGGGGCCGAACCTGATCCTCTCGCCGCCGCTGGTCATCACGCGCGAGGAGGTCGACTTCATGGTCGATGCGCTCGAAGGCGCGTTCGCCGAGGTGGAAGCGACGCTGTGACACCGACCGTTCCGACCATCCTCCTGATCGGCACCGCCGACACCAAGAGCGCCGAGCTGCTCTTCATGCGCGAGTGCATCGAGGCCGGCGGCGGCCGCGCGGTGGTGATGGACGTGGGCGTGCTCGACGGCGCGCCCTTCGTGCCCGAGATCACCCACGTCGAAGTGGCCGCGGCGGCAGGCAAGACCGTCGCCGAAGTGGCGGCCAGCGGCGACGAGAACACCGCGATGACGCTGATGGCCCACGGTGCCGCCAAGCTCGCCGCGCGCTGGCAGGCCGAAGGCCGCATCGACGGCATGCTGGCGCTCGGCGGCACCATGGGCACCGACCTCGCGCTCGACGTGGCGCAGGCGCTGCCGCTTGGAGTGCCGAAGGTGCTGGTCTCGACCATCGCCTACTCGCACCTGCTGCCGCCCGAGCGCATTCCGCCCGACCTCATCATGGTGCTGTGGGCCGGCGGGCTCTACGGCCTCAACAGCCTGTGCCGCTCGGCCCTGAGCCAGGCGGCCGGCGCGGTGCTGGGCGCCTGCCGGCAGGTGCGCGCGCCTGCCTTCGGCCGGCCGCTGGTGGGCATGACCTCGCTGGGCTCCAGCGCGCTGACCTACATGAAGACGCTCAAGCCCGCGCTGGAGTCGCGCGGCTACGAGGTCGCGGTGTTCCACACCACCGGCATGGGCGGGCGAGCGTTCGAGGCGCTGGCCGCCGAGGGCCGCTTCTGCGCGGTGATGGACTTCAGCCTGCAGGAGCTGGCCAACCAGCTCGGCGGCTCCTGCGTCAACGCGGGCCCCGACCGGCTGCTGGGCGCGGGCCGCGCGGGCACGCCGCAGATCGTCGCGCCGGGCGCGATCGACATGCTCGACTACCCCGCGTGGCAGCCGATGCCCGCGGGACTTGAAGGCCGGCCGGCGCACATGCACAACCGGCTGCTGGCCTCCGCGCTGAGCGCGCCCGATTTCCGCCGCGGCGTCGCGGCCGAGATCGCGCGCCGGCTGGCCCGTGCCGAGGGCGCCACCTGCGTGCTGATGCCGCTGCAGGGCATCGAAGGCTGGGACCGCCCCGGCGAACCGCTGCACGACCCCGAGGGCCTCGCGGCCTTCACCGACGGCCTGCGCGGCAGCATCGGCAATGCCACGCGGCTGATCGAGCTGGACGCACACATCAACGACGACGCCTTCTGCGACGCCGCGCTGCGCGTGTTCGACGCATGGGTGGCCGACGGCACCGTGCCCGCCGGGAGGCCCGCATGAGCCGCGGCACGCAGGCACTGGTGCTGGACTTCGGCGGCGTCATCAGCCGCACGCTGTTCGAGACGCACGCGCTCACCGAGGAGGCACTCTCGCTGCCGCGCGGCACGCTGACCTGGCGCGGCCCCTTCGACATCGCGAGCGATCCGCTGTGGCGCGACATGCAGGCCGACAAGATCTCCGAGCGCGACTACTGGATGGCGCGCACCCGCGAAGTCGGCGCACTCGTCGGCGAGCGTTGGGACCGCATGGAAACCTTCGTGCAGCGCGCACGCGGCGCCGACCCGGAGGCGGCGATCCGCCCCGAGGCGATCGCGGCCATCGACGCTGCGCGCCGCGCGGGCTGCAGGCTCGCGATCCTCTCCAACGAGCTCGACCTGTTCTACGGCGCCGACTTCCGCAAGCGCCTGCCCTTCATGGCCGCCTTCGACGTGGTGGTGGACGCCACGCACACCGGCATCCTCAAGCCCGACGCGCGCGCCTACCGGCAATGTATCGAGCAGCTCGGCCTGAGCGCCGATGCCTGCGTGTTCGTCGACGACCAGCTGCGCAACATCGCCGGCGCCGAGCGCGTGGGCATGCGCACAGTTCACTTCGACGTGATGCACCCCGGTGCGAGCTACGCGAAGGCTCTGGCCTTGCTGGGTGTCGCTTCTTCCTCTCTCGATTGATCTTTCTTCCGATGACTCCGACCTTCGAACCCACCGTGCCGCGCGAGCGCGTGCAGACCCTGATGCAGGCCGAGCAGGAACGCTACGCGCGCACCCACGCCCGCTCCGGCGAACTCTATGCCCAGGGCCAGCAGGCCTGGCTCTACGGCGCACCCTCGCACTGGATGCGCCGCTGGATCGGCGGCTGGCCGCTCTACGTGCAGGATGCGCAGCTGCCCTACGGCGCGCGCTTCGTCGACGTGGACGGCAACGGCTATGCCGACTTCTGCCTCGGCGACACCGGCGGCATGTGCGGCCACGGCCATCCGGCCATCGTCGAGGCCATGGCGCGGCAGGCGCGCGTTGGAACCTCGCTGATGCTGCCGAACGACGATGCGGCCTGGGTCGGCGAAGAGCTCGCGCGCCGCTTCGGCCTGCCGTACTGGAACCTCACGACCTCGGCCTCGGACGCCAACCGCGCCTGCATACGGCTGGCGCGCATGGTCACCGGCCGGCCTCGCGTGCTGGTGTTCTCGGGCTGCTACCACGGCTCGGTGGAAGAGGCGCACGTTGAGCTGCGCGACGGCGCGGTCGCGATGCGCAACAACATCCACCCCAACGGCTTTCCGCACGACAAACTTTCGGCCGTGGTCGAGTTCAACGACCTGCCGGCGCTGGAGCGCACGCTGCGCGCCGGCGACGTGGCCTGCGTGCTGGCCGAACCCGCGATGACCAACTACGGAATGATCGCGCCCGACCCCGGCTTCCACGAGGCGCTGCGCCGCCTCACGCGCGAGACCGGCACGCTGCTCGTCATCGACGAGACCCACACCATTTCCAGCGGACCCGGCGGCTACACCCGCGAGCACGGGCTGGAGCCCGACATGTTCGTGATCGGCAAGGCCATCGCGGGCGGCATTCCCGCCGCAGCCTTCGGGCTGAGCTCGGAAACCGCCGAGCGAGTCTGGCAGGTGCTGCCCAAGCTGCATCCCACGCAGCGCCAGTCGGCACATGCCGGCTTCGGCGGCACGCTGGCGGGCAACGCGCTCACCGTGGCCGTGATGCGCGCGGTGCTCTCGCAGGTGCTCACGCCCGAGGCCTTCGAGCGCATGCGCACGCTCGCGCAGCGGCTGGCCGATGGCGTCAACGCCAGCATCGCGGAAGCGGGCCTGCCGTGGCACGCCACCAAGGTCGGCGCGCGCGTGGAAACGCTCTTCTGTCCCGACGCGCCGCGCAACGCCTCCGACGTGCGCCGCACGCGCGACGGCGACCTGGAGGCGCTGCTGCACCTCTACCTGATGAACCGGGGCGTGCTCATCACGCCCTTCCACAACATGATGCTGTGCTGCCCGGGCACCACAGAGCGCGAGGTGGACGAGCACAACGCGGCCTTCGCCGAGTTCGTGCGGGAGTGCAGGGGATGAGCGCGGGCGACGCTTTCGGGCTCGAAGGCAAGGTCGCGCTCGTCACCGGCGGCGGGCGCGGCATCGGCGCGGCCATCGCGCAGGTGTTCGCCGAGGCCGGTGCCTCGGTACTGATCGCCAACCGCACCGGCAGCGCGGGCGAGGCGGTGGCGGCTGCGCTGCGAGAGCGTGGCCTTCGCGCACAGGCGCTGGCCTGCGACATCGGCCGTCGCGACGAGGCCGAACGTGCCGTGGCCGAGGCGGCGCGCATCTTCGGCGCGCTCGACATCGTGGTCCACAACGCGGCCGTCAATCCCTGGGCCGCGATCGACGCGATGAGCGACGATCAGCTCGAGCAGACGCTGGCCGTGAACCTCAAGGCCTGCTTCTGGCTCGCGCAGGCGGCGGTGCCGCACATGCGCGCGCGCGGTGGCGGGCGGCTGCTGGTCACTTCGTCGGTCACGGGGCCGCGCGTGGCGATGCCGGGCAGCGCGCACTACGCGGCGAGCAAGGCGGGCGTGAACGGCTTCATCCGCACTGCCGCGCTGGAGTACGCGCGAGAGGGCATCACCGTCAACGGCGTGGAGCCGGGCTACATCGCCAAGCAGGGCGGCTCGCTGCTGTCCGACCCGGCGAAGGCGGCGCGCATCGCGCGGCACATTCCGGCCGGCGAACTGGGGCGGCCCGAGGACATCGCGTACGCGATGCGCTTCCTGGCCAGCCCGGCGGCGCGCTACATCACGGGGCAGACCATCGTGGTCGATGGCGGCTCCACGCTGCCCGAGAGCCCGTTCTTCGCGGAGCAGGCATGACCGGGCGCCTGCAGGGCAAGGCCTGCCTGGTGGTCGGCGCAGCCACCGGCATCGGTGCAGCCGTGGCCACGCGTTTCGCCGCCGAGGGCGCACGCGTCGCGGTGGCCGGCTGGCCCAGGCCGCAGCCCGTAGGCGAGGGCCCGGCCTTCGATTGCGACGTGACCGACGACGAGGCAGTTCGCGCCACCGTGGCAGCGGTGCAGGCCGCCTTCGGCCGCCTCGACGTGCTGGTGAACTGCGCAGGCATCGTGCGCAACGACGACGCGGCCGACATCGACGACGACGCCTGGCGGCGCCTGCACGAGGTCAACCTCGGCGGCACCATGCGCTGCCAGCGCGCGGTGCTGCCCGGCATGGTGGCTCAAGGTGGCGGCGCCATCGTCAACATCGCCTCGGTCGCGGCCTTCAATGCGGGCGCCGGCATGGCGAGCTACGCCGCGAGCAAGGCTGGCGTGGTCGCGCTCACGCGTTCGGCGGCGCAGGCCTACGGGCCGAAGGGCGTGCGCGTGAATGTGCTGTGCCCCGGCTGGGTCGATACGCCGATGAGCCGGCAGGAGATGCGCGACCTCGCGGCCGAGCGCGGCATCGACGAGAGCGCCGCGCACGCCCAGACGGTGGCGCGCATCGCGCTGGGCCGCATGGCCACGCCCCAGGAGATGGCGGCCGTGTGCCTGTTCCTTGCGAGCGACGAGGCTTCCTTCATCACCGGCGCGGCGCTGGTGGCCGACGGCGGTGCTCGGGTGCCTGCGGCGGCGCGGGCCGCGTGAGGGGCGTTCCTAGCGCAGGAACTTGCCTTCCTTCGTCACCCGCACCATCTCGATGAAGCGCGAGCCGGTGTTGCTGGTGCCGGTGAAGTCGATCTCCATGTTGCTCATGCGCAGCTTCATGGCCTTGAGCGTGGCGTGCAGCTTGGCGCGCGTGAGGTCGCGGCCGGTGCGGCGCAGCGCCTCGATCATCACCATCGCGTTCACGTAGCCCTCGTAGCTCAGGTAGCCGATGTCCACCTTGGCGCGCTCGGCGAGCTGGCGGTATTCCTTCGCGCCGGCGTCGACCTCGCTCCAGGGGTAGGGCACGATCTGCGAGATGGCGAGGCCGCTGGTCTTGTCGCCCACCAGCTTCGCGGTGACGTCGCCCGGCACGATCGACATGCCGTAGAACATCTGGCGCCCGCCGGCGGCCCACGCGGCTTTCATCACCTCGCCGCCGATGCCGCCGCCCAGGTACATGATCACGGCCTGCGCCTTGCTGTCGGCCAGTGCCTTGCCGGACGCCTCGTTGGTCGTGCCGTCGCCCTTCACAGCCACCGCCGCCTCGGGCTTCAGCTTCAGCGCGGTCAGTGCATCGCCGACGAGCTTGGCGACCTCCGCGCCGCCCGGGTTGTCGAGATAGGCCACGGCGATGCGCGAGACGCCGATGGTCGTCAGGTGCTGCACCAGCGCCTGGGCCTCGCGGGCGAAGGTGGCGCGCACGAAGTAGCCGGCGCCGCCGACCTTCTCGCGGGCCGAATCCGATACCGCGTAGCCGCCTACCGTCGGCGCGCCGCTCTGGTTCAGCACCTTGGCCCCCGCGGCGGTGGTGGCGGAGCCGACACAGCCGAAGAAGGCGAAGACGCGATGTTCCGCCAGCAGCTTTTCGTAGTTGGCGACGGCCTTCTCGGGCTTCAGCTCGTCGTCGAGCGAGACAAGCCTGATCTTGCGGCCCGACAACCCGCCCTGCGCATTGACCGCGTCGAAGGCCAGCCCTGCGCCGGCCATCACGACCTTGACCGGCACGCCCAGCGGGCCGCTCAGGATGCCGGTGTGGCCGAGGACGATCTCGCTGTCGGTGACGCCGTTCTCGGCGGCCAGGGCGGATGAAAGCGGGCCGAAGCCGGCCACTGCCGCAGCCGAGGCGGCGATGAAATTTCTGCGATGCATGGGGGCCTGATTGCGATACAACTGATAACAATTGAATGCGAAAGCCCCGTCTTCCGCCGCCGGGGTTTACCCCGTGTTGCGCGGCGGCCCCGCCGGCCTCACGGGGTTCCCGGACCCCTGGCGCAGCTGCCAGGCCGCGCAGATGGCCAGCGCGCAGAGCCCGGCCAGCATCGCGAAAACCTCGTCGAAGGCTGCCAGCCGCGCCGGGCTGCTCATCGGGTTGGCCAGCGAATCGCCGTGCGCCGCGAGGCGCCACTCGAGCACGATGGCGCACAGGCTCACGCCGGCCGCGCCGCCGAGCATGCGCACGAAGTTGATCGCGCTCGCGCCCTGCGGAATCAGCGGCTTGGCCAGCGGCCGCATCGAGCCCAGGTTGAGCGAGGGCAGGATGAAGCCCAGCCCGATGCGCCCGATGATCGCGAAGGCCACCAGCAGCCACAGCGCGCTGTCGAGCCGCAGCACCATCATCAGCGCGAACGAGGCCGCCAGCAGCGCGAGGCCGATGGTCACCAGCACCCAGGTCGGGTGCTTGTCGGCCAGGCGGCCCACGCCGGCGATGGTGAGCGCCAGCACGATGCCCGCCGGCAGCAGGATGGTGCCCACGTGCGAAGCGGAGAGATGCAGCCCCACCTGCATGTACACCGGCAGCAGGTAGGTCGAGCCGAACAGCGCCGTGCCGTAGATGAAGGCGACCACGCTGCCCATCGCGAACTGCCGGTAGCGGAAGAGCGCCAGGTTCATCAGCGGCGTGCCGCCCGAAGCAGCCAGGCGGCGCTGCCACCACACGAAGATGCCGAACGAGGCCAGCGCGCCCGCCAGCAGCAGCGCCGCCTGCAATGGCGAATCGCCGCGCAGCGCCACCAGGCCGTTCAGCAGGCACAGCGTGCCGACCGTGCCCAGCGCCAGTCCGCGCGCATCGAGGCCGTCGCCGCGCGTGGCGGCCACGCCGCCGGGCGCGGTCTTGGGCACGAACTTGTAGGCCAGCCAGAGAGAGGCCAGGCAGAACGGAACCACCATGAAGAAGATCGAGCGCCAGCCGAACAGGTCGACCAGCACTCCGCCGATGCTCGGCCCGATGGCCGGCGCCAGCACCACGCCCATGCCGAAGATGCCGCTCGCGCGCCCCTGCTCGTGCGGCTCGAAGGCGCGCAGGATGATGATGGCCGGAATGGGCTGCACCACCCCCGCCGCCAGCCCCTCGGCCACGCGCGCGAACAGCACCAGCGAGAAGTCGTTGGCCACGCCGCCCACGATGCCGCCCACCAGCAGCAGGAGCATCGTGCCCACGTAGGTGCGCCGGTAGCCGTAGCGCGACAGCAGCCACGGCGTGGTGAGCATCGACACCGTCATCGCCACCATGAAGCCCGAGCTCACCCACTGCGCGCGCTCCTGGCCGAGCGAGAAGTGATGGCTCATGCCGGGGATCGCCACGTTGACGATGGTCGAGGACATGATCGACGCCATCGTTCCCACCATCACGGAAAGCAGCAGGTACCAGCGGTAGCGTTCGCCATAGCGCTGGCGCATCGTGCCGATGGAGGGCGGGGCCGGCGTGGTCGCGGCTTCTTGGGGCTGTGGGGAGGTCATGGGGCGGCGGAATGTCTCGGGTCCGTCGTCCTACAAGCATATCGGGCTTTGCGTGGCGGCAAATGAAAGGGGCGGCCGCAAAATCGGTCCGCTGCCCCCTCCGCGTCAAGAAGATCGATCAAGACAACTGCCGCATGAACGCTCCATCCGACGATCAAGCCAACGCCCAGCCGGTTGCCTCCGGCGAAGCGGAAGGCGCGCCCACGCTCGCGACCGAACTCGCGGCGCCCACTGTCAGCCGCGCCTACCGCTGCCAGTGCGACCGCCCCGTCTTCCTGCGCAACAGCGAGTGCCTGGCCTGCCACACGCCGCTGGGCTACGTGATCGAGCGGCTCGGCGTGATGCCGCTCGCGCCGGCTGTCGGCGAGGGCGCGCAGCCCGACACCTTCACCGTGTTCGGCGATCCGCACGGCAAGACCTACCGGCGCTGCGCGAACCTCATGACGCCAGCCGCGTGCAACTGGATGGTGCCCGCCGCGCGCGAGGGCGAGCAGCTGCCCCCCGACACCCAGGGCCTGGCGCCCGGCTACTGCCTGGCCTGCAGCGTCACACGCACCATTCCCGATCTCTCGGTGGAGGGCAACGGCGAGCTCTGGCGCAAGCTCGAGACCGCCAAGCGCCGGCTCGTCTCGCAGCTGCTGGCGCTGGGCCTGCCGGTGGTCAGCCGCCACGTCGATCCCGCGCACGGCCTGAGCTTCGACTTCCTGAGCAACGTGCCCGGCGGCCCGCACGTCATGACCGGCCACCAGCACGGCGTGATCACCCTCAACGCGGAGGAGGCCGAGGACGCCGTGCGCGAGCGCATCCGCGCCGAGATGCGCGAGCCCTACCGCACGCTGCTGGGCCACTTCCGCCACGAGATCGGCCACTACTACTGGGACCTGCTGGTGCAGCCCACGCAGTGGATCGACGACTTCCGGAGCCTCTTCGGCGACGAGCGCGCCGACTACGCCGCCGCGCTGCAGACGCACTACGAGCAGGGCCCGCCGCCCGACTGGGCCGACCGCTTCGTGAGCAGCTACGCGAGCACACACCCGTGGGAAGACTGGGCCGAGACCTGGGCCCACTACCTGCACATGGCCGACACGGCCGATACCGCGATGAGCTTCGGCGTCGACGCCACCAACGTCGAACTCGCGAGCGACCTGTTCACCCTCGACGACCTCTGGCAGCCGGACGACCCCGACGCTGGCAAGTTCCTCGACTTCGTCAACGGCTGGGTGCTGCTCACCAACGTGCTCAACGAGCTGTCGCGCAGCATGGGGCAGCCCGACTACTACCCCTTCGTGATGCCGCGCGTGGCGGTGGGCAAGCTGCAGTTCATCCACCGCGTGGTCACGCAGCAGCGGCCGGGCGATGCGCCGACGATGGTGGTGGCGGCCGACGTGGCCGAGGCTGCGCAGCCGCAGGCAGAGGCGCAGCAGCAGAGCCTTGGTCAGTCCTGAGACTGAGGCGCCGCGCCCGTCGCGCAGCGCATGCAGATGCATGCCAGCCCGCGCATCTCTTCCGGCAGGTTGGTGAGCGGCGCCTTGCTGAAGTCGACCTGCATGCACCAGCACGGCGGCTGCGCCTGCCCGGTCTCGCGCTCGATCTCCATCGCGCAGCGGTTCAGTTCGCCGCACAGCGGGCAGCGCGTGGCGTCGATCAGGCCGGGAACGGCCTCCGTGGTCATCATGAAATCTCGAAGGCCGGCAGCTTCTTCGCGACGATGTCGTTGCGCAGCGTCGCGTACACCGGCAGCCCGCCGCTGTAGGCGGGGTAGTCCTCGCCCTCGATCAGCGGCAGCAGGTAGCGGCGGCACTTCTCGGTGATGCCGTAGCCGTCGTCGGAGATGAAGTCGCGCGGCATCGGCTTCTCGACGTTCGCGACCGATTCGAGCGGCGCGCTGCCGATGCGGTATGCGTACGGAACGTCGGAGATGCGCTCGATGGTCGGCATCACCGCGTTGCGGCCTTCCAGCGCGAGTTCGACCGCGCGCTGCCCGAGTTCGTAGGCCTGCCGCACGTCGGTGGCCGATGCGATGTGCCGCGCGGCGCGCTGCAGGTAGTCGGCCACGGCCCAGTGGAACTTGTGGCCCAGCGCTTCCTTGATCATCTGCGCCACCACCGGCGCGGCGCCGCCCAGCTGCGCATGGCCGAAGGCATCGCGCGTGCCCTGCTCCGCAAGGAAGGTGCCGTCGGGGTGATGGCAGCCTTCGGACACCACCACCGAGCAGTAGCCGTGCCGCTTCACCAGCTCGTCGACGCGCGCGAGGAAGCGCGCCTTGTCGAACTCGATCTCGGGGAACAGCACCACCACCGGAATGCCCTGGTCCGAGGCCAGGCCGCCGGCCGCCGCGATCCAGCCCGCGTGCCGGCCCATCACCTCGAGCACGAACACCTTGGTGGAGGTGGCCGCCATCGAGCGCACGTCGAACGAGGCCTCGATGGTCGACACCGCCACGTACTTGGCGACCGAGCCGAAGCCGGGGCAGCAGTCGGTCAGCGGCAGGTCGTTGTCGATGGTCTTGGGCACGTGGATGGCCTGCAGCGCATAGCCCATCGACTGCGAGAGCTGGCTCACCTTGAAGCAGGTGTCGGCCGAGTCGCCGCCGCCGTTGTAGAAGAAGTAGCCGATGCCGTGCGCCTTGAACACCTCGATCAGCCGCTCGTACTCGCGGCGGTTCTTCTCCAGCGACTTGAGCTTGTAGCGGCAGGAGCCGAAGGCGCCCGAGGGCGTGGTGCGCAGCGCCGCG
The DNA here is from genome assembly GCF_900109805.1 of Variovorax sp. YR750. Classification (NCBI taxonomy): domain Bacteria; kingdom Pseudomonadati; phylum Pseudomonadota; class Betaproteobacteria; order Burkholderiales; family Comamonadaceae; genus Variovorax; species Variovorax sp. YR750. The sequence goes on from NZ_FOBJ01000011.1 coordinate 121,159, forward strand.
ATGGCCTCGGCCGATTCGGCGCCGGTGTCGATCAGTTCCTCGGCCAGCGCGCCGATGATGCCGTTGCGTCCGGCGTAGAGCTTGCCGATGCGGTCGGGGTGCCGGCGCGCCGTTTCGATCACGCCGCAGGCCGAGGCGTTGATGACCGAGGTGACGCCGCCCGACTGGGCGTAGAAGGCGTTGGGGATGGACATGCGCGGCATTGTCCTGCAGCCCCCCGGCCGGCGCCAGTGGACGCCGGTGTCGGATTGTCAGCGGCTCTCGAAGACCGGCGGGCGCTTCTGCAGAAAGGCGCTCACGCCTTCGCGGAAGCTGGGCCGGTCGATCAGCTCGCGCTGGCGCTCGCTCTCGTAGTGCAGCTGTTCCTTCAGCGTGTGGTGCTCGGAGGCCTCGAAGGCTTCGCGCGCCTCGATCACCGCATGCGCCGGCAGGCGGGCGAGGCGCTGCGCGATGCCCTTGGCCTCTTCGAGCAACTGCTCGTCGTCCACACAGGCCCAGATCAGGCCCCACTGCACCGCGCGGCCCGCGCCCACGCGCTCGTCGAGCAGCGCCATGCCCATGGCGCGTGCACGGCCGGCGCGGCGCGGAATGGCCCAGGTGCAGCCCAGGTCGGGCACGATGCCCAGCTTCGGCAGGAAGGGCAGGTAGAAGTAGGCGCTGCGCGCGGCGATGGTCACGTCGGCCGCGAGCGCCAGGCCCACGCCCGCGCCGGCGGCCGGGCCGTTCACTGCCGCGACCACCGGCACCGGCAGCGTGCGCAGGGTCTCGATCAGCGGGTTGCTCAGGTTCTGCATCCACTCGGCGGTCTGCGTGCCGAGCGACTTGCCTTCCTCGGGCGGCGTCATCGCGCTCAGGTCGGCGCCCACGCAGAAGGCCTTGCCGGCGCCCGTGAGGATCACGGCGCGCACCGAGCGGTCGTCGCGGATGCGCTCCAGCGCGTCGCGCAGCTCGACCTGCAGGTCGCGCGCGATGGGGTTGAGCTTTGCGGGCAGGTTCAGCGTCAGCGTCGCGATGCCGTCGGCCTGCTCCTGGAGGATGAAAGGTTGTGGGGGTGTGTCGGAACTCATGGCATCGATGGTTCGATGCGCATGGGGGCCGGTCAAGCCGGGGACAACCCGTGGGGCAGCAGTCGCCGGGGCGACCATGCGCGCGGCGAAGGCGCGGGCAGCGGCATGGCGGCCGGCCGGGCGTCCGACACGGTGATGCACGACGATTCCAGCGCCGACACCAGCACGCGACGGTGATCGCTGCTCTCGAAGCGCTCGCCGGGCTCCAGCACGATGTCGCGCGTGTCGCGGTCGATCGTGACCCATACCGAGCCGCTGCGGCATTCGATGCCAACGCCCGCGCCGTCGGGCACGGCGAAGACCGAGCGCTTCGGCAGGCTCACATGGAAGCGGGAAGTGCTGGACGAGAAAGTCACGGAGGGAGAGGAAGAAGAGGCGGTGGAAGAGGACGAGGTGCTCATGGCAAGCTCCATTGCATTCACTATGCGAATGAATATAGTGAGCCGGATCCCTCTTTGCACACGGTAATTCGGAACTCGTTGCATGCGTACAGAGAATGCGAAAGCCGCCGGAGCCACCGGCGGCGAGCTGCCGCCGCTGGAGCTGCTGCGCAGTTTCGAGGCGGCCGCGCGCCGGCTGAGCTTCACGCTGGCGGCCGCCGAGCTGCACCTCACGCAGTCGGCCGTGAGCCGGCAGATCCAGCAGCTCGAGGCCAGCCTGGGCGTGTTGTTGTTCGAGCGGCGCCATCGCGCGCTGTCGCTCACCGAGGCCGGCGGGGTGCTGCAGCGTGCCGTCACCGACAGCCTCGAGCGCCTGCGCGACGCCACGGCGCGGGTGCGTGCGAGTTCGGCGCCGCGCCAGGTGGCGATCACCACCACGCCGGGCTTCGCGTCGATCTGGCTCATTCCGAAACTGGCGCGCTTCACCGGCAGCCATCCGCAGGTGGACGTGCGCGTGTCGGCCACGCTCGACGTGCTCGATCTGGAAAGCAGCCGCATCGACCTGGCGGTGCGCTTCGTGCCCGTGGGCCGCGGCATCGGCCCGGCGCTGTTCGAGGAGTCGGTGATCCCGCTGTGCTCGCCGCAGGTGGCCGCATCGCTGCGCCAGCTTTCCGACTTCTCGAAGCTCACGCTGCTTACCGTCGAGTACCCCGACCACAGCGAAGCTCCCACGGCCGACTGGGAGCCCTGGCTCAAGGTGATGGGGCTGGAAGACCTGCGCATGAAGAGCACGCTGCGCTTCACGCAGTACGCCGATGCCGTGTCCGCCGCGGTGGCGGGGCAGGGCGTGGTGATCGGGCGGCTGCCCTTGCTGAGCGAGCTGGTGCGCGACGGCCGGCTCGTGGCGCCGCTGGGCGAGGGCGCCGCCTCGCATCGCGGCTACTTCATCGAGATGTCCAGGCGCGCCGCGGGCAACCGCGACGCGCAGGAGTTCGCGCAGTGGCTGCGCGACGAGGCCGAGGCCGCGCAGCGCGGCTGACGAAAGCGGAAAACGGAAAAGGGGGCCGATCAGCCCGGCAGCAGCACCTTGTTCACGACGTGGATCACGCCGTTGGACTGGTAGACGTTGGCGATCGTCACCGTCGCGGTGCCGCCCTTGGCGTCGGTCACCATCACGTTGCCGCCGCTCATCGTCGCGGTGAGCGTGCCGCCGCTCGCGGTCTTCAGCGTGGCCTTGCCGCCGCCCGCGTTGATGGCGCTCATGAGCGCGGCGCCGTCGAGCTTGCCGGGCACCACGTGGTAGGTCAGCACCTTGGTCAGCGTGGGCTTGTTCTCGGGCTTGAGCAGCGTGTCGACCGTGCCCGCCGGCAAAGCGGCAAAGGCCGTGTTGGTGGGCGCGAACACGGTGAAGGGACCGGGGCTCTTCAGCGTGCCGACGAGGTCCGCGGCCTTCACGGCGGCCACCAGCGTGGTGTGGTCCTTCGAATTCACGGCGTTGTCGACGATGTCCTTCGTCGGGTACATCGGAGCGCCGCCGACCATCGGGTTCGATGTGCCACTGCTGTTGCCGCTCATGCCCATGCCGCCTGCGCAGGCTGCGAGCAGGACCGAGACACTTGCTGCGATTGCGAGTTTCTTCATGGAAGTCTCCTGGAAAGGTGATTGGTTCTCGAGGCTCTCTGTGGAAACCGCCAACAGCTCGGAGGCGCGACGCGCTTGAGTGGGATACGGCGCATTCGCGCAACCGGATTCACCGGGTTCAAGAAAAGCCTTGCGTAGGCTTTGCGCCACAGAGGCACATGCGGCGCTTGCACATCGCATGCGCGATCGACAGAATCCGCCCTTCGTTTTTCAGCAACAGTTTTTGCTCCCTTCGCGCCCGGCGACGATCAACCTCCCTGGCGACACATCAATCCAATGAACCGTTACCTGAACACCTGATCCGCACACCGACCGCCCCGGCCGGATGTGCATTCCACGCACCCGCCGAGGCCAGTCGACAAAGGCCCCGCGCAGCCATTCGCCGGGGCCTTTTTGTTTTTCGGAGTGTGTGCACATGAGTGCTCAACGAAAGGCCCGCGACGACGACAAGCGTCTGGGCCGGTTCTATTTTTCGGTGCCGAATGCGGCACCTCGCAATCCCGTGGTGGCCGCGCTGGCGCGCCGCGAAGCAAGCCAGAAGGCGGGGCGCCACCTGCGCACCCACAGCGCCGAGCGGCGCGCGCAGAAGGTGGCGCTGCAGAAGGCAGCGCGCGACTTCAGGGGGAGGAGCGACGATGCGTGACGACATGGACAAGGTCATCGTCGAGCGGCCGCGAAGCGGCTGGCGCGTGCAGGGCGATGGACGCAATTGGCGCAACAGCAACGAGGCAGGATCGCGCGTCGGCATGAAGCGCGGCTACAAGCACAGGAAGTGGCTCAGCGAAAACCTCGCGCCGCTCAAACGCTGGCTGCACAAACAGGTGCACCGGCCGTGGGACAAGGTCTACGCGGAACTGTGCAGCGGCATCGATCGCCGCAGCACGGTGCAGGCACACATCTTTGAACACATCGACGACTTCGTCGAGCGCGCAGCGGTGCTGCGCGATGGCGAAGTGTGGGTGCGGGCACGCTGGTGGAACGACGGCAGTCGCGCGCCGTTGCATCAGGCTTCGCATGTCGAACTGTTCGTGCACCCGGTCACCGGCATCCTGCTGCCCAACCGGCGTCTCGCCCAGGCCCGGCAATGGGCTCGCGGCGAGAGCGATGAGAGGAGCGGAAAGAAACCACATGCGTCTTTCATCGCGATCGACGAACTCACGCAATGGCACTGCGTGAACGGCGACTGGTTCGAGATCACGCTGGCGCCCACGCCGCCGATGAAGGCTCCGGGCGTCTGGGAGAAGCGTTTCGACGCGCTGCGGCGCTGCTTCGTCAAGACCACCTGCACATGGGGTCGACCGGAGTTCGGCGTATCGAGCAACCAGGCCATGTACGGGCGACCGGATGTCTATGCCGCGACCAAGCGCCAGTTGAGCCGCAAGGAGATCCGGGCGAGGCTGGGTGACGACGCCTGAGCCGCTCGTCAGGTAGCGACAAGTCGCGTCGCGCATGATGGAGGCGCCCGCGTTGTCGTCGATGAAAGAAAGCACCATGAACCTCACCGCCTCCAACTGGTTCCTCTGGGCCGTCCTGTCGGCCGTCTTCGCCGCGCTGACGGCCATCCTCGCCAAGCTCGGCCTGGCCGGCGTCGATTCCGACATGGCCACGCTGGTGCGCACCGTGGTGATCTTCGCGGTGCTCCTGGTCTTCGTGAACGCCACCGGCAAGTGGACGAACCCGCTGCAGCTCTCGCCGCGCACCTGGCTCTTTCTCGTTCTCTCGGGGCTCGCGACGGGCGCGTCGTGGGTCTGCTACTTCCGCGCGCTGAAGATGGGCAATGCCTCGCAGGTTGCGCCGGTCGACAAGCTCAGCGTGGTGCTGGTGGTGCTCTTCGCGGTGATGTTCCTCGGCGAGCGCCCCTCCGGCCGCGAATGGGCCGGTGTCGCGATGATCGCTGGCGGCGTGCTGATGCTGGCGATCAAGCGCTGAGCTGCGCCGCCGTCCGTGCGGGTGCGCGCGGCAGCAGGAAGAACGCCATGGTGCCGGCGGCCAGCATGCCCGCGACGGTGAGGAACACCGCGCGGAACGGCTCGACGCCATTCGCCACGGCCCACGACGCGGCCACGCCGGTGGTCCACTGCATCAGCGAGACGCCGAGGAACATGGCCATGTTCATCAGCGCCATCGCGCGGCCCGTCATGGCGGCCGGGTAGGCGTTCTTGGTGTACGCGTACTGCAGCACGCTGTAGCCGGAGAGCAGGCCATAGATGATCGGAAGGCCGATGTCGACCGCACGCGAATGCGTCAGCGCCATCGCGCCGAACATCAGCGTGCCGGCGAGCGCGCAGCCCATCATCCAGCGCGTGCGCCGCGCGCCGCCCGGGTCCATGCGGCCGAAGAGCGTGGGGCTGATCATGCCGGCGACGGTCATCACCAGCGCGACGTTGCCGCTCGCCACCAGCGAGAGGCCGTGGCGGTCGTGCAGCACCGGGCCGAGCCACAGGCCGCGCAGCGTGATGAAGGCGGCGTACGACACGCAGGCGAAGCACAGCAGCCCCAGCGTGTGGGGCATGGCGAACAGCGGCAGCAGTTCGCGCACGGCCTTGCGCAGCGACTGGCGCTCGGTCTGCCCCGCGGGTGCTTGGTCCGTAGGGCGCGCAGGCTCGTGCACGCGCCAGGAGATGAGCAGCCACGAAAGGACAGCGAATGCAGCCAGCACCGCATAGCCCACGCGCCACGACGAAGCCTCGATCAGCAGTGCCAGCGGCGTGCCCGTGAACAGGATGCCCATGCCGGCGAGGCTCATCACCAGCCCCGACATCGCGGTGAAGCGCGATGCATCGAAGTGCCGCGCGATGAACACCGTGCAGGCCAGGAAGGCCGGCGCACAACCCACGCCGATCAGCGCCTGCCCCAGCAGCAGCGCGTGGAAGTTCGGCGCCATCGCGCACAGCACCGCGCCCGCGACGGCCAGCGGAAAGGCGGTCAGCACCGTGCGGCGCACGCCGAACATGTCGATCGACACGCCCATTGCGAGCTGCATGATCCCGAACATGAAGTGGAAGGTGCCCGCCCAGGTGCCGAGCTGCTGCGGCGTCAGGCCGAAGTGGCTGGTGAGCGGCGTGGCCATCATGGCGCCGACGGTGCGGAAGGCCTGGCTCAGTGCGAAGGCGGTGGCCAGTGCCACGAGCATGGCGGCCGCGGAGGAGGACCAGCGCGGCGGAGGCGGCGATGCCGCGTTCGTGTTCATCGAAGGGGAGGGCGGGAAGCAGAGGGAGAACCCCGTCGATGCTAACGGCATGCCGCCCATCATGCAGAACGGCGCCCGAGGGCGCCGTTCGTCTTGCATGTTTCAGGCCCGGCTTAGTGCCGGACCTGGGTGGGCGATCAGGCCTCGCCCTTCACCTTCAGGCGCCATGCGTGCAGCAGCGGCTCGGTGTAGCCGCTGGGCTGCTCGATGCCCTTGAACACCAGGTCCTGCGCAGCCTTGTAGGCGGCCGAGGTCGCGAAGTTGCCGGCCATCGGCTGGTACAGCGGGTCGCCCGCGTTCTGCTCGTCGACCACCTTGGCCATGCGCTGGAAGGTCTCGTCGACCTGCGCCTTGGTCACGACGCCGTGCAGCAGCCAGTTGGCGATGTGCTGGCTGGAGATGCGCAGCGTGGCGCGGTCTTCCATCAGGCCGACGTTGTGGATGTCGGGCACCTTCGAGCAGCCCACGCCCTGGTCGATCCAGCGCACCACGTAGCCGAGGATGCCCTGCACGTTGTTGTCGATTTCCTGCTGGCGCTCTTCAGCCGTCCACTTGGCTTCGGCCGCGATCGGCACCTGCAGCAGCGCGTTGAGGATGTTGTCGCGCTCGATCACTGGGTCAGATTGGGCGGCGATCTTCTCCAGCTCCTGCTGCACCGCGGTCACGCTGACCTGGTGATAGTGCAGCGCGTGCAGCGTGGCGGCGGTGGGCGAGGGCACCCAGGCGGTGTTGGCGCCGGCCTTGGGGTGGCCGATCTTCTGCTCGAGCATCGCGGCCATCAGGTCGGGCATGGCCCACATTCCCTTGCCGATCTGTGCCTTGCCGCGCAGGCCGCTCGACAGGCCGACCAGCACGTTGTTCTTCTCGTAGGCGCCGATCCACGCGCTGGACTTCATGTCGCCCTTGCGGATCATCGGGCCGCCCTGCATGGCGGTGTGCATCTCGTCGCCGGTGCGGTCGAGGAAGCCGGTGTTGATGAAGGCCACGCGCGCGGCGGCCTCGGCGATGCAGGCCTTCAGGTTCACGCTGGTGCGGCGCTCTTCGTCCATGATGCCCAGCTTCACGGTGTTGGCCGGCAGGCCCAGCAGCTGCTCGACGCGGCCGAACAGCTCGCTGGCGAAGGCCACTTCGGCCGGGCCGTGCATCTTCGGCTTGACGATGTAGATGCTGCCGGTGCGCGAGTTGCCCTTGCGCTTGAGGTCGATGGTGGCGATGGTGGTGGTCACCACGGCGTCGAGGATGCCTTCGGGAATTTCCTTGCCGCCGGCGTACAGGATGGCCGGGTTGGTCATCAGGTGGCCCACGTTGCGCAGGAACATGAGCGAGCGGCCGTGCAATTTCACGGGCTTGCCGTCGGCGCCGGTGTACTCGCGGTCGGCGTTCAGGCCGCGCGTGAAGGTCTTGCCGCCCTTGGCGACTTCTTCCGTCAGCGTGCCTTGCACGATGCCGAGCCAGTTCGAGTACGCGACCACCTTGTCGGCCGCGTCGACCACGGCCACCGAGTCTTCCAGGTCGAGGATGGTGGAGAGCGCGGCTTCGAGCACCAGGTCGCTCACGCCGGCCGCGTCGCTCTTGCCGATGGGCGTGGAGCGGTCGATGCGGATGTCGAGGTGGATGCCGTTGTGCTTGAGCAGCACCGACGACGGCGCGGCGGCGTCGCCCTGGTAGCCGATGAACCGCGAGGCGTCGGCCAGGCCGGTGCTGCTGCTCTGCAGCGCGACGACCAGCTGGCCGTCCTTCACGCTGTAGCCGGTGGCGTTCTTGTGCGAGCCGTTCTGCAGCGGCGCGGCCTGGTCGAGCACGTTGCGCGCGAACTCGATGACCTTGGCGCCGCGCACCGGGTTGTAGCCCTTGCCCTTCTCGGCGCCGCCGGTCTCGGGAATCGCGTCGGTGCCGTAGAGCGCGTCGTACAGCGAGCCCCAGCGCGCGTTGGCGGCGTTCAGCGCGTAGCGCGCGTTCAGGATCGGCACCACCAGCTGCGGGCCGGCCTGCAGCGCGAGTTCGGAGTCGACGTTCGCGGTCGTGGCCTTCACGCCCTTGGGCTGGGGCAGCAGGTAGCCGATCTTCTCGAGGAAGGCGCGGTACGCCGGCATGTCGGCGATGGGGCCGGGGTTCTTCCTGTGCCATGCGTCGAGTTCGCTCTGCAGGCGGTCGCGCTCGGCGAGCAGGGCGATGTTCTTCGGCGCGAGGTCGCTGACGATGGCGTCGAAGCCCTTCCAGAAGACGTCGCTGGCCACGCCGCTGGCGGGGAGGACCTTGTCCTCGATGAAGCGGTGCAGCTCGGTCGCGACCTGGAGTCCGTGGGCGGTGGTGCGGGCGGTCATGGGGGTTCTCCTTGAGACAAATGCAATCCTGGGACGAACTTTATTCGATACTTTGCTGGCCAGTAAGAGCCGGAAGCGGGATTTATCCGTGACAAAAATGGAGGTAATCGATGTCGGGCGCCCTGTGGTGCAAAGGGTAGGCACTGATAAGAGCGTTGCAAGTGCCGGATATATTTAACTTCTTAAATAAAAACGAATTCCAGTTCCATGATCCTCCTGGCCTCCAACGAAAACCCCCTCGGCATGCCCGAATCGGCCCGCCGCGCGGCCGCCGAAGCGCTCGCGGGCGCCGGCAACTACCCCGACAGCAACGGCACGGCGCTGAAGAACGCGCTGGCCGCCCGGCTCGACGTGCCGGCCGACTGGCTCACGCTGGGCAGCGGATCGAGCGAGATCCTCGAACTGGCGGCGCAGGTGAGCCTGAAGCCGGGCGAGGGCGTCGTCTATTCGCAGTACGGCTTCATCGTCTACGCGCAGGCCACGGCGCACGCCCATGCGCACGCAACTGTCGTGCCTTCGCGCGACTTCGGCCACGACCTCGACGCGATGCGCGCCGCCATCGGCGACGACACGAAGCTGGTGTTCGTCGCCAACCCGAACAACCCGACCGGCACCTTCATCGACGCCCCGCCGCTGCTGGCCTTCCTGCAGTCGGTGCCGGCGCACGTGACGGTGCTGTTGGACGAGGCCTATACCGAATACCTGTCGCCCGCGCAGCGCTACGACAGCATCGAATGGGTGCGGCGCCTGCCCAACCTCATCGTGGCGCGAACCTTCTCCAAGGCCTTCGGGCTGGCGGGGCTGCGCATTGGCTACGGCGTGTCGCAGCCGGCGCTCACGGCGCGCATGAATGCGCAGCGCCCGCGTTTCAACGTGACGACGCCGGCGCAGGCAGCGGCGGTGGCCGCGCTGGGCGACGCGGATTTCCTCACGCGCACCTACGAGCTCAACACGGCGGGCCGCGACCAGCTCGCGACCGGCTTCAGGGAGCTGGGCTTCGAACACGTCGCTTCGTCCGGCAATTTCCTGATGGTGCGGGTCGGCGACGCGCAGGCCGTGCATGCGCGCCTGCTGGCGGCCGGCATCGAGGTTTCGCTGCTCGGCCCCTACGGCCTGCCGGAGTGGCTGCGCGTCAGCATCGGCCTGCCGGAGCAGAACCGGGCGGTGCTGGCCGCCTTGCGCTGAGCCGAACAAGGCCGGGCTGAACCCGGCGGGTCCGACATTTCCACAACGCCACGAGGAGACAAGACCATGAAACGCCGTCAGTTCGCAGCGCAGGCCGCTGCCGCCCTTGCCGTCACGGCCGCCGCGCCGCTGGCGTTCGCGCAGCAGGACCGCACGATACGGATACTGGTCGGTTTTCCCCCGGGCGGTTCGGTGGACGTGGTGGCGCGCCTGCTGGCCGACAAGATGCGCGTGTCGCTCGGGCAGAACGTCATCATCGACAACAAGCCCGGCGCGGCGGGACGGCTCGCGCTGGGCGAGCTCAAGCGCTCGGCGCCCGACGGCGCCACGCTAGCCTTCTCGCCCAGCGGCGCGATGGTGATCCACCCGTGGCTCTATCCGAACCTCGGCTACGACCCGGCGAAGGACTTCACGCCGATCGCCCTCGGCAGCACCTTCGACTTCGCGGTCACCGCCGGCCCGGGCGCGCCGCCCGGCGACCTGAAGGCGGTGCTAGCGTGGATGAAGGCCAATCCCGCCAAGGCGAACTACGCCACCTCGGGCGCGGGCACGGTGCCGCATTTCGCGGGACAGCTGATCGCGCAGGCCTCCGGCGTGCCGATGACGCACGTGGCCTATCGCGGCGGTGCTCCGGCGGCGCAGGACCTGATCGGCGGGCAGGTGCCGCTGATGGTCGACACGGCTTCGGAAACCATCGAGCACCATCGCGCCGGCAAGGTCCGCATCCTCGCGGTGACGGGCGAGCAGCGCAGCCGCGCGCTGCCCGAGGTGCCCACGCTGAAGGAGGCGGGCATCAACGTGACGGCCGATGCCTTCTTCGGGATGTACGGGCCGCCGGGGATGTCGCCCGAACTCGTCGCGCGCATCGACAAGGCCGTGGCCGAGGCGCTGCGGATGCCCGACGTGCAGGAAAAGATCTACGCGCTGGGGCTCGTACCCGCGCATGCGGGGCCGGCGGAACTGGCTGCGATCCAGGCGGCGCACCTCAAGCGCTGGGAGTTGCCCATCAAGAACTCGGGCTTCAAGGCCGAGTCCTGAGGCTCCCGCATTTCTCCCTCCCCCGCTGGGGGAGGGCTGGGGTGGGGGCAAGCGGCGGATGCATCTTCAGCTGAGCATCGAAGGCCGCTTGCCCCCATCCCAGCCTTCCCCCAAAAGGGGAAGGAGCAAGACCGTCAGACCTGCCCGCTGAGTTCCCTGGCCGCGGCGCGCACCGGCTCGATGTAGCGCTCGTCGTAGCGGTGCGTGGGCATCGTCAGCGTGACCGCGGCCGCCAGGCTGCCGTCGGCATGGAACACCGGCGCCGAGATGCCGGCCAGCTCGGCCGTACGATCGCCCACCAGCGCGCACCAGCCCTGCGCGCGAATGGTGTCGTACAGCTTGCGCTCCTTCGCTCCGCGCGGCAGCTCGGCTTCAGGGCCGAAGGCGATCAGCACGCGCGCGCCCGCGCCGCGGTCGTTGGGCAGCAGGTCGCCGGCGCGGACGTGGTCGCGCACCACGTGCGATGAATCGACGCGGAACTGGCACAGCCGCACCCAGCTGTCGCCCTGCACCTGCCGCACGTGGTACGCCGCGCTCTCGCCGGTGGTCGCGACCAGCGCGCGCAGCACCGGCAGCACGATGCGGTCGAGCGACTGCGACGCCGTGTAGAGCCCGTGCAGCCGCGCGATCTCCATGCCCAGCGCGTAGCGGCCGTCGTCCTGGCGGCGAATCAGCCGCGCGTGCTCCAGCGACGCCAGCAGCCGCAGCACGGTGCTCTTGTAGAGCTGCGTGCGTTCGGCGAACTGCGCGAGCGACAGCGCCTCGTCGCCAGGCTGGAAGGCCGAGAGCAGGCTCAGTGCGCGGTCGACCGCGGCCGCGCCGCCGGGGGCGGCATTGAGGTCGGAGACGGATTCGGTCTGGGCTTTGCGGGGCATGACGGGAAGGAGTTGGGAACGGCTCGGCTTGACAGTCGGGGCGGATCGACGGTCTAATTCTGTTTAACGGAATGTAGTTCTATAAGACAGAATGGTCAAGCAGTTCCAGAACAGGAGACGGATTCGATGACACCCCCAGACGTCCTCATCAGCGAGGTCGGTCCGCGCGACGGCCTGCAGTCGGTCAAGGCCACCATGCCCACGGCCGACAAGCTGCGCTGGATCGACGCGCTCTACGCCGCCGGCGTGCGCGAGATCGAGGTCGCTTCCTTCGTGCCCGCGAAGCTGCTGCCGCAGATGGCCGACGCCGCCGAGGTGGTGCGCCACGCCGTCACGCTGCCCGGCCTGGTGGTGATGGCGCTGGTGCCCAACCGCAAGGGCGCTCAGGCCGCGCTCGAGGCCGGTGCGCACAAGCTCACGATGCCGGTGTCGGCCAGCGTGGCGCATTCGCTGGCCAACGTACGCAAGACGCCCACCGAGATGGTCGAGGAGGTGCGCGCCATTTCCGAGCTGCGCCGCGAGATCGCGCCGCAGGTGAGGCTCGAGGCCGGCATCTCCACAGCCTTCGGCTGCACGCTGCAGGGCCTGGTGCCCGAGGACGACGTGATCCGCCTGGCCGCGCAATGCATCGAGGCCGGTGCCGACGAATCGGGCCTGTCCGACACCGTGGGCTACGCCAACCCCGCACAGGTGCGCCGCCTCTTCAAGCGGCTGCGCGCCGAGATCGGCAGGCACGCCGGCGCGGCCCACATGCACAACACGCGCGGCCTCGGCATCGCCAACTGCCTCGCGGCATGGGACGAGGGCGTGCGCACCTTCGACGCATCGCTGGGCGGGCTCGGCGGCTGCCCCTACGCGCCGGGCGCCTCGGGCAATGCCGTCACCGAAGATCTCGTCTTCATGTTCGAAGCCATGGGCGTGCGCACCGGCATCGACATCCAGAAACTCATCGCGGCGCGCGCGCCGCTCATGGCCGGCCTGCCCGGCGAACCGGTCTACGGCATGACGCCCGAGGCCGGCCTGCCGAAAGGCTTTGTCCAGGAAGCCGTTACCCATGTCTGAAGCCAACCCATCGTCGAACCCGCTGCCGTACGCCGGCGTCCGCGTCGTCGAGTTCACGCACATGGTCATGGGCCCGACCTGCGGCCTGCTGCTGGCCGACCTGGGCGCCGAGGTCATCAAGGTCGAGCCCATCGAGGGCGACAACACCCGCCGCCTGCTGGGCTCGGGCTCGGGCTTCTTCCCGACCTTCAACCGCAACAAGAAGAGCATCGCGCTCGACCTGAAGAAGCCCGAGGGCGTGGAAGCCGCGCTGCGCCTCATCGCCACCGCCGACATCGTCAGCGAGAACTTCAAGCCCGGCACCATGAAGAAGCTGGGGCTCGACTACGACGCGCTCAGCAAGCTCAACCCGCGCCTCATCTACGTGAGCCACAAGGGCTTTCTGCCCGGCCCCTACGACCACCGCACCGCGCTCGACGAAGTGGTGCAGATGATGGGCGGCCTCGCCTACATGACCGGCCGCTCGGGCGACCCGCTGCGCGCGGGCACCAGCGTGAACGACATCATGGGCGGCATGTTCGGCGCCATCGGCGCGATGGCCGCGCTGCGCCAGCGCGACATCACGGGCAAGGGCTGCGAGGTGCAGTCGGCGCTGTTCGAGAACAACGTGTTCCTGGTGGCGCAACACATGATGCAGTTCGCCGCCACGGGCAAGGCGGCCGACCCGATGCCCAGCCGCATCTCGGCCTGGGCCGTGTACGACGTGTTCACCGTGAAGGACGGCGAGCAGATCTTCCTGGCGGCGGTGAGCGACAAGCAGTGGGCCATCTTCTGCAAGGCATTCGGCCTCGACGAGATGCTGGCCGACCCGCGCCTGAAGACCAACAACGACCGCGTGCTGGCGCGCGAATGGATGATGCCGATCCTGCGCTCGCATCTCGCGAACCACAGCGCGGCCGATCTTGCCGCGGTGTTCGAGAAGAACGAGCTGCCCTTCGCGCCCATCACCAGGCCGCAGGAGCTGTTCGACGATCCGCACCTCAACGCCACCGGCGGCCTCGCGCCGGTGCGCATGAACGACGGCAGCATGGCCAAGGTGCCGCTGATGCCGTTCACGCTCGACGGCGAACGCCCGGGCATCCGCCTTCAGCCGCCGCGCGTGGGCGAGCACGGCCGCGAGCTGCTGAAGGAAGTGGGCTACAGCGACGAAGAGATCGCCGCGCTCGAAACACGACACATCACACTCGGAGACTGACCTCATGTTTTTCAATGCACGGCGCGCCTTGCTGGCGTGCGCCGCGGCCGCCGCATGGCTGAACGCCGCCCCCGCCCTTGCCGACACCGCCTGGCCCGACAAGCCCGTTCGGCTCATCGTTCCCTACACGCCCGGCGGCGCCACCGACATCGTGGCGCGGCTCGTCGCGCAGAAGCTCGCCGACGACACCAAGTGGACCTTCATCGTCGACAACCGCGCGGGCGGCAACGGCAACATCGGCATGGACGTGGTGGCCAAGGCCAAGCCTGATGGCTACACCATCGGCCTGGGCCAGACCGCGAACCTCGCGATCAACCCGACGCTGTTTCCCAAGATGCCCTACGACGCATTGAAGGACCTGGTGCCGGTGGCGGTGGTGGCTTCGCAGCCCGTGGTGCTGGTGGTGCGTGCCGATGCGCCGTTCAAGTCGCTGGCCGAGCTGGTCGCCGCCGCCAAGGCCAAGCCGGGCGAGATCAGGCAGGCGCTCGCGGGCACCGGCACGCTGGGCCACATGGCCGGCGAGGTGCTGGCCAAGCGCGCGGGCTTCACGGTGCTCAACGTGCCATACAAGGGCGCGGCCCCCGCCATCACCGACCTGCTCGGCGGCCAGACCGACTACATGTTCGCCACGCCGCAGGGCGCGCTGTCGATGGTGAAGGGCGGCCGCCTGCGCGCGCTGGCCGTCACCTCGGCCAAGCGCCTTCCGGTGATGCCCGACGTGCCCACCGTCGCCGAGAGCTACAAGGGCTTCGAGGCGGTGGACTGGAAGGCGCTCGTCGCGCCGGCCGGCACCAGCCCCGACATCGTGAAGAAGCTCAGTGCCGCCGTCGACAAGGCGCTGGCCAAGCCCGCGACCATCTCGCAGCTGCTGGCCGAAGGCAGCACGCCCGTGGGCGGTACGCCCGAGCAGGCAGCGCAGTACATCAAGGCCGAGCATGCGCGCTGGGGCGCGGCGGTGCGCGAGGCCGGCGTGCGACCCGAGTGACCGACTCCTTTCCTTGCTGACAAAGGAACAAAGATGAAGCTGCACTCCTGGCTCGCCGCCATCGCGCTGGCGGCTCCATTCATCGCCCCCGCGCAGTCGCAGGCACAGGCCCAGTGGCCCTCGAAGCCGGTGCGCCTCGTGGTCCCGTACGCGCCGGGCGGCACCACCGATTACGCGGCGCGCCAGATCGCGCAGAAGCTCACCGAGCAGACTGGCGTGTCCTTCTACGTGGACAACAGGGCCGGCGCGAGCGGCACCATCGGCTCCAACTTCGTGGCCAAGGCGGCGCCGGACGGCGGCGCGTTCCTGATCAACGACACCACCTACGCGATGCTGCCGCACCTCTTCAAGAAGCTGCCGTGGGAGCCGGCCGACCTGGTGCCGGTGACGGCCATCGTCGATGCGCCGCTGGTGCTGGTGGTGGGCGCGAGCTCGCCCTACAAGACGGTGCAGGCGCTGATCGACGAGGCCCGTGCGAATCCCGGCAAGCTGACTTTCGGCTCGGGCGGCGTGGGCAGCTCCACCCACCTGGGCGGCGAGCTGCTCAAGCAGAACGGCAAGCTCGCGCTGACGCACGTGCCCTACAAGGGCGCGGGCGAGGCGATGCTGGGCGTGGTGTCGGGGCAGGTCGACGTGCTGGTGACGGCGGCGCCCACGGCCATTCCGCAGGTCAAGGGCGGCAAGGTGCGCGCGCTGCTGGTGACTTCGCCGCAGCGTCTTGCAGCGCTGCCCGAGGTGCCCACCAGCGCCGAGGCCGGGCTGAAGGACTTCACCGCCACCAACTGGTTCGGCATCGCGGCGCCCAAGGGCACGCCGCAGCCCATCGTCGAGAAGCTGCAGGCCGAGGTGAAGAAGGCGCTGGCGTCGCCCGACCTGGCGAAGCGCTTCGCCGAGCAGGGCGCGAGCCCCGGCGGCGCGGCGACGGCCGACTTCGGCAAGTTCGTCCAGGGCCAGACGCAGAGCTGGGGTGCGGTCATCAAGGCCGCTGGCGTCCAGCCCGACTGAGCGAAGCCATGTGGAACCTGAACTTCCAGCCGCCCGAGATCATCGAGGCGCGCGTGCTCACCCGCCTGCCCGACGCGTTCCGCAAGCCGCGGCGCACCGAGTGGGTCGACGCCAACAAGCCCGGCCACGTGATGGATAGCTTTCTCGAAGGCCCGGTGTTCGACCGGGCGGGAAACCTGTACGTCACCGACATTCCCTATGGCCGCATCTTCAGGATCGCGCCTTCGTCGCTCGACTGGGAGCTGGTCGCCGAATACGACGGCTGGCCCAACGGGCTGGCGATCCATGCCGACGGCAGCCTCTGGATCGCGGACTACCGGCGCGGCATCCTGCGGCGCGATGCGGGAGGCGGCGGTATCGAGACGGTGCTCGGGCATCGCAACAGCGAGTCCTTCAAGGGCGTGAACGACCTGAGCTTCGACCTCGACGGGCGGCTCTATTTCACCGACCAGGGCCAGACGGGCCTGCACGACCCCACCGGGCGCGTGTACCGGCTGCATGCCGACGGCAGGCTCGACCTGCTGCTGGGCAACGCGCCGAGTCCCAACGGCATCGCGGCCAGCGCCGACGGCAAGGTGCTCTTCGTGGCGGTCACGCGCGGCAACCAGGTCTGGCGCGCGCCGCTGTTGCCCGACGGCAGCCTCTCGAAGGTGGGCGCGCTGCAGACTTTCTTCGGCACCAGCGGGCCCGACGGGCTGGCGGTCACGGCCGATGGCGGCCTCGTGGTGGCGCATGCGAGCCTGGGCGGCGCCTTCGTGCTCAACGCGCGCGGCGAGGTCACGCACATGGTGCGCAGCCCGGCCGGGCAGACGGTGACCAACATCGCCTTCCGGCCCGGCACGCGGCAGCTGGTGCTGACCGATTCGGCCACCGGCAGCGTGCTGGAGGCGGAGCTGCCGGTGGGCGGGGCGCCGCTCTTCTCGCACGCGACGGACTCCCGGCACCAGGTCTAGAGCCGGAAGGGCCGGTGCCGGAGTGAGCGGGGCTATAGTTCCCGCCCCATGGACCGCCTGAAGCAACTCGAATCCTTCGTCTCGGTCGCGACCCGCGGCAGCCTCACCGCCGCGGCCAAGGCCGAGGGCGTGGCGCCCGCGATCATGGGGCGCCGGCTCGACGCGCTGGAAGAGCGCCTGGGCGTCAAGCTGCTGGTGCGCACCACGCGCCGCATCACGCTCACGAACGAAGGCAGCTCCTTCCTCGAGGACTGCCAGCGCCTGCTGTCCGAGTTCGCCAATGCCGAGGCCAGCGTGAGCGCCGGCGGTCTCAAGGCCAGCGGCCACCTGCGCGTGACGGCGCCCGCCGGCTTCGGCCGCCGGCACGTCGCGCCGCTGGTGCCGCGCTTCCATGCGCTGCACCCTGAAGTGACCATTTCGCTGAACCTCAGCGACCGCGTGGTCGACGTCACCGGCGAGAGCTTCGACTGCGCGGTGCGCGTGGGCGACCTGCCCGATTCGTCGCTGGTGAGCGTGCGGCTCGCCGACAACCGCCGCCGCTGCGTCGCCACGCCGGAGTTCGTGCGCCGCCACGGCAAGCCGAAGCATCCGGGCGAACTCTCGCGCTTCGCCTGCCTCACGCTGTCGAGCGACGCCTCGCAGACGCGCGGCTGGGCCTTCCGCATCGTCAACGAGGAGGGCAACCAGGAGCTGATCCACCTGCGCCCGAGCGGCCCGCTCGACTGCTCCGACGGCCAGGTGCTGCACGACTGGTGTCTCGCCGGCCACGGCATCGCCTGGCGCAGCACCTGGGAGGTCGAGGCCGAGATCGACGCCGGCCTGCTCGTGCCGCTGCTCGACGAGTTCGCCGCGCCGCCCAACGGCATCTATGCGGTGTTCGCGGGTGCCAAGCACCTGCCGCTGCGGGTGCGACTGTGGCTTGATTTCCTCAAGGAGCAGTACGGGAATCCGGAATTCTGGGGAGGAAGGGCCTGAGGCGCATCAGCGGCGTCACAATCTGTTTGCATTTGCAACCCCACAGAGAAGAAAGTCACTGATGACGCTCGAAGCCATCCTCGCGTACCTGCACTTGCTCGCCATCCTGACGATGGTTGTGTTCATTTCCAGCGAAGCGGCGCTGTGCCGCGTGCAGTGGCTCAACGCGGCGGTGGTCGAGCGGCTGGCCAAGGTCGACATGGTCTACGGCATCGCCGCCATCGCGGTGCTCGCCACCGGCATCGCGCGCACCTGGTGGGGCGTGAAGGGCACGGCCTGGTACTGGACCAACCCGCTGCTGCACGTGAAGCTGGGGCTCTTCATCATCGTGGGCGTGGTGTCGATCTTTCCGACGCTCACGTATTTCCGCTGGCGCAAGACGCTGCGCGCCACCGGCAAGCTGCCGGCCGAGGCGGAGATCCTGAAGACCCGCAAGCTGGTGATGATCCAGGCGCACCTGATCGCGCTGATCCCGCTGGTGGCGGTGTTCCTGGCACGGGGCTTCGGCAAGTAGGCGCGGCATGGGACGCGCCGGCATCCAGCTCCTGTTTGCCGGAACGATCTTCAGCAGCGCGTTCCTGCTGTTCCTGGTCCAGCCGCTGATCGCGAAGCAGATTCTTCCGTGGTTCGGCGGCTCGGCCGCGGTGTGGTCGGTCTGCATGGTGTTCTTCCAGGCCGTGCTGCTCGCGGGGTACGCGTACTCCGACTGGGTCGCGCGCCACCTGCGCATGCGGGCGCAGGCCGTGCTGCACGTGGGGCTGCTCGTCGCGAGCCTGGCCTTCGTGCCGATCGTGGTGGGCGCGCAGTGGAAGCCGACCGGCGCCGAAGACCCGGCCTGGCGGATCCTGGGGCTGCTGCTCGCCACTATCGGCCTGCCGTACTTCCTGCTTTCCACCACCGGGCCGCTGGTGCAGTCGTGGGTGGCGCGCACGCCCTGGGGCGCGCAGGTGTACCGGTACTTCTCGCTGTCGAACCTGGCTTCGCTGCTGTCGCTGCTGAGCTATCCGGTGCTGATCGAGCCGTTCAGCACGCTGCGGCAGCAGGCCAACGGATGGTCGTGGGGCTACGGCGCGTTCGTGCTGCTGTGCGCGGGCACGACGCTGTACATGGCGCGGCGCTGGCCGGTCGGCGTGGTGGCGCCGCAGCCGCCCGGCCAGGCCGCCGCGCCGGACCAGCCGCCGCGGCCCGCCGACTACCTGCTGTGGCTCGCGCTGCCCGCGCTGGCTTCGTGGCTGCTGCTGGCCGTGACGAACCACATCACCCAGAACGTCGCCGCGGTGCCTTTCCTGTGGGTGCTGCCGCTGTCGCTGTACCTGCTGACCTTCGTGCTGTGCTTCGAGAGCGACCGCTGGTACCGCCGTGGCGTGTTCCTGCCGCTGGCGGCCGTGATGCTGCTGCTGTGCGCCTTCGGGCTGCAGCACAGCATCGGCGCCGATGTCTACGTCGCGCTGCCGCTCTACGTGTCGGGGCTTTTCGTGCTGTGCATGTTCCTGCACGGCGAAACCGCGAGGCTGAGGCCGGGGGCGCGCTACCTCACGCGCTTCTACCTGATGCTGTCGTTGGGCGGGGCGCTGGGCGGGGTGATGGTCGGGCTGGTCGCGCCGCACGTGCTGGCGGCGTACTACGAACTGGGGCTCGGCCTGATGCTGACGGCGCTGGCGGCCGCGGCCGTGCTGCGCCGGCGGATGTGGCTGCGGCTGAGCTGCGTGGTGCTGGCTGCCTGCTGCATGCTTTTCCTGTTGCTGCAGATCGACAGCGACCGGGCGGGCGCGCGGAGCCTGCAGCGCAATTTCTATGGCGCGCTGCTGGCATACGACACGATGCGCGACCCGCCCTCCGACAGCGTGCGCCAGCTGGCGCACGGATCGGTCAAGCACGGAGCGCAGTTTCTGGACCCGGCGCGCCGGCGCGAGCCCACCACCTACTACGGCGAGACTTCGGGCATCGGCCGCGCGATCGCCGCCGCGCCGGCGGGGCCGCGCCGCGTGGGGCTGATCGGGCTGGGTGCCGGCACGCTCGCGACTTACGGCCGCAGCGGCGACGTCTACCGCTTCTACGAGATCAATCCGCAGGTGTTCGAGCTGGCGGACAAGGAATTCAGCTTCCTGCGCGACAGCGCCGCGCGCATCGAGCGCGTGCTCGGCGATGCCCGGCTGGCGCTGGAGCGCGAGCCGGTGCAGGGCTTCGACGTGCTCGCGGTGGATGCGTTTTCAGGAGACTCGGTGCCGGTCCACCTGCTCACGGCCGAGGCGATGGACGCCTACCTGCGGCACATGAAGCCCGACGGGGTGATCGCCTTTCATGTCACCAACCGCTTCCTGGCGCTCTCGCCCGTGATCGCCAGGGTGGCGCAGGCGCGGGGACTGCATGCGGTGCTGGTGCACGACGAGGCGGAGCAGGCCGAATGGCTGCGCCGCACCGACTGGGTGCTGGTCGCGCGCGATCCGCGGGTGCTGAAGCGTGATCCGATGGGGCAGGCAGCCATTCCCATCGAAGTGCAGCCCGGGCAACGGCCCTGGACCGACGACTTCAACAACCTGCTCGGCGCGCTGAAGTAGCGCACGGCGGCACGGTCACGCCAAAAGAAAAGACCCGCACGCTGCGGGCCTCGTTCTTCTCGAAGGCCGGTGCTTCGATGCACCGACGCGCCATGGCTTCAGGCCTTGGCGTCCTTCTCGCACTTCTTGATGAAGCTGTTCTTGGCGGCGCCGGCCAGCGGCTTGCCGTTCTTGTCCACGGCCTTGGCGGCGCAGGCGGGAGCGGCCGCGGCCTTGGTTTCCTTCTCGCACTTCTTGATGGAGCTGGCCTTGGCGGCGCCGGCCAGGGCCTTGCCGTTCTTGTCCACGGCCTTGGCTTCGCAGCTTGCGCCGGCGGCGGGGGCTGCTGCGGCAGGGGCGGCAGCGGCGGGGGCTGCAGCGGGTGCGGGAGCCTTGTCTTGAGCCTGGGCTGCGCCGAAGGAAAGGCAGATGCCCAGTGCGACCAGGGAAAGGAGCTTCTTCATGGTGATATGTCCTCGCTAGGTTGAGTTGTGACAGGTTCCCCGCCTCGGGGCCGACCATCGTAACGGGCCAAGGCAACGATCGGATGACCATCGTCAACAGCGCCCGGGTTTGCCCCCGGTAAAATTTCCGGATGCTATTGGTCAAACAGGAGCTGCTCGCGGCGCTCGCGAACACGCTCGAATCCCTCTCGCCCGGCGCCGGCTCCAAGGCCGCGTTCGAGTCGCCCAAGATGGCCGCGCACGGCGATTTCGCCTGCACGGCAGCGATGCAGCTCGCCAAGCCGCTGGGGCGCAAGCCCCGCGAACTGGGCGAGGAACTGAGCGCCGCGCTGCTCGCCACCCCCGCGTTCGCCCAGTGGGTCGACGCCATCGAGATCGCCGGGCCCGGCTTCCTCAACATCCGCCTGAAGACTGCCGCCAAGCAGCAGATCGTGCGCGAGGTGCTGTCGGCCGGGAATACTTTCGGCCAACAGCCGGCCACCGGCGAGAAGGTGCTGGTCGAGTTCGTCTCGGCCAACCCGACCGGTCCGCTGCATGTGGGCCACGGCCGCCAGGCCGCGCTCGGCGACGCCATCTGCAACCTGCGCGCCTCGCAGGGCGAGAGCGTCTGGCGCGAGTACTACTACAACGACGCCGGCGTGCAGATCCAGACGCTGGCCAACAGCACGCAACTGCGCGCGCGCGGCTTCAAGCCCGGGGACGCCGAATGGCCCAGCGGCGAGAAGGCGCCTGCATACAACGGCGACTACATCGCCGACATCGCGGCCGACTTCAAGGCGAAGAAGACCGTCAAGTCGGAAGACCGCGAAGTCACCGCCAGCGGCGACATCGAGGACATCGACGCCATCCGCGAGTTCGCCGTGGCCTACCTGCGCCGCGAGCAGGACCTGGACCTGCAGGCCTTCCGCGTGCGTTTCGACCAGTACTACCTGGAGTCCAGCCTCTACACCAGCGGCCGCGTCGAGGATGCGGTGCGCAAGCTCGTGGCCGCCGGCAAGACCTACGAGCAGGACGGCGCACTGTGGCTGAAGTCGACCGACTACGGCGACGACAAGGACCGCGTGATGAAGAAGCAGGACGGCACGTACACGTACTTCGTGCCCGACGTCGCGTATCACATCGCCAAGTGGGAGCGCGGCTTCCACAAGGTCATCAACATCCAGGGCACCGACCACCACGGCACCATCGCCCGCGTGCGCGCCGGCCTGCAGGCCGCCGGCGAGGGCATCCCCGAGGGCTACCCCGACTACGTGCTGCACACCATGGTGCGCGTGATGAAGGGCGGCGAGGAGGTCAAGATCAGCAAGCGCGCCGGCAGCTACGTCACGCTGCGCGACCTGATCGAGTGGACCAGCACCGATGCGGTGCGCTTCTTCCTGCTGAGCCGCAAGCCCGATACCGAGTACACCTTCGACGTCGACCTCGCGGTGACGAAGAACAACGACAACCCGGTCTACTACGTGCAGTACGCCCACGCGCGCATCTGCTCGGTGCTGGCCGGCTGGGGCGGCGACGCCGCCGCGCTCAAGGACGTCGACCTGTCGCCGCTGGAGAGCCCGGTCGCCCAGGCGCTGATGCTGCTGCTGGCCAAGTACCCGGCCATGCTGACCGCCGCCTCGAAGGACTTCGCCCCGCACGATGTCACCTTCTACCTGCGCGAGCTGGCCGCCAGCTACCACAGCTACTACGACGCCGAGCGCATCCTGGTCGACGACGAAAAGGTGAAACTGGCCCGCCTGGCGCTGGTCGCCGCGACCGCGCAGGTGCTGCACAATGGCCTCGCGATTCTCGGCGTCAGTGCGCCGAGCAAGATGTGAACTCCCTCACCATGAAGAAGACAAGAAGTCAACGCGGCAACATCGTCATCGGCCTGATCATCGGGCTGGTGCTCGGCCTGGGCGTCGCGCTGGGCATCGCGGTCTACGTGACCAAGGTGCCGATCCCGTTCGTGACCAAGACGCAGCGCGGCGGCGCCGAGCAGGACGAGGCCGAAGCCCGCAAGAACCGCGACTGGGACCCGAACGCGCCGCTGGCCGGCAAGGCAGGCGCTCCCAAGCCGGCGGCCCCGGCCGCTCCGGCCGGCCCGGTCAACCCCATCACCGGCGAGCCGGCCACCGGCAACACCGCCGCGGCTCCGGCCACCGCTTCGCCCAACACCGCGCCGCCGGTGCCCGTGGTGGTGGCGCCCAAGCCGCGCCCCGCGCCGGTGCCGGCCGAGGCCAACGCCCTGCCGCCGTCGAACGATCCGCTGGGCGACCTGGCCCGCGCCCGCTCGGGCAGCGTTTCCGGCTCCGGCAGCACGACCACCGCGTCGGCCGCGCCGAGCAGCGGCAGCAACGCCGGCAGCAGCTCCGGCCCCGATCCGTTCATGTACTTCGTGCAGGCCGGCGCCTTCCGCACCACCGAGGACGCCGAGGCGCAGCGGGCCAAGCTGTCGCTGATGGGCGTCGAAGCCAAGGTCACCGAGCGCGAGCAGGCGGGCCGCACCGTCTACCGCGTGCGTGCCGGCCCCTTCAACAAGAAGGACGACGCCGACCGCCTGAAGGAGCGGCTCGACGGCGGCGGGATGGATTCGGCGCTGGTCCGCGTGCAGCGCTGACCGGACGCCATCCGGCCGGCAACCGACACGAATAGCCCCTAAGCTTCGCTGCGCGGCGTTTGCCGCCACCATCCACAGCCTCGGGCGCGCCGGATGCGGGGGAACTCCCCGCCGCGCGCCGGCTCAGTCTGCCGTAATAACTGGAGAGCTCTTTCAATGAAACGTCGTGACTTTTCGCTGGCCGCCACTTCGCTCGGACTGCTGTCCCTGGCCGCCAACCCGGCACACGCCCAGGCGCGCGTGCCCAAGGCCGGCTCCGAGTACCTGGTGCTCGACAAGCGGGTGCCGGTCGACGCGCCCGCCGGCAAGATCGAGGTGGTCGAGTTCTTCTCGTACAACTGCCCGCACTGCAACGACTTCGAGCCGTCGCTGGAAGCCTGGATCAAGACGGTGCCGAAGGAAGTCGCCTTCCGCCGCATCCCCGTTCCCTTCGTGGGCAACGACGTCGAGGCCAAGCAGCGCCTGTACTACACGCTCGAAGCCATGGGCAAGGTCGACGAATACCAGCCGAAGGTGTTCAACGCGATCCACGCCCAGCGCCAGAACGTGAACGGCGACGCCAACATCATTGCCTGGGCCACCGCCAACGGCCTGGATGCCGCCAAGTTCAAGGAAACCTTCACCTCCTTCGGCGTGGCCAGCAAGGCCAAGCGCGCCTCGCAGCTGACCGACGCCTACAAGGTGGCCGGCGTGCCTGCGATGGCCGTGGCAGGCCGCTGGTACGTGGACGGCGAGACCGCCGGCAACATGACCAAAGTGCTTCAGGTCGTGAACTATTTGATCGGCGAAGCAAAGAAGGGCTGAGCCCTTGGATTCACGCTGTTTCTGGTAGCAAACCAGAGCGAAAGTCAAGCCCGCCTAGGCGGGCTTTTTCATCTGTGCGTGCGGGGCAGAAGCACTCAGACGCATACAATGCCGAGCAAGTTTCGTGCCTCTATGACATTGCACTCTTACCCCACCACCCCCTTCCTTCGTCGCGTCAGCCGGCTGGCTGCCGGCGCGCTGTTGCTGGCCGGCTTCGCCTCGGGTGCCCTGGCCGAGACCGCCGACCGCTCCAAGCCGATGAACATCGAGTCGGACGCGATGCGCTACGACGACCTGAAGCAGACCAGCGTGTTCACCGGCAACGTTTTGGTGACAAAGGGCACGATCATCATCCGCGGCGCGCGGCTGGACGTGCGCCAGGACGCCGAGGGCTACCAGTACGGCGTGGTCACGGCGGCACCCGGCAAGCGGGCCTACTACAAGCAGAAGCGCAACGCGCCCGACGAGTGGATCGAGGGCGAGTCGGAAGTGATCGAGTACGACAGCCGCGCCGACAACGTCAAGTTCATCCGCAACGCCACCATGCGCCGGCTGCTGGGCGCCACGCCGAACGACGAGAGCCAGGGCGCGCTGATCGTCTACGACCAGAGCAACGACACCTACACCGTCAACGGTTCCACCGTGCCGCCGAATACCGCCGTCAACGCCTCGGCCCCGGGCGGGCGCGTCAGGACCATCCTGACCCCCAAGGCCGCCACAGCCCCTGCGGCCGGCGCCTCGGCCCCGGCCGCCGGCGCGAAGGCGCCGCCGCCGGCGCCCACCCCGGCACCCGGCAAGGGCCTGCGCCAGAGCACCACGCTCGGCAGTGACCAGGGAGATACCCGCAAGTGATCGAATCCGCAGGAACGCAGGACGTCAACGGCGCCCCGGGCAGCCGCCTGGTCGCGCGCGGCCTGAAGAAGAGCTACGGCAGCCGCACGGTCGTGAAGGACGTCTCGCTCGACGTACAGAAGGGCGAAGTCGTCGGGCTGCTCGGCCCCAACGGCGCCGGCAAGACCACGTCGTTCTACATGATCGTGGGTCTGGTGCGCGCCGATGCCGGCGACATCACCATCGACGGCGAGCCCATCGCCCACATGCCGATCCACCGCCGCGCCCGCATGGGCCTGAGCTACCTGCCGCAGGAAGCCTCGATCTTCCGCAAGCTCACGGTCGAGGAGAACGTGCGCGCCGTGCTCGAGTTGCAGATGGAGCCCGACGCGAACGGCAAGATGGCCCCGCTGTCGAAGCCGCACATCGAGGAGCGCCTGTCCGAGCTGCTGGCCGACCTGCGCGTCGACCACCTGCGCGATTCGCCCGCGCTCGCGCTGTCGGGCGGCGAGCGCCGCCGCGTCGAGATCGCGCGCGCGCTGGCCACGCAGCCGCGCTTCATCCTGCTGGACGAGCCCTTCGCCGGCATCGACCCGATTGCGGTGATCGAGATCCAGCGGATCATCAGCTTCCTGAAGGAGCGCGGCATCGGCGTGCTCATCACCGATCACAACGTGCGCGAGACGCTGGGCATCTGCGATCACGCCTTCATCATCAGCGACGGGCATGTGCTGGCACAAGGCACGCCTTCGGAGATCGTCGACAACGCCGAGGTACGCAGGGTGTACCTGGGCGAGCACTTCCGCATGTAAGGCGCGGGGGCGGTTTCCACCATGAAGCAAGGGCTGTCCCTTCGCGTTTCGCAGCATCTGGCGCTGACGCCACAGCTGCAGCAGTCGATCAGGCTGCTTCAACTCTCCACGCTCGAACTGAGCCAGGAGGTGGAGCAGATGCTCGACGAGAACCCGTTCCTCGAGCGCACCGCGGAAGAAGCGGCGCGCGAGGAATTCGGGCTCGACACGGCCGATGCCCCGGTTCCGCGCGATGAAGGCGGTGATGGTGGTGAAGGCGGGGACGGCGAGGGCGACTTCGCTTCGCCGGCCGCCAGCAGCGCCTCCACTGCTTCCACCGAAACCGTCACCAGTACGGCCGACACCGACGGCCCCGCCGCCGACATCTCCGAGCGCGAGCCCGACTGGGAAGGCGACGGCACCGTCGACATGGCGCCCGACGACAGCGAATGGGGCAGCGACGCGCCCGCGCGCCAGAACAACCTGGGCGACGACGAGCGCGCCGACGCCACCGAGCTCGCGCGCAGCCAGGAGTCGCTGCAGTCCTTCCTGCATCGCCAGGCGCTGAGCCTGCGCCTCGACGAGAACGACAGCGCCGCGCTGCGCTTCCTGATCGAATCGCTCAACGACGACGGCTACCTCGAAGACTCGCTGCCCGCCCTGGCCTCGGGCCTGGCCGGCGACGACAACGACCAGTTCGACGACCTGGTGCACCACTTCCAGGTGGCGCTCGGCCTGCTGCAGAGCCTGGAGCCCGCCGGCGTCGGCGCGCGCGACCTCGGCGAATGCCTGAGCATCCAGCTGCGCGCCATGGCCAGCGAGGACGAGACCGAGGAAGAGGAGCAGGTCCGCAAGACCGCCATCGCCATCTGCAAGCAGCCGATGGAGCTGCTCGCGCGCCGCGACTTCAAGCGCCTGGCCACGCTCACCCGCAGCAACGAGGACCTGGTGCGCTCGGCGCTGCAGATCATCGCGCGGCTGGAGCCCAAGCCGGGCCGCAGCTTCGTCGACGTCGAGCGCAACATCATCATTCCCGACGTGATCGTCACCAAGACCGGGCGCGGCACGAACGTGAAGTTCCGCGTCATGCTCAACCCCGAGGTGATGCCGCGCCTGCGCGTGCACGACATCTACGCCGGCGCGCTCAAGTCGCACAAGGGCGAGGGCAGCCAGGCGCTGTCGCAGCGGCTGCAGGAGGCGCGCTGGTTCATCAAGAACATCCAGCAGCGCTTCGACACCATCCTGCGCGTGAGCAACGCCATCGTCGAGCGGCAGAAGAGCTACTTCGTGCACGGCGAGCTGGCCATGCGCCCGCTGGTGCTGCGCGAGATCGCCGACGAGCTGGGCCTGCACGAGTCGACCATCTCGCGCGTGACCACCGCCAAGTACATGGCCACGCCCTTCGGCACGGTCGAGCTCAAGTACTTCTTCGGCTCGGCGCTGGGCACCGAGACCGGCGGCAATGCGTCGAGCACCGCGGTGCGCGCGCTCATCAAGCAGTTCGTCGGCTCCGAGAGCGTGAAGAAGCCGCTGTCGGACAGCCAGATCTCCGAGATGCTGAAGGAACAGGGCATCGAGTGCGCGCGCCGCACCGTCGCCAAGTACCGCGAGGCGCTTCGCATCGCTCCCGCCAACCTGCGCAAAGCCCTGTAGAAAGACACCGCCGATGAGCCGGGGCCTGATGTCGCGCTGTGGGCATTGGGTCTTCGCCATGGTGGCGGTGCTGCTGTTCGCAGGCTGCGCCACGCTGCCCGACGAGGCGCCGCGCACGCCCACCAGGGCCATGACCGTCTCGGCCGACACCGCCCTCGGCAAGATCGCGCTGGCTTCCCAGCCCGACCCCGACCTGAGCGGCTTCCGCCTGATGCCCGGCGGCGATTTCGCCTTCGACACCCGCATCCAGCTGGCCCGCCGCGCGCAGCGCACGCTCGACGTGCAGTACTACCAGATCGAGAACGACGAGACCGGCCGCTACCTGCTGCGCACCCTGCGCGACGCCGCCCTGCGCGGCGTGCGCGTGCGGCTGCTGATGGACGACCTCTACACCTCCGGCGAAGACGAGCTGCTGCTGGGCCTCGCCGCCACGCCCAATGTGGAGCTGCGGCTGTTCAACCCGTTCCCGGCCGGGCGCGGCAGCCTGCTGAAGCGCTTCACCGCCTCGCTCTTCGACTTCAGCCGCGTCAACCGGCGCATGCACAACAAGCTGTTCATCGCCGACGGCGCGATGGCGGTGGCGGGCGGGCGCAACATCGGCAACCAGTACTTCAGGCGCACCGCGGGCGAGAACTTCATCGACCTCGATACCTTCGTCACAGGCGCGCTCATCCCGCGCCTGGGCAGTCTCTTCGACCAGTACTGGAACAGCGTCTACGTGCGGCCGATCCAGTCGGTGGCGAGCACCGGCCTGTCGCGCGAGGAGCTGCAGCAACGCTTCGAGCTCGCCACCGGCCCCGACACCACGCCGCCGCCTCCGAGGCCCGCGCCCAACGACCTGCTCGGCTACAGCCCGATGGCGGAAGACCTGGACGCCGGCAAGCTCGGCCTGATCTGGACCACCGCCGAGGCATACGCCGATTCGCCCGAGCGCGTGATCGGCAAGACCGCTTCCTACGGCGGCGTGCCGCTGCTCGACGTGGACAGCGTGCGCTACAACGTGGTCGAGCAGATGCGCCGCGCCCGCTCGGACGTGACCATCGTCTCGCCCTACCTGATCCCGGGCCCCTCGGGGCTGGAGGTGATGCGCGAGATCCGCGGCCGCAACGTGAAGATCAGCGTGGTCACCAACTCGCTGGCCGCCACCGACGAGCCGCTGGTGCACACCGCCTACCGCCGCTACCGCCCCGACATGCTCAAGCTGGGCGCCGACCTCTACGAGCTGAGCACCAACCGCACCCGGCGCAGCGTGCGGCTGGGGCTCTTCGGCACCTCGGTGGGCAGGCTGCACGCCAAGTCGGCGGTGATCGACCGGCGCATTCTTTTCGTCGGCTCGATGAATTTCGACCCGCGCTCAGAAACGCACAACACCGAGATCGGCCTCTTCATCCGCAGCCCCGAGATGGCGCAGCAGGCGCTCAAGCTCATCGACGTGCTCAAGCAGCAGGGCGCCTACAGGCTGCGCTTCGCCGAGAGCAGCAACGAGTCGCGCATCGAATGGGTCAGCGACGACGCCGGCAAGCTCACCGTGCTGACCGAGGAGCCCGACTCCGGCTTCTGGGACCGGACCATGCTCGAGATCCTGGCGCCGCTGACGCCGGAGAGCCTGCTCTGAGCCTCGACGCCGCTCAGTGGCCGCCGCGCACGGCCGACCACACGAGCCGAAGGCCCAGCAGGCCCATCACGCCGCCTGCCGCGCGGTCGATCCAGACCTTGTAGCGCAGGTAGGCCGAGCGCGGCGCCGCAGAGGACAGCGCCAGCGCGACGATCGAATACCAGCCCGTCTCGATGCAGAAGATGACTGCCGGCACGGCCAGCGCCAGCACCAGCGGCACCTCGCGCGGCAGGAAGGCCGCGAAGATGCTCGCGTAGACCACCGCCGTCTTCGGGTTGCTCACCTGCGTGGCCAGGCCCAGCAGGAAGGTGCGCTTGCCGCGACCCTGCGGGCGCTGCGAGGAATCGACGGCCTCCTGCGCCACGGCCAGCGGCTGCCGCGCGCCACGCCAGATGCGAAAGCCGAGGTAGACGAGATAAGCGCCGCCCAGCCCCTTGATCGCCAGGTACAGCGCCGGCACCGCGAGAAACGCCGCCTGCAGCCCTGCCAGCGCCGCGATCGCGAAGACCAGCCCGCCGGCGCCCATGCCCAGCGCCGCCGCGAGGCCGTCGGCGCGCGAAGTCATGGCGGTGCGCGCCACCATCACGAAGCTGGGGCCGGGGCTCATCGCGCCCACGGTCATGGCGCCGGCGATGCCGAGAAGCGCGAGGGTGGTGTCCATCATTCAGGTTCCTTGGTTGTCGCCGGGCGCAGTTCGCCCGGTTCGCTGCATCACAGGTTCTTCCATTCCTCGACGACGATCTGGAACGGGTCCTCGTAGAGCACCTTGCCGGGATTGCGCGAGCGAAGCATCCGGACAGCGGTGTCATGCTGGATCAGAAGTGCTGCGAGGCTGCGCATCTGCTGGATCGACTCGGTGGCGCCGTCCTTGAACCAGGCCACGGCGTTCCTCGACCAGCCGGCGCTCGAAAACGGAGGGCAGGGCAGATTCGCGTTGAACCATGCATAGATCGCTTCGAGCCGTTCTTCTTCCGCGGCCGTGAATTCGCCCTTGTCTCGCAGGATGCGGGTCTCGGTGACGAGCCCGCTGAGCTGCCGGTGATCTTCCTCGTCGCCTCCAACCACGAACCGGATGAACATGAGCCCGTTGTTATTGCACGTTGACCGCTTCGACCTGCACCAGCAGCCTCACCTTGTTCTCGAAGCCGAAGTTCAGCCCCCAGGTGATGCCCCAGTCGCTGCGCTCCACGGTGGTCTCGAAGTCGCCGCCGCACACCTGGCGGTTGATGAGCGGGCTCAGGTAGCAGTTGAAGCGCACGGCCTTCAGCGTCACAGGCTTCGTCTGGCCCATCAGCGTGAGCGTGCCGGGCACGTCGACCACCTTGTCGCCGGAGAACTCGATGCGGTCGGCCACGAAGCGGCCGGTCGGAAACTCGGCCACGTTGAAGAAGTCCTTGCTCTGCACGTGACGGTTGAGCAGGTCGACGCCGGTATTGATGGAGCTGATGTCCATCGTGATGTCGACCTTGCCGCTGGTGCCGGTGCCGTCGATCTGCACCGAGCCGTCCTTGGTGCTGAAGCGGCCCCGGTTGGTGGTGGTGCCGTAGTGGCCCATCTCGTACATCACGAAGGTGTGCGTGGGGTCGATCACGTAGTTGGCGTTCTTCGCCGGCCCGCCCGCGGGCTTGGCGGCTGCCGCCGGCGCGAATTCCGAGGGCAATTGTTGCTGGGCCGTGGCGCCGGTGAACACGGTGGCCGACAGGGCCACGGCGAGAAGGAGCTTTTTCATGGCGGTGGTCGTGTGGGGCATGAAAGAGAAAAACCGATGAAGGAGGGCGGGCGGGTGGGCGAAGCGGATCACAGCGGCCCGAGGCCCGCGAGCGTGAACCTGAAGCGCACCTGCACCTCGTTGCCGACCATCGAGGTGTCGGTCCATTCGCCGTCGCCCACCTTGTAGTCGAGCCGCTGGATCGTAAGGCTTCCGGTGGCCACCGCGTAGTTGCCGCCAGGCGCCGGCGCGATGCTGACGGGCACCGTCACATACCTGGACGTGCCCTTGATGGTGAGCTTGCCCGCCATCTCGAACCTGCCTTCGCCCAGTGCCTTGATGGCGCTCGACTGGAAGCTCGCCTGCGGGAAGTGCGCCGCGTCGAACCACGGCTGCTTGGGCAGCTCGGCATCGCTCATGGGAATGCCGAAGCCCGCGCTGGCGGTGTCTATGTGAAGCACGACGCTGCCGCCCTCGGGCTTCTTCGGGTCGAAGGCGACCTGCGCGTCGAACTTCTTGAACGTGCCTTCCACCGGCACGCCCATCTGCTTGCTGACGAACACGATCTGGCTCTTGTCGGCAACGAGCCTGGCGGCCGGGGGCTCCGCGCCGGCCGGCAGCGCCATGACCAGGGTCAGGGCCAGGGCCAGCACCGGGGTGAACAACGGGAGCTTCATCTTCATCGTCATCGAGCTGATTCCTGGCGTGGCCCGGGCCACATGCGTTTCAGAAGACCGTCGCGGTCGATCCAGTGGTGCTTGAGCACCGCCGCCACGTGCAGCAGCGTGACGCCCGCCAGCACGAAGGCGCAGTTGCGGTGCAGCGGCTGCAGCATCGCCTCGGCGAAGTCGTGGTCGACCGGCACGAAGTCGGGCAGCTGCAGCACGCCGAACCACGCGACGGGCATGCCCATGGCCGAGCTGTAGGCCCAGCCGGACAGCGGCACGGCGAAGAACAGCAGGTACATCAGCGCATGGCTGACGCGGTAGCTCGCCAGCTGCAGGCGCGACATGCCCGCGGGCAGCGCCGGCGGGCGGTGCCCCAGCCGCCACAGCAGGCGCAGTGCCGACAGCAGGAGGATCGTGATGCCCGCCCACTTGTGCCAGCTGTAGATCTTCAGCCGCAGCGGGGAGAACTGCAGGCCCGTCATGTAGAGCCCCACGCCGAAGGAGCCGACGATCAGCACCGCGAGCAGCCAGTGCAGCGCGATCGCGAACAGGTCGTAGCGCAGGCCGGCCGGGTCGGTGGCGAGGGGGGAGGAAGGCGTGTCGGTGGACATCGGGGGCGGGGACGGCGGCCTGTACGCGGTGTGCGCGGAGCATATCCCGGAAGCGATGACAGCACGGGCCGTGCCAGCTCCAGCACGCGTCGGGTGCGTCGGGTGCGTCGGGTGCGTCAGCCGCGCGCCTGCTGCACTCCCAGCAGCATCCGGCGCAGCTCCTCCGGCTGCACCGGCTTGCGCAGCGCGCGCCAGCCCTGCTCGGCGGCCAGCCGCTGGGTGGCTTCGGTGATGTCGGCGGAGATCAGCGCGATCGCCAGCGAGGGCTTCTGCTGCTGCAGCTTCGCGGCCAGCGCGATGCCGTCGAGCGCGCCCGGCAGGCGGATGTCGCAAAGCGCCGCGTCGAGCGCGTGCAGGTCGGCCAGCGCCAGCGCCTCGGCGGCGCTGGCGTAGACGCGCGGCTCCACCTCCCACTGCCTCAGCAGCGCGGCGAGGCTGTCGGCCACCACCGCGTTGTCTTCCACCACGAGCACGGCGAGGCCGGGGCGCAGCGTGCGCTCTGCACCGGTGCCGTCGTCCTTCGCGGCCGAAGCGGCGGGTTGCTGCACGGCAGCCTGTGCGCCCTCGGGCGCGGCGGGCAGTTCGAAGCCGAACACCGAGCCCCGTCCCGGCGCCGAGCGCAGCGACACCTCGATGCCGAGCTGCGTCGCCAGCCGCCGAACGATCGCCAGGCCCAGCCCGTGGCCGCGCTGCAGGTTGCGCTCGACGTTGCCGATCTGCTCGAAGTCGTCGAACACGCGCTGCTGCGCCTCGGGCGGGATGCCGATGCCGCTGTCGCGCACCTCCACGCGCCAGGCCCGGGCGCCGTCGCGCCGGCGGGCGCGCACCGCCAGCAGCACGCGCCCGCGCGGCGTGAACTTGACGGCGTTGTCGACCAGGTTGGCGAGCACGCGGCGCAGCGACACCGTGTCGCTCCAGGCGATCGCGCCGGGCGGGCAGCGCACCAGCACCCGGCCGTTACCCGCCTGTCGCGCGAGTTCCTGCAGCAGCGGCGCGAGTGCCACGGTGGTGGGCCGCAGGGGGTCGACGGCGGCCTCGATGCGGCCGATTTCCAGCAGCTGGTTGGTCAGCCCTTCCAGCGCCTGCTGCGCCCGCGCCAGCGAACCCACCGTGTGCTGCACCGCCTCCATGCTCGCGCCGTCGTCCAGCTGGTGGCGCAGCACCTCGGCCTGCAGGCCGATCGCCATCACCGGCTGGCGCAGGTCGTGGTTGGCGGCCGAGAAGAAGCGCAGCCGCTCGGCCTGCGCCTGCTCGGAGGCGCGCAGGCCGGCCAGGGCCTGTTCGCGCAGGCTGTGCTCGTTGAGCCGCAGGCCGATGTTTTCCTCGAGCTGGCGCGAGCGCTCGGCCACCAGCTTCCACATCATCGCGGTCAGGCCGATGCCGATCACGGCCACCGCCGCCATCACCGGGGCGCCCAGCCAGAGCCCGGTGACGATGATCGGCGCCAGCAGCAGCGTGATCGCCAGCTGCGTGGCCGGCGTGTAGAACGACACCGAGAAGGCCGACGACAGCGTCATGCCCATGATGATCACGCCCAGCAGCAGCTGGAGGTCGACGCGCGCGGGGTTGAACAGCAGCACGCCGGCCAGCCCGTGCGCCAGCTCCCAGACGGCGGTGCGCAGCGTATGGGTGCGCTGCGCCTCGCGCAGGCTGGCGGGCGTGAAGGGCTCGGGCAGCCGCTGCGGGAAGAAGCCCCGCATCGCCGTCACCCCGGTGATCAGCGCGATCCACGCCAGCGCGCGCACGAGCGAGAACTGCCAGGCGAAGAGCGCCGCCACGCCGCAGTTCAGCAGGTACTGCACCAGCAGCACCGGCCCGATGGGCTTGATGGACAGCCGCAGCACCTCGCACTGGATCGCGAAGCTGTCGCTGCCGTTGCCGGCGGGGGACGGCGCTGGCGGAGATGCGGGGGTGGGAGTCATCGGCGAATCGACTATATAGAGAAGGGTTGCAGCGCGGCGACAATGGAGTCCCCTAGTCGGGCTTCCCGATGGCCTACTTTCCGTGAACGATCTCTCCTTTTTCCTGCCTTGCGCCGCCGGCGTCGAGGAATTCCTCGCCCAGGAGGTGCACGCCCTGACCGGCCGCGCCGGGCAGGACCTGCTTTCCCTGCGCGGCGGCGTGCGCGTGCGTGCCGACTGGCGCGACGGCCTGAAGCTCAACCTGCACAGCCGCCTCGCGCAGCGGGTGCTGGTCGAGCTGGCCCACGGGCCCTACCGCAACGAGAACGACCTCTACGGCATCGCCAGCGGCGTGGCCTGGGAGATCTGGTTCACGCCCAAGCAGACCTTCAAGATCGAGACCACCGCCCAGCACAGCCCGCTGCAGAGCCTGAACTTCGCCACCCTGCGCATCAAGGACGCCATTGCCGACCGCTTCCGGGCCAAGGCCAACGGCGTGCGCCCGAGCATCGAGACCCAGTGGCCCGACTGCCGCGTGTTCGCCCACCTGACCACCGACACCTGCACGCTCTACATCGACACCAGCGGCGAGCCGCTCTTCAAGCGCGGCTGGCGCCAGGACAAGGGCGACGCCCCGCTGAAGGAAACCCTGGCCGCCGCCATGCTGGCCGCCAGCGGCTGGTGGAACCCCGAGACCGGCGAGGTCGCGGACCAGCCGCTGTACGACCCCTGCTGCGGCAGCGGCACCATCGCCATCGAGGCGGCGCAGATCGCGCGCGGCATCGCGGCCGGATCGCTGCGGCGCTTCGGCTTCGAGAAGCTGCTGCCGTTCCAGGCGCACGTGTGGTCGGCCATCAGGCAGGAAGCCGAGGCGGCCGTGGCCGGCGATGGCGCCCCGGCGGTCTTCGGCTCCGACGTGTCGCACCGCATGGTCGACTTCGCCCAGCGCAATGCCGAGCGAGCCGGCGTGGCGCAGGCCGTCGAGTTCCGCGGCGGCGACGCGCTGCAGCGCATGCCGCCGGCCGAAGGCGGCGTGATCATGCTCAACCCGCCGTATGGCGAGCGCATCGCCGTGGGCGGCGTGGCCGGCGCGGGGCGCCCCGGGGCACGGGAGACGGCGCAATCCACCGACGGGGACGGCGGCGACTTCTTCCCGCAGCTCGCCACCCACTGGAAGAAGAACTACGCCGGCTGGACCGCCTGGGTGCTCACGCCCGACCTGAAGCTGCCGAAGCTGATGCGCCTGAAGGAATCGCGCCGCGTGCCGATGTGGAACGGCCCGATCGAATGCCGGCTGTTCCGCTTCGACATGGTCGCGGGCTCAGCGCGCAGGTAGCGGCGAGAGCGGCGGTTCGCCCTCGGGCCTGGGCTGCTGTTGTTGTTGCGGCTCCCTGGCTTCCTTCGGCCGCACCGCGCAGGCCGCGTTGATCGTGCGCGTGACGAGGTCGCGTGCGCCGGCCAGCGTCACGGGGCGCACGTCTTCCTCTTCTTCGTAGTGTTTCACCGCGACCGGTTCGCCCACGAAGTTCGGATGCCCGAAGTAGCTGACGTTCACGTAGCGCGCGCTGCGGGCATCGCAATCGACCTTGGCCCGGGCCTGGAAGGAGCGGTACTTGATGCCGTCGCGACCGGTGCGGTCCTGCGGCAGGCTCATGCGCAGGCTCACCAGGCGCTTCGAGCCGTCGGCCTCGACGCTGGTCGGGTCGACCTGCACATAGCTGGCGGTCTCGTCGCCGGGCGTACCCGCCAGCGTCAGCCACTCGGCCCGGGCGCCAACGGACGCGAGCAGGGCGAGGCAGAGCAGCGGTAGGCGTTTCATGAAGGAAGGCGGGGAGTGCTGGTTTTGGCGAAGTCCGATTGTCGTCGGCCCGGCTAACGGGCGGCTGACCGCAGCATCGGATGGTGCAACATCGGCGATATTCCCCGCACATCCCATGACGTTGACAGAACCCGCCAGCCTTGTCGTCATCGACACCAACATCGCGCTCGACCTGCTGGTCTTCGAGGACCCGGCCTGGGGCCCGCTGACCGCGCGCCTGGCCGCCGGCGAACTGCGCTGGCTGGCCACGGCCGCCATGCGCACCGAACTCGAACGCGTGCTGGGCTACCCCCTGATCGCCCGGCGCATGGCGCAGCGGGAACTGCAGGCGCCGGCCGTGCTCGCCGATTTCGACGCGCGGGTGCACGTGGTGGAAGCCGTTCCGCCGCGCGCGCCCTGCGTGTGCAGCGACCCCGACGACCAGGTCTTCATCGACCTGGCCGTGGCGCACAAGGCGCTGCTGCTGAGCAAGGACCGGGCGGTGCTGTCGATGAAGAAGCGGCTGGCGCTGCGAGGGGTGGCGGTGCAGGCGGCGTATGGGGCCTAGTGGCCGGTGATGTTGCCCGGTGCCGGGTATCAATTGACAACGTTTCGTTCATCGAACTTTTTTGAAGCGGCACTAGATTTTCAGCAAGGGGAGGGTGGCTGCGGTGAATGGGCATCGCAGGCTTGCGCCTGCCTTGACCGACTGGAAATCATGCAGCCATCTTTTGCGACCCTCTGGGCGAACCACCCGACGATCAAGGGGGACGACGCCTTGCTGGACAAGGATGTCTACAAGGATCAATGCGCCATCAACGTAGGAGCGACTTTCATCCGCTCCAGCCTGAGCCTCGAGAGCTTCCCTGGTGTCTATTCCTGGCAGAAGGACAGGCCGAAGTACCCGATCAGGGCTCAGGAGTTGGCGAACTGGCTGGACTCCGGCAAGTCCGGCTTCATGTCTCGCACCGAGAAATACTCAGGCAAGGAAGGGTTCGAGAAAATCGCCAAGCGCACAGGAATCGTGTTCGTCCAGAACTACTGGGGCGCAGGGCGACAGGGTGACCACATCGATCTCTGGAATGGTTCGCGGATGACGGAGCGCATGTCCTATTTCCGCATTCAATGGCACCTCTCCTTGGAAGGCGTTTTCACCGACATGCGTCTGGCGCAAGCCATATGGTTTTGGCAGGTTCAATGAAAATCCTATTTCGCCTCATCTGCATTGTGCTGGGCGGACTCGCGCTCAGCTTCGTTGTGACCAAGGGACTGCTCGTCCCCATTGGCCAGTGGTACGAAATGAACAAGGCTCAAAGCGAGAGCGATCTGACGCAAGCCTTCGTGATCGCCCTTGCAATGCAAGCCCTTTCCGCCATCGTTGGGGGCTGGCTTGGCGATTGGCTGCTTCGCAAATGGCTTCGGAAACGGCTCGACCGCCAATAGTCTTGCGGACAAGCGTGGCTAGTGCTGCACCCCGTTGGCAACCTGCAGATGCCACCGCCCCAGCAGCCGAGCCACCGCCCGCACCCGCTGCGTATCGCGCCCCCACCGCCGGCTCGCCGGCAGCTTCTGGGCCCACTTCATCCGCCGTGCCGCGTTCGTGATGCGCTCGCGCACTTCCTCGCTCACGCCGGCCAGCGCCGCGTGCCAGTGCTGTCCGGCGGCCTGCGGCGCGGCGGCCTCGAGCATCATGGCGGTCGAATGCAGGTAGCTCAGCCAGTCGCGCGCCTGGCATTCGGCCAGGGTCATGACCTCGGCCGGGTCGTCCTCGAAGTCGATGTAGCCGATCACGCCGTCGGGGCACTGCACGAGATTGCGGTCGAAGGCCTGGCTCAGGTGCTGGCCGCACACATGCACGGCGGCGATGGCGGCCAGGCCCTCGCGCCATACCGACAGCAGAGCGGCGGGGCCGGCGGCCGCTGCCTGGTCGAGGCGCTCCTGCAGCACCACCGTCGCGCGGCCGCTCTCGCCCAGGTCGGAGATCAGCAGGCCGTCGGGCTGCTGCGCCAGCACCACCGGCACGCGCAGGCCGGCGGCCGCGAGCTGCTTGAGGCGCCGCGCCTCGGTGGCGATGGCCGCTTCGCCGCCGGGGTTGGGCACGGGCTTGATGATGTCCAGCCGCGCCATGCGCGCGACCGCCGCCATCACGCGGTAGCCCCATTTGCCGTGCCGGGGGCCGGCCTTCTTGAGCCACACGCGTTCGCTGCCGAAGCGGTGGCTGGCCACGTTCTTCTGCTGCTGGGGCAGGGTGGTGCGCAGGAATTCCGCGTAGTCGCCGGGCGCCGGCGGGTTCGGGGAAAGCGCGTCCAGGGGCGCGGGCGCCGAAGCTGCGCCCTTGCGCGTTTGCAGGCGCCGGCTGGCGCCTCTACTCAGTGGGTTCATGCGGCCAATGCGAAGCCCGTCACGAGCCCTTGCGGGCCCTGCGTCACGGGCTGGAAACTCTCTGCACTGGCCAGCGGCCAGTAGGTACGGAAGACATTGTGCTGCTCGTCGAGCGGGCCGAGCAGCGCGCCCGGCTGCACCTGCATCACCAGGTTGCTCAACAGGCGCACTTCGGTGTCGGAAATGCGGCGCACGATGTGGTGCGCGGTGATCTGCTGCGGATGGTCGAGGCCCGCGGCCTGCACCAGCTCCTGCAGCGCGTGCAGCGTGCTGCGGTGGAAGTTGTGCACCCGCTCGGCCTTGGTCGGCACCACCAGCGCCTTCTGGCGCAGCGGGTCCTGCGTGGTCACGCCCGTGGGGCAGTGGCCTGTGTGGCAGCTCTGCGCCTGGATGCAGCCCAGCGCCATCATGAAGCCGCGCGCGGCGTTGCACCAGTCGGCACCCAGCGCCATCATGCGCGCCACGTCGAAGGCCGTGATCACCTTGGCGGCGCAGCCGATCTTGATGCGGTGGCGCAGGTTCACGCCGATCAGCGTGTTGTGCACCAGCAGCAGGCCTTCCTGCAGCGGCGCGCCCACGTGGTCGCTGAACTCGACCGGCGCCGCGCCGGTGCCGCCCTCGGCGCCGTCGACCACGATGAAGTCGGGCGTGATGCCGGTGGCCTGCATCGCCTTGACGATGCCGAACCACTCCCACGGATGGCCCAGGCAGAACTTGAAGCCGGTGGGCTTGCCGCCCGACAGCTCGCGCAGCCTGGCGACGAAATGCATCATCTCCGTCGGCGTGGAGAAGGCGCTGTGCGAGGCGGGCGAGATGCAGTCCACGCCCACCGGCACGCCGCGCGCGGCGGCGATCTCGGGCGTGACCTTGGGCGCCGGCAGCACGCCGCCGTGGCCGGGCTTGGCGCCCTGGCTCAGCTTGATCTCGATCATCTTCACCTGCGGATCGCGCGCATTGGCGGTGAAGCGCTCCTCGCTGAAGCTGCCGTCGTCGTTGCGGCAGCCGAAGTAGCCGGAGCCGATTTCCCAGATCAGGTCGCCGCCGTGCACGCGGTGGTGCTGCGAGATCGAGCCCTCGCCGGTGTCGTGCGCGAAGCCGCCCATCTTCGCGCCCTTGTTGAGCGCGAGGATGGCGTTGGCCGACAGCGCGCCGAAGCTCATGGCCGAGATGTTGAACACGCTGGCGCTGTAGGGCTGCGTGCAGACCTGCGCGGGGTTCGCGCCCGCCGGCTGGGGCGTGCCGCCGATCACGATGCGGAAATCGTGGTCGGCCAGCTTGGTCGGCCGCATCGAGTGGTTGATCCACTCGTAGCCCGCGATGGTCACGTTCATCTGCGTGCCGAAGGGGCGGTTGTCGGGGTCGCCCTTGGCGCGCTGGTACACCAGCGAGCGCTGGGCGCGCGAGAAGGGCGCGGCCTCGGAGTCGCTCTCGATGAAGTACTGCCGCATCTCGGGCCGGATGAACTCCAGCAGGAAGCGCAGGTGGCCGATCACCGGGTAGTTGCGCAGGATGGCATGACGGGCCTGCCGCAGGTCGTGTACGCCGGTACCTGTAAGTACCGCAAAGACGGCGACGCCGATCCAGGCCAGCCACAGATGGGGCGAAGCCAGCACGAACGCCAGGCATGCCACCAGACCGACCACGCACAGGGCGAAGGCGCTGTAGCGCGTCGGAAACGGAATAATCGTGGGCATAGAAATAGTCTCGACCGTGGCCTGCTGCATCATAGAGGGCTGCCTCGAACTTGCCATGACGACCATTCCCGACCCCATTTCGCCTCCCGACAGCACCCCCGCAGCCCGCACTCCCCTCGGTCCCGACGATTTCGACGCCCTCGACCAGGCCCTCGACGCCATGCGCGAGCACGACGAGGAAATCCCCCAGTGGGAGTTCTGCGAGGGCTTCATGGCCGCCCTGATCTGCACCCGCCGGCCCATCCTGCCGTCCGAATACTGGCCCGTCCTGCTGGGCGACAGCTTCTCTTCCGCCCAGCACATGGAGTTCGTCTGGAACTGGAAGCGCCGCTGGATCGAGATCGAGGAAGGCCTCGACGCCCCCGTCGAAACCCTCGACGACGAGCGTAGCTGGCAGCCCGAGGTGCTCGACACCCGCGGCGCCATCGCCTCCCTGCCGGAAGAAGAACGCGCCGAAGTCGCCGGCGAGGCCATTCCCTCGTTCGCCCAGGTCTGGGCGCTGGGCTTCATGTACGCCGTGGAGAACTGGCCCGAAGACTGGGCCGAGCCGCGCGACAAGGACGCCGCGCGCATGCTGAACGACGCGCTCGACAACATCGTCGCCCTCACCGAGGACGACACCGGCAAGCCCACGCTGTCGATGTACAGCGACGACGCGCCGCCCAGCGTGAGCCAGCAGCGGCTGGACGACTTCGGCGCCGCCATCTGGGCGGTGTACGACCTGCGTCAGCTCTGGAAGAGCCTGGGCCCGAAGGCCGAGACCATCCGCAAGGAAGCGGCTCCCGGCCGCAACGACCCCTGCCCCTGCGGCAGCGGAAAAAAATACAAGAAGTGCCACGGTGAGTGATCTGACTCACCCCCAGGCTTCGCGCACTTCGTGTCGCTTCGCCAACCCCCTTGCAGGGGGCAATACCTGCGGCCCGGCAAAGCCGGTTCCGCGGTATTCCTGAAATGAGCTCAGTCTTGGCGCAGCGCTCCGCCGCAGAACCCCTGACGCCCCGTGCGGCATGGGTGATGGTCCTGGCGCTGTGCGCCGGGGTCGCGCTGAGCCAGGCGTTCCGCACGGTGGGCGCCATCATGGCCAGCCCGCTGCAGGCCGATTTCCATCTCTCCGCACAGGCCCTCGGGATCTTCTCGGGGGCCTTTCACTTTGCGTT
Source organism: Variovorax sp. YR750 (assembly GCF_900109805.1). NCBI lineage: Bacteria > Pseudomonadati > Pseudomonadota > Betaproteobacteria > Burkholderiales > Comamonadaceae > Variovorax > Variovorax sp. YR750. The sequence continues at coordinate 162,247 of NZ_FOBJ01000011.1, forward strand.
CGGCGCGATGCAGCTCTTCATGGGCATCGGCATCGACCTGCATGGGGTGCGCCGCACGGTGCTGGTGGCCTTTCCGGTCGCCATCGCGGGGGCGCTGCTGTCGGCGGTGTCATCCAGCTACCTGGTGCTGGTGGCCGGGCAGGCGCTGATCGGCGTCGGCTGCGCGCCGGCCTTCCTGGTTTGCACGGTGTTCATCGCTCGCCACTTCCCGCCGGCGAGCTTCGCCACCGTGTCGGGCATCGTGCTGGCCGTCGGCGGCCTGGGCATGCTGGCCACCGGCACGCCGCTGGCCTGGCTGGTGCAGGCGTATTCGTGGCGCGCGGGCTTCCTGGTGCTGGCCCTGGCCGCAGCGCTGGCGTGGCTGGCGATCTGGTACTGGGTGCACGAGCCGGCCTCGGCCATGCCGGGCAAGCGGGAGTCCATTCCCGAGGCGATCCGCCAGTTCGGCGCGCTGTTCGCCATGCCGCACACGCTGGGCATCATGGTGCTGGGCGCGGTCACGTACGCGGCCTTCATCTCGCTGCGCGGCCTGTGGCTGGGCCCGCTGATGATGGAGCGCCACGGCTACTCGCTGGTGCAGAGCGGCAACGTGGCGCTTGCGGTGTCGGTGATCTCGCTGTTCGGCGCGCCGCTCTTCGGGCGGCTCGACCGCGACGGTGCCTCGCGCCGCCGCTGGATCGCGATCTGCTGCCTGGGCTACGCCGGGCTCTTCGCGCTCATCGCCGTGCTGCACTCGGCCTGGCTCGACATCGCAGGCATGGTGCTGATCGGCGTGCTCTCGGGCTTCATCGTCTGGCAGTACGCCGACGTGCGCGGCGCCTACCCGGCCACGCTCACCGGCCGCGCGATGGCCGTGTTCACCATGGCGATGTTCCTCGGCGTGGCGTTCATGCAGTGGGGCACGGGCGTGGCCGCCTCGGTGGCGGCGGCGCATGGCGGCGATCCGCTGACGGCCGTGTTGGGCACGATCGCCGTGCTGCTGGTCTTGGGCATCGCAGCCTTCGCTTGGCTGCCTGCGCCGAAGGCCGAGTCAGCGTGAAGCAATCAAGGCGTTGATTTGCGATTGAACCAAGACGCGTTGTCGATCACTTCTATCGATACTCCATCTGTTCGCTCTCGCCTGACTGCACCGGTGAGAGGCGCATAGAGCACAACGGACGACGACGTCGCGAGCACCACGACTCCTTCAGCGAAGACTTTTCCGTCCTTTGATAGCGCTACGCAATTGACAACTCGAAGGGCTTTCTTTGTGGAGCGTGGGATTCCTTTTTCCCGGATATCGCGAGGGAAAAGTGGCATGCACGCGTTTACCCCGATAACCCAGTCTTTGGTATGCCTCTGCCCGAGCTCGTATCCAAACACCGGCACAATAGCCAACAAGGACGGTATCGCCGCAGATACCACTATTGCTGACCACAACGTTGCAAAGAGAATTGCCGCGGAGACAGTGGGCCACGCGACCAGGGATTTAAAGAACTGCGGCAATGAATCTTCGCGTGACGGTGTTCTGAGCCATGTGTCGGCACGTCGCAGCGAGGGGCGGCGGGGCAGTTGCCACCGCCATTTGCGAATCACAAGCAGCATTGCAGCCCAAAGAGCGACAAGGCCGATGCCCCATCCTCCAATGCTTGAGACTACCTTCCCCCAAAAATCAATATCAAAAAGGATTGATGATCCGGCATTGATTAACGTCGTTATCGCAACACTGGAGAGGTCGATCAGCTCGAAGGTTGATGCGTAGATCGTTGCATGGGGAAGGCCGAACTTGCTCTCGACCGATAGGGCGACGCCATAACCGAGAGCGGCCAAAACGATGGCAAGTATTGAGGCTACCGAGACGATAGCGCCCAAACTTATCCATGCTGCCTTCTGAACGGAATTGGTCGGCGGTACGTCCGGAATTGCGGCTAACTCTTCCGTCTTTTCTAACTCTTGAGCCATCTAAATGCCCTCCTTCTTTGGCATTCGATGGTCTCAAAAAAACAAGCAAACAGAGGAAGAAACAATTGTGATTGAAAGTGGATGCGAGCCACTTTGTTGTCAGGCTGAACTGGCAGGATTCAGCAGATCCCCGTCGCCTAGATCTTGAACGCTCGTTGAATGTCCGGCCGCACCAGGTCGACGTATTCGCGGTGCTTGCGGATATAGCCCGCGATGAACTGGCACACCGGAATCACGTGCAGCCCCTTCGCGCGAGCCTCGCCGAGCACGTGCTTCGCGATGCCCGAGCCCACGCCCTTGCCCTCGAATTCGGGCAGCACCTCGGTGTGGGTGAACATGATCGCGTCGGTCAGCAGGTTGTATTCGGCGTAGCCGGCCAGCTTGCCGTCGAGCGCGGCCTCGTAGCGGTGCTGTGCTTCGTTGTTGGAAAAGGCGAGGGCGGTGTCGTTGGTGCTCATGGCTGTCGTGCGAGAAAGGTTGCGAGGTTGGCTGCCGCGGTGGCGCGCACCTTGTTGCGCAGCATGGGGCTCCAGCCTAGCAGCAGGCCCGGCGTGCCGAGCGCCTGGCGCGACCAGGTCCAGAACGGGAAGCTGTCGCGGTGCGTGGCGATCAGCCCCTCGGGCGTGAAGGTGAAGCGCGAGTCGATGCTGTTGTCGACGATGCGGCCGGTGGCGGTGAAGCGGTAATGCGCGTCCCAGTGGGCGCTGCCGGTGCCGTCGTCGTTCGCCTTCACGTCGCGCCAGGTCAGCTTCCACACGTCGGCGCCCTTGGCCTTGGTGCCGCCGGCCAGCATGCGCCACATGCCGCCCACCTCGCGCCGTCCGCGCAGCGAGAAGGCCTCGTCGTCGAACACCGCGTCGGGGGCGTAGCAGGCCTCCATGGTCGGCGCGTCTAGCTTCGCGAAGGCGCTGTAGAAGCGCTCGATGGTCTGGGCGTTGGTGGCTGCTGTCATGAGGCCTCTTGGGGTGGGTCGGAGCGGCGTGGCGTCAGATCGACGCCGGGATGTTGCGCGCGAGGAAATCATAGACCGCGCGGATGCGCCGGTCGGTGTGGATCTCGCGGTGCACCGCGAGCCACACCGGCAGCGACTTGATCTTCAGCTGCGGCAGCACGCGCACCACCGAGCCGTCGGTGCGCGCGAGCGACTCGCTGACGAAGCCTATGCCCATGCCCAGGCGCAGCGCTTCCCAGTAGGCGCCCATGTCGTCGGTGCGGAAGCAGAAGTGCTCGCGCAGCAAGGGCGTGCCCAGCTGCGCCGACATGCGGACGATGGTGTCGATGCTGTCGTAGCCCAGCACGTCGTGCCGGTACAGGTCGGTCGTCTGCCTCGGCGTGCCGCGGCGCCGCAGGTAGTCGACATGGGCGAAGGCTCCGAGCGCGAAGGTGCCGATGCGGCGCGCCACCACCGTGGCCGCGGTGGGCTGCGTCATGCGGATGGCGATGTCGGCCTCGCGCTGCAGCAGGTTGCTGATCTCGCTGGTCGACACCAGGTCGACCTGGATCTCGGGCAGCTCCTGCCGCATCCGCACCAGCAGGCCGGGCAGCATCTGGCGCGCGGTGGCCTGGCTCGCCGAGATGCGCACCGATCCCGCGATGGTCGCGTTGGCGCCCGAGACGCTGCGCGACAGCGCGAGCGCGCCGTTCTCCATGGCACGGGCCGATTCCGCGAGACGCGTGGCCATGGCCGTGGGCCGCAGCCCCCGGCCGGTGCGCTCGAACAGCACCACGCCCAGCTGCGATTCCAGCTCCGCGATGTGCCGGCCCAGCGTCGGCTGGCTCGCGCCCAGGGCGCGCGCGGCCGCGAGCAGGCTGCCGTGGTCGAGCGCGGCCAGGAATGCGCGCACCAGCCGCCAGTCGAAGCCGAGTTCGTTTTCGGAGCGCATCGGAGGTCCGGTGGGTGTCGGGCAGGTATTCAGTTCCGCATAGCAGTTATGGAAGCTTAAGCGATTGTTAATCGCTGCCCCGCTTTCGATAATCCGCCCGATGGATGAGCGAAGAAACTTTATCCGGCTGCTGGGAGGCGGCGTTGTGGTGGCGGCGGGTGCGGCCGCGCTGGCAACCTGGTGGCTGAACTCCGACGTGCCGGCGGCCGCGCTGGAGATATGGAACGGCCCCGGCGACGAGCCCGATGCGCGCAAGCGCGCCGTCGCGTACGCCGTGACGGCCCCCACCGCCTACAACCGCCAGCCCTGGCTGGTCGACCTGCGCGAGCCCGACGCCATCGTGGTGTATTGCGACCGCGAGCGCGTGCAGCCCGAGACCGATCCGTACGGACGCCAGATCGTCATCGGCCACGGCGCCTTCATCGAGCTGCTGGTGATGGCGCTCGCCCAGCAGGGGCTGCAGGCCAGCGTGCAGCTGTGGCCGCAGGGCGAGCTGGCCGGCGAGCCGAGGCACTGGCCGCACGTTCCGGTGGCGCGGCTGCGGCTGGCGGGCGGCGGCGTGCCCGATCCGCTGTTCGCGCAGGTGCTGCGGCGGCGCACGCCCAAGCAGCGCTTCGACCTCACGCGGCCGGTGTCGGCCGACATCCTGCAGGGCCTGACCTCCATCGCGTCCGCGGGCGGCATGGTGAGCTCGGCCGGCACGGTGGACATGGCGCGCGTGCAGCCCCTGCGCAAGCTCTGCGCGGCGGCCGCGCGGGTGGAGCTCACCACGCCCGGCACAGCGATGGAAAACCTGCAGCTGCTGCGCGTCGGCCCGCAGGAGATCCTCGCGCACCGCGACGGCTTCTCGATCAACGACCCTGCGCTGCGCGTCGCCGTCGCGCTGGGGCAGTTCGACCGCCGCACGCCCGCGTCCGAGGACAGCCTCTCGTTTCGCCGCACCCTGCAGCTGTTCGAGGACCAGGCCAACACCGCGATGGGCTTCGTCTGGCTCAGCACGCGCGGCAACAGCCGCACCGAGCAGATCGCGGCGGGCCGCGCCTACATGCGCCAGCAGCTGCGCGCCACCGACCTGGGCCTGGGCATGCACCCGATGAGCCAGCCGCTGGAGGAGTTCGCGGAAATGGCGCCGCACCGCGCGGCTGCGCACGACATGCTGCTGGGCACCGCGCTCCCGGGCGACAGGCAGGGCCCGACGGTGCAGATGATCTGCCGCCTCGGCTACCCGATGGCGCCCGTGCCCGCCGCGCCGCGCCGGGCGCTCGCGGGTTTCATGATGGCCTGAAGCGGCGCGGAGCGGTGCCGGGCGCCGGCGGGCTCAGCGCGCGAGCAGCAGCTCCACCAGCGTCTGCAGCGAGTGGTGCACCGTGGCCGCGCGCACCGTGGCGCGGTCGCCGTCGAAGCGGCGGCGCTCGGTGCGCACGTCGCCGTCGACCGACCAGCCGAACCACACGGTGCCCACCGGCTTGTCGGGCGTGCCGCCCGTGGGCCCGGCCACGCCGGTCACCGCCAGCGCAACGCGCGAGGGCGGCGAATGCGCGATCGCGCCCGTGGCCATGGCTCGCGCCACCGGCTCGCTGACGGCGCCGTGCGCGGCGATCACGCCCGCGTCCACGCCCAGCAGCTCGGTCTTGGCCTCGTTCGAATACGTGATGAAGCCGCGCTCGTACCAGACGCTCGAACCCGCGAGGTCGGTACAGGCCGCGCCGATCAGCCCGCCGGTGCAGCTCTCGGCGGTGGCCAGCATCCAGCCCTTTTTCTGCAGCAGGTCGGCCAGGGTCACGACCAGCCCGGCCGTGTCCTGGTCCGCGAGCGCCGTGGTCGGGGAGAGCGAGGAATCCATCGGGGTCACCATGCGCGCCACAGCGCAATGACCAGCAGCGTGCAGAAGGCGGCCACCAGGTCGTCGAGGATGATGCCGAAGCCGGCCTGCCACCAGCGCACCTGCGCCGGGTCGCGCGGCTTGAACAGGCCGTCGGCCCAGGCCACCGGGCCGGGCTTGGCGGCATCGAAGAAGCGGAACAGCAGGAAGGCCACCGTCTGCGCCAGCAGGCCGGCCGGCGTCACCAGCCAGAGCACGATCCAGAAGGCGACCACCTCGTCCCACACCACGGGGCTGGGGTCGGCCACGTTCATGTCGCGCGCGGCCACCGTGCAGGCCCACCAGCCGACTGGCAGCGAGGCCGCGATGATCCAGCCGATGGTGGCGGGCGTGAACCACAGCTGCATCACCGAGAAGGCGACCCAGGCCCACAGCGTGCCCACCGTGCCGGGCGCGAGGCGCGAGAGGCCGGAACCGAAACCCAGCGCGATGAAGTGCGCGGGGTGGGACAGCAGGAAGCTCAGCGTGGCACGGCGCATCGAGGGTTGGGGCATGGCGCCGGAGGTCGGGTTGGACGAAGAGGAAGAGTTGGGGGAAACGGCTTGCATCGGGGCAGGAGTTTCGCGCATCTGCGGCGGGGCCGGGTCGGCGCAGTTTTATTTATCAAAGCAATAGATTGTTTAATTGGTGGGCGACGCCTAGTATCCGGGCTCCTTCCGATCCGATCCTCGCGCCAGCGCGATGCCTGCCATGCCTTCCTCTCCAGTCTCGTCCGCCGCTCTGCATGCTCCTTCTTCCACCGCCGCCTGGGGCGAACTGTTCAGCGGCCGCAACGGCTGGCGCGCCCTGGCCCTGACCGGCGGCGTCGCCCTGCACGCGGTCAACGTGCACATCGTGACCACCGTGCTGCCCTCGGTGGTGCGCGAGATCGGCGGGCTCGACTGGTACGCCTGGAGCACCACGCTCTTCGTGATCGGCTCGATCCTCGGCGCCACGCTGTCGGTGCGGCTGCTCGCGGTGCTGGGCCCGCGCGGCGCCTGCCTGGCGGCGCTGGCGGTGTTCAGCGCCGGCTCGGTGGGCTGCGCGCTCGCGCCGGCCATGCGGTGGATGCTGGCGGGCCGCACGGTTCAGGGGTTGGGCGGCGGGCTGCTCGCGGCACTGAGCTACGGGCTGATCCAGCTGGTGTTCGAGCAGCGGCTGTGGCCGCGCGCGGTGGCGCTGGTGTCGGGCATGTGGGGCGTGGCCACGCTGTGCGGGCCGGCCGTGGGCGGGCTCTTCGCGCAGGCCGGGCACTGGCGATGGGCCTTCTGGTTCCTGCTGCCGGTGGCGGCGGCGCAGGCAGTGCTGGTGCTCGTGCAGCTGCGGCCCTCGATGGGCGTGAAGCACGAGCGGCCCGCCACGCCGCCGCGCGTGCCGGCGCTGCAGATCGGCCTGCTCGCCGCCTCGGTGCTCGTGATCGCCGCCAGCGGCCTGGTGCCCGATCTCCCCTGGCAGGCGGCAGGCGTCGCGCTGGGCCTGGCCATCGGCTTCGCAGCCACGCGAATCGACAGCCGAGCCGCCGTGCGCGTGCTGCCGGCCGGCGCCTACGCCGTGAGCGCGCCGCTGGGCGCCATCTACGCGAGCGTGGCGCTGCTGCTCATCGGAAGCACCACCGAGATCTTCGTGCCGTACTTCCTGCAGCTGCTGCACGGCCACTCGCCGCTGGCGGCGGGCTATCTCACGGCCGCGATGGCGGGCGGCTGGAGCGCGGGCTCGCTGCTGTCCTCGGGCCGCAGCGGCGCGAAGGCCGACCGCATGCTGCGCATCGGGCCGGTGGCGTGCACATTGGGGCTCGCAGCGCTCGCGTGCCTGCTGCCTTCGCCGGGCTTCTTCGGCGGCGGCTTCGAGACGTTGCTGATCGCAACCGCGCTCGCGGCCGTGGGGCTCGGCGTGGGCATCGGCTGGCCGCACCTCATCACGCGCGTGATGGCGCTGGCACCGAAGGGCGAGCAGGGACTGGCCTCGGCCTCGATCACCACCGTGCAGCTCTACGGCATGGCCGTGGGCGCGGCGGTGGCGGGGCTGGTGGCGAACGCGGCGGGGCTCAGCGTGCCGGGTGGCGTGGAGGGCGCGAAGTCGGCGGCCGTGTGGCTGTTCGCGGGCTTTGCGTTCGCGCCGGCGGCCGCCGCGTGGCTCGCGTATCGCGTCGTCGCGCGGCGCAACTGGTGAAGCGGCTCAGGCCACCACGCCTTCCCAGGCCAGCGCCTTGCGGCGCGCGCGGATGCGCTGGCCCTCGCCGCGCAGCATGCCCACCAGGTCGTAGACCTCGGCCGGCAGGTGCGCGCCGCGCCAGGCCACGTGCTGGTCGGCGCGGCACAGCACGAGGCGGTGCGTGTAGGCCTTGGGCACTTCCTCCGTCTCGATGTCGAGCACCGTGAGCGGCATGTTGTAGGCGGCCGCGGCGCGTTCGAGCGGGCGCACGTCCACGCTGCGGTCGAAGCGCAGCATGGTGTAGCCGGGGCCGAAGGCGTCGTAGAGCGAACGGCCATCGGCCAGCCAGAAATGCGGCGCGCGGCAGCCGGGCACGGTGGAGGGCGTGAACTCGCCCATGGAGTAGGGCGGGGCCATGTGCTCGCCGTCCGGGATGATGATCGGCGAGCCGCTGTAGAAGTAGCCGAAGTTCAGGCCGCCGCAGCAGAACTGCTGCACGTTCAGCTCGTAGGCCTCGCGGCCGATCTCGGCGCGCAGCACGTCGCCGGCGGCGCCCGGCTCCTCGATGTTCTGCGGCACGGCGCGGCGCGCGCGGATCATCTTCTGCGCGTGGTTCATCGCGAAGTTCGATACCTGCTCGGTGATCGGCAGCCGCTCGGCCTCGTAAGCGTCGAGCATGGCCTCGTCGCCCCAGCCCTGGACCACCGCGCCCAGCAGCCACGAGAGATTGAGCGCATCGGCGATGCCCGCATTCATGCCGTAGCCCGCGTACGGCACCCACAGGTGGGCAGCGTCGCCCGCGAGGAATACGCGGCCCTCGCGGAAGCGGTTGGCCACGAGGCGGCGGCCGATCCAGTCTTCCTTGCTGATGACCTCGTACTCGAAGTCGGGGCCCACGCCGAGGATTTCTCGAAGCGACCGGTCGCGGTCCACCGAGTCGAACTCGGGCTCCTCGGCGTTCAGGTGGTTGTGCACCAGCCAGGTCTCGTGCCCGTCGATGGCGAACATCGTTCCGCAGCGGCGCGGGTTCATCGCGTAGTACGACCATGCCGGCTTGCCCGGGATGAGCGCGCGCAGCCCCGGCGCGCGGATGAAGGTCGACTGCACGCGCTGTATGACCGCCGTGCCCTCGAGCTTCGCGCCGATCTGCTTGCGCACCGCCGAGGAGCCGCCGTCGCAGCCCACCATGTAGCGGCAGCGGATGCTGCGCGTCACGCCGCTGTCCATGTCGGTGGCGATCGCGGTCACGCCGGTGTCGTCCTGCGTGAAGCCCGCGAACTGCGTGCGGTTGAGCAGCTGCACGCCCGGCAGCGCGGCCGTGTGCTTCAGCAGGATGGGCTCCAGGTAGATCTGGTTGATGCGGTGCGGCGGCTCGGGCGTGGGCCACCATGCGTCGGGGCCCTCGGTCTCGGTGTAGCGGTCGCGCCGGCAGGGGATGGGGATGCGCGTGAGCTCGGTGCCCGTCACGGTGGTGCGGAACACCACGTCGTTCGGATGATCCGCCGGCAGGCCCGCGTCGCGCAGCTTCTGCGCCACGCCAAGGCGGCGGAACTGTTCCATGGTGCGCGAGGCGACATGGTTGCACTTCACGTTCGGCGGCTCGGCGAAGCGGCGCGTCTCGCAGATGAGGACCGAGACGCCGCGCGAGGCGAGGTCCATGGCCAGCGTGAGGCCCACGGGGCCGGCTCCGACGATCATCACGTCGGCCTGCAGTGCTGAGGTGTGGTTCTGGTCGGTCATGTTCTGGCGGATGCCTGTCGTCAGTCGAGCCTGATGCGGGCGGTCTGGATCACCTTCGCCCATTTCTTCGTTTCGGATTGGATGTACGCCTCGAAGGCCTCGGGCGAGGTCGGCGCGGGCTCCGCGCCGAGGTTGCGCATCGAGGCCCTGATCTGCTCGTCGCCGAGCGCGGCATTGATCTCGGCGTTGAGCCGCGCGACGACGGGCGCTGGCGTGCCGGCGGGCGCCACCACGCCGAACCAGCCGGTGGAGTCGTAGCCTGCGAGCCCGGCCTCGGCCACCGTGGGCACCTCGGGCAGCATCGGCACGCGCTGCGCGCTCGTCACCGCGAAGGCCACCAGCTTGCCGGCCCTGATCTGCTGCAGCGAGGCGGGCAGGTCGACCAGCGCGAGCGGAATCTGCCCCGCGATGGCGTCGAGCGCCGCCGGGCCCGAGCCGCGATAAGGCACCTCCACCAGCTTCACGTCCGCCATCTGCGCGAAGAGGGCGGCCGACAGGTGCATGGCCGTGCCGTTGCCGCCGTGGCCGATCGACAGAGTGCCGGGGCTGGCTTTTGCCAGCGCGATCAGCTCGCGCTGCGTGCGCGCGGCGATGGAAGGGTGTCCCACGATCACGAAGGGCGTGGCAGCGACCATGCCTACCGGCTTGAAGTCCTTCACCGGATCGAAGGGCATCTGCGGATAGAGGCTGACGTTGGCGGTCAGCGCGCCTGCCGCGCCCAGCCCCAGCGTGTAGCCGTCGGCGGGCGTCTTGGCCACCAGCGAGAGCCCCACGTTGCCGCCCGCGCCGGGCTTGTTGTCGATCACCACCGGCTGGCCCAGCTTCTCGTTGAGCCGGGGCACCAGCATGCGCATCACCGCGTCGGCGCTGCCGCCTGGCGGGAAGGTCACGACCAGGCGGATGGGCCGGTTCGGGAAATCGCCGGTCGGCGCGGAAGGCGCCTGCGCGAGCGCCGTGCCGCCGGTCAGTGCCGCGCCGGCGGCGGCCAGCAGCAGCTGCCGGCGACGCGCGCTCTTCCCGCGGGCAAGGGGTGCTGCCATCGAGACTCCTTGAATGTGATGCGTTTTTCCGATGATTGAACGATGGCCGGATTCATTCGTAAATCAAGAAATTTCTAATGAAATATCATCTTTGCTGATGAATACGAACTTCAGTCCTACGATCCGTCAGCTGCGTGCGTTCCTCGCCGTCTACCAGCTGAAAAAGCTCAGCGCGGCGGCGCAGCGGCTGTTCGTCACGCAGTCGGCGGTGAGCATGCTGATCCGCCAGCTCGAGGAAGGCCTGGACACGCGCCTGTTCGACCGCACCACGCGCTCGCTCAAGGCCACGGCGGCGGCCGAGCAGATGATGATGACGGTCGAGCGCATCCTGCGCGACGTGGATTCGCTGTCGAACGACTTCCGCGAACTTGCCACGCTCGAGCGCGGCCGCGTCACGCTCGCCATCACGCCCACGCTCGCGGCCTTCCTGCTGCCCGACGCGATGCGCGCATTCAACGAGCAGCATCCCGGCGTGCGCGTGCTGGTGAACGACTGCGCGCCCGACCAGTTCGTCTCGCGCATCATCGGCGAGCACGTGGACTTCGGCATCGGCACGCCCGAGCGGCCCGGCCCCGAGGTCGAGGTGCAGCGCCTCATGCGCGACCACCTCGCCGTGGTCTGCCGCGACGACCATCCGCTGGCCAAGGCCCGCGTGGTGCGCTGGAGCGACCTGGGCGGCCATCCCGTCATCACGGTGCGCCCGGGCTACGGCGTGCGGCCGCTCATCGACGGCACCGCGGCCGAGGCGGGCGTGGCGCTCGACGTGGTGAACGAGGTGTCGTTCCTCTCCACCGCCATCTGGATGACGGCCGCCGGCATGGGCGCGTCGATCATGCCCTCGGCCTTCGCGCGCGCGGAGGCCGACCCGTCGCTGGTCATCAAGGTGCTGAGCTCGCCGCGCGTGGCGCGCGACATCTCCATCGTCACCAAGCGCGGCCATTCGCTATCGGCCGCGGCGCGAGCCTTCATCGATGCGCTGAAGCGCTCCCTATAATTTTTCCGGCACAACAAACAGGAGGGCCCGGCCCATGAGAACTTTCATTCAACGTCTCGGGGCCATGACGCTCCTCGTCGCCTTCAGCCTCGCGCTGGTGGCCTGCGGCAACAAGGAGGCTGAGCAGCGCAAGGCCTTCATCTCCTTCCTGCAGACCCGCGTGCTCGACAAGCCCGGCCTGCGTGTGCCGGTGCCCACCGCGGAAGAAAAAGCCTCCTTCGGCGACTACGCGCAGCACTACGCCGTGATCACCGACTTCAACGAAGGCATGAACAAGTCCGTGAGCCAGCCCATGACGCAGATCATGGCCAAGGGCGCGCTGCGTTCCATCGCCGACCTGCCCGCGCGCCGCGACGACCTCAAGGCCGCGAAGGACGGCCTCACGGGCCTGCGCACCGCGCTCGACCAGCAGTCCGCCAAGGCCGATGCCGCGCACGCGCAGCTCAAGCAGCCCGACGACCTGAAGCAGGTCTACGACAAGGCCTTCGAGAAGACCGTGACCACGCCCTCCGCCACCTTCAAGGAAGTGTTCCCCGCGCTCGACAAGGTGTTCGACAGCGCGCTGGCCATCGGCGACTTCCTGGAGAAGAACAAGTCGAAGATCCAGATCAGCGGCAGCAGCGTCGCCGTGACCGACCCTGCCGTGCAGGCCGAGCTCAACAAGATGCTGCAGCAGCTCAACGGCCAGTCGGCGGCCATCAACGCCGCTCAGCAGAAGATGCAGGCGGTGGTGCGCGGAGGATAGGCTCTCCCCCAGGCTGCGCGCACTTCGTGTCGCTTCGCCAACCCCCTTCCGGGGGCAACACCTGAGGCCCCCGGCAAAGCCGGTTCCTCGGTGTTTCCCGAAAGAGAGGGATTGCAGGAAAACTAGACGAAATGGTCGAACGAGCCGAAGCGCTGTGACACCGGCGCGCCGGCCGCGTCGACGATGCGCAGGCCGGCGTCGGCCTCGATGCGGCCGATGCGCGTGACGCGCGTGGAACTGTCCATGCCTGCCTGCCCGACCGCGTTGCGCGCCGAGGCGGGCGCGGTGAAGACCAGCTCGTAGTCGTCGCCGCCCGAGAGCGCGCAGGTGCGGCGCAGTTCCTCGCCCAGGTTGCCGGTGTCGACCGAGATCAGCGCGGTGGCCGCGTCGGCGTCCAGCGTGGCGCCCACGCCGCTCGATGCGAGGATGTGGCCCAGGTCGCCGATCAGTCCGTCGCTCACGTCCACGGCCGAAGAGGCGATGCCGCGCAGGGCCTGCCCGAGCGCCACGCGCGGCGTCGGTTGCTCCATGCGCCTGCGCGCCGTGTCGAAGGCGTCCGCCGGCAGCGCGATCGTGCCGCGGAACACCTCGAGGGCCAGCCGCGCCTCGCCCGGTGTGCCGCTCACCCAGATGTCGTCGCCCGCGCGCGCGCCCGAGCGCAGCAGCGCTGCGCCGGCCGGCACCTCGCCGAACACCGTGATGCAGATGTTGAGCGGGCCGCGCGTGGTGTCGCCGCCCACCAGCTCGCAGCCGTGCGCGTCGGCCAGCGCGAGCAGCCCGCGAGAGAAGCCTTCGAGCCAGGGCTCGTCCACGCCGGGCAGCGCCAGCGCGAGCGTGAAGGCCAGCGGCTTCGCGCCGCAGGCGGCCAGGTCGCTGAGGTTCACCGCCAGCGCCTTGTGGCCCAGCCGGGCCGGATCGACGGTGGAAAGGAAGTGCCGCCCTTCAACGAGCATGTCGGAGGAGACGGCGAGCTGCATGCCGGGAGCCGGCGCGAGCAGTGCGCAGTCGTCGCCCACGCCGAGCGGGGAGCGCGTGGCGGGGCGCTTGAAGTAGCGTGCGATCAGGTCGAATTCACCCATGGGGGTGAGAGCATAAGCGCTACGCCGCCGGATGGAATTCCCTGCGCGGCAGGCTCAGCGCCTGCATCAGCCGGGCGCCGGCGTCCGCAAGAACGTCCTCGTTGTGGATCTCGATGGCGACCAGCCCCGGCGGAATGCGGAAATCGAGCGCGCGCTGCACGCGGGCTTCCACCATCTCGGCGGACTCGCGCGCCCGTGCCGTCAGGCGGCGGCGCAGGGTCTCCACGCTGGCCGTGACGTGCACGACCGTCATCCGCGGAAAGCGCCGCGCGGCTTCGGGCAGGTAGGCGCGCGATCCGTTGACGATGACGGTGCCGCCGTCGCGCGGCGGCGTCAGCTCGGCATGGCGCACGCCGTAGCACAGCCCGTTGGCTTCCCAGTCGAGCCCGAAGGCGCCGGCTTCGCGCAGCCGCAGGAAGTCGGGCAGGTCGACGCTGTCGTGCTGCTCGCCGCCGGCGGCCGCGGCGCGCGTGATGGTTCGGCGGGCGAAGGCGACAGGGGCGTCGTGCGGAAGGTGATCCTTCAGCCAGCCGAGCAGGCTGTCCTTGCCCGCGCCGGAAGGGCCGGCCACGTAGACGAGACGGCCGGTCATCGGCCCAGCCCCATCTGCGCGAGGCACATGAAGTCGGCCCCGGACGAGGGCTCGGCGAAGAGGCTGATGGCCTCGAAGCGCAGTGGGGGCCGCGATGACAGCAGCGGCGCGAAGTGCTGTTGTGCCGCCGCCTGCAAGGCCGCCACGACATCCGGCTCGATGCCGTGCAGCGACCCGGTCAGCGACATGTGGAAGCGGAAGCGGTCCATCACGAAGGGATAGCCCCAGCGCAGCAGCAGCGCGTCTTCCTCGGGCGTGAGGCCGGCCGCGCGGCGGCGCTGGAGCTCCGAAGGTGGCAGTGGCTCGGCGAAGGCGTGCAGCTGCATCACGCAGGCATCGGCCGCCGCGCGCAGCGATGCGTCGGGGCGAGCGGGCACGAGCGCGAGAAAGTCGTCGAGCAGCGCGACTTCGAGCGCGGGCATATCGAAGGGCTCCAGCGTGCGGCAGAGCGCCTGCATGCCGGCGCGAAGCTCCGCCTCGGTGAACCGGGGCTTCAGCACGAAGGGCGCCGCGAGCGTGGCGTGCCAGCCGTAGCGCCGTGGCGCGGCGGTGAGCTTCTGCTGGAGCTGGGCGGGCGCTCCCGCGATGTCGGGCAGCGGCCATGTGCGCCCGCTCGCCGCGCAGCGGCCCAGCCAACGGCTGCCGGCCTCCCACCATGCGCTTTCGACCGGCGGCGCGAAGTAGGCGGCGTAGCGGTGTTCACTCATCGTGGGTCACCGTCAGCGAGATGCGATCTCCCGCGAACCAGGTGCGGGCGTATTCGATGGGCACGGCGGCGGTGTCGATGTTGACGCTCTCGACGAAGAGCACCGGCCGCGTCACCGGCTGGCGCAGGTGGGACGCCACCGTGGGCTCGGGCATCTGCGCGGTGATGCGGCTGTCGCGCCGCGTGTAGTCGTCCACGCCGTGGGCCGCGAAGCCCGCGGTGATGGAGCCGGTCTCGCGCACCACATCCTCGAGCGTCGCGAAGCGCGGCAACGGGAAGAAGCGCTCGCTGAAATGCAGCGGCTGTCCTTCGGCATCGCCGATCACATTGAGGCACAGCAGCGTGCTGCGCGTCGCCACGTCCAGCGCGCGGGCCTGTGCTGCGGTTGCGCGAACCGTGCTGGCCGCAACCACGCTCAGTGCGCCGCGCAGGCCGGCCAGCGCCATGCGCTGGTGGTGCCGCGGCCTCTTGACCAGCGCGAGGTCCATCGCGAATTCCTCGACGTAGGTGCCGCTGCCCTGCGTCACGCGCAGCAGGCCCTGGCTCGTGAGGTCGGCCAGCGAGCGGCGGATGGTGTGGCGGTTGACGCCGTATTGCTCGGCCAGTGCGTGTTCGGGAGGAAGCCGTTGCCCCGGCGGATAGACGCCGCGCGCGATGGCGTCGGCGATGTCGGCTGCGATGCGGGTCCAGAAGCTGTCGCGCGGCGGGCGGGCGGGAAGCGATGCGGAAGAACTTGTAGTGCTTGTCATGAAGTCGTCTTGAGCGCTCTCTAAGCTCGCGCCGGTTGTTGAATTTGTCTATACAACTTTGAGAGTATCACTTACATGTTTCATGCTTTTGACACGGAACCGCCCGGGCGCCCGCTGGATCGCGCCCAGTGGATGGCCACGCTGGCGCGGGCTCCGCTGGAGCTGCTCGAGCCGGCGCTCGGTGCTCATGCGCAGGGTACGCCGCAGTGGCTGCGCGCGCCGGAAACCGGCCTCGTGATGGTGCAGGGCCGCGCGGGCGGCTCGGGCGAGCGCTTCAACCTCGGCGAAGTCACGGTCACGCGTTGCGCGCTGCGCCTGGGCGAGGCCGGCTCCGCAGTCGGCGTCGCCTACGTCATGGGCCGTTCGCATCGGCATGCACAACTGGCCGCCGTGGCCGACGCGCTGCTGCAGGACCCGGAACGCCAGCCGGCGCTGGATGCCCAGCTGCTCGCTCCCGTGCGCCGCCATCTCCAGCAGCTGCGCGCACGCCGCCAGGCCAGCGCGCAGAGCAGCAAGGTCGAGTTCTTCACCGTCGCGCGCGAAGCCGGCGATGCCGAAGGCGAGGACGATTCCGAATGAGCGCGCTCGATCTCTCCACCCTGGGCGCCGGCTTCTCCGACGCGGCACTGGGCAGCCAGTCGGTGTTCCGCACGGCGCTGCATGCGCTGTCGCATCCCGGCCGCGTGGTCGCCCTCGCGCACGACGCGCAGACACCGTCGCGCGGCCACCCCGCTTCCGCCGCGCTGCTGCTCGCGCTGCTCGATCCCGACTGCACGCTCTGGCTCTCGCCTTCCCTCGCCGGCAGCGACGCAGCCGCCTGGCTGCGCTTCCACACCGGCTGCGTGCTGGTCGACAAGCCCGAGGCCGCGCAGTTCGCATGGGTGGCGCAGGGCGACGAATGCCCGCGCCTGGACAGCTTCGCGCAGGGCAGCGACGCCTATCCCGACCAGTCGACGACCTGCGTGGTCGACGTGGCCGGCCTCGCCGAAGGCGGTGCCGCCGCATGGAAGCTGCGCGGCCCCGGCATCCGCGACAGCGAATCGGTCGCCGTCGAAGGCCTGCCGCGCACCGGCGCGACGCCCTTCGCCGCGCAGTGGTCCGCCAACCACGCGGCCTTTCCGCGCGGCGTCGACATGTTCCTGGCAGCGCCGGGGCAGATCGTCGGCCTTCCGCGCACCACGCGCATCGAACAGGAGGCTTGAGATGTACGTTGCAGTCAAGGGCGGCGAGACCGCCATCCTCAACAGCTACAGGCTGCTTGCCGAACAGCGCCGCGGCAATGCAGACACGCCCGAGCTGTCGGTGCAGCAGATCCGCGAGCAGCTCAGGCTCGCCGTCGACCGCGTGATGACCGAAGGCTCGGTGTACGACCCCGAACTCGCCGCGCTCGCCATCAAGCAGGCGGCAGGCGACGTGGTCGAGGCCATCTTCCTGCTGCGCGCCTACCGTGCCACGCTGCCGCGCCTGGGCTGCAGCGTTGCGCTCGACACGGCGCGCATGCAGCTCGACCGCCGCATCTCCGCCACCTTCAAGGACCTGCCCGGCGGCCAGGTGCTGGGCCCGACCTACGACTACACGCAGCGCCTGCTCGACTTCACGCTGCTCGCGAACGGCCAGCAGCAGGCCGCCGCACCCGCTGCGACACCGACGGCCGAGGCTCCTGCCTTCACGCCGCGCGTGGTCGACCTGCTGAACCACGAAGGCCTCATCGAAACGCACGAAGTACCGCCCGGCGACCCGGCCCCCGTGGACCTCACGCGCACGCCGCTGCGCTTTCCTGCCGACCGCGCGACGCGCCTGCAGAACCTCGCGCGCGGCGACGAGGGCTTCCTGCTGGCCATGGCCTATTCGACGCAGCGCGGCTACTCGCACAGCCATCCCTTCGTCGGCGAGATCCGCGTGGGCACGGCCGAGCTGGAGATCGTGCCGGAGGAGCTGGGCTTCGCCATCTCCATCGGCGACATGGCGCTCACCGAATGCGAGATGGTCAACCAGTTCGCCGGCAGCAAGACCGAGCCGCCGCAGTTCACGCGCGGCTACGGCCTGGCCTTCGGCCACAGCGAGCGCAAGGCGATGGCCATGAGCCTGGTCGACCGTGCGCTGCGCGCCGAGGAACTGGGCGAGCCCGTCGAGGCACCCGCGCAGATGCAGGAGTTCGTGCTCTCGCACAGCGACAGCCTCGAGGCCTCGGGCTTCGTGCAGCACCTGAAGCTGCCGCACTACGTCGACTTCCAGTCCGAACTCGAGGTCGTGCGAAAGATGCGCGCCAACGGCGCAGGAGAAGACCCGCAATGACCGCCGACACGAACACCAGCAGCAGCTACAACTTCGCCTACCTCGACGAGCGCACCAAGCGCATGATCCGCCGCGCCATCCTCAAGGCCGTGGCCATCCCCGGCTACCAGGTGCCCTTCGGCTCGCGCGAGATGCCGCTGCCCTACGGCTGGGGCACGGGCGGCATCCAGGTCACGGCCGCGGTCATCGGGCCGAAGGACGTGCTCAAAGTCATCGACCAGGGCTCGGACGACACCGTCAACGCGGTGAACATCCGCCGCTTCTTCCAGCGCACCACAGGCGTTGAGACCACCACGCGCACCGTCGAAGCCACGCTCATCCAGACCCGCCACCGCATTCCCGAGGCGCCGCTGGCCGAAGGGCAGGTGATGGTCTACCAGGTGCCCGTGCCCGAGCCGATGCAGCGCCTGGAGCCGCGCGAGGCCGCCACTCGCACGCTGCACGCGCTGGCCGAGTACGGCCTGATGCACGTCAAGCTCTACGAGGACATCGCGCGCTACGGCCACATCGCCACCACCTACGACTATCCGGTGCTGGTCAACGGCCGCTACGTGATGTCGCCCTCGCCGATCCCGAAGTTCGACAACCCCAAGCTGCACATGAACCCCGCGCTGCAGCTCTTCGGCGCGGGCCGCGAGAAGCGCATCTACGCCGTGCCGCCCTACACGTCCGTCGAGAGCCTTTGCTTCGACGACCACCCCTTCGAGGTGCAGCGCTGGGACGTGCCCTGCGCGCTGTGCGGCGCGACCGACAGCTTCCTCGACGAAATCATCACGGACGACCGTGGCACCCGCATGCACGTGTGCTCCGACTCCGACCACTGCCATTCGCGCCGGCAGGAGCAGCAGCCCCAGGCTCCCGCGCCCCGCAGCGAACCCGAACAGGCTCTTGCATGAACGCCCCCGACACGAAATCTCCCCTGCTGCGCGTGCGCGGTATCGCCAAGCGCTACGGCGAGCGCGTGGCGCTGCACGACGCTTCCTTCGACCTCTGGCCCGGCGAGGTGCTCGCGGTGGTCGGCGAATCCGGCTCCGGCAAGTCGACGTTGCTCAATGCCATTGCCGCGCGCGACAAGCCCGATGCGGGCAGCGTCGAGTTCCAGGTGCGCGGCGGCGGCCTGCAGGAAGTGTTCTCGATGACCGAGGCCCAGCAGCGAATGCTCGCGCGCACCGACTGGGGCTTCGTGCACCAGAACCCTGCCGACGGTTTGCGCATGGACGTGTCCGCCGGCGCGAACGTCGGCGAGCGGCTCATGGGCCTGGGCGAGCGCCACTACGGCCGCCTGCGCGCCACTGCGGCCGAATGGCTGGGCCGCGTCGAGATCGACCCGGCGCGCATCGACGACGCGCCGCGCACCTTCTCCGGCGGCATGCGCCAGCGCCTGCAGATCGCGCGCAACCTCGTGACGCAGCCGCGCCTGGTGTTCATGGACGAGCCCACCTCGGGCCTCGACGTCTCGGTGCAGGCGCGCCTGCTCGACCTGCTGCGCCAGCTGACGCGGCAGATGCAGCTCGCGGCCATCGTCGTCACGCACGACCTGGCGGTGGCGCGCCTGCTCGCGCACCGCATGCTGGTGATGCAGCAGGGCCGCGTGGTCGAGGCCGGCCTCACCGACCAGGTGCTGGACGACCCGCAGCACGCCTACACCCAACTGCTCGTTTCCTCGGTACTGCAACCATGATGGCTCCTCCGATGCTTCAACTCCAGGGCGTGGCCAAGCGCTTCACGCTGCACCGCCAGAACAGCCTCGAGCTGCCCGTGTTCGACGACGTGGACCTGAGCGTGTCCGCCGGCGAGTGCGTGGTGCTCGACGGCGCCTCCGGCCTCGGCAAGAGCACGCTGCTCAAGCTGGTCTATGCCAACTACCGCGCGAGCGCGGGCCGCATCACCGTGCAGTCGCCCGCCGGCCCGGTCGACGTGACGCAGGCGACGCCGCGCGAGATGGTGAGCCTGCGGCGCGACACCATCGGCTACGTGAGCCAGTTCCTGCGCGTGATCCCGCGCGTGCCGGCGCTCGACGTGGTGGCCGAGCCGCTGGCCGAGGACGCGGGCGACGACCCCGCCGCCATCGAGGCCGCGCGCGAGGAGGCCCGCCGCTGGCTCGCGCGCCTGCGCATTCCCGAGCGGCTCTGGCACCTGCCGCCCGCGACCTTCTCGGGCGGCGAACAGCAGCGCATCAACATCGCCCGCAACATGATCAAGCCCAAGCCGCTGCTGCTGCTGGACGAGCCGACCGCCTCGCTCGATGCGGCCAACACCGACACCGTGATCTCGCTGATCCGCGAGGCCACCGCGCGCGGCGCGGCCACGGTGGGGATCTTTCACGATGCCGAGGTCGGCGCCGCGGTCGCGACGCGCCGTGTCGACGTGGGCGCCTTCAGGAGCAGCCGGCCATGAGCACGACGACGGTATTCGCCAACGCACGCATGGTGCTGCCGGGCGAGGTGGTTTCGGGTGCGCTCACCGTCTACGGCGGTCGCATCGCCAGCATCGACAGCGGCCCCACCGCCGAAGGCACCATCGACCTCGACGGCGACTTCCTGCTGCCCGGCCTCGTGGAAGTGCACACCGACAACTTCGAGCGTCACCTGATGCCGCGCCCCAAGGTGCACTGGGGCCCGCTGCCCGCGCTGCTGGCGCACGACGCAGAGATGGCCGCCGCCGGCATCACGACGGTGTTCGATGCGCTCGGCGTGGGCGAGGCCGACCCCGACAGCGTGCGCGGCAGCACCTGGGAGGCGACGCTGACCACGCTCGACGCCTGCGCCGCGCAGGACCTGCTGCGCGCGGACCACCACCTGCACGTGCGCTGCGAGCTGCCTGCGCCCAACACGGTCGAGCTGTTCGAGCCTTTCCATGGCCATCCGCGGCTGTCGCTGATCTCGCTGATGGACCACACGCCGGGCCAGCGGCAGTGGGAGAACATCGAGATCGCCCGCGTCTACTACACCGGAAAGAAGGGCTGGAGCGACAGCAAGTTCGACGAGCGCGTGGCGCAGGCCGGCGCACTGCAGGCCGAGTACGCGCTGCCGCATCGGCGCTACTTCGTCGAATACTGCCGCACGCACGGCATCGCGCTCGCAAGCCACGACGACACCACGGTGGCGCACGTGGAGCAGGCGCACGCCGAGGGCGCGAGCATGTCGGAGTTCCCGACCACGCTGGCCGCGGCACGCGCAGCGCACGGGCTGGGCCTCTCGAACGTGATGGGAGGACCGAACGTGATGCGTGGCGGATCGCATTCCGGCAACGTCGCGGCGGCCGAGCTGGCGCGCCACGGGCTGCTCGACATCCTCTCCTCCGACTACGTGCCCAGCAGCCTGCTGGGCGCCGCGATGCGGCTGGTGCATGACGGGATCGTCACGCTGCCGCAAGCCGTCGGCATGGTGACGCGCACGCCGGCGCGCGCGGCACGCCTGAACGATCGCGGCGCGCTCGAGGTCGGCCTGCGCGCCGACCTGGTGCAGGTGCGCATGTGCACGCTGCCCGACGGCGCGCGATACCCGGTGGTGCGCGGCGTGTGGCGCGAAGGCCGAAGGGTGGTCTGAACCGCCCTGACATTTCGTCGTCGCCGAAGTGTCTCCGGCTCGTCACACGGGCTGGTGAAACTGCACTTGTCTAGACGACTTTGAGACAAGCAATGAACACCCTCCTGCGCATCCGACATCTCGACAAGCACTTCGCCAACGGCCGGCACGCGCTGCGCGACATCAACATCGACGTGGCGCGCGGCGACATGGTCGCGCTCATCGGCGCCTCGGGCTCCGGCAAGTCGACTCTGCTTCGCCACATCGCGGGGCTGGTGGCGGCCGACGGCGGCTCGCAGTCGCTGGTGGAGATCGACGGATGCTGCGTGCAGAAGGGCGGGCGCATCCATCGCGACATCCGCAAGGTGCGCTCGCAGGTGGGCTTCGTGTTCCAGCAGTTCAATCTCGTCGCGCGGCTGCCGGTGCTGGTCAACGTGCTCGTGGGTTCGCTGCACCGCATGCCGTGGTGGCGCAGCCTGGCGCGCGTGTTCACCGCGCAGGAGCGCGCGCAGGCGCTCGATGCGCTGGCGCGCGTGGGCATTGCCGACTGCCATGCGCAGCGCGCTTCCACGCTATCGGGCGGGCAGCAGCAGCGCGCGGCCATCGCGCGCACGCTGGTGCAAGGCGCCAAGGTGGTGCTGGCCGACGAGCCCATCGCCTCGCTCGATCCGGAGTCCTCGCGCAAGGTCATGGAAATCCTGGCGCGCATCAACCGCGAGGACGGCTGCACCGTCATCGTCTCGCTGCACCAGGTCGACGTCGCGATGAAGTACTGCCCGCGCGTCGTTGCGCTGAACCAGGGCCGCGTGGTGTTCGACGGGCCTTCGTCCGCGCTCACGCCCGCGCTGCTGCACGAGCTGTACGGCGTGCAGGCCGAAGAGCTGCTGCGGCCTGTCGCGCCCGAGCCCGCACCACCGGTTGCCGTGCCGTGGACGGCCCAGCCGGCAAGCGCAGTCTGATTTTTTTCGGGGCGCCTCCGGGCGCCTGCCGCGTCTTTCTCTCCGTCCCCTCTTTCACTCCTCTCGTTCCTCTTTCATTTCCTGGAGCCATCCATGATCAAGAAACTCATCGCCGCCGCGGCGTTCGGCCTCGGCATGGCCGGCGCGTTCGCGCAGGACACCCTCAACATGGGCCTCATCTCGACCGAGTCGTCGCAGAACCTCAAGGCCGACTGGCAGCCGCTGATCGACGACCTGAGCAAGCAGACCGGACTGAAGGTCAACGCCTTCTTCGCGCCCGACTACGCCGGCATCATCGAAGGCATGCGCTTCAACAAGGTGCAGCTCGGCTGGTTCGGCAACAAGTCGGCCATGGAGGCCGTGGACCGCGCCAACGGCGAAGTGTTCGCGCAGAAGGTCAACGCCGACGGCACGCTGGGCTACTACTCCTATCTCATCGTCAACCGCGAGAGCCCGCTGCAGACGCTCGACGACGTGCTGAAGAACGCGAAGAGCCTGAGCTTCGGCAACGGCGAACCGAACTCCACCTCGGGCTACCTGGTGCCGGGCTTCTACGTCTTCGCGCAGAACAAGATCGACGCCAAGACCGCGTTCCGCATCACCCGCAGCGCCAACCACGAGGCGAACGCACTGGCCGTGGCCAACAAGCAGGTGGACGTCGCGACCAACAACAGCGAGAACCTGGAGAAGATCAAGGAACGCTTCCCCGAGAAGTACAAGGACATCCGCGTGATCTGGACCTCGCCGCTGATTCCGCTCGACCCGCTCGTGATGCGCAAGGACCTGCCCGAGGCCACGAAGACGAAGATCCGCAACTTCTTCATCAACTACGCCAAGACCGATCCGCGCGAGAAGGAGATCGTCATGAAGATCTCGAAGCTCGCGGGCTTCAAGGAATCGAGCGACAAGCAGTTGCTGCCGATCCGCCAGATCGAACTCTTCGGCCAGCGCAACAAGATCGAGGCCGATGCCGCGCTGGGCGATGCCGACAGGAAGGCGAAGCTGGCCGACATCGACAAGAAGCTGGCCGCGCTGAACTGAGCGCAGTGCAGCTTCCTTTTCGACGACCGTTCGTTCGCCTCCCATGTCCTCCTCGATCCCGATGAACCGCCCGCCGCTCGCCGCGACGGCCCCCAAGCGCAACCTGGCGTGGCAGCTCTCCTGGGCCGCGCTGCTCCTGCTGCTCGCGGCCTCCTGGAATGGCGCCGACATGCGCCCGCTCGACCTCGTCCGGGACGGCGGCAACATGGCGACCTACGCCGCCGAGTTCTTCCCGCCCGACTTCACGCAGTGGCGCATCTACCTGCAGGAGATGGTGGTCACGCTGCAGATCGCGCTGTGGGGCACCGTGCTGGCGGTGGCCACGGCCGTGCCGCTGGCGCTGCTGGCCTCGGCCAACATCGTGCCGTGGTGGATCTACCAGCCGACGCGCCGCCTCATGGACAGCTGCCGCGCCATCAACGAGATGGTGTTCGCGATGCTCTTCGTGGTGGCCGTGGGCCTCGGCCCCTTCGCCGGCGTGCTGGCGCTGTGGGTGCACACCACCGGCGTGCTGGCCAAGCTCTTCTCCGAGGCAGTGGAGGCCATCGATCCGCAGCCGGTGGAGGGCATCCGCTCGACCGGCGCGAGCGCCCTGCACGAGATCGTGTACGGCGTGCTTCCGCAGGTGATGCCGCTGTGGATTTCCTTCGCGCTCTACCGCTTCGAGTCGAACGTGCGCTCGGCGTCGGTGGTGGGCATGGTCGGGGCGGGCGGCATCGGCGTGGTGCTCTGGGAAATCATCCGCGGCTTCCAGTACGCGCAGACCTGCGCCGTGATGATCATCATCGTGATCAGCGTCAGCGCGATCGACCTGGTGTCGGCACGCATCCGCAAGGTGCTGGTCTGAACAGGCAAGGACTGCTGCAATGGCATTGACCCTCGACGACATCGCGCAGCTACTGGCCGGCCCCGGCCAGCGGCAGTACGGCCACGAAGCCGTGAACCAGCTGGACCACGCACTGCAATGCGCGGCGCTCGCGGAAGAAGCGGGCGAGACCACCGAGACGGTGGTGGCGGCGCTGTTGCACGACCTCGGCCACCTGCTCGCGCCGGGAAGCGCGCAGCAGGAGGAAGAGACATCCGAAGAGGGCGAAGCGATGCCGGCGCGCGACGACCTGCACCAGTACATCGCGTTGCCTTTCCTGCACGGGCTGTTTCCGCCGGGCGTCCTCGCACCGATCCGCCTGCACGTGGAAGCGAAGCGCTACCTGTGTACGCAGGGTGGCTACTGGGACACCCTGTCTCCCGCATCGAAGCACAGCCTGGTGCTGCAGGGCGGCCCTCACACGCAAGACGAGGCAAACGCCTTCATGCGCGAGCCGTTCGCCGAGGAATCGCTGCGCGTGCGCCGCTACGACGACCTGGCGAAGGTGAAGGACAAGGCAACGCCGCCGCTCGCGCATTACCTGCGGAAGATGGCACAGGTCGCGCTGCCGCGGCAGCAGCCCGCGCCCTGACCGCGCTCAGGCCTGCCCGCGGAACCTCAACGCCGCCTGCCGCACGACTTCGGCCAGCAGCCTCTCCTTGCCCTGCTTCTCGCGAAGCCAGCGCGCGTCGTTGCGGTTCGACTCCACGCTGGTGCGCAGCTCGCCCAGCGCCTGCGTGGCGTTGAGCGCCTCGCTGTGCCATTCGAGCTGCGTCATCGTCATCAGGATGTGGTCGCGCAGCGGCATGTGCTGCCCGGTGGCCGGGTCGACGTACACCGCGTCGAGACCGAAGCGGCAGGCCTGGAAGCGGTTGTAGGTGTAGACGAGATAGTCGTCTTCGGTCGGCTCGAAGGGCTGCTCCTGCAGGAACCAGGCGGCCAGCGACTGCACGTAGCCCGCGAGCGCGGCGGCGCGCTCCACGGTGAGCGGCGTGTCGAACACGCGGATCTCGATGGTGCCGAACTCGGGCTTGGGGCGGATGTCCCAATAGAAGTCCTTCATGCTGCGCACGACGCCGGTGCGGGTCATGCGCTCGAAATACGCCTCGAATTCCTTCCAGCTCAGCGTGAAGGGCGCGCGGCCCGACAGCGGGAACGCGAACACCGAGTTCAGCCGCGCCGAGTCGAACTGCGTGTCCTGCCCCTGCACGAAGGGCGAGGACGCCGACAGCGCGATGAAGTGCGGGATGTAGCGCGACATGCGGTGCAGCATCAGCAGCGCTGCGTCGGCATCGGGGCAGCCGATGTGCACGTGCTGGCCGAAGATGGTGAACTGCTTGCTCAGGTAGCCGTACAGCTCCGACAGTTCGCGAAAGCGCGGCTTGTCGTAGATGCGTCGCTCGTGCCACTGCTGGAAGGCGTGCGTGCCGCCGCCCACCACCGCGATGTTGAGTTTGTCGGCGTTGCGGATCAGCGCCTCGCGAATGGGCGACAGCTGCGTGATCACGTCCTGCGCCGAGTGGCAGATGTCGGTCGAGATCTCGATCATGCTCGAGGTCATCTCGGGCACCACGCTGCCGGGCAGCGGGGTCTGGGCCATCAGGCGCAGCATGTCCTCGGCGTAGGGCGCGAGGTCGTAGTCGTGCGTGTTCACGAGCTGCAGCTCGAGCTCCACGCCGAGCGACAGCGCCTCCGACTTGTTGAAGGGCTCGAGCTTGACCGCGCGGCTCTCCGGGTCCGAAGGCAGCGGTGCCGAGCGGACGTCGTCGCTGTCCGGGTCGACGGGGCTGTTGTTGCTGGCTGCGGTGCTCATCGCTGCGTGTCCTCCGTGATGCTGAAGGCCTGGGGCATCCAGGGCACCGAACTCTCGCCCACCGCGTGGATGGCCAGGGTGGCGAGCACCGCGCCCACCACCTCCATCAACAGGATCGAGGGCAGGGCCACCTGCGTGATCATCGTGCCCAGCAGCGGCGAGGCGGTGGCGAAATTGGAGGCGATGAGCAGCGCGATCGACGACAGCGGCGACATCGCGCAGCCGACCCAGAAGGCCTGCTTCCAGCTCGCGCCGCTACCGGGGTTGGCGACCGCCACGCCGGCGATCTTGGTCAGCAGGCGCACGCCGATCACGGCCAGCACCACGCTGGCCACCGGCAGCGTCCAGTCGGCCTGCGCAGCCACGATCGACACCAGCACGAACATCAGCATGGTGAGCAGCGAGGAGGCCGTGCCCAGCTGCCGCTGCCAGGCCCAGGGCTTGGGGTTCAGCGTCTTGAGCAGCACGCCGCCGATCAGCGCGGCCAGCGGCGCGGAGCCGCCGACGTGCGCTGTGAGCGCGGCGCCCGCGGCAATGATCGCCAGCAGCAGGATCGACGTGTTCTCGCTCGACGGGCTCATCACCCGCAGCGCCGAGCGCAGCGCCAGCGCCATGATCGCGCCCACAACGAAGGACAGGCCCAGCACCACCGCGATCGGGTAGAGCTTCTGCAGCATGGTCTGCGGCGCGCGCTCGATCAGCCCGGCCTGCGCGTAGCCCAGCGCCAGCGCGTAGAAGGTGTTGAGCGTGGCCAGCGTCATCGCGCGCTCGGTCACGGGGCCGGCGGCGCGGGTGTCGATGATCACGCGGCTGAGCACCGCCGGCGAGGCGACGATGGCCATCAGCGCGATCGGGTTGGCCACCGGCTCGGGCAGGCCCAGCAGCGTGAGCACCCAGTACACGCCGAAGTAGGTCAGCGTGGCCTCGAGCAGGCTCTGCACCAGCACCATCGGGTTGTGGCGGAACCAGCGCAACGGCAGCCGCCCGCCCGCCTCGAACAGCACCACGGCCGCGCCGAGCTCGAGCAGGAAGAGGCTGATGCCGCGCAGCGGCCAGATCGCGCCCTCGAAGCCGGCAAAGCCCACCACGGCGCCGACCAGCGAGTAGCCGATCACCTTGGGTAACCCGAGGTAGCGTTGCACCAGGTGGCCGGAAGCAGCGGCGGCCGCCAGCAGCAGCGACCACAGCACGGTGGGCAGGCCGGCCGAGGGGCGCACCCACTCGGACCAGAAACCCAGCAGATCGTTGAAGAAGCTCGTCAAATTCATCCAGGAAGGAAAAAGCTCACCGGGCGGCTGCGCCAGCGGGCCCAGATCGCGCTGCGGATGCGCGCGCGGTCACCGAGGCTCACGCTGTGCGCACGCAGCGCCAGGCGGAAAGCGAAATAGAAACTCACGCTCACATTGAGCGCGCCAATGACCGGGATCGCCGCCACCGCCCACCACAACGCAGGCTGCTGCAGCACCGCCAGGCCGGTGGATGCCGCCGCGGCGGCGATCTGTCCGGCCGACAGTGTCACGTGCCGCACGTCCAGCCCGAGCCCGAAGAAACCCGCGAACGCGGGCAGCAGCCCGAGCATGAGTCCCAGCGAGATGTTGGAGGCGAAGCCTGAAATGTTGGTGCGCATGAAATCGGCCCAGCGGCGAGCCCGTGCGGCGCCGAGAAATGCGCCGATGCGGGGGTTGTAACGCATTGCAGAGTCCATTCGATGCAGGACAAAGGCGTTTTCTGTCCATCCGGCGATGATGCTGGCCGAAAACAGCAGGATGCCGGTGATTGCCGCATAAAGCGCGGTCGGGCCTGCCAGTGACAGCGATTTCAGCGTGGCCGCCGCATGGGCGGCGTCCAGCAGCGGCCGCTCGAGCGCGAACTGCGCCAGCAGCGCGATGGCTGCCACCGTCGGCACCACCACCAGCACGTTGCCCAGCACCGCCGCCACCTGCGAGCGCACCAGGTTGGCGACCTCGTCGACGAAATCGTCCACCGCCGCGTCCGACTTGATGTCGCGCAGCCGCGCCGCCATGGCCGGCGCCGTCATCGCGGGCTGCTTGGTGGCCAGCGTCAGGTGCAGCAGCTGGATCGCGACGAAGCTGGCCGCGTACATCAGCCCCGAGCCCAGGCCGCTCCAGAAGGCCGACAGCCCCAGCGCATAGATGCCGAACTTCAGCAGCACCGTGACGGCCGTGAAGGCGCCGCCGCCGGCCGCCTTCTTCACCATCCGCAGGTAGCTGGCGCGGTCGCGGGTGATGTAGTGCTCGCCGGTCTCGGCGCTGCGCTCGGTCACCTTGGCGGCCAGCATCGAGGAGTTGGAGGCGATCAGCGCCCGGATGCTGTTGCGCTCGCCGCCGGCCAGCACCAGCCGGCCGACCAGCCGCGCCACGCTGGGCCCGGGGTTGGGCGCCATCAGGCAGTCGAGCAGCTCGCGGATGCGCAGCACACGCTCGCGCAGCTGGCGCAGCCGGAACACCAGGCCGACCGAGATGCCGTTGTCCTCCAGGTGCGTGTAGACCGAGGCGGCGCCGGCGCGGCAGGCATCGAGCCGGTCGCGGAAGGCCACGAAGGCGGCCTGCAGGGCCTCTTCGTCGCGCGGCTCTCCGGGGCGGTCGAACATCTGCTCGCGCAGTTCGTCCAGGTCGGCCATCAGCGCGTGGAAGGGGCGCGTCTCGCCGACCGCGTCGGTGCTCATGCGCAGGCGCAGTTCGGGCGAGAAGCCGGCGGCCACCACCTGGCTGCTGCAGTAGGTGACGGCGTCCATCACCGTGTGGCGCCAGCGCGGGGCGCCGTCTTCGTCGAGCGCTGCGTCGGTCAGCAGGGCGCCGATGCGCCCGAGCTGCGTCTCGTCGAGCAGGGCGATCCAGCCCGCGTCGAACGCGCCGGGCAGCACCATGCGGAACAGGTCCGATGCGTCGGTGGTCTCGGGCGTGCCGGGCAGGATCTTTCGGCGCAGCCGTTCGCTGAGCTCGCTCGCGAAGGCGGTGCGCGGGGCGAAGCCGTAGTCGGCCAGCAGCGTGGTCAGGTCGACCGTCTGCGTGAAGGCGCGCCACCAGGCGCGAAGCCGCTCGCGCAGCTCGGGCCGCGCCTCGATGGCGTCCAGCAGCAGCTGCACGCGGCCGATGGCCGCCTGCGGCGAGGCGCGGTCGCCGCGCAGCCAGTCGAAGATGTCGATGAGCCAGATGTGGCGCTGCGCCACATCGGCCGTGGGGTCGAGGCCGGCAAGCAGCCCCTGCAAGTCGCGCGATGCGGCAGCCATGGGAGCGATCTCGTCAAGTCAAGTGCCGGGGAACACCGCGCAACCGGCATTGCCGGGCCGCAGGTGTCGCCCCCGGCGAGGGGGAGGCGAAGCGAAGCCTGGGGGAGCGCCCGGTGCGTCTAGTGCAATACGCGGGAGACGGGGGCGCCGCCGATGTCGGCTTCCAGCACGAACATGGGAATGGGCACGTCGAAGCGGTCGCCTTCCTCGGTCACCACGAAGTAGCTGCCGTGCATCGTGCCGCTGGGCGCCTGCAGGCGGCAGCCGCTGGTGTAGCGGAAGGATTCGCCGGGCGCCAGCAGCGGCTGCTGGCCGATCACGCCCAGGCCCTTGACCTCCTGCGAATGCCCCGAGGCGTCGTTGATGAGCCAGTGGCGCGCGATCAGCTGGGCGGACACCGAACCCGTGTTCGTGACGGTGACCGTGTACGAGAAGGTGTAGATGTTGTCCTTGGCCGAGGACTGGTCGGCGAGGTAGCGCGGTTCGACTTGTACGCTGAAAGGGCTGTGTGACATGGGGCGCATGGTAACGGAGGCCTTTGGTCGGGCTTGCGCCGGCTGCGAGAATCAGGGGTTATGAGCACCCCGTTCCGCATCGCGCCCTCCATCCTGTCCGCCGACTTCGCGCACCTCGGCAAAGAACTGACTGACGTGATCGCGGCCGGCGCCGACTGGATCCATTTCGACGTGATGGACAACCACTACGTGCCGAACCTGACCTTCGGCCCGATGATCTGCCAGGCGCTCAAGCCCTATGCCAAGACCGCCGACGGCACCCCGGTGCCCATCGACGTGCACCTCATGATCCAGCCGGTCGACGCACTGGCGGCCTCTTTCGCGCAAGCGGGCGCCGACTACATCAGCTTCCACCCTGACGCTTCGCCCCACACGCACCGCAGCATCCAGGCCATCAAGGCGGCCGGCTGCAAGGCCGGGCTGGTATTCAACCCCGGGCTGGGCCTGGAGGCGCTGGACTGGGCCATCGACGACATCGACCTCATCCTCATCATGAGCGTCAACCCCGGCTTCGGCGGCCAGAGCTTCATCGACTCGGCCCTGCGCAAGATCGAGCAGGCGCGCAAGCGCATCGAGCAGAGCGGGCGCGACATCCGCCTGGAGGTCGACGGCGGCATCAAGGCCGACAACATCGCGCGCGTGGCCTCGGCCGGTGCCGACACCTTCGTGGCCGGCAGCGCGATCTTCAACGCCAAGGACTACGGCGCGGTCATCACCGAGATGCGCAGGCAGCTCGCCGGCGTCGTCAGCGCCTGAGCTTCTCGTTGTAGACGCGGTCGCTCGGCGGGCCGCGGTCGGTGTCGACCACGCCGCGCTCCACGTCTTCGTGGGCCTTGCGGCCCACCTCGGGCGGATTGCCGTCCTGAGTTTGCTGGCTGTCCGACGACTGGTCGCGCTCGTGCGGCAGGCGGGGCGCCGATTCGCCGCCTTGCTCCACCTTGGTCTTGCCGCGGCTGCTCTTGCTGTTCATGCATGCACTCCTTTGACAGAGGCCGAGCCTGCGCCCCTGTCGCGGCCGGTCCGGTAGGACAGGCGAGGCAGCCCCTGTAGGCGGCGCCTCGGCGGCCGGTGCTATGAAACGAATAGCGCCTTTGCGCGCAGGGAAAGGGCTCCGCAATAATCCCCGGATGTCTTCCGATCCTTTCGCCGGCGTGGCCACCGACAGCCTGCGCATCCACGCCTTCGCCTCGCTCAACCCCGGTCCCCGCCTGCTCGTGATGGGCGGCGTGCACGGAGACGAAATCTCCGGCACCCTGGGCATCGAGCGCGTGCTGGGCGAATTCGAGGCCGGCTCGCTGCGGCTGCTGCGCGGCGAGCTGACCATGGTGCCGGTGGCCAATCCGCTGGCCCGCAGGCGCCTGCAGCGCGAGGGCGAGCGCAACCTCAACCGCCTGTTCCGCCCCTCCGAGTCGCCGGCCGACTACGAAGCCCGCGTGACCAACGTGCTGGCCCCGCTCATCGAGCGCCACGAGGTGCTGCTCGACCTGCATTCCTTCCAGAGCGAGGGCGAGGCCTTCGCGATGATCGGCCCGCGCGACAACACCGGCACGCTGGAGCCCTTCGCCCGCTCGTACGAGGAGGGCCAGCTCGCGCTGCACATCGGCACGCCCATCGTGGTGGAAGGCTGGCTCGACATCTACGCCGCCGGCATCGCGCAGCGCTCGGGCGGCGCGCCGGCCAGCGAGGCCGAACTCGACTTCGGCCGCGGCACCAACGAATTCATCCGCAGCCGCGGCGGCTACGGCGTCACGCTCGAATGCGGCCAGCACCTCGACCCGCAGGCGCCCGAGGTGGCGTGGCGCGCCATCCGCCGCACCCTGGCGCTGCTGGGCATGGCCGAACTGCCCGAGGGGCTCTCCGGCGGCCCCGCGCAGCCGCCGAAACTGCTGCGCCTGGCCAGCGTTACAGATCGCCTGCACGAGGAAGACAGCTTCGTGCGCGACTGGGCCACCTTCGACGAAGTGCAACGCGGCGAGCCCATCGGCATGCGCCACGACGGCACCCTGGTGAGCGCGCCCGACGACGGCTTCATCGTGTTCCCCAACGCGATGGCGCTGCCGGGCGCCGAGTGGTTCTACTTCGCGCGCCCCAGCGAACGCCGGCTCGGACCGGTGACCGAGGCCACGGGCGCAACCGGCGCGGCCTGACGGCGCCTGGGGCCGCGTTCCTACATCGCGCGCGCCGGGGCGGCGCACATTCCGGGATGAAGGAGTGTGCAACCCATGCCCGTCTCGAAGAAAGCACCCGCGCCGCGCGTCCTGTGGAAGGGCGCCATCAGCTTCGGCCTCGTCCACATTCCCGTGGCGCTCTACTCGGCCACCGTGGACCACGGCATCGATTTCGACTGGCTCGACAAGAGGACCATGGACCCGGTCGGCTACAAGCGCATCAACAAGAAGACCGGCAGGGAGATTGCGCGCGAGCAGATCGTGAAGGGCATCGAGTACGAGAGCGGCGAGTACGTCGTGCTCAGCGACAAGGAGATCGCCGCCGCCTACCCGAAGACCACGCAGACCATCGAGATCGAGACTTTCGTGCCGGCCAACGGCATTCCCTTCGTGTACCTCGAGCGGCCCTACTACGTGGCGCCCATCAACCGCGGCGCCAAGGTGTACGCGCTGCTGCGCGAGACCCTGCAGCGCAGCGGACGCGTGGGCGTGGCCCGCGTGGTGATCCAGACCAGGCAGCATCTTGCGGCGCTGGTGCCCGTCGGCCCCGGCCTCGTGCTGAACCTGCTGCGCTGGGGCGCCGACATCCGCCCCTGGACCGACCTGCCGCTGCCTTCCGAAGACGCGAAGAAGGCCGGCCTGCGCCCGCGCGAGCTCGAGATGGCGAAGGAGCTGGTCGAGGACATGAGCGCCGACTGGGACCCGGAGGAATTCCGAGACGAGTTCAAGGACGAGATCCTGCGGCTGGTCGACAGGAAGGTGAAGGCCGGCCAGACCGAGACCGTGACCCAGCCCGAACCGGAAGAAGGCGAGCAGGCCGCCGAAGGCCGCGGCGCCAAGGTCATCGACCTGACCGAGCTGCTCAAGCGCAGCCTGCGCAAAGGGGGCGCGGGTGGCAGTGGGGGCAGGTCGAAGGACGAGGAAGCCGACGCCGATGAAGAGGAAGAGCCGCGACCCAGGCGGCCCGCTGCGAAGAAGCGCAGTACCGCCACGAAGAAGAGCGCCGCCACCGCGCGCCGAGCTCCGGCCCGCCACCGTCGCGCCGCCTGAGCCCGTCGAGGACCGCACGCCATGGCACGCACAGCATCATCCTCGTCATCCACCGCACGCAAGGCGCTCGCGCGCTACCACGGCAAGCGCGACTTCTCCCGCACGCCGGAACCAAAGGCCGGCGGCCGGCGCGGCAAGGGCACGCTGGGCTTCGTCATCCAGAAGCACCACGCGAGCCACCTGCACTACGACTTCAGGCTGGAGTTCGACGGCACGCTCAAGAGCTGGGCCGTGCCCAAGGGGCCGTGCCTCGACCCCGGCGTGAAACGCATGGCGGTGCACGTCGAGGACCACCCCATCTCGTACGCCGACTTCGAAGGCACCATCCCGCCGAAGCAATACGGCGCCGGCACCGTCATCGTCTGGGACCGCGGCGACTGGCTGCCCGACGGCGACGCGCGCAAGGCGCTCGCGGCCGGCAAGCTCAAGTTCGAGCTGCGCGGCGAGAAGCTGCACGGCCACTGGACGCTGGTGCGCATGCGCGGCAAGGGCGACGAATCGCACGAGCCCTGGCTGCTCATCAAGGAGCGCGACGGCGAGGCGCGTGCGCTCGACGACTACGACGTGGTGGAGGAAGAGCCCGCGAGCGTGATCACCGGCCTCGGCGTGGACGAGGTGGGGCAGGCGCCGAGGAAGAAGGCGAAGGCGAAAGACAGCAGCACGCCGGCGAAGAAAGAGGAGCCCAGGAAGAAGAAAGAGAAAGCCGCGCTGCCCGCCGTCCTCGAACCCCAGCTCGCCACCCTCGCGTCCTCGCCACCGTCGTCGCCGCACGACTGGCTCTACGAGCTCAAGTTCGACGGCTACCGCCTGCTGGCGCGCATCGACGACAAGGGCAAGGTCCGCTGCTTCACCCGCAACGGGCACGACTGGAGCGCGAAGCTGCCCGCGCTCGTCGAGGCCATCTCGAAGCTGGGCACGCGCTCGGCCTGGCTCGACGGCGAGATCACCGTCGACGGCCCCAACGGCGCGCCCGACTTCCAGGCGCTGCAGAACGCCTTCGACCGCGGCGCCACCTCGGCCATCGTCTACTGGCTCTTCGACGCGCCCTTTCTGGATGGCGAAGACCTGCGCGAGTTGCCGGTCGAGCAGCGCCGCGCGAGGCTCGCCGCGGTACTCGCCGGCCGGCGGTTGTCGCCGCTGCGCCTGAGCGACGCCTTCGAGGCCGCGCCGCGCGACCTGCTCGCGGCGTCCGCGCGCATTGGCTTCGAGGGCATCGTGGCCAAGCGCAAGGGTTCGCCATACGTGTCGCGCCGCTCGCCCGACTGGATCAAGCTCAAGAACCAGCAGCGCCAGGAATTCGTGATCGGCGGCTACACCGCGCCCAAGGGCTCGCGCGCCGGCTTCGGGGCGCTGCTGCTCGGGGTGTACGACGAAGGCAGCGGGCGGCTGCGCTACTGCGGCAACGTGGGCACGGGCTTTGACGCGAACCGTCTCGCCGACATCAAGGCGAAGCTCGACCGGCTGGCCGTCGACGATTGCCCCTTCGAGCCCGTGCCGCGTGGCGTCAGGGCGCAGTGGGTCAGACCCTCGCTGGTGGCCGAGATATCGTTCGGCGAATGGACGCGCGAGAACCGCGTGCGCCAGGCCGTGTTCCAGGGCCTGCGCAGCGACAAGCCCGCGGCCGAAGTGCGGCGCGAGCATGCGCAGCGGACGCGGGAGATCGAGGCGTCGGCAAGCTCGCCGGCAACGAAAAGCGGCAGAAGCAGCGACAGCAGCGAAGGGAAAAGCAAGTCCATGTCCCTGAAGATCACCCACGCCGACCGCGTGATCGACGAGCACAGCGGCATCACCAAGGGCGAGCTCGCCGCCTACTACGACGGCGTGGCGAAGCTCATGCTGCCGCACCTGCGCGGGCGGCCGGTGTCGCTGGTGCGCGCACCGGAAGGCGTGGGCGGCGAGCTGTTCTTCCAGAAGCACGTGCAGGGGCGCGAGATACCCGGCGTGCGCCTGCTCGACCCCGCGCTCGACCCCGGTCACGAGCCGCTGCTGCAGATCGACACCAAGCCGGGCCTGCTCGGCGCGGCGCAGATGAACGTCATCGAGCTGCATACCTGGAACGCCACCTCCCGCGCCATCGGCAAGCCCGACCGCATGACCTTCGACCTCGACCCCGGCGAAGGCGTCGCCTGGGCGCAGATCCAGGAGGCCGCGATGCTGGTGCGCACGCTGCTCGACGAACTGGGTCTGCCATCGTTCCTGAAGACCAGCGGCGGCAAGGGGCTGCACGTGGTGGTGCCGGTCCGCCGCCAGTACGGCTGGGACACCGTCAAGGGCTTCTCGCAGGCAGTGGTGGCGCATCTCGCGCAGACCATTCCGGCGCGCTTCGTCGCCAAGAGCGGGCCGCGCAACCGCGTGGGCAGGATCTTCGTCGACTACCTGCGCAACGGCTTCGGCGCGACCACCGTCAGCGCATGGTCGGCGCGCGCGCGGCCGGGGCTGGGCGTTTCGGTGCCGTTGACGTGGGACGAGCTTCCGGAACTCCCGGGGCCGGACCGATGGACGGTCGCCAACGCGGCGCAGCGCTTCGAGGTCGGCAACCAGCCCTGGGCCGCGATGGAGCGCAGCCGCAAGGGGCTCGCCTCCGCGATGAAGCTGCTCGGGTACGAGCCCGGCTGACGGCCGCCGTGCTCCGTCCCGGCCTTCTTCGCTCCGCTCAGCGCGCGATGCCGATGGTTGCCGTCGCGGTGTAGCCGGCGGCGACGCTGCCGCTCATGGCAGGCGTCATCGCCGCGATCTGCGCCGAGGTGTTGTCGCCGAACACGTTGTCGGTGGAGAGGCTGACCGCTGCGAAGTTCGCGACGCTGCTGGTGTAGCCCGTGGCGTAGGGGTACACCGCGCTGCACACGGCGCTGGGCATCGCCAGCTGCGAGGTCAGGATCGAGTTCTTTCCGGTCGTGGCCGTCGAGAGGCTCTGGAACACCTCGAAGTGCATGTGCGGCCAGCGGCCCGAATAGCAGCCTGGGAAGATCGTCGTGAAGGTCACCTGCCCGTTGCTGTCGGTCACCTGCACGCCGCGCAGGTAGCTCTCGGTGGGCGCCGAGTACAGCGAGTAGTTGCCGTCGCGGTCGCAGTGCCAGAGGTAGATCGCGTAGCCCGACAGCGGCGCGCAGCTGGAGGACGTGTTCAGCAGCGTGAGCGTCAGCGTCGTCTGCACGCCGCCGGCCTGCGTGGTGGTGCCGAGAAAGCTGCTGCGGATGTCGCTGCGCACGATGCCGCTGGAGGTGAGGATGTCCGAGGTCGAGCCCGACGAGCTGTTGGTGCCGTCCGCCGGATACGGCCCCGCCGTCTCGCCGGGCAGCGCGGTGCAACTGCTGCTGGAGCTGCTCGTGCTGCTGCCGGTGGTCGTGGAAGAGCCCGAGCTCGAAGTCGACGTGGCCGGCGTGGTCGTGGTCGCCGAGGTGGTGCCCGAGGCCGCCACCAGCCCGGCGAGGCTGCCGCTTGCGTCGGAGCCGCCTCCGCCACCACCGCAGCCGCCCAGCAGGAGAGCCGGTCCCGCCGCCGCCGCGGAGCCCAGCCATGCCAGCGCCCTGCGGCGCTGGAGGCCGAGCTGCGCCGCCATGAGCGGAAGGTCGTCGGCCAGGTGGTGGCCGTGCCTGTTGTCGTGATTCTGGTTGTGGTTCTGGTCCTGCCCGGGTCGGCGGCATTCGGAAATCGACACTTTTGCTCCTCGATCGTGGTTGGAGCGGCGAGCGTCGGGCCGCGATGTTGCTCGCGGATTTCAGCTTATTGCGGCTTGTTGCGGGGCGGCTGTCGGCAGGCTCCTACCCGGTCCGCGCGCCCTCTCCCACAGGGGCGGGAGGGCGGCCACTACGGGGCTGGAGCCGCGCCGGACATAACCTTCGGATTCGCCCGCGACATGCGCGGGGCATGCGCAAGACAGGCAGCGTGAAACCCGGAGGGAATGATGGAATTTGCATCGCTTTTCGACTCGTTCGCCAGTTCCTGGGGCAACGAAATCCTCGTGTGGTCCATCGCCGCCGTGGCGGGCCTCATCTGTCTCATCGCCGTGGTCAACGTGCTCGACATGTTCCTCGACAGCGGCAACGAAACGGGCTGAACGCCCATCCCCACCCAATGAAAGATTCCGGCAAGTCCACGATGTCGCCCCAGAACAAGGCCGCCGCCGGCCGTCGCGCCAGCGCCGTCAAGGCTGGCGACGCAGGCAACGCCAAGCAGCAGCAGCTCGAGGGGTTCACCGTCGAGCACCCGACGACCCTGACCACCAACCAGGGCCTGCAGCTGCCGGACAACCACAACTCGCTGAAGGCGGGCGTGCGCGGCCCCACGCTGCTCGAAGACTTCATCCTGCGAGAGAAGATCACGCACTTCGACCACGAGCGCATCCCGGAGCGCGCGGTGCATGCCCGCGGCTCGGCGGCGCATGGCTTCTTCCAGGTCTACAAGTCGATGTCGCAGTTCACCTGCGCCGACTTCCTGCAGGACCCGGACGCGAAGACGCCCGTGTTCGTGCGCTTCTCCACCGTGGCCGGCTCGCGCGGCTCGGCCGACACCGTGCGCGACGTGCGCGGCTTCGCCGTCAAGTTCTACACCCGCGAGGGCAACTACGACCTCGTGGGCAACAACATCCCGGTGTTCTTCATCCAGGACGCGATGAAGTTCCCCGACCTCATCCACGCCGTCAAGCCCGAGCCGCACCACGAGATGCCGCAGGCCGCGAGCGCGCACGACACCTTCTGGGACTTCGCCTCGCTGATGCCCGAGAGCACCCACATGCTGATGTGGGCCATGAGCGACCGCGCCATTCCGCGCAGCCTGCGCATGATGGAAGGCTTCGGCGTGCACACCTTCCGCTTCGTCAACAGCCGCGGCGAGAGCCACTTCGTGAAGTTCCACTGGAAGCCGAAGCTCGGCATCCACGGCCTCGCGTGGGACGAGGCGCAGAAGATCGCCGGCAAGGACCCCGACTTCCACCGCCGCGACCTGTGGGAAGCCATCGAGAACGGCGACTTCCCCGAGTGGGAGCTCGGCGTGCAGCTGATTCCGCAGGACAAGGAACACTCGCTGGGCTTCGACCTGCTCGACCCCACCAAGCTCATTCCCGAAGAGATGGTGCCGGTGCAGAAGATCGGCCGGCTGGTGCTCAACCGCAACCCCGACAACTTCTTCGCCGAGACCGAGCAGGTGGCCTTCCATCCGGGCCACCTCGTGCCCGGCATCGACTTCACGAACGACCCGCTGCTGCAGGGCCGCCTCTTCTCGTACACCGACACGCAGATCTCGCGCCTGGGCGGCGCCAACTTCCACGAGCTGCCCATCAACAAGGGCGTGTGCCCGTTTCACAACTTCCAGCGCGACGGCATGCACCGGCAGACCATCGCGCGCGGCCAGGTGGCCTACGAGCCCAACACGCTGGGCAGCGGCACCGAGTTCCGCGTGGACGGCGGCAGCCACGGCTTCCAGTCTTTCCCCGAGGAGATCGATCCGCCCAAGGTGCGCCGCCGCAGCGCTTCGTTCGACGACCACTTCACGCAGGCGCGCCTGTTCTTCGAGAGCCAGAGCGCGGCGGAGAAGGAGCACATCGTCGCGGCCTTCCGCTTCGAGCTGTCGAAGCTGGAGGTCCCGGCCATCCGCCAGCGCATGGTCGACAACCTCGCGCACGTGGACGAGAAGCTCGCCCGCCGCGTGGCCGAGCCGCTGGGCATCGGCGAGCCCGATGCCAAGGCGGCGGCGGGACGCGCGGGCTTTCGCGACCATCGCATCGCGCTGCCCATCGAGGAGTCGCCCGCGCTGAGCATGGCCGACACCGGCGACGGCTCGGTGCGCACGCGCAGGATCGCGATCATCGCGGCCGACGGCGTCGACTCCGCCTCGCTCAAGCCCATACGCGACGCGCTCGAGCAGGCCGGCGCGCAGTGCAAGGTGGTGGGCCCGCGCCTGGGCACCATCGCCAGCGCCTCGAAGCGCCAGATCGACGTGGACGCGACCTTCGCCAACACGCCTTCGGTGATGTTCGACGCCGTGCTGGTGCCGGCCGGCGAGGACTGCGCCACCGCGCTGGCGGGCATCGGCGACGCGGTGCACTTCGTGCTGGAGGCCTACAGGCACTGCAAGGCCATTTGCACGGTGGGCGAGGGCGTGCGGCTGCTGTCCACGCTCGGCATTGCCGAGGACACGCCGGCCGACGAACTGCCCGCGGGGCTGGTGGTGGCCGCGACGCCGGTCACCAACCTGGGCGACAGCTCCGGCGCGACGGAGATCGCGCAGCGCTTCGTCGCGGCCATCGCGAAGCACCGGCACTGGGACCGCGCGAACATCGACGCCGTGCCGGCATAGGGCCGCCGGCGAGGCCGGTTCTAAGCCTTTAGCGCTAGACCGTATTGCGAATAGGCGCCATAGAGGGCCACTCCTAGACTTCGCCCCCACGAGGCCTGAACGGCGCGCACTTTCGCGACGTCGAGCATCCCGCCAAAGCGGATGCGTGGGCCGCGCGCGGGGGTCCAATGGCGTGGTTTTCGAGATGGGGATGGGAGCGCCCTGCACGTCGTCGTGCGGGAATCGCAGGCGCGCTCGGTCTGACATGCATTCTTCTCGCGGGCTACGGCTCCGTGGCTTCGGCGCAGCAGCAGCAGGCGACGAGTGCCGAGGCCGCGGCCAGCAGGATGGAGCAGGCCCGCCTTGCGGACACCGACACCCTGCTGGCCCTCACCAGCGAAGGCGCCGTGCTCTACGGGCAGGACTCGGTCAAGCTCTCGGGCTACCAGTACTGCAGCCAGGCCGTCGCGCTGGCCGAGGCGGGCGAGTTCCGCCAGAGCGTGCGCGCCGCGAGCAAGGCGCTGCACCTGGCCAATGCCACCAACGATCCCAACCTGATGGCCATGGCCAATCGCGACCTGGCCATCGTCTACAGCTACTCGGGCCAGCTCGAGAAGGCCGAGGAGTTCGCACGCGAAGCGCTCAGGCACCAGGCGCGCGACCCCAAGCTGGTGGTCGGCCCCGTGCAGAAGGTGATCGGCGACGTGCGCTCGCGCCGCGGCGACTATGCCGGCGCGGTGCTCAGCTATGACGAGGCGCTGGCCAACAGCTCGCAGCGCTATGCGCCGCTGGTGCAGGCATCGCTGGTCAATGCGCTGATCGAATCGGGTGACCCGGCGCGGGCGCGCGAGGTGCTCGGCACCATGGCCCCGCCGAAGGACGCGCCGCTCACCGCGCAGCTCGACCGTACCCGGGCCCGCCTGCTGCTGGCCGAGAACAAGCCCGCCGAGGCGCGCGATGCGTATCGCGCGCTCACCGCGCGCCAGGTGGGGGCCGACACCGAGTACTACCGCCTCTGGGCCTGGGACGGCGTGGCGCGCAGCGAACTTGCGCTGGGCCAGAAGCAGGCCGCGGCCGAGGCCGTGGGCCGCGCGCTGGGCGACGTGGACAAGGTGCGCGCCAGGTTCCGCAGCGAGGAATTCAAGATGGGCCTGTTCTCGGACCTGCAGACGGTGTTCGAGCGCGGCGTGTCCATCTACAGCGACGCGGGCGATGCGCGCCAGGCCTTCGAGGTGAGCGAGCACAGCCGTTCGCGCGCGCTGCTCGACGCGGTGCGCGGGCGCGCGAAGATCAACGAGCAGGCCGCCAACACCGTCGACCTCGCCACGCTGCAGCGCACGCTGGCGGCCGACGAGCGCGTGGTGCAGTTCCATTCGCTGCCCGACCGTCTCGTGGTGTGGGTGGTGGGGCCCAACAGCATCGCCGAGAAGACGGTGGCGGTGAAGCGCGACGAGCTCAACGAGCTGGTCGAGACCTTCCGCAATTCGATCGTGCGCGGCCGCCGCACCGCCATCACCAATGCCGACAAGCTGGGCGCGGCGCTGCTCGGGCCGCTCGGCCTCGCGCCGGGGCAGCGGCTGGTCGTG
The DNA here is from genome assembly GCF_900109805.1 of Variovorax sp. YR750. Taxonomy (NCBI): domain Bacteria; kingdom Pseudomonadati; phylum Pseudomonadota; class Betaproteobacteria; order Burkholderiales; family Comamonadaceae; genus Variovorax; species Variovorax sp. YR750. Next base: position 203,070 of record NZ_FOBJ01000011.1, read on the forward strand.
GTGCCGCACGGGCCGCTGCACTACCTGCCGTTCCAGGCGCTGCGGCTCGACGGCCGCTACATCATCGAGACGCATCCTGTGGCGGTGGCGCCGTCGATGAGCATCGCGGTGCAGCTCGCGCAGCGCACGCCGCGCGTGAACGCGTCGCTCACCGCCTTCGGCAATCCGCGCATCGAGGACAAGTACGACCTGCCCGGCGCCGAGACCGAGGTGAAGCAGCTCGCGCGGCTGTTCCCGCGCAACGCCGTGTACATGGGCGCGGCCGCCACCAAGACCCAGTTCCGCGACGTGGCCGCGCGCTCGCCGCTGATGCACGTGGCTGCGCACGCCGAGGCCGACGCGGTCGATCCGCTGTACTCGCGCATCCTGCTGGCCAACGAAGGCGGCAAGCAGAATTTCCTGGAAGCGCACGAGATCCTCGGGCTGCCGATGGACGGCACCGCGCTGGTCACGCTCTCGGCCTGCGAATCGGGCCTCGGGCGCATCGCGCAGGGCGACGAGGTGCTGGGCTTCACGCGCTCGTTCCTGTCGGCCGGCAGCTCCAGCCTGATCGCGTCGCTGTGGCCGGTGTCCGACGACGCCACCGCGGTGCTCATGGGCACGCTCTACGGCGAGCTCTCGAAAGGCCGCGACATCCAGAAGGCCATGCAGGCCGGGCAGCTCGCGGTGCTGAAGGATCCCAAGATGTCCCATCCCTTCTTCTGGGCGCCGTTCAACCTGATCGGCAACTGGCGCTTAACGGTCGGGAGTTGAAATGAAAGTCCGTCAACGTCCCACGCCGATCGCCTTCGCGGTCACGGCCCTGGTCAGCGCGACGCTGCTTGTCGCGGCCCAGCGCACGCACGCAGCCGAAGCGGACGGCAACGCCACCGAGCTGTTGCCCACCAAGGACCCCTGCGGTGCCTGCGACCGCCCGATCGCGCAGGCGCCCACCGGCGCCGTAGCCCCGCAGAGCCTGCCCGCGCCGCCGCGCAACACGGGCGGACCCGCCGGCGCGACATTCAAGCTCAACGACCTGCGCCTGAACGGCGTGAAGGCGCTGAGCAACGAGGAGCTGCAGGCCATCACCGGCCCCTACATCGGCCGCGACGTGACGCTGTCCGATCTCGAGGAGCTCGCCAAGGCCATCACGGCGCGCTACAAGGAGCAAGGCTATTTCCTCGCTCAGGCCGTGGTGCCGGTGCAGACGGTGCGCGACGGCATCGTCGAGATCAGCGTGATCGAGGGCCGCCTCGGCAAGGTCGACGTGACGGTCGCGCCCGATGCGCCGATTGCCGAGTCGCGCGTACGCGGCTTCCTCGCGCCGCTGCAGCCCGGTGCCGCCGTGAGCGCGCCGGACTACGAGCGCGCGATGCTGCTGCTGTCGGACCAGCCCGGCGTCAAGGTGTCCTCGGGCCTGCAGGAGGGCACGCAGCCCGGCACCACCGACCTCGCGGTGGAAGTGACCGCCGCGCCGCGCTGGGCCTTCACCGCCGAGGGCGACAACCACGGCACCAAGGAGTCGGGCCGCTACCGCGTGGGCGGCACCGCGCGCTGGCTCAGCCCCTTCGGCATCGGCGACAACCTCGACATGCGCCTGATGGTCTCCAACAGCAATGCGCTGCAGTTCGGCCGCATCGCGTACGAGGCGCCCATCGGCACCAGCGGGCTGCGCGCGGGCGTGGGCCTGTCGCGCGTGAGCTACGAGCTGGGCGGCCAGTTCGCCGACCTCGACGCGCGCGGCCGGGCCAACGTGCTCGACTTCTCGCTGAGCTATCCGGTGATCCGCCAGCGGCAGCAGAACCTCTTCCTGCGCCTGGGCGTGGACGTGAAGGACCTCACCGACGAACTGCGCGCGGCCGACTACAACTCGAAGAAGCGCGTCAACGGCCTGAGCCTGGGCTGGACCTGGGAGCGCCGCGACGAGCTGCTGGGCGGCGGCTACTGGGCCAGCTCCGGCACGCTGTATCACGGCAACCTCTCCATCCGCGACCCCGAGAGCCGCGACTTCGACAGGGGCATCACCGGCCACCGCACCGAAGGCGGCTTCACCAAGCTGAGCTTCCAGCTCTCGCGCCTGCAGGCCATCGTGCCGCGCCATTCGCTGTACCTGTCGATCGGTGGCCAGTGGGCGAGCAAGAACCTCGACGCGTCCGAGAAGCTCGCGCTCGGCGGCGCGCGCGCGGTGCGCGCCTACCCTTCGGGCGAACTGCTGGTGGACCAGGGCGTGATCGGCACCGTCGAATGGCGCTGGTCGCTCAACGAGGAGCTCACGCCTTTCCTCTTCTACGACGCAGCGCACGGAAAGATCGTGCGCAACCCGACGCCCTACGACGGCGTCAACAGCCACAGCCTGCGCGGCTATGGCATCGGCCTGAGCTGGTCGCGACCCGGCAATTTCTCGATCAACGCGACGCTGGCCTGGCGCGCCGGCACGCCGCCCGCGCAGACCGACGGCGGAGGCAGGAATCCCCGCCTCTTCGTGCAGCTCATCAAGGCGTTCTGACCATGAAGCAACGCAACCGAATCACACAACGGCGGCTGCAGCTGCGCCCGCTCGCGCTGTCGCTGATCTGCGCAGGAGCCGCGCCCGCCATGGCGCAGGTGCTGCCCACGGGCTTCAACTCCATTGCCGGCGGCGTCACCATGACGCAGAGCGGCAGCGTGATGAGCATCACCCAGCCGATGATGCGCGGCATCGCCAGCTGGCAGACCTTCTCCATCGGCGCGGGCGGCACGGTCAACATCGCGCAGCCGAGCACGCGCGCGGTGCTGCTCAACCGCGTGGTGGGCGACGGGGGCACCATCCAGGCCTCGCGCATCGACGGCACGCTGAGGACATCGCTGATCGGCAACCCCAACCTGCCGGGCGGCAGCGTGTTCCTCATCAACCCGAGCGGCATCGTGTTCGGCAACGGTGCGTCGGTCAACGTGGGCGGGCTGGTGGCGTCCACGCTGGACATCGCCAACAGCAATTTCATGCCGGCGGGCTCGGAGAACAAGGCTTTCGACAAGAGCGAGCAGTTGGTCTTCGTGGGGCCGGCCAACAGCATGGCGCAGGTGAGGCTGGAGCAGGGCGCGTCGATCACCGCCGCGCCGGGCGGCACCGTGGCGCTGGTGGGCGGCTCGGTGCGCAACGACGGCGAGATCAACGTCGCGCGCGGCTCGGTGGGCCTGGTGTCGGCCAGCAAGCTCACGATGAACCTGGACTTCGACGGCGACGGGCTCACCACCTTCAAGGTGCCGCTGGACGGGCAGACCACCTTCAAGCTCGCCGACCTGCAGGCCACCGACAAGACCACCACCGCGCAGCTCATGAACACGAGCACCGGCAAGGTCACGGCCGACGGCGGCCGCGTGGTGCTGATGGCCGCCGCTGCCGACGTGGACGCACGCCAGCTGGTGGTGAGCCAGACCGGCGTGATCCGTGCGCGCTCGCTGTCCACGCGCAACGGCGAGATCGTGCTCGACGGCGGCCAGTCGGCCGCGCGCACCAACGAAATGCTGCTGGGCGGCACCATCGATGCGACCGGCTCCGAAGCCGGCGTGGCCGGCGGCTCGATCACCGCGAGCGCCGACTACGTGCGCCTGTCGGGGCTGACGGCGGACGCCAGCGGCAGCAACGGCGGCAGCATCCAGGTGACGGGCAACGCGGCAGTGAGCATGTCGCCCGACTCGGTGCTGCGCAGCAACGCCACCGGCGCGAACGGGCAGGGCGGCACGGTGGGCCTGAGCGCCGACTACACGCACGTCTCCGGCCAGATCCAGGCGCGCGGCGCGGGCAGCGGCGCGGGCGGCACCATCACCACCGCGGCCCGGCAGGTCGAGGTGACGGAGCTCGCGCAGATCGACGCGGCGGGCGGCGCGAGCGGCGCCAACGGCACCTGGGTGGTCGACTCGAAGGGCACGCTCAACGTGGACAACACGGTGCCTGTCTACGACCCGGACAACTACGGCCTGAACACGGCCGACACGCGCGTGAGCTCCACCGCCATCGGCAGCGCGCTGGGCCGCGCCACCGACGTGAAGCTGCGCACCGGATCCAACGACGGCGAGTCGAACGACGTGGTGTTCCAGGACAACGCGAGCATCGTCAAGACCGAGGGGCGCGACGCGCGCCTCACGGTCGATTCGCTGCGCGACGTCCGCATGTCCAGTGGCTCGTCGATCCGCTCGGAAAGCGGCGCGCTGCACGTCGACTTCGACGCCAACGCGACCGGCGGCTCCGACGGCGGCGTGATCGAGCTCAACAACGCGAGCATCGCCACCAACGGCGGCAACATCCGCTTCTACGGCCAGGGCGACGCGGCCAACGGCTACGCGGTCGGCGGCATCGCGCCCACCGACGGCGGCCCGAATGTCGGGCGCGCGGGCGTCTCGCTGTTCGACAGCTCGCTGAACACTTGCGCGATGGCCTCCGGCAGCTGCGGCGGCAGCGGCTCCATCACGCTGCGCGGGCAGGGCACCAGCACCTCGGCCGGCGACCCGAGCTACTACGTGAGCTCCGATGGCGTGCAGGTCTCGGGCACCAGCCTGACCACCGGTGGCGGCAACATCGCCATCACCGGCGTGGGCGGCATCGGCGCGGGTGGCGTGTTGCTCGACAACACCGAGGGCAACAGCACGGTGCTGCGCACCGGCACGGGCGACGTGAGCATCACCGGCAGCTCGCGCAGCTGGACCGCCACCGACCCCGTGGCGGTGTACGGCGGCACGGTGGACTTCGTCGACAGCTCCTTCCCCGACGTGACGACGAGCAACGTCGGCGGCATCTCGATGCGCGGCGTGACCATCGACTCCGGCGGGCGCGTGGCCATCGACGGCACCGGCGGCGACATGCAGGGCCTCACGGCGAACAGCGCCTTCCTTACCTCGGCATCGGCCGCCAACGGCGGCGCCGGCGTGGCCTACGCCGCCGGCAACGGCGTGACCATCTTCGGCGGCAGCATCACGGCCGGCAAGGGGCGCGACATATCGATCTCGGGCACGGCGGGCGGCAAGAGCTTCACTGTGGACGGCGGCGCCGCGACCATCGGCGACGACGCATCGGCGGTGGCACTCGCGATGGAGGCCGGCGGCACCGTGCGCGCCGAGGGCGGGCGCATCGCGATCGACGGGCGTGGCGGCGACGTGCGCGTGGGGCGCGTGAACGTGCGCGACGTGCCCTCGGGCACCGTCTTCCTGCCGGTGCTCGATGTGTCGAGCAGCACCGGCGCGGGCGGCACCGTCAGCCTCGCCGGGCGCAACGTGCTGGTGCTCGATTCGTTCGACGACGTGACCACCGTCGACGCGGGCGGCGCGGGCCAGTCCGGCACCATCGACGTGCGCGCCACCAACACCATCGCCATCAGCGACCAGGCCAGCCTGCGCGCCGATGCGAAATCGGCCTCCGGCAACGGCGGCACGATCAACGTGATCGCGGGCGACACGCTGCGCGGCTATGGCAGCCTGTCGGCGCGCGGCGGCGCGAGCGGAGGCAACGGCGGCAACATCGAGACCTCGGCCGCGCACTTCGACCTGACCGGCCTGCGCGTGGACGCCGCGGCGCCCGTGGGCACCGCGGGCAAGTGGACCATCGACCCCTACAACGTCAACATCGCGCACGGCACCGCATCGGGCAGCCTCACGGGCAACCCCTTCGATCCGCTGGCGAACTCGACAATCCAGGACGGCGACATCAACAACGCGCTGGACGGCGGCACCAGCGTCACCATCACCACCGGCACCGGCGGCAACGTCTTCGACGGCAACATCACCTTCGCGGCCGACGCGGCCATCGTGCGCAGCAAGGGCTCCACGCCACTCACCTTCGAGCTCGACGCGGCGCACAACATCAACGCCTTCAGCAACAACTCGATCCAGTCGAACTCGGGTGCGCTCAACGTCGTGTTCAACGCGGGCGTGGGCGGGCAGGGCGGATCGATCTTCCTCACCGGCGCGAAGATCGCCACCAACGGCGGCAACGTCACGATGACGGCCGACACCAGCCCCTCGGGCAACCAGGCCATCGGCATTACCAACACCACGATCGATACGCGGACCACCGCGCTGGGCGATGCAGGCCCCGGCGGCTCGGTGCAGATCACGGGCAAGCGCGGCACGCCCACCTTCTCGGGCTTCACCGCCACCGTGCAGCTGAGCGGCGCGACCATCCAGAGCAGCACCGGCGACGTGTCGATCTCGGGCACGGCGCCCGGCGGCACCGGCGTGCGCATCGGCGCGGGCACCGGGCCCAGCCAGATCCTCACCACCAGCGGCGACATCTCCATCGTGGGCATCGGCAGCGGCGTGACGGACCCGAGCACCGGGCCGCTGGCCGTGCAGGCCGTCGACCTCAGCAACGTCACGGTGCGCAGCGTCGACGGCAACATCGGCATCCGTGGCCTCGTGACGCCGGGCGCCATGAGCGGCACATCGGGCGGCGTGCTGATCGCCAACAACGCGCTGGTCACCACGCTGGGCGTCGGCGACATCGACGTGGCGGGCGAGTCGCAGGCCAACGGAACGGGCATCACCCTCGGCACCGGCGGACGCATCGACGGCAACCGCAACGTGGTGCTGCGCGCGAGCAACGACGGCAGCACCGACGCGGTGGTGCTGACCGGCACCGTGCGCGCCGGCAACGTGCTGAACCTGCGCCCCGGCGGCGTGGACGCGGCCGGCAACGCGGCGGACCGCACGGCCAACACCATCACGCTCGGCGGCACTGCGGCCAACGGCTTCGCGGTGTCGGCCGACGAGTTCACGCGGCTCGACGCGCCCACCATCGTGGCCGGCAGCAACGCGCACGCCGGCAGCATCAACGTGGTGGGCCCGCTCACCGTGCCCGGCGCGCTGACCCTGCAGAACACCGGTGGGGGCGGCGGCATCCAGCTCGGCGGTGCGCTCACGGCTTCGACCGTGGGGCTGATCTCCGGCGGCAACATCACGCAGACGGCAGCCGCGCCGATCACCGCCGGCACGCTGCTGGCGCGCTCCACCGGCGGCAGCGTGCTGCTGGACCAGGCGGCGAACAACGTCAGTGCCGACACCTTGGGCGGCGGCGCGGCCGGCGCATTCAGGTACGTGGACATCGACACCGTCAAGCTCGGTTCGGTGAGCGTCACCGGCTACGACGCGGCGGGCAATGCGCCGCAGGTCGTGTCGGCCGGCTCGATGGCGGCCGACACCGTGTTCGTGCGCACCCTGAGCGGCGACTTGCTGCTGGGCACCAACGTGAGCAGCACCAGCGGAGCCGACCTGGTGGCGGGTTCGCGCTTCCAGAACACCGGCGGCTACAGCATCACCGGCGCACCGTGGCGCGTGTGGGCCGACACCTGGGTGGGCGAGACGCGCGGCGGGCTCGCGGGGTCGGGCATCTATCCCAACCTGTACCACTGCGCCTACTCGGGCCTGTGCGCGGTGAGCATCCCCGCGGGCGCCAATCACTTCATCTACGCGCAGCAGCCGGTGGCCACGGTGCTCATCGGCAATGCGACCAGGCCCTTCGGCTATCCGAACCCGCTCTTCAGCTACCTCGTGACCGGGCTGATCCTGGGCGACACGGGCGCGGGCTTCGCGGGTTTCATGTTCTCGCCCGCGCTGCAGGCCAGCCCGCCGGGCGTGTACCCGATCAACGGCGCCTTCACCTCGGCAGAGGGCTACAGGGTCAACGTGGTGCCGGGCAACCTCTTCGTGGGCGGCGTGCCCGACCTGCCGCGCCCCGACACGCTGCGCGACCTGCCCGCCACCTGGGTGTACGACCGCAACATCGGCCCGCCGCCGATCTGCTTCGCCACCGGGCCGCTGGAAGGCGACCGCGCGACGCAGGGCGGCGACGTGCTGGCGCGCGAATGGTCGCGCGTGCGCTCCCGGCCCAACCTGTCGAGTTGCGTCGACACCGAGAAGCGCAACGGCTGCGCCGATTTCTAGCCGGCGACCGGGTTACGCCAGGCCTCGTGCGCGGCGGTTGGACAGCACCACGTTGTCCTTCGGGATGACCTGGCCTTCGCGCATCGCCGAGATCCATGCATCCGTCGTGGTCACGGCCGCGAAGTTGCTGTGGAACACCACGCTGAAGACGCGGTGGATCTCCTCCGCCGTGACCTTGCCCGCCGCGTTCTCGTAGGGCAGCGCGCCGCTGGCGTCCGACAGGAACTCCACGCTCAGTCCCCGGTGCATGGCCTCGAACACGGTCGAGGCGTCGCAGTTCTGCGTCATGTAGCCGGCCACGCTCAGCGTGTCGATCTGGTTGCGCGCGATCCAGTCGGCGAAGTCGGTGCCGGTGAACACGCTCGGAAAGCTCTTGGTGACGAGGTGGTCGTGCGGCCGCTTCGCGATCTCGGGGTGCAGCTGGCCGTTGTGCGTGTCGGCCTGGAACACCGGCGCGCCCTTGGGCGCATGGTGGCGCACCACCACCACGGGCGTGCCGGCGGCGCGGGCTGCGTCCATGGCCTTCGTCACGTTCGGCAGCGTGTCCAGGATGGGCGGGTACTCGATCGGCAGGCCGCCGCCTTCGAAGTATTCGTTCTGCACGTCGATCACGACGAGTGCGCGGCGCGGCGTGGTGGTGTTGCTCATGTTGGGCTCCTTCTCTTGTGTGGTTCGGATGACTGGATTCTTCCCGCCGGCGTCGCATCCAGAAAGTGGCCCGAAAGCCATTCATCGATAAGATCGGGCCATGCCGCAGCCAACCGCCGAAACCGTCGCCGTCGTCGCCTTCGACGGCATCAGCCCCTTCCACCTGTCCGTGCCCTGCATGGTCTTCGGCGAGGACCGCACCGAGACCGGCGAGCCGCGCTTCCGCGTGAAGGTGTGCGCACCCCGGCCCGGGGAGCTGCGCACCAACGCCGGCTTCGCGCTCGTCGTCCCGCACGGGCTCGAGGCCATCCGCCGCGCGCAGATCGTGGTCGTGCCTTCATGGCGCGACGACTGCTCGGCGGCGCCGCCCGAGCTGATCCGCGCGCTGCAGGCCGCCCACCGGCGCGGCGCCGTCGTGATGGGGCTCTGCCTCGGCGCATTCGTGCTGGCCGAGGCGGGCCTGCTCGACGGCCGGCCCGCCACCACGCACTGGAAGCTGGCGCCGATCTTCGCGAAGCAGTATCCGAAGGTGAAGCTGCAGCCCGAGGTGCTCTACGTGGACGACGGCAGCGTGCTCACCTCCGCCGGCACGGCCGCGGGCATCGACTGCTGCCTGCACCTGCTGCGCGTGCGCCATGGCGCGGAGACGGCCAACCGCGCCGCGCGGCGCATGGTGGTGGCGCCGCACCGGCAGGGCGGCCAGGCGCAGTACATCGAGCAGCCCGTGCCCGCCGCCGCCGAGCGCGACCGCCTCGCGCCGCTGCTCGAATGGCTGGGCCGGCATCTCGACACGCCGCACGAGCTCGACGACCTCGCGCGGCGCGCGCTCATGAGCCGGCGCAATTTCACGCGGCGCTTCCGCGAATCCACCGGCACCACCGTCGGCCAGTGGATGCAGAACCAGCGCCTCGCGCTCGCGCAGCGGCTGCTGGAAACCACCGACCACCCGGTGGAGCGCGTGGCCACCGGCGCCGGCTTCGGCTCGGCGGTGTCGCTGCGCAAGCACTTCGTCTCGGCCTTCAAGCTGTCGCCCACGGCATACCGCCAGCAGTTCTCGCGGGCATGAGGAAGAGGGCGTGCTTCGCATCAGGAAACCCTGAATGCCAGGGATACCGCGGAACCGGCTTTGCCGGGCCGCAGGTATCGCCCCCTGGAAGGGGGGTGGCGAAGCGACACGAAGTGCGCGAAGCCTGGGGGTGAGTTCAAGCTTTCGCGGAACCGGCTTTGCCGGGCCGCAGGTATCGCCCCCTGGAAGGGGGATGGCGAAGCGACACGAAGTGCGCGAAGCCTGGGGGTGAGTTCAAGCCCTCGCGGAACCGGCTTTGCCGGGCCGCAGGTATCGCCCCCTGGAAGGGGGTGGCGAAGCGACACGAAGTGCGCGAAGCCTGGGGGTCAGACCATGATTTGCCGCCGCGTGGTGAGCAGCGCGCGCAGCTTGGCCGGCGCGACCGGCTTGGTCAGCAGCATCACGCCGCCATGACGCAGCCGTTGCAGCACCTCGGGCCCTGTGGCGCCCGACACCAGCACCGCCAGTGCCTCGGGCTGCAGCCGCTTGGCGGCGTCGATCACGTCCACGCCGTCGCCGTCGCCCGCGAGCTGCAGGTCGCACAGCACCGCGTCGTAGTGGATGTCGCCGGTGCCCAGTCGCGCGATGGCCTCGGCGCCGGTGCTCACGCATTCGACCTGGCAGCCCCACTGCTCCAGCAGCGCGCGGCTGCCGTCGAGAATGGCGGGGTCGTCGTCCACCACCAGGCAGCGCAGTCCAGCCAGCGGCGCCGGGGCCAGTGCAGGCGGCTGGGGCGGCGTCACGTCGGCCAGCCGAGCCGCGGGCAGCGTGAAGGCGAAGGTGCTGCCCGCCTGAAGCGCCGAGCGCACCGTGATGCGCGTGCCCAGCAGCGTGGCGATGCGCGCGCAGATGGCCAGCCCCAGCCCGAAGCCGCGGCGCCGGTCGCGCTCGGTGTTCGCCACCTGGTAGAACTCCTCGAAGATGCGGCCCTGGTGGATGGGCGCGATGCCCACGCCGTTGTCGCGCACCTCGATGCGCACGCCCGATGCGCTGCGCCGGGCCGCCACCAGCACGGTGCCGCCCTCGGGCGCGTGGCGCAGCGCGTTGGTCACCAGGTTGCCGACGATGCGCCGCAGCATCGCCGCGTCGCTGCGCACCGCCAGCCCGCGGTCGCTCCAGCGCAGCCGCACGCGGGCCTCGACGGCCGCGGCGGCGTGCTGCGCGTCGAGCTGGTCGAACAGCTCCGCGAGCGGCACCTTGGCGATGGCCGGCGTCAGCACCTGCGCGTCGAGCCGCGAGATCTCGAGCAGGTCGTCGAGCAGCACGCCCATGAACTCGGTGCTTTCCTGCAGCCGCAGCACCGCCGGACGCTGCGCGGGCGAAGCGCCGGGCAGCAGTCCGTCGATGAACAGACCCATGGCGTGCAGCGGCTGGCGCAGGTCGTGGCTCGCGGCCGCGAGGAAGCGCGCGCGGGAAAGCGCCGCCTGCTCCGCCTCGGCCATGCGCTGCAGCGCGACGGCGGTGGCCTCGCGCACGCGCTCCTCGCTGATCTGGCGGTTGCGCTGCAGCCGCTCGGCGAGGCGGTCGATGTCGTGCGCGAGCACTGCGAGCTCGTGCGTGCCGCGCGTGCCGCCTTCCACCACGTCGCAGCGCACCTCGAAATGCCCGGCCTCCAGCGCCGCGACCGTGCGCGACACGCGCCGAAGCGGCCGCGCCACCGTGCGCGCCATGTGCCGCACCGAGGCCCAGGCCGCGATCAGCGCGACCAGCGCGATGCCGATGCCCGCGATGAGCGAGCGGCTGCGCTCGCGCGTGTAGGCGGTGGTGTCGCGAAAGGTCTGCACCAGGCCGATGGGCGTGTCGCCCGCCGCCGTGGAGCCCGCGGGCGCGAAGGCGCTGGCGCGCGATGCCTCGCGCAGCGTGACCGGCGAGGTGAACATGCGCAGCTGCGCGAGCGAGGCGGTCTTGGGCCCGGCCGTGACGTACACGCCCGCGCTGTTGCTGATCTCCACCCGCGTCACCTGCCCGCCGCGCAGAGCCGCATTGGCCACGTTCTGCAGCGCGGGCACGTCGCCCGCGTAGAGGCTCAGGTCGGACATGGCGGCCACCTGCCGCGCCACGGCCTGGCCCTCGGCGTCGAAGGCGGCCTCCAGTGTCTGCAGCCGGTTGTGCGTGAACCAGCCCGTGAGCGCCAGCGCCACCGCTGCGCACGGCACCACGCCGAGGCGGAACAGGTCGCGCTGCAGGTTGCCGCGCACCACCAGCGTGTGGGCCGATGGAGGCGGGGGAGGCGGTGGGGGCGACGGCGGCGGCAGTGCCGCGCCCGCGCCCTCCGTTGTCGTGGGCGCCGCCCGTTCGTGGGGAGGTGCTGCGCTGCTCATCGCGGGGCCGCGAGCCGGTCGGTCAGTTCCCGTTCCTCCGGCAGACGCAGGCCGAGTCCGCGTGCCACGGTGGCGTTGACGCGCACGGTGGCGGGCGTCGCGGCTTCCACCAGCGGTGCATTGCTGCTGTTGCCGGCGCTCGCGACCTTCTGGCCGAGCTGCCGGGCCTGCTGGGCCAGCTGCGACGGCGTCGAGACCGCCGCCGCCAGTCCGCCCGAGCGCACCAGCCCCTCGCTGGCGCCGAACACCGGCAGGCCGGCGCCGGCGGCGGCGCGCAGCACCGAGAGCGTAGCCGCCTGGTTGTCGCCGATCAGGTCGGGCAGCACCAGCAGCGCGTCGCTGTTCGGCACCACCAGTCGCAGAGCGGAGGCGATCGACCGGGCGTCGGGCGCGTATTCCACGCGCAGGTCCCAGGCCGGGTTCGCGCCCTGCGCCGCGCGCTGCAGCTCGCGCACCAGCGGTTCCGACTCGGGCGTGGCGACCACGCCCAGGCGGTGCTTCTGCGGCAGCACCGCGTTGACCAGCGCGAGCTGGTCGGTCATGGCCGGGTCGCGCAGCAGCACGCCCACGCGGCGGTCGGCGCGCTTGAGCGCCGGGCTGGTCGCCTTCAGGGTCTCGTATTCGAGCCGGCTGAGCATCGCGAGCACCAGCGGCTCCTGTCCCGGCCGCTCGACGGCGGCGCGCGCGGCGGCGGGGCCGACGGCCATGGTGAGCGGCACGTCGGAGGAAGAAGACGAAGATGAAGCTCCGCGCAGGCTGCGCGTGCGCACGCCTGCGTTCGCGGCGCGTTCGGCGTCCGCGGCCTGCTCCGCCGCCGGTTGAGTCTCGGTGCCGCCGGGCCCGAGGCGAACCAGCTCGAACTTGCCGCCGGGTTCCTGGTCCGCGCGCAGCCGCTGCACGAACTCGGAGGAAGCCGCCATGTCGTCGCCCATCAGCACCGTGAGGTTGACCGCCGCGAAAGCCGCGCCCGCGGCGCATGCAAGGCTTGCGGCCAGCACGGTGCGGGCGGCGCGCCGCAGCCTTCGAAAGAAGGGTGGGAGGACGGGATTCACGGCAACAAACATGGACTGCTTCCGCAGCGAGGGGCGATGATCCAATGTAAGGACGACCCCTTCTTAGCGCGATAAGGCGGAGGGCTTATGTCAGCGTCGGCAGTGGCCTGCCCGCGTGACGGATTCCACGAGGGGAATGGCCGCTCGGCCTATGTCCGATGGAATATCCGGCTCTCCCCCAGGCTTCGCGCACTTCGTGTCGCGCACGCCTTCCCCCTTCCGGGGGCAACACCTGCGGCCCGGCAAAGCCGGTTCCGCGGCGTTTCACGCACGGACAGACTCCTGTGTTCTACGCACCCGTCATCTGTGCGGCCGCCGCGCGCTGCGCCTGTATCGCCTGGCGCAGCACGCGCGGCGACACCGGCTTGTAGAGCACCGTGATGCCGGCGCTGGCCACTTCGCGCAGGCGGTCGGGCTTGGTCTCGCCGGTCACGAGCAGGCGGGCAGTGCCCGCGCCGATGCCGCGCGGATGGCGCTCCAGCGCGGCGATCACGTCCAGGCCGTTGTCGCCGCCCTGCAGCAGCAGGTCGCTGATGACCACGTCGGGCGGGCGCTCCCAGCTGTCGGCCATGGCCAGCGCTTCGGCGCGGGTCTGCGCGGGCAGCACCTCGGCGCCCCAGTTGGTGAGCACCACCGTCAGGCCCTCGAGGATGGTGCGCTCGTCGTCGATCACGAGGATGCGCACGTTGGCCAGGCCTTCCTCCTCGTCGATGGCGGCCATGGCCGCCGGCGCCACGGGAGCGGGCAGCGCGGCCGGCGCCGAACGCACCAGCACCCGTACGCAGGTGCCCTTGTTCAGCTTCGAGCTCAGTTCCACGCGCGTGTTGAGCAGCTCGGCCAGCCGCTGCACCGTGGCCAGGCCCAGGCCCATGCCGCGCGCGCCGCGCGATGCCTGCCGGCTCGCGGGCTCCACCTGGTAGAACTCCTCGAACACCCGGGCCTGGTGATGCGCGGCGATGCCAACGCCGGTGTCGACCACGTCGATGCGCACGCCCCGGCCGCGCCGCCGCGCGCCGATCAGCACGCCGCCCTCGATGGTGTGGCGCAGCGAGTTCGACACCAGGTTGTTCAGGATGCGCGAGAGCATCACGTAGTCGCAGCGAACCCACACGTCGGTCTTGCGCACCACCAGCCGCAGGCCCTGCTGCTCGGCCACCGGTCGGAAGTTGCGGCTGATCTCCTCGAACAGCCGGTCGAGCGGGAAGTCGATCCACTGCGGCTGCAGCACGCCCGCGTCGAGCTGCGACAGGTTCAGGAGTTCGGAGAACAGCCGGTCGAGCGAATCCACGCATTCGCGGATGTGGCCGATGCGCTGCAGCTTCACCGGGTCGCTCTCGCCGTTGGCCAGGCCGTCGGAGAACAGCGTGAGCGCGTGCAGCGGCTGGCGCAGGTCGTGGCTGGCGGCGGCCAGAAGGCGGGTCTTGGCCTGGCTGGCCACCTCCAGCTGCTGGTTCTTGCGGGCCAGCTCGGCGGTGGCTTCGTTGATGCGGCTCTGCAGCAGCCGGTGGCTCTCGGCGAGGGCGCGCGCGGCCTGGTTGAAGCCGTGCTGCAGGTGCCGCACCTCCGCCGTGCCCTCGATGGACACGCTCGCGTCCTCGCCCGCGCCCAGGCGGTCGACCGCCTTGCCCAGCGCGCGGATCGGCTCGCTGATGCGGCGCGCCGCCCACCAGCCGGCCAGGCCCACGCCCACCAGGCTGATCGCCAGCACCAGCCCCACGTTGAACCACACCGAGCGCCGCGCGTTCTGCACGGCGGCCAGGCTCATCTCGACCATCACCTTGCCGTTGTGGCGGCCGTCGTCGCCCACGATGGGCACCACCACCTGCAGGCCCTCGCCGCGGGCGCGGTCGAGGGTCTCGGAGTTGGCGACGATCTCGCCGTCTTCCGTCCAGATCTGCACCTGCTGCACGTTGGGCTGGTAGGTGCCCGACTGGGCGGTACGCGCCAGCGCGCGGCGGTCCATGCGCGCCAGCGGCGCCTGCGCCACGGTGGCCACCTGCAGCGCCACCGTCTGCGCATTGGCCCGCATCAGCTCGGTGAGGTTGCCCAGATGCTGCCGCGTCAGCACGGCGATCGCCGCCAGCGTGGCCAGGGCCGCCGGCACCATCGCCAGCAGGATCAGCTGCTGGGCGAAGGTCAGGCGGGCCAGGCCGCGGATGACACGGAAATTCCAGTTCATGAGGGCAACGGACTCATGGGCGCCGAGCTTATGAGGGCGCTCCAGGGCGGGAAAGCTAGGAAAAACATCACAAAAAATGCTTGTAATTGATATTTAATGACGTCCGCGCTGCCCATGTTAGACCGCCGATGCGCGCCGGCCCTATGTCTTTCGCTCCAGAAATGCAGGCTTCCATGCGCCGATTCGCCGAGTTCTCAGCCGCTTTCTTCCGTGCGGCGACGCTCGCCTTGCTGGCCGGATTGCCGCTCGCGACCCCTGCCCAGGTGAGCCCGCTGGACGGCCCGGTGCGCTTCGGCATCCTGCCGCTCGGCGGTGCCTTCGAGTCGCGCAGCGACTGGGACCCGCTGCTGGCCGAGCTCAGCCGCGCCATCAACCGCCCGGTGAGCGTGCTCTCGGTCAACTCGTACGAGGCGCTGGAGCAGGCCATCCAGCGCGACGAAGTCGACATGGCCTTCCTGTCCGGAAAGATGGCGCTCGACGCCGTCACCCAGCGCCGCATGAAGGTGGTGGCGCAGGTGGTGCGGCACGACGGCCTGCCGGGCTATCGCGCGCTGCTGCTCGCGCGCAAGGCGCCGCCCTTCAACTCGCTGAAGAACCTGCTCGACCAGCCCGATCGCTGGCGGCTGGCGCGCGGCGAGAAGCAGTCGGTGTCGGGCTTCATCGTGCCGCAGCTGCAGCTCTTCCTGCCGAACCACATCGCGATGGAGACGCGCTTCCGCAGCGAGATCGTGGGCACCCACCAGGCCAACGCACTGGCCGTGGCCAACAACGAGGCCGACGTGGCCACCAACAACACAGCCGACTTCGAACGCTTCAAGACGCGCTTTCCGGCCGAGACCGAGCGGCTGCAGGTGCTGTGGGAGTCGGACCTGATACCGCACGCGCAGATCGTGGTGCGACGCGAATACTCGCCCGAACTGCGCAAGCGCGTGCAGGCTTTCCTGGTCGGCTACGGCCGCGCCAAGGGACCACGCGGCGACGCCGAGCGCCTGGTGCTGAAGTCGCTGCACGACCTGGCCGGCTTCGTGGCCGCCGACAACAGTTCGCTGCAGCCG
The DNA here is from genome assembly GCF_900109805.1 of Variovorax sp. YR750. NCBI lineage: Bacteria > Pseudomonadati > Pseudomonadota > Betaproteobacteria > Burkholderiales > Comamonadaceae > Variovorax > Variovorax sp. YR750. The sequence goes on from NZ_FOBJ01000011.1 coordinate 219,281, forward strand.
GCGGCCAAGCTGGCCTACCAGCTCGCGAAGCAGAACGCCATGACCGCGCAATGGGTGAACGACGCCGCCCGCGAGGCCCGCCTGCAGCGCATCGAGAGCAACTACGCGGACCAGGTCGCGGTGCTGAAGGACGTGTCGCCGTGACCTCGACGACGCCGCTCGGGAAGCTGCGGCGCGCGGCCGCCGGGGTGTTCGCCTCGCTTGTCGTCCTTGCCGCCTTCGCCGGTCTGCCGGCCATGGCGCAGGTGCAGCACGGCGCCGCCGCCGCGCCGGGCGAGAAGGCCGCGCCGCCGCCCGCCGTGCGGATGATCCGCTTCGGCGTGCTGCCGCTGGGCGGCACGGTCGAGTCGCGCGCGCTGTGGACCCCGCTCATGACCGACATGGGCCGTGCCCTCGGCATGCCGGTCAGCATGTATTCGGTGCCGACCTACGAGGAACTCGACCGCGCCATCGGCCGCGACGAGATCGACATGGCCTTTCTCTCGGCCAAGATGGCGCTCGACGCCGTGATGCAGCGGCGCATGAAGGTGCTGGCGCAGATCGCGCGCCACCCCAGCGTGCCCGAGCACCGCGCCGTGCTGCTGGTGCGCAAGGCCGGGCCGCTCAACACGCTCGAGGGCCTGCTCGCCCAGCCCGAGAAGTGGCGGCTCGCGCGTGGCGACAGCCGCTCCGTCACCGGCTTCATCGTGCCGCAGAGCCAGCTCTTCCTGCCGCACAACATCGAGATGGAGACGCGCTTCCGCAGCGAGATCGTGGGCACCCACCAGGCCACCGCGCTGGCCGTGGCCAACGGCGACGCCGACGTGGCCACCAACAACACCACCGACTTCGAGCGCTTCCGCCAGCAGTTCCCGGTGGAGGCCGAGCGGCTGCAGGTGGTGTGGGAGTCGGAGCCGCCGCCCGGCGCACCGATGGTGGTGCGGCGCGACTTCCCGCCCGAGTTCCAGGCGCGGCTGCAGAACTTCCTGACCGGCTACGGCAGGGCCAAGGGCGCACGCGGCGACGCCGAGCGCGAAGTGCTCAAGAGCCTGCGCGCGGCCTACGGCTACGTCGCGGCCGACGACAGCGCGCTGCTGCCGCAGGCGCGGCTGGAGCACCAGCTCGGCAGGCAGCGCGCCATGGCCGCATCGTGGGTCAACGAGGCCGCGCGCGAGCAGCGCCTGCAGCGCATCGAGAAGACCTACGCGGAGCAGGTCGAGACGCTGCGCGCCGCCGCCCGCTGAGCCGGTCCCGTCGGTCCCTTCGCACTCCTCTTGCGCTTCTTTCGCGCCTCTTTCTACTCCCTTCGCCGTAGCTCCAAATCCCCACGCCTAGGCCATTAGCTAGGCCTTAAGGCGGATTTGCCTCCCGTCCACCGGGCCGGAAACTTCGTGTTTCTTTCAGGCACCCTTGCCGTTGACGGAGTGCGGATGAGTTGGCGAACAAAAGTGGTCTGGAGCGAGGGGATGCTGTTGCAGCCTCAGCACCTGCAGCAGAGCGAGCGTCATGCCGATCACGCGCGGCACGTGCTGCTGCGTTCCACCACTCCCTATGCGTGGGGCTTCGCCGAGCTGGAGATCGACCCCGCCGCGCTCACGCTGGGCAAGCTGGCGCTGGTGCGCGCGGTCGGCGTCTTCGGCGACGGCACCGTCTTCGACATGCCGGCGGTCGACCCGCTGCCCGAGCCCATCGACATTCCATCGTCCATGCGCGACGAGGCCGTGGTGCTCGCGTTGCCGCTGCGCCGCGCCGGCGCGCGCGAAGCCGACGCGGAAGAATATGAAGAGCTGGTGCGCCACCGCGTGCTCGAGTCGGAAGTGCCCGACTCCAACACGGCCGGCGAGCGCACCGCGATGCTGCAGCTGGGCCAGCTCCACACGCGGCTGATGCGCGCCAGCGAGGCCACCGACGCCTGGACCACCATCGGCGTGGCCCGCGTGGTCGAGCGCCGCGTCGACAACCAGGTGCAGCTCGACCGCGCCATGCTGCCGCCGCTGCTCGACGTGGCCGGCCACGCCGTCATCCGCGCCTGGCTCGACGAGCTGCTGGGCCTGCTGCGCCAGCGCGGCGAGGCGCTGGCCGGCCGGCTCACGCAGGGGGGCACCGGCGGCGTGGCCGAGATCGCCGACTTCATGCTGCTGCAGGCCGTGAACCGCAACGAGGCCATCTTCGCGCACCTCGCCAGGAGCGCCATGCTGCACCCGCAGCACTTCTTCGAGCATGCGCTGGGCCTCGCGGGCGACCTCGCGAGCTTTCGCGACTCGCGTCGCGTGTCGCGCTTCGGCCCCTACATCCACGACGACCTCGCCATGAGCTTCAGGCCGCTCATGGACGACCTGCGCCGCAGCCTCTCGATGGTGTTCGAGCAGTCGGCCATCCGCATCGAGCTGCACGACCGCAAGCACGGCGTGCGCGTGGCGGTGGTGACCGACGTGGAGCTGCAGCGCAAGGCCACCTTCGTTCTCGCGGTGAACGCCAGCATGCCCAGCGAGGCGCTGCGCGCGCGCTTTCCCACGCAGGTCAAGATCGGTCCGGTGGAGCGCATCCGCGACCTGGTCAACCTCGCGCTGCCGGGCGTCACGCTCACGCCGATGCCGGTGGCGCCGAGGCAGATTCCCTTTCACACGGGCGCCAACTACTTCGAGCTCGAAACGCGCAACAGCGACCTGTGGCGCCAGCTCGAGCAGTCGGGCGGCATCGCGATGCACATCGCGGGCGACTTCCCCGGCCTCGACCTTCAATTCTGGGCAATCCGAGCATGACCCCCAGTCTTCGCGTACTTCGTGTCGCTACGCCAACCCCCTTCCAGGGGGCGGTGCTTGCGGCCCGGCAAAGCCGGTTCCGCGGCGTTCCACGAATTGGCGCCGTCAGCGTGGAGCCATCATGAGCACACCTCCCGATCCCTTTGCCGCCTTCGAGTCGGAACGCACGGTCATCAAGCCCAAGCCGCGCACGCCGGGCGGCACGCCGCCCGCGCCGGCACCGGCGCCGTTCTTCGGCGGCGCCGATCCCACGCCGGCCGCCGACGTCGGCGAACTCGGCCTGCTCAATCCGCTGGTGTCGGCCGCCGGCAAGCTGCTGGTGCTGATCGGCAAGCTGCGCAACCTCGCGCAGCCGCCGAACGTGCCGGCCCTGCGCGCTTCCACCGTCGACGCGGTGAACCAGTTCGATGCCAGCGCGCGCCGCGCCGGCGTGGGCAACGAGTCGGTGCTCGCCGCGCGCTACGTGCTGTGCACCGCGCTCGACGAGGCCGTTGCCAACACGCCCTGGGGCGTGCAGGCCGGATGGAACAAGCAGAGCCTGCTGGTGCAGTTCCACAACGAGACCTGGGGCGGCGAAAAAGTCTTCCAGCTGCTGGCCAAGCTCGCGCAGGACGTGCCCACGCACCGGCAGCTGCTGGAGCTGATCTACAGCGTGCTCGCCCTCGGTTTCGAGGGCCGCTACCGCGTGATCGACAACGGCCGCGCGCAACTCGACTCGGTGCGCCAGCGCCTGGCCGACCTCATCGCCAAGGACCGTCCGCCGGTGGAAGCCGAGCTCTCGCCGCACTGGCGCGGGCAGGGCGCCGGCACGGTGCGGCTGCGCGAATCGCTGCCGCTGTGGGTGTTCGCGGCCGGCTTCGCGCTGCTGCTGGCGCTCGCATGGTTCGGCCTGCGGCTCACGCTCAACTACCGCTCCGACACCACGTACGCCGCGGTGTCCAGCCTGCGCGCGCCCAACATCCAGATCGCGCCGCCCGCGCTGCCGGCGAAGACGCCGCGCCTCGCACGCTTCCTGGAGCCCGAGGTGAAGCAGGGCCTGGTCACGGTGACCGACGAGGCCGACCGCAGCGTGGTGCGGCTGCGCGGCGACTCCTTCTTCGGCTCCGGCAGCGCCGAGCCGATGGCGCAGTCGCTGCCGGTGCTGCGCCGCATCGGCCAGGCGCTGGCCGAGGTGAAGGGCGAGGTGCTGATCACCGGCCACTCCGACAACCAGCCCATCCGCTCGCTGCGCTATCCGTCGAACTGGCACCTGTCGGCCGCGCGCGCCGACGCGGTGAAGGGCGCGCTCTCCACGCTGGTCGACCCGGCGCGCATGCGTTCCGACGGCAAGGCCGACGCCGAGCCGGTGGCGCCCAACGACACGCCGGCCAATCGCGCGAAGAACCGCCGCGTCGAGGTCGTGCTGCTGACCGGGCCTGAAGGCGTCGTCGCCACTGCTCCGGCAGCCGCTCCAGCTGCTGCTCCGGCCACGGGAGCGACGAAATGATCAAGAAAATCTTCGGCTTCCTGTTCAGCCCGCTGCTGCTCACGCTGCTGGCGCTCATCGTCGTCGCGCTGCTGATCTGGTGGATCGGCCCGCTGGTGAAGATCGGATCGCTCGCGCCGCTCGAAGGCGAGACCACGCGCGCCGTCGTCATCGGCGTCATCGTGCTCATCGTGGTGCTGCGCGCGCTGTACCGCCGCTGGCGCGCCCGCCGCGCGAGCCAGCACCTGACCGACGGCCTCATGAAGGCGCCGGCCGCCAAGGCCGATGCGCCGGTCAACGGCGAGCAGAAGATCCTCGACACCCGCTTCAGCGAAGCCGTCGCCACGCTCAAGCAGATGCGCATGCACGCCGCCGGCAAGAAGCCGGGCTGGCGCGACTGGCTCTCCATCTCGGGCGGCAGCTATCTCTACGACCTGCCCTGGTACGTGTTCATCGGCGCGCCGGGCGCGGGCAAGACCACCGCGCTGGTCAACTCGGGCCTGAGTTTCCCGCTGGCCGAGAAGTTCGGCCCCGGCGCCATCCGCGGCGTGGGCGGCACGCGCAACTGCGACTGGTGGTTCACCGACGAGGCCGTGCTCATCGACACCGCGGGGCGCTACACCACGCAGGACAGCCACCAGTCGGAAGACAAGAGCGCGTGGGAAGGCTTTCTCGGCCTGCTGAAGAAGGTGCGTCCGCGCCGGCCGCTGAACGGCGTGTTCCTCACCGTCAGCGTGGCCGACCTGCTGAGCCAGGGCCCCGAGGCGCGCACGCAGCTCGCGGCATCGATCCGCGCGCGCCTGCTGGAGCTCGACGGCAAGCTCACCACGCGGCTGCCGGTGTACGTGCTCGTCACCAAGAGCGACCTGCTCTACGGCTTCACCGACTACTTCGACGACCTGGGCAAGGAGCAGCGCGCGCAGGTCTTCGGCTTCACGCTGCCGGCCGACGAGAACCTGCAGGTCGAGGAAAAGGGGCTCTCCACCGCCTTCAACCGCGAGTTCGCGCTGCTGCACAACCGGGTGAACGACGGCCTCATCGCGCGCATGCAGCGCGAGACCGACGGCAATCGCCGCGCGGCCATCTTCGGCTTTCCGGCGCAGTTCGGCTCCATCGGCCCGCTGCTGTCCGACCTGCTGGAGCAGGTGTTCACCGGCTCGCGCTTCGCGCAGCCGCCGTGGGTGCGCGGCGTGTACTTCACCAGCGGCACGCAGGAAGGCAGCCCCATCGATCGCGTGATGGGCAGCCTCGCGCGCAGCTTCGGCATCGAGCGCGCGATGCTCGCGCCGCAGAAGTCCAGCGGGCGCAGTTACTTCCTCACCTCGCTGCTGCGCGAGGTGGTGTTCCCCGAGCAGCGCCTGGCCGGCGCCGACGTGAAGCTGGAGCGCCGCCGCCACACGCTGCGCGTGATCGGCGTGACGGCGATGACGCTGCTCACCGTCGGCCTGCTCGCGGCCTGGGGCTACAGCACGCTGCAGAACATGAACTACCTGAAGTCGGTCGAGGCCCGCGTCGAGCCCGCCCGGCAGAACCTCGCCGCGCTGCCGGCGCGCGTGCAGAACCTGGTGGAAGTCGCGCCCGTGCTGCAGAGCCTGCGCGACATCTGGAAGACGCCCGACAACCGGCAGGGCGACGAGCCGCTGTCGATGACGCTGGGCCTCTACCAGGGCGACAAGCTCGACGCCGCCGCCATGCTCACGCACCAGCGCGCGCTCAACGACGCCTTCCTGCCGCAGATCGCCAAGCGCATCGAGGACCAGCTGCGCACCGCGCAAAAGGACAACCTCGAATTCACGTATGAGGCGCTCAAGAGCTACCTGATGCTCTACCAGCCCGAGCACTTCGACGCCGAGGCGCTGAAGGCCTGGATCACGCTCGACTGGGCGCGCAACCTCGACCGCGGCATTCCCGAAGACCAGCGCAAGCAGCTCGAAGACCAGCTCGACGTGCTCATCGCCCAGGGTCCACCGCGCTCGCCGCTGAAGATGGACGAGAACCTGGTGCGCAGCGTGCGCGCCGTGCTCGCGAGCTATCCGCTGGAGCAGCGCGTGTTCAGCCGCCTCAAGCGCCAGCGCGCCAGCAAGGACATCCCGGCCTTCAGCGTGGCGACCGCCACCGGCCCCTCGGGTCCGCTGGTGTTCGAGCGCATCAGCGGCAAGCCGCTGTCCGATGGCGTGCCGGGCATGTTCACCTATGACGGCTATCACAAGCGCTTCCAGAACGAGGTGACCGTGCTCACCGGCCTGCTCGCGAATGAAGACCCGTGGGTGCTGGGCCAGGACCGCAACGCCGCCGACCGCCTGCGCGACGTGGCCGCGCTCGGCGCGCTGACCGACCGCGTGCGCCGTCTCTACCTGGAGGAATACGTGAAGCAGTGGGAGGCGCTGCTCGCCGACGTGCGCCTGATTCGCGTGAACGGCCTGGAGAAGAACATCGAGACCGCGCGCATCCTCTCGGGCGTCGATTCGCCGCTCGCCAACTTCCTGCGCGCCGTGGTCAAGCAGACCACGCTGATCCCTGCCGCCGACGCCAACAAGGACGTGGTCAGCAAGGCCACCGAGACCGTGCGCAACACCCGCAAGGGCCTGGAAGACCTGTTCGGCAGCGACCCCGGCCGCCAGGTGGCGCCGGGCAAGCGCATCGAGAGCATCGTGGACGACCGCTTCGAGGCGCTGCGCCGCCTCGTCACCGCCGGCGGCCCCAACCAGCCCGCGCCCATCGACGACGCGCTGAAGCTCTTCAACGAGGTGTACGTGTACCTCAACGCCGTCGACACGGCAGTGAAAGGCCGCACCTCGCCGCCGCCCGGCGACGTGGCCGGCAAGCTCAAGTCCGACGCCGGCCGGCTGCCCGAGCCGGTGCGCTCCATGGTCGAGAACCTGAGCCAGGCCGGCGCCGCGCAGGCGCAGGTGGCCGAGCGCGGCAACCTCAGCCAGGACCTGCGCCCCGTGACCGAGTTCTGCGCGCGCGCCATCGCCGGCCGCTACCCCTTCGTGCAGAGCAGCAAGCGCGACGTGCTGCCCGAGGACTTCGGCCAGATGTTCGGCCCCGGCGGCCTGATGGACGATTTCTTCCAGAAGCGCCTTGCCTCCATCGTCGACACCAGCACGCGCCCGTGGCGCTACAAACCCGTGGCCGAGCGCGGCGCCATCACCACGCAGGCGATCGCGCAGTTCGAGCGCGCCGCGCGCATCAAGGAGATCTTCTTCCGCGGCGGCGGCCGGGGCCCCTCGATGCGGCTGGACTTCAAGCCGGTGGAGATGGACGCGGGCATCACGCAGTTCATCCTCGACGTCGACGGCCAGCTCGTGAAATACGCGCACGGTCCGGTCGTGCCCATGGCCGTGCAGTGGCCGGGGCCGAAGGGCAGCAACCAGGTGCGCATCCAGGTCAGCCCGCCCTCGACCACCGGCAGCTCCGGCGCCGCGGTGGACGGCCCATGGGCCCTGTTCCGCGCGCTCGACGACGGCCAGCTCGAGGCAGGCGACGCGCCCGAGAAGTTCTTCATCACCTTCCAGATCGGCGCGCGCAAGACGCGGTTCGAGGTGACCACCAACAGCGTGCAGCATCCGATCCGCTTGCGCGAACTGCGCGAGTTCTCATGTCCGGAGGGGTTGTGAGCGAGGCTTCCTCTTCTTCTCCTTCTTCTCCACTGCTGTTTGCGTCGACTGCGCTGCCGGGGTGGTTCGGCAAGCTGCCGGGCATGGGGGACTTCGCGCATCGGCGGCTGCCTGAGCCGTTTCGTGCGGTGTGGGATCAATGGCTGCAGCGGGGGATGTCGCGGCTGCGGGACCGGGCGGACTGGACCGAGCGGTATCTGGAGGCGCCCATCTGGTGCTTTGCGCTCGGGCGGCAGGTGGCTGGCGACCAAGCCTGGATCGGGGTGTTGATGCCCTCGGTGGATGGGGTGGGGCGGTACTTTCCGTTTGCTCTTGCGATCGAGCTCGATGCTTCGGCGCCTGGGCAGCTGCAGGGGGAGGCGCTGGCTGCTGCGTTGCGGTGGTGGGCTCATGCGACGCAGGCTGCGTTGGAAGGGCTTGATGGGGATCTGGATGCCTTGCGGTTCGATGCTGTTCTGCATCGGCTGTTTGTTGAAGGCGCTTCTTCTGGTGTGCCTGAGAGTTCTGTCGAGTCGCTGGACTTGCCTCTGGCGGGGGCCTCGCTTTGGCTGAGTGATCCTGCTGCGGAGCATGGGGTTCGGATGTTGAGTACCGGGTTGCCTCGGGATGAGCAGTTCGATGCTTTGTTTCTTGGGTTTGCGGAGGAGGGGTGAGATGAAGGCCCTTCTTCGTTTTTCTTCCCGGAGCCGGGTCTCGCCCCGGCGGGCGACCTACTTTCTTTTGCTTCGCCAAAAGAAAGTAGGCAAAGAAAAGGCGACCCTGCTGTCTGTGTCCCTTCGCTTCGCTGCGGGCAACCTGCGGTGCTCGGCGCAGGAGGGGGTCCGCAGAACTCGCTTCGCTCAAACAGCTGCGGCCCTGATCCCTCCTGCGCCTGCGCTCCTCGGCACAGCCAGAAGGGAGTGGAACGCGCCATCGCTGCGCTCGGCTACCGAACAGCCGCTGCAGGCCTTCGCTTCGCTCGGCGGCGCATTGAGGCCCCGCGGCTTCGCCAAACCCGACTCCCCATTCCAAGCACAGCGAGCGCGAAGCGCTTGCTGTGCCTTGGTGGCCGAGCGAAGCAAAGGCCCGTGCGTATCCACTCCCCTCTGGCTGCGCCGAGGAGCGGAGCGTTTCGCGGATCAGGGCCGCAGCTGTTTGAGCGAAGCGAGTTCTGCGGACCCCGCGAAACGCGAGCACCGCAGGTTGCCCCGTAGCGAAGCGCAGGGGTCGCAGACAGTGGGGTCGCCTTTCTTTTGCCTACGTTTCTTTGGCGAAGCAAAGAAAAGTAGGTCGGCCGCCGGGCCGAGACCCGGCCCCGGGAAACAAACCCTCAGCACAACCCAAAAAGGAGCCAGTCAATGACCGACTCCAACGAAAACGACCGCACCCGCGTAGTCCCCAAATCGACCCCGCCGTCGCAGCCAACGACAACAGGCGACACATCAGCCACCGTCATCACGGCAGGCACCCCCACGAGCATGTCCGGCTCGAACCCCGTGACCAGCCCCGCCACCGGCGCAACGGAAGCCGGCCTCCTCCCCGTAGGCAGCCGCCTCGCAGAATTCGAAATAACAAGAGTCATAGGCCAGGGCGGCTTCGGCGTCGTCTACGAAGCCTGGGACCACACGCTGGAGCGAGTCGTAGCGATCAAGGAATACCTGCCGACCTCGCTATCGGCAAGACAGCAGGACGGCACAGTCGTCCCCCTGTCGGAGAAACACAGGGAAACCTTCGACCTCGGCATGCGCAGCTTCATCAACGAAGCCCGCCTGCTGGCCCAGTTCGACCATCCGTCGCTGCTGAAGGTCTACCGCTTCTGGCAGGAGAAGGGAACGACCTACATGGTCATGCCCTTCTACCGCGGCGAGACGCTCAGGGAGGCGCTGGTCTCGATCCCCGCGGGCGTGGACGAGGCCTGGCTGATCCGCATCATGGACGGCGTGACGCAGGCGCTCGCGGTGATGCACAACGCGAACTGCTACCACCGCGACATCGCGCCCGACAACATCATCCTGCTCGAAGGTTCGGGCCGACCGGTGGTGCTGGATTTCGGCGCGGCGCGGCGCGTGATCACCGACAAGACGCAGGCGATCACGGTGATCCTGAAGCCGGGCTACGCGCCAATCGAGCAGTACGCCGAGATGCCCGACATGTCGCAGGGCGCATGGACCGACGTGTACGCGCTCGCGGCGGTGATGCACGTGGCGGTGTGCGGGCGCGCGCCGCCGCCTTCGGTGGCACGGCTGCTGTCCGACAGCTACGTGCCGCTCGCGGGCAACGAGATCCTGCGCAAGCGCTACAGCCCGCGCCTGCTGGAGGCGATCGATGCGGGGCTGGGCGTGAGGCCCGAGCAGCGGCCGCAGTCGATGGCGGAGCTACGCGCCGCGCTCGACCTGGAGGTGGGTCACAGCATCGCGCCGGTTCCGCGCACGCAGCCGCCGTCGTCTTCGGGTGGGCGGGGAGCGGGTACGAATGCCGATGCGGCCACGGTCATCGCAGGGAAGGCCGGCGTCAAGGCGCCTGCGCCCGCACCGGCGCCCGCGGGAAACAAGGGCAGCAACAGCAGCAGCGGCGGTAGCAAGACCGTCGTCGCCCTCGCTTCGATCGCCGTGCTCGCCGCGGCGGCCGGCGGCGGCTGGTGGTGGTTCCAGGGGCGCGGCGGCGCGGACGACAAGCCGGTCGTCGCCAACACGCCGGCCCCGCCTTCCGATACGAAGGTCGCGGAGGCCCCGCCGGCGCCTCCTCCGCCGCCGCCGCCTCCTCCTCCGGCCCCGCGCACGCCGGCCGAGTCGCTGCAGTCGCTCGCGACTGGCGCCGCGCCCGGCTTCGACGTGACGGCCACGCCGAAGAAGGCCGAGGTCTCGATCGGCAAGGACCGGCTCGCGTTCGAGGTCCGCAGCAAGCGGGAGGGCTACGTCTACGTGTTCCTGCTGTCCAGCGGCGGCGAGATGTTCCTGCTGTTCCCGAACCTGCTCGACAAGTACAACAAGATCACCGCGGGCGGCACGCTCTCGCTGCCGCGCGCTTCGTGGCCGATGGACGCGGGCGGGCCGGCCGGCACCGACCAGTTCGCGGTGCTCGTGAGCGAGCACGAGCGCGATTTCAGCGCCGCCGGCGTGCAGAACGACGGCGTGTTCCCGGTGTTCCCGCTGCCGGTTCTGGCCGCGCTGGAGGCCACGCGCGGCACCGGTCCGTCGCCGCTGCTGGGCAGGCCGGTGTGCGGGCCCAACACCCCGTGCAACGACGTCTACGGCGTCGGCAATTTCAAAATCGTCGAGAAGTAATCGTCTGCAGAGCGTTGGCCTTCGGGCCGTGACTTTCCGGACAAGGAGGCTTTCATGATGACCACATCGCAACCGCAGCAGCAGCAACAACTGCTGCAACAGCAACGGCAACCCCGGGGACGCACCCTGGCCTGCGCACTCCGCTGGAGCGTTGCCGCCGCCGTCGCATCGCTGGCGGGTTGCGCCGCGCCTCCGCCGGCCGCCACCGACACCGGCGCCGCGACCACCGCCGCCGCGAGCACAGACACAGCCGCATCGCGCCCGCCCGCCGGCGCCAGCGTGGCCGGCCAGGCGCGCACCTTCTCGACCCAGCTCGCCACCTACACCTCGGTGAGCTTCGACGCGGTGCCGGGCTGGTCGCGCGACGATTTCTCCGAGAGCTGGCCGGCCTTCCTCGGCAGCTGCAAGGTGCTGAACGGGCGCGGAGCGGAATGGAAGTCGGTGTGCGACCGCGCGCAGAAGGTCGACGCGAAGAACAGCAATTCCATCCGCGGCTTCTTCGAGAGCGAGTTCTCGGCCTACCAGATCCGCGACGACGACCGCCGGCCCGACGGCGTGGTCACCGGCTACTTCGAGCCCGAGATCGCGGGCGCGCGCCAGTACGGCGCGCCCTTCATCTACCCGGTGTACGGCCAGCCCGAGGACATGCTCTTCGCCGACGCGCGCAAGCTGCCGCCGGGCAGCGGCACGGTCGCGGCCCGCGTCGACGGGCGCAACGTGGTGGTGCAGACCGGCCTGAGCACGCGCGACATGGGCGCGCCGGGCCTGTATGCGCTCGACCTCTCGGGCATCTCGCGCGACACGCTCGACCGCAAGGTGCGCCTGCGCATCGAGGGCAAGCAGCTGCTGCCGTACTACACGCGCGAGGAGATCGAGACCAAGGGCGCGCCCAACGCCAAGGTGCTGGCCTTCGTGAGCAGCGCCACCGCGCTCTACGAAATGCAGATCCAGGGCTCGGGCCGCATCCGCATGGCCAACGGCGACATCGTGCGCGTCGCCTATGCCGAGCAGAACGGGCAGCCCTTCCGCCCGACGCTGGCGCAAGCGGCCAACGGCAAGCCGCGCAGCCCGGTGAAGGTGCGCGGCTCGTCCATCGAGCTGCAGCTCGACGACGGCGACGACGACGACAGCGATGTCGGCGCGGTGGCCAACGGCACCATCCGCACGCGAGGCTTCACGCTCGCGCGGCCGGTGGCCAGCGGTCCGGTGGTGGTGCCGGGTCGGCGCCCGGCAACCGGCGGCGCGGTGACGGGCTCGGGCATCAAGGACCCGAGCTACGTGTTCTTCAAGGAATCGCCGTCGCCCGTGGGCGGCCCGGTGGGCGCCTTCGGCGTGCCGCTGTCGGCGGGGCGCTCCATCGCGGTCGATCCGCGCAGCACGCCGCTGGGCTATCCGGTGTTCGTGTCCACGCGCACGCCCGGCAGCGGCGCGCCGATGCAGCGCCTGACCATCGCGCAGGACACCGGTGGCGCCATTCGCGGCGCGGTGCGCGCCGACTATTTCTTCGGCAACGGCCAGCAGGCCGCGACCAACGCGCGTCGCATGAAGGAGCGCGGCCAGCTGTGGATATTGCTGCCGCGCGGCCTCGCGGTGGCTCAGGCGGCCGTGTCCTCGACGATCCGCACGCGCGGCGGGCCGGTGGGCGCGAACCTGCCGCAATGCCTGGTGCCTTCCGAGGGCAGCTGCGTCGACGATTGAAGGATCGAGGCATGCGAGACCCCGGGCCAATTGCCATCCCGTCGGCCCGCGAAGCGAGGCCCGTTCGGGGAACACCGCGGAACCGGCTTTGCCGGGCCGCAGGTGTTGCCCCCTGCAAGGGGGTGGGCGAAGCGACACGAAGTGCGCGAAGCCTGGGGGGGAGCCGATGATCGAAACGCTGTCGTCCGCGCAGAGCAGTGAGCTCGTCCGCCTCTGGCGGCGCAGGCAGACGCTGTCCCCCGACGACATGGGCGCCATGTATCGCATCGTGGGCGATGCGCTGGTGGCCTGCAATCCGCCCGAGCTGCAGGTGCTGGGCGAGGGGCGGCAGGAACTGGTGGCGCAGTTCATCTACGTCAAGGTGCTGCGGCTCGACGCCGACCCCGACGAGGCCGAGGAGCGCGCGGGCCACAGCGCGCCGTCCACCGCCTTCGCGCTGTGCGCCTACTTCCGCCGCTATCTCATCGACTGCACGCGCGCCAGTTCCTTCCGCCGCAAGCTCTCCATCGGCGACCAGATCACCGAGGCGCAGCTGGAGGACGAGATCGGCCCGGACGAAGACCTCGAAGGCTGCCTCGCCGAGCACGGCCTGAGCGCCCAGGCCGTGCAGCTCGCCGCGCGCGCCTTCATCGCCGAGCTGCCCGAGCCGGAGCGCCTGCTGCTGTGCGAGGGCTTCGGCAAGGAGGCCGAGGGCGGGCTCTCGGGCATCGCCTCGCGCCACGCCATCGCGTCCTACCACTACCGCGCGGGCCGGCTGGGGCTGGTGCACAAGCGCGAAGGGCTCACGGCGGACTATGCCCGCACGCGGCTCGGCGGCTGGATCCAGCAGACGCTGGGCATCGCCATCGAGCCCGACAACATGGCGGCGATCCTGCAGGTTTTCAAAATCCTCGGTGCTGAAGCGTCTTACGCCTGAAGACATAGCCATTCAGGAACAGACGCCATGACCCACGACCTCTGGCCCCCGCTCAGCGTGATCCGCAGCGCGCTGGAAACAGGCGCGGCCGTGCCCGACGGCGCACCCGGCACCGCGACCGTCGCCATGCCGGGCATATCCCCCGGAGCGCCGCCGGGAACCGAACCCTCGCCGGCAGCCGCATCCGACCTGCTGCTGCCGCTCACCGAATTGGCCCGGCGCCGCGAGGCCGTGGCCCGGCGCGCCTTTCCGGCCCGCTGGGCGCCGGGCCGCCTCGTCAGCGTGGTGCACCAGGGGCGCATGCTCGGCGTGCTGCTCGACCGGCGCGTGCAGGGCGAACTCTGGCAGGGCTGGATGGCCGCGGGCGAGGCCGACTGGGCCGGCGCCTTCGACGTGCTGCTGGAGCCGGAGGACGAGCCCTTCGAGCCCGCCTTCGGCGTGATCCAGGCCTGGAACGTGCTCACGCTCGAGCCCGGCCCGCAGCTCTGCGCGCGCGTGCTCGGCGAAGTCACGGCCACGCGGCTCGCGGCGGTCCGCGCGGTGCACGACGAGTGGGCCGCGCACGCCGCGCCGGCCATCGCGCCCGAGCCGGGGCGCATCGCGCTGCGCAGCGTGGGCGGTGTCTTCTCGGTGCTGTCGGGCACGCCGCTCGGGCCTGAAGACCCGCGCACCGAGTACCAGGACCTGTACCGCGACGTCGGCCTCGAACTGGGCAAGGCGCTGACGCGGCCGCAGGGCGAGGAGGCTTCTGCTTCTCCTGCGCCATCGCCCGCCCGGCCGCAGCCCCGGCCCGAAGGCGGCTGGTGGGGCAGCATCCGCCGCTGGTTCGGCTCCGAAGGCTGGGCGCGCCCGGCCTTCGCCGTGCTCGCGCTGGTCGTGGTGGTCCAGAACGTCGGTCTGCTCGGCGGACGCGGCGCCGGACCCGAGGAAGACGAAGTGCGCTTCCGCGCCGTGCCCGCCGCACCCGCGCCGGCACGCGCGGATCTGGTGGTGCGCTGGAAGGCCGGCGTGCGCATGGACGAGGCCGACAGGCTTCTGCAGTCGATCTCGGCCGACGTGGTGGGCGGGCCCGGCGGCGACGGCGCATGGCGCCTGCGCGTGCCCAGGCCGGTCGATGCGCTGGCGATGCTCGCGGCTTCGCCGCTGGTCCAGTCGGCTGGGCCGGCCGGGCCGGCCGCGCCGACGCAACCCGCCGGGGAGCAGCGGCCATGAAACGCGCCGCACACCAGTCTTCCTTCTCCCTTCTCCACTGGGGAAGGCCGGGAATGGGGGTGCATGACACGTACATGAGGCGCCCCCGCCAGACTCGTCCCGTCATCCCGCCGAAGAGGGAAGGGACAAGGCAGCTGCGCCTGCTGCAGGTGCTGCTCGTGCTGTGGCTGCTCGCCTGCTGCAGCCTCGCTTTCGCCACCCAGCGCGCGCTGCTCGTGGGCGTTTCGGAGCTGGTCAACCAGCCGCAGGCGCTGTGGCTGCAGGCGCCGCGCAACGACGTGCTGCTGATGCGCGACGCGCTGCAGAAGCAGGGCTTCGCGGCGACCGACATCGCCGTGCTGGCCGACGGCGTGAACGGCGCCGCGCTGCCCGAGGCGCAGGCCATCCACGACGCGCTGACGCGGCTGCTCGCGCAATCCAGAAGCGGCGACTTCGTGCTGCTGTACTTCTCGGGCCACGGCACCCGGCTGCGCGACATCGTCAAGCGCTACCAGGAGCCCGACGGGCTGTCGGAGAACTTCCTCGCGCGCGACGTGCGCGGCACGCTCGGCAGCGACAGCGCGCTCGCGGGCGACCTGCGAGACGTGGACTTCGATGCATGGATCCAGTCCTTCCTCGCGAAGAACGTGTTCGTCGCCTCGGTGTTCGACACCTGCTCCGCCAACTCCATGACGCGCGGCACCGCCGACGCGCCGCCTACCGCCGAGGGCACGGGCGACGACGAGGTGCGATGGCGCGGCCTGCGGGCGACGCAACTGGCGGGCGGTGCTCCGCCCGCGCGCGCGCCGGCACCGCCCGTGCCGGCGGAGGCCGTTCCCCGTGCCCGCTACGTCGCCTTCTTCGCATCGGAAAGCCACCAGATCACGCCCGAGCTGCGCCTGCCCCGCAAGGCGCGCAACGCCAGGCCGCAGGGCCTGCTGACCTGGGCGATGGTGGAAGCCCTCGCGCGCAAGCCCGCCACCTGGCGGGAATTGTTCGATGGCGTGCTCGCGCTGTACCCGCCGGTCATCGACGAGCTCGCGCAGCGCTTTCCCACGCGCGAGCTGCCATCGCCGGTGGCCGAAGGCAATCTCGACGCGCCGCTGTTCGCCAACAGCGGCGCGCCCGCGTCCACGCGCCCCGTGTGGCGCGCGCAGCGCAGCGGCGACAGCCTGGCCATCAAGGCGGGCCTGCTCGACGGCCTCGCGCAGCAGCAGGAGCTGCGCGTGCTCGCGACGTTGGACGACGGCACGGTGCGCGGCGCGTCCGCCACGGTGGCGCAGATCAAGCTCGGCGGTGCATGGCTCGGCGTGCCCGCCGCATTGAAGGACGTGCCGGGCAGCGCCTTCTGGAGCGTCACGCCCATGGGAGAGCCCGCCGCCACCGCGCTGCGCGTGCGCGCCGACAAGCCGCTGCCCGCCGGCCTCAGCCTCGACTACCCGGCCGCGATCCGACAGGCCGACGACGCCGCCACCGCCGACGTGCGCTGGACCGACCTCGGCCCTTCGGGACAGCGCCTCGAACTGCTCGCGCCGCTGTTCGGCGCCAACGTCTCCACCGTGGTTCTGCCCGACACCGCCGCGCTGCGCCGCCGCCTGCAGGCGCTGGCGCAGCTCAAGTGGCTCGCGCAGCTGCAGGGATACGGCAAGGACGGTCAGCTCGACGGCTTCGATGCGGCGCTCGAAGTGTGGAGCGCCGACCGCATGCTGCGCAGCGTGCCCATCGCATCAGTCGCGCAGGCCGCCAATGCGCTGCCGCCGCCGCGCCCCGGCGAGCGCCTGCGCCTGAGCGTGCGCAACACCAGCGGCCGTTCGCTCGATCTCGTCATCGCCGGCATCGATGCGCGCGGCAACCTGCAGCCGGTCTACCCCGACGAGTCGGGCGAAACCAACCGCTTCAAGCGCGGCACGCCCGAGCAGCCCTCGGTGAAGCGCTTCGACCTGCCATGGCTCGATGCGGCCGGTGACGCGCGCCTGCTGGTCATGGCCGTGCCCGCCACGCCCTACAGCGCGCCGCGCCTGTTCGGCGTGGCCTATGCGCAGGCCGACGTGTCGGAAGTGCGCGTGCGCGGCGGGCAGCCGCCGGCCGACAGCGGCGAGCGCCAGGTGTTCGCGGCCCTGCTGCGCAGGAGCGGCACAGCGGACGCGGGAGCGCGGCCATGACGGTTCCAGTTCTTCTTTTTCTTTCCTGTTCCTGTTCTCTCGATTTCCGGAGGTGATATGGCATTCCTTGACGACGGCTCCTGGAGCCCTGAAGACGCCCGCCAGTTCTACGAACTGATCGGCACCGGCTCGGCCGAGACCGACCTGGTCATGCTGATCGAGAACAAGGGCGCGCCGGTCGAAGGCGAGCTGGAGCGCAGCTTCGACGACGGCAAGGCGCGCCTGAACATCGGCGGCTACTACTGGTCGGTGCAGGTGCCGGAGTCTTCCAGCCAGAACCAGGTCGTGCCCAACAACCTGATCGTCGCGCGCCGCAGCGACGCGGCCACCGCCACCATCGCCAGCCTGCTGCGCGCGCAGGAGAAGGACCTGAAGATCATGATCAGCGCCTTCAAGTCGGGAGGCGACGAGCGCTCGCCCGATGCGCAGTCGACCTTCGAGATGGTGCTGGAGAACGCGCGCATCTGCCGGCTGGTGCTCAGCTCGGGCGGCCACTGGGGCGTGCCCTCGGAGCTGATCTCGATCAGCTACCGCACGGTGAAGGTCCGCTCGGCTCCGCAGAAGACCACCGGCCTGCGCGGCGCGGTGCGCGAATGCCAGTTCACCCGCGCATGAGCCGCGCACCCAGCCCAGCCACAAGGAGCCGCACGCCATGACCACCGCCGCTGAATTCCTCAAGGCCGCCGACCCGGCCGCCGCCCTCAAGGCCCTGAGCGACGATGTGCGCGCCAAGCCCTCCGACAGCAAGCACCGCGTGTTCATGGCGCAGCTGCTGTGCGTGCTGGGGCAGTGGGAGCGCGCGCTCAACCAGCTCACCGTCGCGGCCGAGCTCGACGCGCTGGCCGTGCCCATGAAACAGGTCTACGGCGAGGCCGTGCGCTGCGAGGGCCTGCGCGCCGAAGTGTTCGCCGGCACGCGCACGCCGATGATCTTCGGCCAGCCCGACGAGTGGCTGGCGCTGCTCATCGAGTCGCTGCTGCGCCAGGGCCGCGGCGAGAGCGAGCTGGCCGAGGACCTGCGCCAGCGCGCCTTCGACGGCGCGCCCGCCATCGGCGGCAGCATCGACGGCAAGCCCTTCGAGTGGCTGGCCGATGCCGACATGCGCCTGGGGCCGGTGCTCGAGGCCTTCGTCAACGGCAAGTACTACTGGATTCCCTACGCGCGCCTTGCCCACATCAAGATCGAGCCGCCGGAGGACCTGCGCGACTGCGTGTGGATGCCCGCGCACCTGCAGTTCGAAAATGGCGGTGAGACGCTCGCGCTCATTCCCACGCGCTACGAGGGCACCGAGAAGGTGGAAGACGGCGAGCTGCGGCTCGCGCGCAAGACCGAATGGCGCGAGCTGCGTCCCGAGGTGTGGGCCGGCTACGGCCAGCGCGTGCTCAGCAGCAGCGACGGCAGCGAGCATGCGCTGATGGACGTGCGCGAGATCCTCTTCACGCAGGCCGATGCAACGGCCGAAGCGCCCGCCGAAGGTGCGGTCGATGGCTGAGCTCACCGCGCAGGAGCGGCTGCAGCCATCGCTGCTCGACCGCCTCGTCGACAACGCGCCCGACGAGAAGCGCGAGGGCGACGACAAGCGCACGCTGACCAAGCAGGCGCTGCGGCAGGCCGTGCTGCGCGACCTGGGGTGGCTCTTCAACGCCACCGGCTACGGCCTCTCGATGGACGACAGGCAGTACCCGAATGCGGCGCGCTCGGTCATCAACTACGGATTGCCTATGCTGTCTGGCCAGTTCACCTCGTCGGTGCAGCGTGTCAGCATGGAACAGGCTTTGAAGAACGCAATCCTGCAGTTCGAGCCGCGCATCCTGTCCCGAACACTCGAAGTCGAACTCATCATGGAAGGCCCCGCACTGGACTCCCACAACAGCATCGGCCTGCAGATCCGCGGCATGCTGTGGGCGCAGCCCGTGCCGCTCGAGTTCCTCATGCGAAGCCGCGTTGACCTTGAAGAGGGCCGCATCGAGATAGTGGACATGGCGCAAAACCCAAGGTAAGTCCGACATGGACCCTCGGCTGCTGAGCCTGTATGAACAGGAACTGCGCTACTTCCGTGAGAGCTCTTCGGAGTTCGCACGCGCATTTCCAAAGATTGCGCATCGACTTGGCATCGAAGGCCAGGAGGTCGCCGATCCGTACGTGGAGCGGCTCATCGAGGCCACTGCATTCCTTTCGGCACGCGTGGGCCTGAAGCTCGACGCCGAATACCCGCGCTTCACCGGTCACCTGCTCGACATCGTCTATCCGCACTTCCTCGCGCCGACGCCGGCGATGGTGGTGGTCTCGTTCGCGCCCGACCCCGACGACGCCAACCTCGCCACCGGCCCGAGCCTGCCGCGCGGCAGCGGCCTGCGTGCGCGGCAGGCGGTGGGGCAGAACACGCATTGCGAGTTCCGCACGGCGAGCGCGCTGCGCGTCTGGCCCGTGGAGGTGCAGCGCGCGCAGTACTTCACCTACGCGCCCGACCTGCCGCTGAACACGCATCCGCAGTCGCGCGCGATCCGCGGCGGCCTGCGCATCACGCTGCGCGCCACGGCCGGCCTGGACTTCAGCCAGATCGCGCTCGACGACCTCGTGCTGCATTTCGGCGGCGCCGAAGACGTGGCCTGGCAGCTGCACGAATGCGCGCTGGGCCAGCCGGTCGGCGTGCTGGTGCGGCCGCTCGGTGCGGGCGGCGCCCTGCAGGGCACCGCGCGCAGCCTGCCGCCGAGCGCCATCGGCGCGGTCGGCTTCGAGGACGACGAGGCCCTGCTGCCCGTGACCGCCACCGGCTTCTCGGGCTTCAGGCTGCTGCAGGAGTACTTCGCGTTCCCGCAGCGCTTCCAGTTCGTGCGCATCGGCGGACTCAGGGCGCTGCTCGCGGAGATGCCGGTCGCCGAGGTCGAGATCGTGCTGCTGTTCTCGCGCGGCGACGCGGCGCTCGAGAAACTCGTGAGCGCCGACAACGTGCTGCTGCACTGCGTGCCCGCCGTCAATCTGTTCAACAAGCGGCTCGACCGCGTGGCCATGACCGAGGGCGTGAGCCAGTTCCACCTCGTGCCCGATCGCACGCGCCCGCAGGACTTCGAGGTGCATACCGTCACCGAGGTCATCGGTCACGGCGCGCCCGGCAGCGACGCGGTGGCGGCCGAGCAGCCGTTCAGGCCCTTCTACTCGGCCTTCCACGGCAGCCGCCTGAGCCACCCGGCCTATTTCACGACCACGCGCGAGCCGCGCATGCTGTCGGTGCGCCAGCGCACCGAGGGCAACCGCAGCAGCCACATCGGCTCCGAGGTCTACATGCAGATCGTCGACCCGCAGCAGGCGCCGTACGCGGCCACGCTGCGGCAGCTGGCGGTGACCGCGCTGTGCACCAACCGCGACCTGCCGCTGCTGATGCCGCTGGGCCGCGAGAACGACTTCGACTGCGTCGACTCCTTCCCCGTGCAGCGCGTGCGCATGGTGCGCGGACCGTCGCGGCCGGTGTCGCCGGTGGTGAGCCAGGGGCTGGGGTGGCGCGTGGTCGACCACCTCGCGCTCAACTACCTGTCGCTGTCCGACAGCACGCCGGAGCAGGGCGCCGCCGCGCTGCGCGAGACGCTGATGCTCTACGCGGTGCACGCCGACGAGATGCGGCAGGGCCAGGTGCGCGGCCTGCTGTCGGTGAAGTGCAAGCCCGTGGCGCGCAGGCTGCCGCTGAAGGGGCCGATCGCCTTCGGGCGCGGGCTCGAGGTGACGCTCGAGGTCGACAAGGACGCCTTCCACGGCCACAGCGCCTTCCTGTTCGGCGCGGTGCTGGCGCGCTTTCTCTCGCGCCACGTCGAGGTGAACCATTTCGTCGAGACCGTGCTGCGCATCGCGGGCAAGGGCGAGGCCATGCGCTGGAGGCCGCTGTGCGGAACGCGGCAGATCCTGTGACGAGCGTGGCCCGGCCACCCGAGGCCGGCGGCACCGTGCAGGCGCGCGTCGACGCGGCGCTGCGCGAATGGTCGAGCGAGCCCTGGGCCTTCGACTACTTCGCAGTGATGCGCCGGCTCGAATCGGTCGCGCGCACCACGCCGCGCTGGGGCCGCGCACTGCTGCCCGGCGCCGAGCCGGTGCGCGTGGGCCAGGAGCCGTCGCTGTCGTTCGCTCCCGCGAGCTTCAGCCGCTTCGAGCCCGCCACCGCGCATTCGCCGCCGCGCCTGCGCCAGCAGTTCTTCGGCTACATCGGCCCCAACGGACCGCTGCCGGTGCACCTGAGCGACTTCATCCGCGAGCGCAGCCTGAACCATGGCGACCCGACCTGGCTGGCCTTCCTCGACAGCTTTTCTCATCGCTTCTCGCTGCACTTCTATCGCGCGTGGGCGCAGTCGCGTCCCGCCGTCGCGCTCGACCGGCCGGGCGAGGACCGCTTCCGCCTGCAGATCGGCGCGCTGGTCGGCATCGGCACGCCGGGCCGCGTGGACCGCGACGAGATCCACGACGACGCGCGCCTGCACTTCTCGGGCTGGCTCGCGCGCCGCGTGCACAACGTGGAGAGCGTGGAATCGGTGCTGTGCAGCTACTTCGGCGTGCCGGTGAAGCTGGAGCGCTGGGTCGGTCACTGGATGAGCCTGCCGGCCGGCGAGCTCACGCGGCTGGGGCAGGGCGAGAGTTCGCGCTCCATGGGCATGGGCGCCATGCTCGGCACCCGCGCGTGGGACCGCCAGCACCGCGTGCGACTGCACCTGGGGCCGCTCACGCTGGAGCAGTACCGCATGTTCCTTCCGATCGGAAACGCGCGCCCCGTGCTGCAGCGCTGGATGCAGCAGCTGCTCGGCGACGAGCTCGAGTGGGATGCCGAGCTCGTGCTCGAGAAGGCACAGGTGCCGGCCACGCGCCTTGGCGACGCGAAGGGCAGCGCGCCGCGCCTCGGCTGGGTGTCGTGGCTCGGCGAGCGCCCGCGCTCGCGCAACGCCGCCGACGTGCGCATCGGCAACCAGTCTTTCAACAAGCCCATCTTCATTCGTTCAGAAGAGATACGGAGTCCCTCATGAGTGAAATCAGCCGCACCGCCCTTTTCGGCAAGCTCAACTCGCTGGCCTACAAGGCCATCGAAGGCGCCACCGTGTTCTGCAAGATGCGGGGCAATCCGTACGTGGAGCTGGAGCACTGGTTCGCGCAGCTGCTGCAGGCGCAGGACTCCGACCTGCACCGCGTGATCCAGCACTACGGCCTCGACGTGTCGGTCATCGCCAAGGACATGACAACCGCGCTCGACCGCCTGCCGCGCGGTGCCACCGCCATCAGCGACTTCTCGCCGCACATCGAGAACGCCATCGAGCGCGCATGGACCTACGCCACGCTGCAGTTCGGCGAGGCGCAGGTGCGCACCGGCTACCTGCTGGTGGGCATGCTGAAGACGCAGAGCCTGCGCAACCCGCTGTTCGGCCTGTCGAAGCAGTTCGAGAAAGTGAAGGTCGAGGACCTGGCCGACAACTTCGCCAAGATCTGCGACGCCTCGCCCGAGGCGCAGATGCGCGCGCAGGACGGCACCGGCATGGGCAGCGGCGCACCCGGCGAAGATTCCGGTGCGATGGCCCCGGCCGCCATGGGCAAGGGCGACGCACTGAAGAAGTTCGCGGTCGACCTCACCGAGAAGGCGAAGAAGGGCGAGATGGATCCGGTGACGGGCCGCGACGAGGAGATCCGCCAGATCGTCGACATCCTCATGCGCCGCCGCCAGAACAACCCTCTGCTCACCGGCGAGGCCGGCGTCGGCAAGACGGCCGTGGTCGAGGGCTTCGCGCAGCGCCTGGCGCGCGGCGACGTGCCGCCGCAACTGAAGGACGTGAAGCTGCTCACGCTCGACATCGGCCTGCTGCAGGCCGGCGCCAGCATGAAGGGCGAGTTCGAGCAGCGCCTGCGCCAGGTGATCGACGAGGTGCAGAGCTCGCCCACGCCCATCATTCTTTTCATCGACGAGATCCACACGCTGGTGGGCGCGGGCGGTGCCGCCGGCACCGGCGACGCAGCGAACCTGCTCAAGCCGGCGCTGGCGCGCGGCAACCTGCGCACCATCGGCGCCACCACCTGGGCCGAGTACAAGAAGTACATCGAGAAGGACCCGGCACTCACCCGCCGCTTCCAGGTGGTGCAGGTGCCGGAGCCTGACGAGACCAAGGCGATCCTGATGCTGCGCGGCGTGGCCAGCGTGCTAGAGAAGCACCACCGCGTGCAGCTGCTCGACGAAGCCATCGAGGCGGCCGTGAAGCTGAGCCACCGCTACATTCCCGCGCGCCAATTGCCCGACAAGGCCGTGAGCCTGCTCGACACCGCCTGCGCTCGCGTGGCCGTGTCGCAGCACGCGACGCCGCCCGAAGTGGAAGACTGCATGCGCCGCATCGAGGGCCTGACGGTGGAGCAGGAAATCATCGGCCGCGAGGAGGCCATCGGCATCGACGTGACCAAGCGTGCCGCGCAGGTTGCCGCGCTGCTGGCCGAATCGAAGGTGCAGCTCGATGCGCTGAATGCGCGCTGGCAGGAGGAGAAGGGGCTGGTCGACCGGCTGCTGGAGCTGCGCAGCAAGCTGCGCGCGGGCAACAAGCCGGTGGACACGCCCGCTGCAGCCACGGCCACCGATGCGGCCGCACCCGCATCCGCCGAACCCGCGCCCGACCGCGCCGCGCTGCTGGCCGAGCTGCACGAGCTGCAGGCGAAGATCCACGCGGTGCAGGGCGAGTCGCCGCTCATCCTGCCGTCGGTCGACGAGCAGGCCGTGGCCTCGGTGGTCGCCGACTGGACCGGCATTCCCGTCGGCCGCATGGTGAAGAACGAGGTGGAGGCCGTGCTCAAGCTCGCCGACACGCTCAACCAGCGCGTGATCGGACAGAAGCACGGGCTGGAGATGATCGCGCGGCGCATCCAGACCTCGCGCGCGCGGCTGGACAACCCGCAGAAGCCCATCGGCGTGTTCATGCTCTGCGGCACTTCCGGCGTGGGCAAGACCGAGACCGCGCTCGCGCTGGCCGAGGCGCTGTACGGCGGCGAGCAGAACATCATCACCATCAACATGAGCGAGTTCCAGGAGGCGCACACCGTCTCCACGCTCAAGGGCGCGCCTCCGGGCTACGTGGGGTACGGCGAAGGCGGCATCCTGACCGAGGCGGTGCGCCGCCGGCCCTACAGCGTGGTGCTGCTCGACGAAGTGGAGAAGGCCCACCCCGACGTGCACGAGATCTTCTTCCAGGTCTTCGACAAGGGCTGGATGGAAGACGGCGAGGGCCGGATGATCGACTTCAAGAACACCATCATCCTGCTGACCACCAACGCCGGCAGCGAGCTGGTGATGAGCATGTGCCGCGACCCCGAGCTGCTGCCCGAGCCCAACAGCCTGGCCGATGCGCTGAAGGCGCCGCTGATGAAGGTGTTCCCGCCCGCGCTGCTGGGCCGCATCGTCACCATTCCCTATTACCCGCTGTCGCCCGAGATGATGAAGAAGATCGTGCGGCTGCAGCTGGGCCGCATCAAGAAGCGCGTGGAAACCAACCACGGCGTGCCCTTCGAGTACAGCGACGCGGTGGTCGACCAGGTGGTCGCGCGCTGCCAGGACCCGGAGTCGGGCGGGCGCGTGATCGACGCGATCCTCACCAACACCGTGCTGCCGACGATCTCCGTCGAGTACCTGCAGCGCCTGGCCTCCGGCGGCGAGATCCGCCGCGTGGCGCTGGACGTGAAGGACGCCGACTTCACCTACGCCTTCGACTGACAAGCCTCCACCCCAAGAGAAAAAGATGGCCGACAACGAGTTCCGCATCGAGAGCGATTCACCCGCCAAGGACGACCTGATGTTCTGGCGCATCGTGGGGCACGAGGCGCTTGCGCGTCCATCGGCCTACGAGCTCACGGTGATCTCGAAGAACAAGGCCGTCGACGCCAAGGACATCCTGGGGCATGCCTTCGACGTGGTGATCGAGTTCAAGGACGCCGACGGCGGAACGCACGAGCGCCACTGCCAGGGCCATGCGGTGCGCTTCGTGCGCGCGGGCCACATGGGGCGGCACTACGAATACCGCATCACGCTGCGCTCGTGGTTCTGGCTGCTCACCAAGCGCGCCAACTCGCGCATCCTGCAGGAGAAGAAGGTGCTGGAGGTGCTCGACGCGGTGTTCGAGGACAGCCCCATCAAGCGCTTCAAGAAGACCAAGGCCGACAACGTGATCGGCACGCACAACCCGAGGCGCTACTGCGTGCAGCACCAGGAGAGCGACTACCGCTTTCTCTCGCGCCTGCTGGAGGACGAGGGCATCTACTACTGGTTCGACGCGCACGATGCGCCCGGCACCATGCACCTTTCGGATGCCAGCGACATGGCGCACGAGAAGCTGCCCGCGGCCGACACCCTGCGCCACATGGCCGTCAACGCCGCCGAGCCGCGCTTCAACGAGATCTCGCGCTGGGTCAGCGGGCGGCAGTTCGACACCGGCAAGCACGCCTCGCGCGACAGCGACTTCAAGGCCATCAAGAAGAAGCTGGGCGCCGACATCGACGCGTCGGACGACCATGAACTGGCGAGCCTGGAGCTCTTCGAGTTCCCCGGCGGCTACTTCAGCGGCGACGACGCCGAGACCCGCGCCAAGCTGCGCGGCGACGAACTCAACGCTCACCGCGACCGCCACTGGGCCGTGACGCCGTGGCCCGACGTGACGGCCGGGCGCGGCTTCAAGTACGAGGGCGACCCCGACGGCACGCGCAACGGCGACTACATCATCGCGGCCTGCACCTTCGTCGCCAGCCATCGCGGCTACGAGGGCGTGAGCGCCAGCGCCCCGGCCCGGCCCGTGCACGACGCACTGGCCGACGTGCTGCGCGACGACGCGGTGAACGCCGACACGCTGCCGGTGCTGGAAGAGATCATCGCCGCCACGCCCGCGCTCTCGGCCGCGCAGACCGGCAACAGCATCTTCCTGCTGACCGTGATGCCCACCGAGCGCCTGTTCCGCACGCCGCGCCTCACGCCGCGCGTGACCATGCCCGGCCCGCAGACCGCCATCGTGGTCGGCCCCAAGGGCGACGAGCTGCACGTGGACGACCACGGCCGAGTGAAGGTGCATTTCCACTGGGACCGCTACGACGAAAGCAACGAGAAGTCGACCTGCTGGATCCGCGTGTCGCAGCCGTGGGGCGGCAAGGGCTGGGGCGGCTACTTCGCCCCGCGCATCGGCCAGGAGGTGATCGTCGACTTTCTCAATGGCGACCCCGACCGGCCGATCATCATGGGCCGCGTCTACAACGACGAGCAGCCCATACCGTACAAGTCGCCCACGCAGAGCGGCTTCAAGACCCGCTCCACGCCCGGCGGCGGCTCCTCGAACTACAACGAGATCATGTTCGAGGACAAGAAGGGCGAGGAGAACATCAACATCCACGCCGAGCTCGACATGAGCCGCAGCGTGGAGCGCGACGACTCCACCACCATCGACCGCGACCAGAGCGTTACCGTCAAGCGCGACCAGACCAACCACGTGGACCGCGACCGCAAGAGCACGGTGACGCGCAACGACACGAACATGGTGGTGGTGGATCAGAAGAACACGGTCAAGGGCAAGCAGAACAACCAGGTGGTGGGCGACCGCACCACTTTCGTCGACAGCAACGACAAGACCATGGTGACCGGCACCAGCCTGAGCGACGTGACCGGTGCGCGCACCGACACCTCGCGCGCCGGCGAGACCCGCAACGTGATCGGCAACCAGACCATCACCGTCAGCGGCAACGTGACCTACAAGGCCGCGAAGATGAGCTTCGAGGCTGGGCACATCGACTGGATGGTGACGGGGGCGAGCTCGAAGTACATCACGGTGCCCACCGGGCCGCTGCACCTGATGGCCAACAAGATCAAGCTGATGAGCAACACCGGCATCGAGATGATGGCGGTGGGCAGCATCGACGCGACCTCGGTCGGCTCCAACACAACCATCCTGGGGCCGAACACCAGCGGCTACATCGGCACCAACAGCGAAGCCAACCTGGGTATCGCGCGCTCGACCTTCATGGGCATGAGCATCGACAACGCGCTGGCCATCGCCATCTCCAACTTCGGAGGCGTGGCCATCGATACCGCGCTGGGCGTCAAGCTGTCGTCCGGCCTCGCGCCGGAGATCCAGGCCTTTCCGGTCGACGTGGAGCAGGCCGCGCTGCACACCTTCACGCCGGGAGCGGGTGCCGGTGGCGCGGGCGGAGCCGCGGTCGCCGGCATGCTCGGAGCGGTTGCGGGCCTTGCCAGTGCGGACGCGGACATCGCCGCGACACTGAAGCAGTACGCGGACGCCGCCAACGCGCTGGACAACGCAGCCAACGAGGCCGACGCCGCGCACCTGCCGGGCCTTGCGGGCCGGCTGCGCTCGCTCGGCGCGATCACGCGCAACCGTCGCACGGAAGGCGTGATCGGCAGCATCCCGGTGATCGGCACTGTCGCGATCGCCGGCGGTGAACTGATCGTCGGTGCCTTGGGTGCCGCCGGCGTCGGCACCGGCGGCGAACGACTGGCAGCCGACGAGTCTGTCAACGCGGACGGCTCCGCCGCACCGCCCCCGCCTCCGCCGGCTCCACCGGCCCCGCCGCCTGCACCAGGGGTAGGCGCCCCCGCGGAGCCGACGCAGGA
This sequence comes from Variovorax sp. YR750, assembly GCF_900109805.1. NCBI lineage: Bacteria > Pseudomonadati > Pseudomonadota > Betaproteobacteria > Burkholderiales > Comamonadaceae > Variovorax > Variovorax sp. YR750. Next base: position 246,943 of record NZ_FOBJ01000011.1, read on the forward strand.
GTGGAGCCCGACGCCGCCAGCACCGCCGCCGCCGCCACCGCCACCGCCGCCGCCGCCGCCGCCGCCACCGCCACCGCCACCGCCACCGCCGTCATCCGACCCGCTGGACGGCGGGGTGCCGCCGAACGACGACTGGGAATGAAGAGGGCTGTCGATCGACCATGCAAGTCCTCAAACCCCAGGCGCTCGGCTTGTCGACGCGCCCAATCGAGTACCGCAAGCGCTTCGGGCTCAGCATCAGCGCCTGCCTGCACCTGCCGTTCGCGCAGGGCGAGCGCGCAACGCTGTGGGCGGAGCAGTCGATGTGGTCCTTCCTGGCGAAGGAGATGGCCCAGCCGATGATCGACGAGGGCGTGGCCAAGCTCACGCCGGAGTTCCTGGTGCACGGCAAGGCATTCCCGCCCCCGGACCGGCCCGACGGCTGTGCCGTGAGGGCCCGCTTCGGCACGCAGGAAAAGACCGTGCTGGTACTGGGCGACCGCTACTGGGACGGATCGAAGCCGAGCAAGGCCCGGCCTTTCGCGGAGATGCCGCTGGACTGGTCCAGGGCCTACGGCGGGACGGACTTTCCCCTCAACACCGCAGGCCGCGGCAGGCAGAAGGCGGATGGCGTGGCCTGGCTGCCCAACATCGAACTGCCGCACGACCGCCTCCTTCGCCCCGACCAGGCCATTGCGCCCGCCGGCATGGGCGCACTCGACGTGATGCATCCGCAGCGCGTGCAGTACCGCGGCACCTACGACGCCGACTACCTGAAGCTGCACGCGCCGGGCTTCGCGCCGGACACCGACTGGCGCTACTTCAACCTCGCGCCGCCGGACCAGTGGATGGGCGCGGCGCTCGTCGGCGACGAACCGTTCTCGTTCGAGAACATGCATCCGGAAAAGCGCCTGATCGAAGGCCGCCTGCCGGGCATGCGGGCCCGCGTGTTCGTCGGCTACCGCATGGCGATCGGGGAGCCCAAGGTGCGCGAAGTGCCGCTGCGGCTGACGACGGTGTGGTTCTTTCCGCATGCCGAGCGCTGCATCGCGATCTTCCAGGGCCTGGCCGAGGTGGGCACCGACGACGGCTCCGACGTGGTCAGCCTCATGGGGGCGGTCGAACGCATCGGCCAGGTCCGCTCCGATGCGCACTATCTCGACGCTGCCGCGAAGCGTGCCGATCCGAAGATGGGACCGATCTACGCCATCGTCGACAGCGACCTGCTCCCGGAGGGTGTGAGCACCGTCGACCCCGATGTGGAAGCCGCGAAGGCACCCTTCGGGACGGAGGGGCTGCAGGGCGAAGCGCAGCGCCGTCGCGCCGGGATGGATGTGGCCTTCGCTCGCGAGAAGGCCATCTCCATGGGCAAGGACCCGGACGCACTGGGCATCCGGATGCCGCCGCGCGAGAAGGTTCCGGTCGGCGACGAACTGCCGCCCTACCTCGAGAAGAAGATGAAGGAGGCCGAGGCGCAGCGGTGGGCGGCGGTCGAGGATGCGGTCACGGTCATCGAGCGGGCGCTGGCGATGTCGCAGGAGCAGAAGATCGACCTCGCCAAGCTGCAGCACCGCGGTCCGCCGAAATACGACCCCGACAGGCACATGGCCGAGATGCGCGCGCAGGTGGCCATGGGAACGAGGCCCGTCGACCTGGCGCCGATCTATCCGAAGCTGTGCCAGATCGAGGATGCGCATCGGGCAGGCTATCTCCAGTCCGCGCACATGCAGCCGCCGGCCTACCCGATGGCCGTGGGCGAGGCCGCGAAGCTGCGCGGCGAGATGGCACGCGCCAGCGCCGCGGGCATCAAGTTCTTCGCGGGCATCGACCTCACCGGCGCCGATCTCTCGGGCCTCGACCTGCGGGACGTGAACTTCGAAGGCGCGTGGCTCGAGAGCGCGAACCTCGTCAATACCAATCTCTCCGGTGCCAACCTCGCGGGGGCGGTGCTGGCGCATGCGAATCTGGAAGGCGCGATCGCCATCGGCACGAAGTTCGGCAAGGCCAACCTCGGCAAGGCGCGGCTCGCCCGCGGCGTCTTCGACGATGCCGACTTCAGCGGCGCGACGCTCATGCATTGCGCATTCGCCGGCACGCAGATGCGGCGCGCGACGTTCGCCAAGGCGAACCTGCTTCACACCACGTGGGGCGAGGCCGACTGGGCCGGTGCCGACCTGAGCGGCCAGGTCTTCCACAAGCTGGACCTGAAAGGCATGCGTTGGCCGGAGGCGAACCTGTCCGTCTGCAACTTCATCGAGTCCGACCTCTCGGGCGTCGACATGCACGGCGCGAAGATGGAGAACGCGACCTTCGTGACCAGCAAGCTCGACGGCGCAAGGATGATGGCGGCACATTGCGCCGGCACCGTGGCGGTCAAGGGAAGCAGCCTGGCCGGTGCGGACATGAGCCAGGCCGACCTGCGCCGTTTCAACTTCGGTGCCTCCGATGCGCGCGGCGCCAAGATGATTCGCGCCGTGCTCGACGGCGCCAATCTCTGCGAAGCCCTGCTCGAGGGCGCCGACATGCGGCTCGCCAGCGCCAAGGGCGCCCTGATGCGCAAGGCCGTCTGCACCAACGCGCTGCTGTCGGGCGTGAACTTCAGCGACGCCATCTTCCAGTCGGCGGATCTGCGCGGGGCCGACCTGCGGCGCAGCAATCTCTTCGGCGCCGACCTCGGGCGCGTGCGGCTGGACGGCTCGACGAGCTTCGACGGCGCATTGCTCAAGCGGGCGCGGACATGGCCACGGCTCACGCCGGAACAGCAGGCCGCAGCATGAGCCCGAACCTGCTGGCCATTGCAGTCAGCGTCGGCGAGGCGCTGGAAGGCCTCGACCTGCGCAAGGGACGCTACGCGGGCCTCGCGCTCGGCGGCGGAATCTTCTCCCGGATCAATTTCGCCGAAACGGATTTCCGCGGCGCCGACCTGCGCGAGACCGTGTTCGACGCATGCGACCTGCGCGGCGCCATCGCATCGGGCGCCAACCTGCGCAAGGCCGTCTTCAATCGCTGCAAGCTCGACCACGCAGACCTGCGCGAAGCCAATCTGCACGGTGCAGTCTTCTCCGAGTGCGACCTGACGCACGCGCAGATGGCGCAGTCGGCGATGACCATGGCCACGCTGGCGCGTTGCCGGCTGGACCATGCCGTACTGCGCGGCGTGCAGCTCGACTCCGCCGTCATCAGCCAGTCGGTGCTGCTCGACGTCTGCGCCGACGACACCAGCTGGCAATACACCACCGTCAACGAATGCGATCTCTCGCACCTGACGTGGACCGGCGCACGCATGCTGCGCAACGTGTTCTTCAAGACCTCGCTCAAGGGCATGTCGTTCGCGGGACTGGACCTGAACGGCTGCCAGTTCTCGTCCGCCGACCTGGGTGGGGCCGACTTCAGTGGCGTCACCTTGCAGCAGTGCAACTTCCAGGGCGCCAACCTCGAAGGCGCGAAGTTCGCGAACGCGGTGGCACCGTCGGCGATCTTCTGCGCGGCCACCGGCAAGGGAGCCGACTTCTCGGGCGCGCGCCTGCGGCAGGCTCTTTTCACCGGCGCCGTGCTGCCCAAAGCCAATTTCATAGGCTGCGACCTGTACCAGACCCATTTCGCGGGCGCGAAAGTGCAGGGCGCCAACTTCAGCGGCGCCGAGCTGACGTATGCCGACTTCAGGCATGCCGATCTCACCTCGGCCGACCTGCGTCGCGCCACCATGCTGCGCACCGTGCTGCATGCCGCCATCACCGAGAACGCGCAGATGAGCGACCGCGCGCGCGCGCTCGAGACCGATCCGGAGCTCGCGGAATCGGAACGCTGGCAGCCGCTGGTCGCCTGATTGCCTGATCACCAGATTCGCCGGATGAACGAACACAGAGGGAACACGCCATGAACAACGAAACGACCCTGAAGACCCGCACACGCCAGCGCCCGGCCGCGAAGGCCATCGGCGGCGAATGGTGCGTGGGCATCCTGGGCATCGACGCGAAGGGCGGCCAGGTCGTTGCCAGCGGCGACCTGAAGCTGCGAGCACGCCGCGCCGCGAGCTGCCTGCTCGAGCCCGCGGCCGGCGACAGCGTGGCCTGCCTGCGCATCGCGCCCGACGAGGTCTGGGTCATGGCCGTGCTGCAGCGCGAGGAGGGCACGGCCAATGTCGTGAACTGCGAAGGCGGCGACATGCGCATCGCCGCGGAGGGCGGGCGCATCGAGCTCGCTGCCGAGGAACTCGACATCGCCACGCAGCGCACGCGCCTGGCCACCGACAGCGCCGATGTCGTTGGCCGCCAGCTCAGTGTGGTCGGCACCAGCTTGAAGCTCGTGGGCTCGGTGCTGTCGTCGGTGATGGACCGCGTGCAGCACTTCAGCAGGCACTACCTGCGCATCACCGACGGCATCGATCGCGTGTCGGCCACGCATGTGGAGTGCGAGGCGCAGCAGCTAATGCGCCTGGAGGGCGAGCACACGCTGGTCAACGGCCGCGAACTGGTCAAGGCGCGCGGCGCGCAGATCCACTTCGGCTGAAGCGGCAGCGGAGAGAAAGAGAAATGTTCGCCAACTGCCAGCTGATGGGCACGGACACGGGCTTTCCCGATGTCTGCATCACGCCCGCCGCGCCGTCGCCGATTCCGGTGCCGTATCCGAACATCGCCATGGGTCCGATGGCGATTCCGAACTGCCCGACGATCCTCATCATGGGCGGTCCGGCCCACAACCTCGGCACCACCATTCCGATGACCAACGGCGACAACTCCGGCGTGCTGCTGGGCGTGGCCTCGGGCACGGTGATGGGACCGAGCCGCCATCTCACCGGCGCCTTCACGGTGCTGCTGATGGGCATGCCCGCGTCGCGCCTGACCAGCGTGTCGCTGCAGAACAGCACCAACTGCCCCGGCGTGCGCACCGTGCCGAGCCAGCCGCTGGTGCTGCTGTTGGCGCCGTAGGTTCCGCTGTCCGGTCCGTCCGCACGGACCAGGGGAGAGGAGAGGCGATGAGAGAGAGAAAAAAGGGGGAAGCATGGCCGATCACAAGTTCAGCATCCAGGGCGATTCGCCCGCGGTCGACAAGCTCATGTTCTGGCGCATCGTGGGCCACGAGGTGCTGGCGCGTCCCTCCGCCTACGAGCTCACCGTGCTGACCGACAACGAAAGCATCGACGCGGCCGACGTGCTGGGCCGCTCCTTCGACGTCGTGATCGAGTTCGCCGATGCCGACGGCAACGCCCACAAGCGGCATTGCCAGGGCCACGCGGTGCGCCTCACGCGCGTGTCGCAGAGCGGGCGCTTCCTCGAATACCGGATCAGCCTGCGTTCGTGGTTCTGGCTGCTGAGCAAGCGGACCAACGCGCGCATCCTGCAGAACAAGCCGGTGCTGGGCGTGATCGACGCCGTGCTGGACGACAGCCCGGTCGGCAGCCTGAAGAAGATCAAGGCGGGCGGCGTGGTGGGCCCGCATGCGCCCCACGTGTACTGCGTGCAGTACAGGGAAAGCGACTACCAGTTCCTCTCGCGCCTTCTGGAAGAAGAAGGTATCTATTACTGGTTCGACGCGCACGATGCGCCGGGCACGCTGTACCTGTCGGACACCAGCACGCTGGCGCACGAGAAGCTGCCGGCGGCCGACACGCTGAACCACGTCGAGCGCGGCGCATCGGAAGGGCGCTTCAACGAGATCACGCGCTGGGTCAGCTCGCGGCAGTTCGAGTCGGGCAAGTTCGCGTCGCGCGACCGCGACTTCAAGGTCATCAGCAAGCAGCTGGATGCGGACAAGGGCGACCCCGACACGCACGAGCTGGCCGACCTGGAGGTGTTCGAGTTCCCGGGCGGCTACCAGTCGGGCGACGATACCGACAACCTCGCGCAGCTGCGCCTGGACGAGCTGGTCGGCCGGCGGCAGCGCCACTGGGCATTGACCGGCTGGCCCGACGTGGCGGCCGGGCGCAGCTTCGCCTTCAAGGGCGACCCCGACGGCAAGCGCGACGGCGACTACCTGATCGCCGCCTGCACTTTCGTCGCGAGCCACCCAGGCTACGAGGGCGCGAATTTCCCCGAGAGCCAGCGTCCCATCGACGTCGTGCTGCACGAGGCCCTGGCCGACGATCCGGTCAATGCCGGCATGGCCGAACTGGTGGGCGACCTGATCGCCGAGACGCCGACTCTGCGCACGGGCCGGCAGGGGGCCTGCAGCTTCCTGCTCACCGCGATCCCGCTGAACACGCCCTGGCGCCCGCCGCGCATGACGCCGCGCGTGACCATGCCCGGCCCGCAGAGCGCCATCGTCACGGGCCGCAGCGGCGAGCAGATATGGACCGAGGAGCACGGCCGCGTGAAGGTGCAGTTCCACTGGGACCGCTACGGCAAGAACGACGAGAACAGCTCGTGCTGGGTGCGCGTGTCGCACCCCTGGGCCGGAAAGAGCTGGGGCGCGATCAGCATTCCGCGCATCGGCCAGGAGGTGATCGTCGACTTCCTCGACGGCGACCCCGACCAGCCCATCATCATCGGCCGCTTCTACAACGGCGAATCGATGGCACCGTTCGGCCTGCCGGCCGGCGCGGTGGTGAGCGGCATCAAGTCGAACACGCACAAGGGCAAGGGCTACAACGAACTGTCGATGGACGACACCGCCGGCAAGGAGAAGGTGACGATCCACGGCCAGTACGACATGAACACCACGGTCGAGAACAACCAGACGACCACCGTGCACAACAGCCGTACCGACACCATCGACGTCGACGACTCGGAGAGCGTGGGCAACAACCAGATGCAGCACGTGGGCGTGGACCAGAGCGTCTCGATCGGCGCCAACCGCACGGAGACCGTGGGCGGCACCGAGACCATCACCATCACGGGCCACCGCACCGAGACAGTGAACGGCGGCGAGACCGTAACGGTCAACGGCGGGCGCAGCCACACCGTCAACGGCATGCAGACCACCACCATCTCGGTGGCCGAGGCCCACACCGTGGGCGCGGGCCGGATGCACAGCGTGGGCGCCGGCGAGGCCATCAACGTGGGCGGCGTGCAGACCGTGAGCGTCGGCGGCGCGCAGATGGTGAGCGTGGGCGGACTGCAGAAGGTGAGCGTGGGTGCGCTGCAGTCGGTATCCGTGGGCGGTCCGCACAAGCTGTCGGCCGCGGTGATCTCCGAGACCTCGAAGGGGCCGATCAAGATCAAGGCGGGCGCGATCTGCATGGTCGAGGCGCCCACCATCATGCTCAAGGCGGGCGGCAGCAAGATCGTCATGAACGCCAGCGGCATCACCATCAAGGGTGCAAAGATCACCATCAAGGCCGACGGTACCGCATCGTTCAAGGCCGGAGGCTCGATCAAGATCAAGGGCTCCAACCTGGGGGAGGACTGAGACCGTGGAAGACCAAACCGATCTCAGGAGCGCGCGCAGCGTGCTGCACAGCGTGGCGGCATGGTCGAAGCTCTCGGGCCAGGGCGTGGCGGTGGCCCGTTTCGCCGGCTTCGATGCCGAGGGACGCTTCCTGGTCACGCTGGGCGAGGGCATGGCGCCGGTGCAGGCGCTGTCGACCGTAGGGCTGGCGCCCGGTGATGCGGGCGCGGCCGTCGTGGTCGCCTTCGAGAAGGGCGAGGCGCGACACCCCGTCATCGTGGGCCGCGTGCAGCCGCCGCACACGGAAACGCCGGCGCTCGACGCGCGCGTGGACGGCGAGCGCGTCGTGCTGCAGGCGCGCGAGCGCATCGAGCTGCGCTGCGGCGAGGCCAGCATCGTGCTCACGCGCGCGGGCAAGGTGCTGATCAACGGCAGCTACGTGCTCTCGCGCTCGAGCGGCGCCAACCGCGTCAAGGGCGCCTACGTGGGCATCAACTGACGAGGCACACGCCATGTGGCAACTCGAAAACCGCACGCCCTACGCCGCCGAACGCACCTGGGTGCGCGACCGCGACGGTGCGGAGATCTGGCTCGTGGCGGTGAAGTGCAGCTTCGACATCGCGCCCGACGGCGAGACGAGCGTCGCGCCCGAACAGCCACCCGTCGCGCAGGCGCCCGTCTTCGTCGACGAGGCCGCGCCCCAGCCGAACCTGTTGTACGAAATGGACCTGGTGCGCACGAAGCAGACCACCGACGTGCTGTTGATCGGCCACGCGCATGCGCCCGGCGGCGTGCCGGTGGCGCAGATCGACGTGGGACTGCGCGTCGGCCCGATAGCGAAGCGGCTGCGCGTGATGGGCGATCGCGTATGGCTGGGCGGTTCGCCGTCGGAGCCCCAGCCCTTCGTCACGATGCCGCTGGTGTGGGAACGCGCGTATGGCGGTGTCGATCCATGGACGCGCGATGCGCCGAATCCGCAGTTCGACGTGCGCAATCCGGTAGGTACCGGTTTCGCGCTCGAAGCCGCGCATGCGGAGGGGATGCGGCTGCCGAACATCGAGTACCCCGACCAGCTCGTGCGCGCCTGGAACGATCGGCCAGAGCCGGCGGGCTTCGGACCGCTGTGCAACCATTGGCAGCCGCGCGCGGGGTTCGCGGGAACGTACGACGAGGCGTGGCAGAGGGAGCGGTTGCCGTTGCTGCCGGTGGATTTCGACGACAGGCACTACCAGTGCGCTCCTGCGGACCAGCAGGCGCCGCAGTTCCTCGCCGGCGGAGAGCCGGTGATGCTGATCAACCTGTGGCCGCATGGCGAGATGCTGCGCTTCGAGCTGCCGCGGGTGATCCTGGGAATGGAGACTTTCTTTTCGGATGGCCAGCGTGTGCTGCATGAACGGCCGGCGCTGCACACGGTGATTGTCGAGCCGGACCGTTCGCGCGTCGCCTTGGTATGGCACAGCGCGCTGCCTTGCCACCCAAAGGTGCACAAGCTGTTGAAGACGCGCATCTTCGAGAAGCGCCTTGTGCGTCTGGGTGAGCACCCTGACGAGGCCGGAGTGCCGGCATGACCCCCGCAGTCTTGCAGGTCGCCGGTTTCGGCGCATGCACCCCCATCGGCCGCAATGCATGGGCGAGCGCTGCCGCGGCACGCGCCGGCATTTGCGGATTCGCCGAACACCCCTTCATGATCGATTCGGCGGGCGAGTCCATGCGCGTGGCCCGTGCGCCCTGGATCGGCGCGGATGTCGATGTACCGCGTCGCTGCGCCATGCTGCTGCTGCCGGCCATAGAGGAAGCCGTGCGTCCGCTCGTGGCCCTCGGCGACGCAGTACATTGCCGGTTGGGCCTGGCGTTGGCCCTGCCGCCTCCGCGCGCCGGGCATCCGTTTGGCCTTCGAGATGCACTGCTGGCGGATATCACACAGGCAAACCGTGCGCTCTTCGGTGCGAGCCGGGTCTTCGAAGTCGGCCACGCGGGCGGGCACCTGGCCCTCGATGCAGCGATGCGCGGTTGCGCCGGCGCTTCCATCGACGCTTGCGTGGTTTGCGGCGTCGATTCCTACCTCGCGCCGGAAACGCTCGAATGGATCGATGCCAGCGAGCAGCTTCATGGCGGCGGCGTACTCAACAATCCCTGGGGCTTCATTCCTGGCGAAGCAGCCGGCGCCGTGCTGGTTGTCTCGCAGGAGTTCATGGAGCGGACCGGCATGGCTTCACTCGCCACGCTCGCCGAGCCGGGCCTCGGATTGGAGACCCGGCTCATCAAGAGTCCCGATGTTTGCATCGGCGACGGTCTCACTCAGGCCTTCCGTCATGCACTTCAATCCTTGGGGCCGGGCGACATGGTGCACAACGTCATCTGCGACATGAACGGCGAGACCTATCGCGCTGACGAGTATGGGTTTACCGTGCTGCGCACGAAAGAGCACTTTCGCAACGCCACTGATTTCGTGGCACCGGCCGATTGCTGGGGCGATGTGGGCGCCGCAGGAATGCCATTGCATGTCGTCCTTGCCGCCATCTCTCATCTCAAGCACTACGGCAGGGGCCCGGTGTCGATGGTGTGGGCCAGTTCCGAGTCGGGCGAGCGCGGCGCCGTGCTGGTACGCGGCATCGACCCGCGTGATGGCTGAGACGCGCCATGCCCGTCACTATCCGCGTCAATGGCACCGTAGGCTCGCTCGTTCACAAGATGAGCAGCGGGATTACCACCGCGACCATCCCGGACGTCTGCAAGACGCCGAGCCCAGGTGGCCCGGTGCCCGTGCCTTATCCGAACATCGCGCAATCCATCACGTTGACCAACGGGACGACCACGGTCAAGGGCGACAAGGTGATGGCTGCGAACAAGGGGTCGAAGTTCGCACTCTCCAACGGCGACAACGCCGGGGTGGCTGGTGGCGTGAAGTCGAGCACCTTCATGAAGGAGGCGACGTGGATCCTCTACTCATTCGACGTGAAGATGGACGGCAAGAATGCCGCGCGCTTCATGGACAAGATGTTCCACAACTCGGAGAACGCGGCCAATCTGGCGGGCATTCTCCAGTCGGTGGTCAAGGACCTCGGGCTCGATGCCGACGAGGAGGCGATGGCGAACAAGCTTTGCGAAGAGTTCTGCAAGGACCTCGCCAAAGGCCATGTGAAGGGGCCGCGCGGCGGCTGGAGCCGGGACTCATCCTCGAGCGGAAACTGGTCCTACGAACTGGAGAGCCGCCTGAGCAACCCTCAGTCCTCGGCAGCGCGCGAGATACAGAAACTCGGCGGCCTGATCACCCAGCAATTCACTCGTTCCTACGGCGTTCTGATTCCCGACGTGGTGCTGGCGGTGGGAACGGATGCGGCGGGCGTGCCGATAGTGAAGCGCTGCTTCGATTTCAAGTTTCCCGGCGACCGCTGGCGCAAGACGCAGAAGCTGCGCCAGCAGAAACTGGCCAATGGCAACAAGCCGGTGAAGATCAACGCCAAGAATTGCGACTGCTGAGTCGGAAGGAACACTCCCATGAGCAATGAGAAGGAAAAGCTGGTTTTTTCGGGCGACGATGGCATCTACCTGCGCCTGGTGACGGACATCACGTTGTACTGGCGTGGGTCGATGTTCGACCATGCGCAAGGCATCCAGAACTTCTATGCGAAGGCACTGGGGGTAATCGGCAGCTACCTGAAGTTCTATCGGACCGAATCGATGGAGGGCTCCAGACCGCTCAAGCCCGATTCGCTGCAACTGCTGCCCGACTGGTTTACCAAGCGCAAGGGAAAAGGCAAGGGCATCTACATGCTGAGTCTCGAAGGTGGCGACGACAGGGACGAGCCGTCGGAGCATGGCTTCTACCTGCTGGCCGACCAGGAAGAAGAGACGAAGGTGGGGGTGGTTCGGCTCATCCTGCCGTCCTGGTTCATGGATACCGGATACGAAAGCGTTGCGAACCTGCTGGCCCAGCTGGTCGCAGGTTTCGATTTCGACTCCGGACACGCAGGCTTCGCCGTCAACTGGGATCCGGAGGGCGAGTACGAGAACGAGGCCGCGAGCCAGATGCTGATGCTCGCAAAGAAGTACCCGGGCATCGATCTGAACTACATGGACTCGACCATCATCGCCCTGCAGCGTTCCGATGCACCTTCCATCAAGTGCGTCAACTGGCTCACACTGACCGGGGCCCCACTTCGACAGCGCTTGCCCGCGCTGGAAGACGTGCGCGAGGAGCTGGGGCGCTCATGCCCCGTGCACGAATTGCCGGGCTGCTGGGTGATCCAGGCCGGCCCTGCGCCGGTCCTCGGCTATCCGGACAGAGACGAGATGAAGCCCTATCAACGCGTCGGAGCGTTGCTGGCGCCCGTGCGCCTGCAGCAGCATCCGGCGATCTTTGCCGAGTCGGATCCAGGCTATGGAACAGACGAGTGGCTGGCGCGACTCGACTGACATCGCGGTGGCTGCGATGAATGACCCGGATGTCTCGTCGCCGGCACTTGCCGGGGTTCTGGCCGAGCACGCCGACGAAGCCTCCTTCCTCTGGCTGCAACGCGCCAGCGCAGTCCACGCCCCCAACTATTCGCTCCAGCAGTTCACCGACCTCGACGAGCGCCTCGCCGCCCACATCGACGGCCTGCGCGTCGCCGGTGACGAGGGCTGGCAGCACGCGCTGGCCCTCGCCGACAACGAAGGCCCCGAGGATTTCTTCGTTGCGGCCGTGCTCGCCATCGAAGCTGTCGATGGCCGTTTCGACGACCTGGTCGAGCGCGCGAAGGACCTGCCCGAGGTCGTGCCCGGCCTGATCTCCGCGCTCGGCTGGGTCGAGCCGAAGCATCTCGGCGGCCGCGTCAGGGCCTTGCTCGAAGATGCCTCGCCGCTGAAGCAGAAGCTGGGCGTGGCGGCTTGCGCGCTGCATCGGCGCGACCCGGGCCCGTTGCTCGGCGAACTGCTCGGGAGTGCGCCCGACAGCGTGCGCGTCCGCGCGCTTCGGGCGGCGGGCGAGTTGGGCCGTGTCGACCTGTTGCCGCAGGCCCTGTCGCTGCTCGGCGAGGTCAAGCCCGAGCTGCGCTTCTGGGCCGCGTGGGCGGCGGTGCTGCTCGGCGACCGGGCGCAGGCGCTCGACGTACTCGCGGCCTTTGCGCTGAAGAGCGGACCGCGCCAGCCGCGCGCGTTCCAGCTCGCGCTGCAGGCGATGGAGGTCGCGCCGGGCCACGCACTGCTGCTCGACAGCGCCGCGCTGCCCGAGGCGCAACGCCTGCGCATCATCGGCTCGGGTTTCATCGGCGACTCGCGCTACGTGCCCTGGCTCATCGAGCAGATGGCGCAGCCGGCCACGGCGCGCATCGCGGCCGAGGCCTTCGTCGCCGTCACCGGGGTGGACTTCAACCTCGAGCAGATGGAGGTCCCCCCGCCCGACGGCTTCGAGGACGGACCTACCGACGATCCCGATGACGACAACGTCGAGCTGCCCGAGGACATCGCCTTGCCCTGGCCCGACATCGACAAGGTGCGCGCGTGGTGGCAGCGGAACGGCGCGCGCTTCGCCCCGGGAGGACGGCTCTTCATGGGGCAGCCGGTCTCGCCTGGCAGCTGCCAGGGCGTGCTGAGCCAGGGCTTCCAGCGCCAGCGGGTGGCCGCCGCGCTGCACCTTGCGCTGCTCGACGCGCGTGCGCCCGTGTTCGCCACCAGCGCGCCGGCGTGGCGCCAGCAGCGCTGGCTGGGCGACGGCATACCTCTTTAGGCGAGATTGCCAACATGCCCCACGGAATGAATACTCCTTGCGAGTTTGTTCGGGCGCATTCAGGCACAGAGCCTTCGGGGGCCGATTCATGATCCATATCGCTGTCATCACCCGGCAAGGCGCTCCGGCTGGCCAGTCCATCTCGGCGGACTTCGGCCCCAACGGAGGCACCATCGGCCGGGCCGACACCAACACGCTGGTGCTCGACGACCCCGACCGCACGGTCTCGCGCGTGCATGCGCAGGTGCTGTGCCGCGACGGGCAGTACTTCGTGATCGACCGCGGCAGCAACCCGATGCAATGCAACGGCGTGTCGCTGGGCTCCGGCAAGGAGGCCGCGCTGACCGACGGCGCGCGGCTGGTGGTGGGCAGCTTCGAACTCACGGTGCGCGTGACGGCAGTCGCTGCTGCCGCGCCGGCATCGCCGATCATTCCCGCGACGGTGCTGGGAAGCTCTCCTGTCGCGGCCACGCCGACGAGCGACGATCCCTTTGCCGACCTGCTCGCGGGCCTCGCGCCGCCGCCTGCTCCGGCTCCGCCGGCGGCGGCGCCCGCCGCAGTCGCCTCCACCCCGGCCGCCGCGCTGCCCGATTCGCTGCTCTTCCCCGACCCGATGGAAAGCGGCTCGCGCAACGTGCAGGCCTCGCAGGTCGATCCCTTCGCCAACCTGCTGGGGCCCACGCCGTCGTCGGCGCCGGTGGCCGGCCTGGGGGCGCTCGACGACTTCTCCGATCTCGGCGCGCCGCCCGCGCACGGCAAGGCTGCGAACATCGACGAGCTGTTCGGCGGCATGGGGGGCGGCGGTGGCGGCATCGGCGGCGATCCGCTCGCGCTGTCGCCGCTTGCCGATCCGCTGCTGCAGCCGAACACCGCGTCCAACGCCGATCCGCTGGCGGCCCTGCAGCAGGCGGCGCCTCCAACGCCCACGCCGCGCCCCGACCATCTGCCCATCGACCAGTTCGGCTTCACGCCGCCGAAGGCCGTCGAGCCGCCGAAGCCGCCGGTGATGGCGCCAGCCCCTGTCCCCGCGCCTGCGCCAGTCATGCCGACCGCGCAATTCGACGACATGACCGGCCAGCCGATCCGCATCAGCGGGCCCGAGGGTTCCGGCAAGCCGCTGGAGCCGCTGCGGCCTCCGGCGCCGGCGGTCGTCGCTCCCGCGCCAGCTCCGCGTCCGGCGGCGCCTCCGCCCGAGCGCATGGCCAGCGACGACGAGCTGCTCGCGGCCTTCCTGCGTGGCCTCGCGAGCACGCACCAGCCGCCCGAGATGCTCACGCCCGGCCTGATGGAGCGCATCGGCTCGATGCTGCGCAGCGCCACCGAGGGCACGCTGCAGCTGCTGCTCACGCGCCAGGAGTTCAAGCGCGAAGTACGCGCCGAGGTCACGATGATCGCGGCGCAGGCCAACAACCCGCTGAAGTTCTCGCCCACGGTGGAGGTGGCGCTCGCGCACCTGCTGGGCCCCGGCGTGCGCGGCTTCATGCCGCCCGAGGCCGCGATGCGCGATGCCTTCAACGACCTGCGCGCGCACCAGTTCGGCGTGATGGTGGGCATGCGCGCGGCGCTGGCCCATGTCATCGCGCGCTTCGAGCCGGCGGAGCTGGAGAAGAAGATCAGCGCGAAGACGGCGCTCGACGCGCTCTTCAGCGCCAACCGCAAGGCCAAGCTGTGGGACCAGTTCGTGTCGCTCTACGGCGGCATCGCGAGCGAGGCGGAGGACGACTTCCACAGTCTCTTCGGCAAGGCCTTCCTCGAGGCCTACGAGGAGCAGATGGCGCGCCTGAAGTCCGACGCCTGACGAGAAAAAAGAAGAAGAGCAGAGCAGCTGACAGGCAGGCAACACAAAGACAACACAACCCCAGCACTCGCGAGGCACCCCGCTTGGAAATCGAAATCGTCACGCTCTCCCGGCAGGGAGGCCGCAACTACAACGAGGACGTGCACGGCCACTGGCACGACGAGCGCTTCGTCGCCTGCCTCGTGGCCGACGGCGCGGGCGGCCATGGCGGCGGCGACGTGGCGGCGGCCACCGCGCGCGGCAGCATGCTCGCCGGCTTCGCGGTCGCGCCGGGGCTGGACGAGGCCACGCTGCGCGGTCTCGTGGAGCAGGCCAACCGCGACGTGGTGGCGCGCCAGGCCGAGGGCGGCAAGCTCGCGGGCATGCGATCGACCATCGTCTTCGCGGCCATCGACCTCGAGAGCCAGGCGCTCGCCTGGGTGCACAGCGGCGACAGCCGCGCCTACCTGTTCCGCGGCGGCGCCATCGTGGCGCGCACCACCGACCACAGCCTGGTGCAGCAGATGGTGGCCGGCGGCATGCTCGACGAGGAGGGCGCGCGGCTGCACCCTCAGCGCAACATGCTGCTGTCGGCGCTGGGATCGATCGAGGAGGCGCCCGACATCGCGGTGTCGGAGCGCATGCGCCTGCTGCCCGGCGACGTGCTGCTGCTGTGCAGCGACGGCGTGTGGGAGCCGCTGGGCGACGAATGCCTGATCGACACGCTGCACGCCTCGCGCACGCCCAGCCAGTGGACCGAGCTGATCGACGCGCAGGTCAAGGCCAACGCCAAGCCGGGCCACGACAACTACACGGCGCTCACGCTGTGGGTGATCGAGGACGACGGCGACGACGTGACGCGGCTGATGCCAGAGAACGTCGCGTCGACCGACTCCTGACCTCTCTCTTCCCGGCCGGCAAAAGAGAAAGGGCCCCGAGGGGCCCTTTCTTGCGGGTGAGGCAACTGCGCTGCTCAGGCACCGCCCGTGCTGGGCACGGTCTGGGGCGCGACGTAGGTGTACTTGCTCGCCGTCTTCTTCACCTTCTTCAGCGCGCTGCGCAGCAGCTGCGGCATGTCCTGGCGGTTGGGCAGGTTGGTGTAGTTGTCGATGCCCTGTTCCTTGCAGCAGTTGGCGCAGCCGTTGTTGAGCAGGTCGAGCGCGTAGCGCGTCTTGCTCAGCGTGCTGGACGCGCCGGGCTCGCGGAACGGATCGAAGATGCCGTCCGGCAGAACCTTCTGTCCGAGCGCGATCGCCTGCGTCTGGAAGTGCGTGATGTGCTTCTGCGTGATCGGCCCGTAGTAGCCGTCCACGACGATCACCTCGGTTTGGCCCGGGGGCGGGTCCAGGTCGTGGTTGAAGCCCAGCAGCTCGTAGTAGAAGATCTTGAACAGCGCCTGTACCAGCATCACGTCTTCACGCGTGTTGGAACCGATCCGGCCTACCGACCAGTCGATGTTGTAGGCGGTGAGCAGCGCGCCGCTGGTGCCGATGAGTGGGGTGCTGAATGCCATTGCATTGCTCCGGTGAGGACGCGTGGAAACCGCACCGGGCACTGGCGCGCCCGATGCCGTGCCCCGCGGGTCCGTCGTCCGTCAGCGGGTCTCGGTGGTCGCGACGTTCCAGCCGAACTTGACTTCGCCGCCGGCCGCGCCCTTGTCGTCCTGGGCCTTGTAGGCGAACTCGATGTCCTTGAACGAGCACGACACCTGTTCCTGCACGTCGCCGCCCTGCGCGCCGCCGGGGCCGACCATGGCGATGAAGACTTCCTTGAGCGTGACCTTGAGGTACTCCTGCTGGCCTTCGCCCGACTTGCGGCAGGTCAGGACCATGTCCTTGAAGTGCTTGCCGCTCACGCAGTTCTTGGCGAGCACCGGGGAGGCCTTGTCGTAGGTGTGCGTGAAGTGGAACTCGCCGGGGGTGGCCTTGCCCTTGCCCGAACCGCCGCCGGAGCCGGCGCCCGAGGCGTTGCTCACGTTCCAGGTCCACGACGAGATCTCGATCTCGTCCTTGTGGTCCTTGTGGGAAGACTCGCCCTTGACGCCGTCGAGCTTGATGTGAAAGTCAGAAGACATGTTCCTACTCCTTGGAACCCGATTGCGTTCGGGCAGTTGCTGTTGATGATCGAGACGGATGCTTGGGCTGCCGCCGGCTTGCTGGCAAGACCGGTATGTGGCAGCTGTTGATAGAACGAAACGGGAGCCGGAATTTCAAGAAAGTCCGGCCCGTTTTTTCAGGTTTTCACGCGCCGCCCTTGGCCGAGGGCAGCTTCGACACGAGGCGCAGCGAAACCGTGAGGCCTTCGAGCTGGTAGTGCGGGCGCAGGAAGAACTTGGAGGTGTAGTAGCCCGGGTTGCCTTCCACTTCCTCCACGACCACCTCGGCGGCGGCCAGGGGCT
Organism: Variovorax sp. YR750; assembly: GCF_900109805.1. Lineage (NCBI taxonomy): Bacteria > Pseudomonadati > Pseudomonadota > Betaproteobacteria > Burkholderiales > Comamonadaceae > Variovorax > Variovorax sp. YR750. The sequence goes on from NZ_FOBJ01000011.1 coordinate 264,130, forward strand.
TCTGCGACTTGGTGATCTCCGAGGAGTTGGCGGGGTCGCCGTCCACGTAGTTCATGATCCATTTGTTGAGCCAGCGCTGCATGTCCTCGCGCTCCTTGAAGCTGCCGATCTTGTCCCGCACGATGCACTTGAGGTAGTGCGCGAAGCGGTTGCAGGCGAAGAGGTAGGGCAGGCGCGCCGCCAGGTTGGCGTTGGCCGTGGCGTCCGGGTCGTCGTACTCGGCCGGCTTGTTCAGCGACTGGGCGCCGATGAAGGCCGCGAAGTCGGAGTTCTTGCGGTGGATCATCGACAGCAGCCCGGCCTTCGAGAGCTCGGCCTCGCGGCGGTCGCTGATGGCGATCTCGGTGGGGCACTTCTGGTCCACGCCGCCGTCGTCGCTCGGGAAGGTGTGCAGCGGCAGGTTCTCCACCGCGCCGCCCGACTCGATGCCGCGGATGCGCGAACCCCAGCCGTAGAGCTTGTACGAGCGGTTGATGTTGGTCGCCATCGCATAGGCCGCGTTGGCCCAGGCGTACTTGTTGTGGTCGGCGCCGGCGGTGTCTTCCTCGAAGTCGAACTCCTCCACCGGGTTGGTGTTGGCACCATAGGGCGTGCGCGCCAGGAAGCGCGGCATGCACAGGCCGATGTACTTGGAGTCGTCCGACTCGCGCAGGCTGCGCCAGCCGGCGTACTCGGGGGTGGAGAAGATCTTGGTCAGGTCGCGCGGGTTGGCGAGCTCCTGCCACGACTCCATCTGCATCAGGTTGGGGCTGGCGCCGGTGATGAAGGGGGCGTGCGCAGACGCGGCGATCTTGGCCATCTCGCCGAGCAGTTCCACGTCGGGCGGGCTCTGGTCGAAGTGGTAGTCGCCCACCAGCGCGCCGAAGGGCTCGCCGCCGAACTGGCCGTATTCCTGCTCGTAGATCTTCTTGAACATCGGGCTCTGGTCCCAGGCCGCGCCCTTGAATTTCTTCAGGTTCTTGGCCAGCTCCTGCTTGGAGATGTCCATCACGCGGATCTTGAGGTTCTCGTCGGTCTCGGTGTTGTTCACCATGTAGTGCAGGCCGCGCCACGCACTCTCGAGCTTCTGGTAGTCGGGGTGGTGGATGATCTTGTTGACCTGGTCGGTGAGCTTGGCGTCGATCGCGGCGATCATGGCCTGGATCGACTTGGTCACGTCCTTGCCGATGACGGTGGTGTTGGCCAGCGCCTGCTGCGCCAGCGTGAGCACCGCGGCTTCGACGGCGCTCTTGGCTTCGTCGCTGCGCGGCTTGAATTCCTTCTGCAGCAGCGATGAAAAGTCGCTGCCCGCATACGCGACATCTTTCAGCGCGCTCTGTTCGAGTGCTTCGGTGGCCATGGTTGTTTACTCCTCGTGATCCTGTGTGGCGGTCGGATGGGTGTCGTCAGGCGGCGGGCGTGGCGCCGCCGTCTTCGGGTTTCTTGCTCGCGGCCAGGGTCTGCAGCAGGGCCGGGTCCTCGAGCACCTTGGCCAGCAGTTCCTCGGCGCCGCCCTTGCCGTCCATGTAGGTGACGAGGTTCGAAAGCTGCGTGCGCGCCTCCAGCAGCTTGTTGAGCGCGCCGACCTTGCGCGCCACGGCGGCGGGCGAAAAGTCTTCCATGTTCTCGAAGGTGAGTTCGACCTTCAGGTCGCCTTCCCCGGTGAGCGAGTTCTCCACCGCGAAGGCCGCGCGCGGCTTCATGGCCTTCATGCGCGAGTCGAAGTTGTCGATGTCGATCTCCAGGAACTTGCGGTCGGCCACCGGTGCGAGCGGGTCTGCCGGCTTGCCGGAGAGATCGGCCAGCACGCCCATCACGAAGGGCAGCTGCACCTTCTTCTCCGCCCCGTAGAGCTCCACGTCGTACTCGATCTGGACCCGGGGCGCCCGGTTGCGGGCGATGAATTTCTGACTGCTCTTGGCCATGGAGATGCTCCTTGCGGGTGTGAATGGGGGCGGATGAGGCGGATAGGGAAGTGGTCGGGGCCTACTCGGAAGGACGGCGGCCCGTGACCGTTTCGATGGTGTCCATCGCGTTCGGCGCGAGGTTGGCCATGATTTCGAGGAAGCTCACGCCGATGAGCTTCTTGGCGCGCTCGATCAGCAGCGGAGCCGGGTTGCCGGGCTCGGCCTGCTCGAGATAGCGGATCACGCGGTCGAGCATCTGCACGGCGTCCTGGCGGCTCTGGATCTCGCCGCGCGCGGCGGCGGGGCGGGCCGCGGCAGCGCCGTCGGGCTGGGTGTCCGCCGCGCCGGAGGCTTCGTCCGCCGACGCCTCGGCCGACGCGCCGCTGGCGGAGGCGCATGCCTTCTGCAGCACGCGGGCGATGCAGCGCAGCGGGTCGAAGTCGAACGCATCGGCGCGGCCGGTGCGGTCTGCGATGAGCTTCCTGAGCTGGTCCACCAGCGCGGGCACGCCCAGCGCGGCCTGGATCGCATCGGGCCGTTCGGACTGGATGGTCTCCAGGCCGCCCTGCACCTGCGCCATCGAGTAGGTGGCTTCGCCGCCGACGGCCGTGAGCGTGTTGTGGGCGATGGCGATGTCGCGCACGCGGATCGGGCCCACGCCCCGCGCGACGCCGACCTGCGCCTCGTACAGGTCCCGCAGGCCCATGGCCTCGTCGGTCAGCGGCGCGAGCGCGTTCAGGCGCATCGTCGGGTCGTTGTCGTCGTCGGCATCCAGCTTTGGATGTATGCCGTCCCAGAATGTGTCGAGCAAATCGTTGAGCAGCCGCAGCCCGGCGGCGAAGCCTTCCACGCCCTGCATGCGGGTGGAGGCGCGCAGCAGCAGTACGGCGGCGCGCACGTCCTTGCTGCGGCGAAGAATGCCTTCGGCCTTCTCTCCCACCTCGCGCCACTCGGGCTCGACAGCGGGGATCACCGTGTCGCCGAACTGCTGCTCGGGCTTGCCCTGCGCGTCCGCGACCAGTGCCATGAAGTCCGCGTCGTACTCGAGATCGTCGCCGCACGGCGATGCATCGCCGATGGGCGCGAGCAGTGTTGCAGCGAGTTCGTTGTTCAGCATGTTGCCTGTTCGAGTTCGCTGGTGATAATCAAAGATGCGTCTTGACCGGTCAATGCAACGAAGGGAATAGCATGCGCACGCTGGGTACACACCATTCGTCCTATGAGGGCCTCCCTGCCGCAGTAACGCGGCGCCACATCGCCGTTCTTGGCCTTGCTGGAGCCGGTCTTCTGCTCGCGGGTTGCGCGGCGAAGCCCGTGGTCACCACGGTGGCCGTCACGCTCACCGCCGGCGCCGACGCCAACCCCGACGCGCGCGGCCGCGCATCGCCGCTCACGGTGCGCGTGTATGCATTGAAGTCGCCGGGCCCGTTCGAAGGCTCCGACTTCTTCTCGCTCTTCGAGAAGGACCAGGCCACGCTCGGCGCCGAGCTCGTGCAGCGCGAAGAAGTGCTGCTGCGGCCCGGCGAGACGAAGAAGCTCGACTTCAACCTGCCGCCTGACGCGAAGTCGATGGGCGTGATGGCTGCCTACCGCGACCTCGATCGCGCACGCTGGCGCGAAGTGCGCCCCGTGGTCACCGGCAAGGCGCAGGCGCTCGACGTGACCTTCGGCGCGCGCGCGATGCGCGTCGACAGCAAGTAGCGGCCGTAGCGGCCGCGCCCGCCTCGCTCCCGATCACGACGGTCGTCCCGGCCGCACCAGCGGCTGGTCGACGGGCAGGAAGCGCTCGAACAGATCGTTCACGAAGGCGCCGCCGACGGCATCCGACGCGGCGGCCGTGAGATAGAGGCCGCGCCAGCGCGGCGCGCGCGAATTCCGGCCGTGGTTCTCGAACAGCACCTGCGCGAACTCGCGCAGGCCGGGCCGCAGCGCACGCACGGCCTCCACGAATTCATGGATCGCGAGCCGGCCGGTGGCGCCGGGCTGTTCGCGCAGCAGTGCCATGCGCAGTGCGTGCAGCTGCTGCGCGAGCGGGTCGAACACCGCGTCGAGCCGTTCGCCGGCCGGCGTCTCGATGAATGCCGAAGGGTCGGTCAACCGGTGCCCCAGTGCCTGCGCCAGCACTTCGGGCGGCAGCGCCCCGTGCAGGGTCTCGTAGCCCGCGAGCCGCTCCAGGCCGGTCACGACGAGGTAGGTAGGCATCTGCAGGCGCAGGGTGTCGCTGGCTTCGTCGAGCAGGCGGCGCGTTTGCGCGGCCAGGGACTTCAGCTCCGCCGCGTCGGCCTCCAGCAGGTCTGCGGCTGCCACGCCCACCACGAGTCCGTTGAGCGGCAGCCGGTCGCGCCGCTCGGCCAGTGCGAGCAGCGAGTGCAGCCACAGGCCGCGCGACCGTGGCGCACCGGCGGTGTCGCCGGCGGCGTTGGAATCGATCTCGACGGCCACCAGCCGCGGCGTCAGCCACCAGCGCCACCAGGCGCCGTCGGGTGAGGAAGGCGTGTCCGCGCGTTCGCCGTGCGCCGTCGCGAACAGGCCCGGCAGGTTGGCCGCCTTGTCGCCGAAGCACAGGAACCACGGCACCGGCGCAGCGGACTTCGCCCAGTGCGCGCGGCGCATGGTCTGCTGCGCCTGCGCCATGCCTTCCCTCAGCGCACTGATGGCCGCCTCGTCCGTGCCGGCAGCGGGCCAGCCGAGCGCCGCGATGCGCTTCTGCAGCCCGCGCCGCCGCGCGCCGCGCCCCGCGTCGCGCACCACCGCATACAGCAGGCCGAAGCCCAGCAGGCACAGCGACAGCAGCAGCCAGAAGCGGTGGGCGGGCGACAGCAGCAGCGCGCTCATCGCGGAACGGTCTCCAGGAAGACGAAGTCGGCGATCAGCCGGTCGCTGTTCTTGCTGGCCGCGAGCGACTCGCGCAGCCGCAGCAGGTAGGCCGAGGCGAGCTCGAAGGGCGGCCGGTCGGATGCCTCGCTGAGCGGCGTGGGCGACGACAGCACCGTGACGAGCACGCTGCCGAAGGGTGGGCTCACGAGCCAGCTCGAGGGGATGTCGCGGCCGATCTCCAGCGTTTCGCCCGAGTGCAGCCGCGTGGGCTGCTGGCCCGCGTTGAGGTGCATGACCGAGCCGTCGACGGTGTAGTAGTCGACCCAGATGTAGCTGTCGTGCCGCGGCGCGACGACCTGCATGCGCACGTTGTCGCCCTCGCGCAGCTTGCCGTCGCGGGCCGTGGGCGCGCTCACGTCCAGCCCGTAGGCCTTCTCGCTGTTGCGCGTCTGGTAGGGCTTGAGGATGGCGAACACCTCGCAGTGCGGCCACACGCGCAGCCCGATGTCGAAGCGCGGCGCCTTCACGCCGGGCAGGGCGCTCACCTCATGCTCCACGCGCGGCAGGTCGCCGGGCAGCGAGACGAAGCCGGTGACACGCGTGTGGCCGTCGCGGTCCACGCTGGCCGTGAGGTCGGCGCAGGCGAAGGTCTGCAGGTGCTGCTCGATGCGCTGGGCCAGGCCGGTGTCGGCCGCCGGCGGGCCGCCGGACCATAGCCACAGCATGTACAGCAGGGGCAGGGCGAGCGCCAGCGCGGCGCCGCTGAGCAGCAGCGTGCGGTCGCGCCGGCGCGTGTCGTTGGGACCGCGCGGGTCGGCCACCTCGTAGGGCTGCGGCGCGATGCGGTCCTGCACCAGGCTGCCCGTCGAGAGCGGGCGCAGCAGGAGCTGGCGGCTGTGCAGGTCCTTCAGCTTGCCCAGCTCGCCCTGGTCGCCTTCCTCGAAGTAGTACTGGCCCTTGAAGCCCAGAGCCAGCGCGTGCCAGTACACCTCGCGCACCGCGTCGTCGCCGGTACCCAGCGCCGACAGGTGATGGAAGAACTCGCTGTGGGCGTTGTTCGAGTTGAAGAGCTGGACCTGCAGCGGGGCCGCCGCGCCTGCCCCGGTACCCGCGGCCGTGGCGGCGTCGGGGTGGCGCGCGAGGATTTCGTCGATCCAGGCCACCATTGCGAAGGCGGCCGACTCGATCTGCGCCGCCGGCGTGCCCGATGCCTCCGCGGCGGCGCGTGCCGCGTCGAGCTGCTGGCGGAACTGCTGCTGCGCGGCGTCGAGCGACGGCAGCGGGGCACCGGCCGCGATGGCGGCGTCCAGTGAGAGGCCGGACGAGATGAGGGTGGAGAAGCAGTCGAGGAGGCGGGCCATGGACGGGCCCGCTCAGTCGAGGGTTGCGAAGGATGCCTTGCACCGGCGTCTGCAGCGATGGCACATGCCCATGTCCCCGGTTCCTTCGAGTAGGCGCTCATTCTTTCAAAGTGCTTGCGGCGGGCGCCATATCGCTTGGGGTCTATGCCTTTGGTGGGGCCGCCGGCCTTGCTGCGCGGGGCATTCGCCGGTATCTTCAGCGTCTGCCGTGCGTTGCACGCTGGGACACGGGGAAAAGACATCATGAAAATACTGATCGCCGACGACCACCGGCTCGTCATCGAGGCGGTCAAAGCCAAGCTGTCGGAGCTGGAGCCCGGCATCGAATTCGTCCTGGCGATGAGCGTCGACGAATTGCTTGCCGGGGCCACCGACGACCTCGACCTGGCCCTGATCGACCTCAACATGCCCGGTGCCGATGGCCAGGCCCACATCGACCAGATCCGCCAGCGCCATCCGGCGGTGCCGGTGATCGTGCTGTCGGGCTACGAAGACCCGGCCATCATGCGCAGCGCGCTCGAGCGCGGCGTGCTCGGATTCATACCCAAGGCCTACTCCCCCGACGTGATGCTCTCGGCCGTGCGCTTGGTGCTGGCCGGCGGCGTGTACGTGCCGCCGATGATGCTGACGGCGCTGCCGCCGGGCATGGTGGCGGGCATGGCACCGCAGGCGGGCGCCGAGGCGCTGGTGCGCGGCGGCGGTGCCGCCGGCGGCGCCAGCAGCAGCGGCGGTGGCGGCACCCAGACGCTGGAGCACCTGCGCAGCGTGCTCACCGAGCGGCAGGTCGAGGTGCTGCAGCTGCTGTCGCAGGGCAAGCCCAACAAGCTCATCGGGCGCAGCCTGGGCATCAGCGAAGGCACGGTGAAGATCCACCTGGCGGCCATCTTCCGGGCGCTCAACGTGCGCAACCGCACCGAGGCAGTGGTGGCGGCGCAGGCGTTGACCGAGGCCCAGCAGGCCTGATAGGCCTGATAGGCCTGATAGGCCTGATAGGCCCTGCGCCTTCTGGCTCCTCTTCCTTTTCTTCACTGCACCAGCAGTTCGAACTCGGACACGGTCATCGTGCCCGTGTTGTCGAACTCGATCCTGTACCTGCTGTAGGACTCGGTACCTGCCTTCAGCGCGAACGGGCGGGTCTGCTGGCGCCACTGGAAGCTCTCGTTCCTTCGCTCGTCCAGCGTCACCCAGGTGACGCCGTCCTTCGAGGCCCTGAGCTTCCAGCTCTTCGGGTCCTGATCCGCGCCCTGCGTGCCCGAGGTCAGTGTGTAGATCCTGGGCACGCTGGCCGGCTGGCCCGCTGCGGCGTCGGCCTCGATCCACGCGTTGGCCGATGCGCTCTGCCAGGCGGTGTCGGAGTCGCGGTCGTACAGGTTGCCCGACTGGCCTGTCGTGCTCGACGACACCGTGTACGTGCCCGTCGGCAGCAGCGACTGCAGCGGTGCCGGCTTCGCGTTGCCCTGCGTGATCGAGGCCGGCACGTCGTTCTCGCCCGTGCCCCATGACGAGGGTTGCGCGCCCATGGCGAACTCCAGCGTCGCTCCGTCGGCGATCTCCTGGTGCAGCAGGTAGCTGCGCGTGATGGGCTGGCCGTTCAGTCGCAGGCCCTGCACGTAGCGGTTGATGTCGCTCACGCCCGGCGCAGTGATGACGATGCGCTTGCCGTTCTCCAGGTTCACGACCATCTTCGGGAAGTAGGGCGCGCCGATCGCGTACTCCGGCCGTCCCATGCTCACCGGATAGAAGCCCATGGCGCTGAACACGTACCAGGCCGACTGCTCGCCGTTGTCCTCGTCGCCGATGTAGCCGCTGCCGTCGGGAACGCCGTTGCCGTCGAACCCGGCGCTGTAGAGCTTGCTCATCACGTCGCGCAGGTACTTCTGTCCCTGCGCCGGAGCCCCGGCGTAGTTGTACATGTAGATCGAGTGATGCACCGGCTGGTTCGAGTGCTGGTACTGGCCGACCCTGGCCAGCACGCTGACCGCGTGGGCTTCCTTGATCTCGTGGATCACCGTCCAGTAGCTGCCGGGCGACAGGTAGGTGGGCGCGGAGAAGAAGGTGTCGAGGCTGGCCTTGAGCTGCGCGCGGCCGCCGTGCAGGTTGGCCAGGCCCTGGCCGTCCTGCGGGGCGAGGAACTGGTACGACCACGCGTTGCCTTCGGTGTAGCCGTAGCCCCAGTCGTCGGGTGTGTTGCCGTCGTCGGTCCATCTGCCGGCGCTGTCCTTCTCGCGGAACCACTTGCCGGCCCAGGCGCCCGTGCCCTGGTCGGAGAAGAGGCGCGTGTAGCTCAGGGCGCGGTCGATGAAGTAGGCGTAGTCGTCGGGCTTGCCGAGCGCCTTGGCCATCTGCGCGATGCCGAAGTCGTTGAGGTTCGCTTCGAGGGACCAGGCCACGCTCTCGCGCGACATCGCGTCCGAGGGCACGTAGCCGTGGAAGACTGACTGGTTCATGTTCTTGCGCCCCTTGCTGCCGTCGGTGCTGTTGGCCGAGGCGTTGCGCAGCATCGACGCGTAGGCCGAATCAACGTCGAAGTTGCGCACGCCCTTGAGGTAGGCGTCGGCGAAGATCACGTCGGAGCTGGTGGCGACCATGCTGTCGCGGTAGTCGGGGCCCGACCAGCGCGGCACCCAGCCGCCGTCCTTGTAGGCGTTGACGAAACCGTCCAGCATCTCGCCCGCCTGAGTCGGAACGAGCAGCGAATAGAGCGGCCAGGTGGTCCGGTAGGTGTCCCAGAAGCCGTTGTTGACCCAGATCTTTCCCTGCCTTTTGGGCGTGCCCTGGATGTACGGGCTCATGTAGGTTGCCGTGCCCTTGCCGGTTGCAGGGTCGCGCACGTTCTCCCACGCGGAGTTCGGGTAGAGGAAGGCCCGGTACATGTTCGAGTAGAGCGTGACCTTCCTGTCCTCGAAAGCCTTCACGGCATCGGGTGTCTTCGCGTCGTCGGCGCTGCCTTCCACCTGGACGGTGTTGAGCTTGTCGTCCCACGCGGCTGCGGCCAGCAGCCGGATGTCGTCGAAGCCCTTGTCGCCGATCTCCTGCGCCAGGTTGTCCTTCGCCTGCTCGATGCTGATGAAGGAGGTGGCGATCTTCATGCCCACGGTCTTCCCGGTGCCCGGTGTCGCGAACTGGACCCAGGTCTTGATGCTTCCTGCGTCGATGTTCTTCGAGGCCGTGATGGGGGCGTCGAACTTCGCATGGAAGTACATGAGCGGCGCGTTCTTGTCGCCGTTGTTGTTCACCGTTCCCGATACGGTGCTGGCGTTGGTGTCCACGCTCAGGCTGCCTGATCCTTCCCCGGCGAACCGATCGAACAGCACCGTGGCGGTGGTCGCCGAGGCCGGCACCGTGAACCGGAAGTAGGCCGCGTGGTCCGTCGGCGTGATCTCGGTCTTGATGCCGTTGTCGAAGGTCACGCTGTAGTAGTGCGCATGCGCGACCTGCGTTGCGCGCGAGTAGGTCTGGGCGCGGTTCCACGGGGCGGTGGCGTTCACGTCGTCGATCGGCATGATCGACAGCGACTGCCGGTTGCCGATCCACGGGCTGGGCTCGTGCACCGTCGCGAAGGACTGGATCGTGGTGATGGGCGAACCGTCGGAGGTCTCTCCGGTGCTCGTGTGGAACTGGTAGAACCAGTTGTTGTCGTCGCGGTTGACCGGCGTCCAGAAGTTGAATCCGAACGGCACGGCGATGGCGGGGAAGGTGTTGCCTCGCGTGAAGTCGCCGCTGGAGTTGGCCCCTCGCATGGTGTTCACGTAGTCGGCGAGAGACTGCTTGACGAACGGCACCGCCGGATCGCCGCCCGTCGACGCCGGAGCCGTCGCGGGGTTGCCGGCATCCGCCGGCGAGGGAACGAGTGCTCCGCTGGTTCCGTTGTTCGTGGATCCGGGCAATGGCAGGAGCGCATTGTTCGATCCGCCGCCACTGCCGCCGCAGGCGGCCAGCAACGAAACCCCCACGGCCAGCGCAAGCTGGCACAGTCTTCGAGTGCTCATCAGGTTGTCTCCCTTCTTGCTGCAATCGCTTCGCGTTGCGCGATGCAGTCTAGGGAGACGTCGAGCGGACCGTGCCTGTGCTTTCCCGCAAGCAATACGGCGTTGCCAACGCAACAAGCGTGCGTCGCGGTGCGTTGGAAGGCGCTGGAAGACGGGAGACGAAGCGCCGCGGAAATAGTGTGAACAGGCCCTAGGCCGCGCGCAACTCGGGATGCGGCGCGGCGCTGCCGGCACCGTCGCACAAGCCCTCCTTGCCTTCCTTCCGCTGCGCAATGGCCTCCGCCAGGAATTCGGCGTCGCGCGCCACGCCCGAGAAGCGCCCCGATCCCCAGGTGTGCAGCCATGGCAGCCCGAGGAAATACAGCCCCGGCTCGTTCGTCACGCCGCGCAGGTGAACCGGCGCGCCGCGCCCGTTGAACACCGGTGCGTCGACCCAGGCGAAATCGGGCGAGAAGCCGATGCACCAGACCACGCTGGCGATGCCCGCGGCCGCGAGGTCGAGCCGCGTGCGCTCTTCCTTCGGCTCCCACACCGGCGTGTAGACAGAAGGGGGCGGGGCCCCGATGCCCTGCGCGGCGATGTGCCTGTCGATCGATGCGTTGATGCGGTTGTAGGTGTCGTCGGCCTGGTCGAGGTTGTCGCGCAGGTTGGGCTGGAACTCGAAGCTGCCCTCGTCGAAGCCGCTCAGCAGGCCGTAGAGCTCCATGCCCTCGAGCGCGAAGCGCCGCAGGTCGATGTCGCGGCCGCCGTCGCGGCCCGTCACGTAATGGTTGGTGTTGTCGCGCACGCCCTCGCGCAGCGGATGCTCGGTGACCGGCATGTCGTAGTACTTCATGTCGGCGAGCCAGTCGACCACTTCGCGGCCGCGGTAGAAGCGCGCGCACCGCGGTGCGTTGCCGGTGGCCAGGTGGACCTTGCGGCCGGCCAGGTGCAGGTCTTCGGCGATCTGCGCGCCCGACTGGCCGCAGCCCACCACCAGCACGGCACCCTCGGGCAGTTGCGCCGGGTTTCGGTACTGGGCGGAATGGAACTGCGCGACGCCCGCCGGCAGCTTCTCGGCAAGGCGCGGCACGATGGGGCGGTGGTAGCCGCCCGAGGCCACCACCACCTGGTCGGCGGTGTAGAGGCCGGCGTCGGTCTGTACGCTGAAGCGCTCGCGTTCGCCGTCGCGCGCCACGCGTTCCACCGTCACGCCTTCGATGGCCGGTGCTTTCACGTGCTCGACGAAGCCCGCGAGCCATTCATTGATCTGGTCCTTGACCATGAAGCCGTGCGGATCGCTGCCGATGTAGCCCCAGCCCGGCAGCTGGCACTGCCAGTTGGGCGTGACGAGGCAGAACGAGTCCCAGCGCTGCGTGCGCCAGGTGTGCACGAGGCTGCGCTTCTCGATCACGAGATGATCGACGCCTCGCTGCTGCAGGCAGTGGCTCAGCGACAGTCCGGCCTGGCCGCCGCCGACGATGACGACGCTGTAGTGGCTGCGTCCGCCATAAGGATGTGACATGGGGTGCTTCTTTCGTTCTCTGGATATGGGGAGAGGTCAGTCGAAGGCGACGACGGTGACCTGGGCGTCCGCGGTTTCGCCGAAGCGCGCGGCGATGCTTTCGATCTCGGCGAGCTGGTCCATCGCCTGCGAGCACGCGAAGCCGTACTTGGCGCGCACCCGCTCCGAGGCGATGCCCAGCGCCTCGCGCGTGCGTTGCAGGAACTCGTCGAGCCGGTAGTGCCGGCCGGGCTCGAGGTAGTCGCGCACCACCAGCGATGGCGAATAGCAGCGGGTCTCGCTGGCGTCGGGCCAGCGCACGTGGAAGTGCATCACGGGCATGCTTCGGTCTCCTGCTTGGCGGCGCGGTACAGCGCCACGTGGCGCGCGGCGCTGGCCTGCCAGCTGAAGCGCTGGGCCAGCCTCGAGGCCGAGCGCGCAATGCGTTGCGGGTCGCGAGTCGAGAGCGCATGCCGCAGGGCGGCGGCAATGGAACCGGCGTCGAGCGGATCGGCCCAGCTCACGTCGTCCTCGGCCAGGTATTCGGTGAACGGGGCGATGCGCGAGGCGACCACCGGCGCGCCGCTCGCCAGCCCTTCGAGCACCACCAGCCCGAAGCCCTCGCGCAGCGACGGCATCGCGACCACGTCCGCCAGCCGGTAGAGCGCGGGGATGTCTCCGTCGGGCAGGGGGCCGGTCAGCCGCACCGGTTGCAGCGGGCCTTCGTCGAAGCCGAGTGCCTGCATCAGGGCCTGGAACTCCAGCGCGTAGGCCGAGTGATCGAGCAGGCTCGCGCCGCCGGCGATGACCAGCTGCGCCCGCGGATGCGTGGCGCGCAGCAGCGCGAAGGCCGAGAGCAGCCGCGCAGTGTTCTTGCGCTCCTCGACGCCGCCCAGGGCGAGCACCACGGGCGCGTCGGGCCGGATGCCGAGGCGATGCGCCAGTGCCGCATCGGCCGGCTGCGCTTGCGGCGAGAAGCGCGTCGTGTCCACGCCGTTGGTCACTTCGTGCGCCGCGATGCCGTATTCGCGCGCCAGGTGATCGCACCACAGGCGGCTCACGCACAGCACCCGGCTCGCGCTCGCGAAGGCCGTGTGCTGCCATTGCGTGAGCTGCGGCACGTCGAAGGTGTCGAGGTGATGCACGGTGCGCACGAAGCCGTCGATGTCGCCCGCGTCGCGCAGCTGGGCGAGTGCATTGCCGCCGATGGAGTCGTGCGTGTGCAGCACGTCGAAGCGCTCGTGCCGCAGCAGTCCGCGCAGGTGCTGCACGAAGGCCGCGATGCGCGAGCGCACCATCTCCACCGTGTCGCGAGGCGTGCCGTGCACCGGCACCAGTTCGACGGCGCAGGGCGGCGTGCGGAACAGCCGCTGCCCCGGCGCGGCGGGCGCGAGCACGGTCACCGCATGGCCGGCCTCGTGCAGCGCGGTCGCGAGTTCGAGCGTGTGCACCACGCCGCCGCGCGGGTTGACCGAGTGCGTGAGCAGGGCGATGCGCAGGGGGCGGTCAGACATACGTCGCCTCGTGCATGTCGGCGGCGGGCTGGATGAAGGCGTCGCTGCCGAAGTCCCACAGCAGAGCCTCCTGGCCTGACGCGCGCAGCCGCACCTGCCGGGTCGTGTCGACCTCGCCGATCACGCCGCACGCGATGTCGCGCGCCGCGAACCGGGCCAGCACCGGTGCCACCTGGGCGGGCGCCACGCTCAGCACGAAGCCGTAGCTCGGGAACGAGGACAGCCAGCGCAGCAGCGGCACGCCGTCGGGCCGCGGAATCGCGTCGAGGTCGATGCGGGCGCCGGTGCCCGAGCATTCGAGCAGCATCATGGCCGTGCCCATCGCGCCGGCCATGCTGATGTCCTTCGCGGCGCAGCACAGGCCGTCCTCCGCGATGGACGGCAGCAGCTCCAGGTCGGTCCGCAGCCGCGCGGCGGGTGCGCGGGTCGAGGCGTTCCAGTACGGGAACGGCTCTTCGTAGGCGCCGCGCAGGTCGGCTGCCATCACGAGCAGGTCGCCCGGCTTCGCGTCGAAGCTGGTCAGCAGCCGGCGGGCATGGCCGAGGATGGCCACCGCCAGTTGCGGCCGCTCGCTGCGGTTGTTGCTGTGTCCGCCGACGATGGGCACGCCGTAGCGCACGGCGGCCTCGGCCATGCCGCGCAGCACATCGTCGGCCGGGTTCATGCCGTTGCTCCACAGCGCGTCGACCACCGCGGTGGGGCGGCCGCCCATCGCATAGATGTCGCTCACGTTGACCATCACGCCGCAGTAGCCCGCGAACCAGGGCATGCGCACGATGAAGTCCTCCACCAGCCCCTCGATGGCGAAGAGCAGGTAGCCGCCGTGGCCGTCGGGAATGGCGGCGCAGTCGTCCCCCACGGGAACGGCCTGCGCGAGCGCGGCATGGCCGCCGGGCAGCGAGCGGCCCAGCGCCGACATCACGTCGCCGATGTCGCGCTTGTGGGCGAAGCCGCGCGTGGCGCGCAGGGCTTCGGCAATCTCGCCGGCGTTGGTCATGACATCACCTTGGCGCGCGTGACGAAGCCGCTCACCGGGTCGTGGCAGGGTGGATACCGGCCGAGGTCGGCCTGCATGCGCGCATGCGGACGGCCGTGCACGTCGGTCTCCTCGAGCACAGCCCAGCCGAGCTTCTGGAACAGCGGCACGTTCTGCATCTGCACCTGCGCGAGAAAGACCTCGCAGCCCAGCGCGTTGGCGCGCGACACGGCGAGCCGGATCAGCGTCGCGCCCAGGTGTCCCTGGCTGCGGAAGGCGGGATGCACGGCCAGCCGCGACCCCCACCACTCGCCGTCGCCCTGGCCGCGATGGATGCGCACCGTGCCCACCACCTGCTCGGGCATGCCGCCGTTGCACGACATGGCCACCAGCAGCCGCGCATGGTCGTCGACGGCATCGCGGTCGTCGCGCGCGAAGATGCCCTGCTCGATGCAGAACACCGCGCGGCGCAGCGCCATGGCCTCGTCGCGCTCCCACTGCTGCGCGGCTTCGCGCACCAGGTATTCGACGGGCGCGTAGTGGTCGCCCATCCGTTCGCGCATCTCGCAGAGGTCGTCGATGCACAGCATGGTCAGCTTTCGCTTTCTTTTTCGTATATGGAGAGCGACGAGCACGCGCCGCACTTGCCGCAGCCGGCCTTGATGTCGGCCGAGCGCAGGCCCGCCGCCACCACGCGCTCGCCCAGCGGCGCGAGCAGCGACTTCATGAACTCGGGCGTGGGGGCGGGGTGGTCTTCCAGTGGCGTGCCGCTGATCGGCACGAAGGGCACGACGAAGGGATAGACGCCGCGCGCCAGCAGCTGGTCGCAGGTGTCGAGGATGGCCTCGCGCGTGTCGCCCAGCCCGGCCAGGATGTAGGTGCTGACCTGCCCGCGCCCGAACACGCCCACGGCGGCCTCGAAGGCGCTCATGTAGCGCGAGACCGGCACGCTGGCCTTGCCCGGCATGATGCGTTCGCGCACCTCGGGCGTGACCACCTCGAGGTGCATGCCCAGGGTGTCGATGCCCGCGGCCTTCATGCGGTGGAACCACTGGTCGTCGTCGGGCGGCTCGCACTGGCCCTGGATGGGAATGTCCACAGCGGCCTTGATGGCGAAGGCGCTCTCGCACAGCACGGCCGCGCCGCGGTCGGTGGCGTTGGGCGTGCCGGTGGTCATCACCATGTGCTTCACGCCGTCGAGCAGCACGGCGGCGCGCGCCACCTCTGCGAGCTGCTCGGGCGTCTTGCGCGCGACGGTGCGGCCCGCCGCTAGCGACTGGCCGATCGCGCAGAACTTGCAGCTCTTCCTGCGGCTCTCGTAGCGGATGCAGGTCTGCAGCACGGTGGTGGCCAGCACGTCGCTGCCGTGCAGCGTGGCGATGTGCGAGTAGGGCACGCCGTCGAAGGTCTGCATCGCGTAGAAGCGCGGCTGCTTCGGAAAGCTGATGCTCGCGATGGGAATGCTGCCGCGCATCACGCGGCTCACGCCGGCGGCGTCGGGAGCCTCGGCGGTGAAGGGCGAGTGCCAGGCGGTGGAGGTGTGGACCGGCACCATGATCGTGTGGCCGTCCACCGTCACGGCCTTGTGGTCCGAAGGGCCCGCGCCGCCGCGGCGGCTAGAGACGCCGGCCGAAGGGTCAACCAGCCGCAACCCGAAGGACTGGAGCTCTGTCATCAGCTGCCGGCTGTCCTGCGGCTGCGTCGTCGTGGGTGTCGTCATGGTCGGGGCTCCGTTGAACAAGGGGTTGCGTGGGGTGCATCGGCACGGTGGTCTGCGCGGGCCGGTCGTTGATGGCGAGCGACAGCAGTTCCGGCCGCGCGTAGTGGCCGACCGAATCCATCATTCGCTTGCGCTTGGCGATCAGCGCCATGTCGAGATCGGCGATCACCATGCCTTCGCCCTCGGTGAGTGGCGGCGCGAGGTGCTTTCCCTCGGGCGAGACGATGGCCGTGTGGCAGCCGCCGCGCAGCGCCTTCTGCAGGTTGGCGTCGGGCGTGACCGAGCGGATCTGCTCGTCGGTCAGCCAGCCGGTGGCGTTGATCACGAAGCAGCCCGACTCCAGCGCGTGGTGGCGGATGGTCACTTCCATCTGCTCCGCGAAGATCGGGCCGACCAGCGAGCCGGGAAACTGCGCGCAGTGGATCTGCTCGTGCTGCGCCATCAGGCTGTAGCGCGCGAGCGGGTTGTAGTGCTCCCAGCAGGCCAGCGCGCCGACGCGGCCGACGGCGGTATCGACCACCTTGAGGCCGGCGCCGTCGCCCATGCCCCAGACCATGCGCTCGTGGTACGTGGGCGTGATCTTGCGGCGCTTGAGCGCCAGCGTGCCGTCGGCGTCGAACACCAGCTGCGTGTTGTAGAGGCTGCCGTGGTCGCGCTCGTTCACGCCGAGCACCACCACCATGCCGCGCGCGCGGGCCCGCTCGGCCACCGCCTGCGTGACCGGGCCGGGCACGACCACCGCGCGCTCGGCCAGCCGCAGGTGCGGCGCGCCCTGCAGAACCGGCGGCAGCACGAAGCTGAAGTAGGGGTAGTAGGGCACGAAGGTCTCGGGAAAGACCGCGATCTGCGCGCCCTTCGCGGCGGCCGCGTCGATGGCGCCGCACACGCGCTCCAGCGTGCCCTCGGGCCGCTCGAAGTCGGGCGCGATCTGGATCGCCGCGGCCCGCACGACATGGGGTGTGGAAGCCATCGCCGCGCCTTCGCTCACAGGGTCCAGGTGTCGATGACGACGGCGCCGGCCTTCTTGTGCAGCAGCACGAGGTCGAGCACGTCGAGCGGGTTGATCGGCGTGATGCCCTCGATCAGCGCGCCTTCGCCGTGGCCGTACAGCGCCTGCAGCGCGAAGCGGCAGGCGTACACCTTGCCGCCTTCCTCGATGAACTTGGCGATCTGCTTGTTGAAGTTCTGGTGGCCCGGGAAGGCCTCGTCGCCCAGCGTGGGAAAGCCGCGCTGCACGCCCAGCGTCACGCCGGGGCCGTACAGCAGGATGGAGGTCTCGTAGCCCTTGCGCTTGAGCCGCGTGGCCTGCAGCAGGTTCACGAAGCCGATGGAGCCTTCGAAGGCCACGGTGTGGAAGGTGACGAGCGCCTTCTCGCCGGGCTCGGCCTTGACGTCTTCGAACACCTTCTCTTCGTAGTCGACGAGGAACTCGCCTTTTTCGTTGCGGGGGCGGGTGACTTTGGGCATGGGGTACTCCGGTTGGGTGGTGGGTACGCAGGTGCTGCGTGCCCTTCTCTTCGCAGGCGATGTGCCAGCGGCTCGCCGGGTTCATGCGATCAATGCGCGATCAACGCGCAGCGGTGCGGGTCGCGTGCGCGCGAAAATTTTTCGAGGCCCGGAAATGCGGGGTCCCGACGGGTCCGGGATGGTCCGTTCCGCACCGTGACGACGCACGTCCCATGCGATCAATGCACCCGATCAATGGGTTTGATCGCACCTGATCGAAGCATCCGGCCCCTCTGGCGCGGGCGCGGTTCCTGCATGTTGATCGGTGGCCAGATGCAATCAACTCCGCCGGACCACGCCCCATGACCACCATCACCGCCCACTGGCGCAAGCAGCTGCGCAACACCGCCCGGCCGGCCTACCTGCTGCTGGCCGACCTGATCGCCGACGACATCAAGACCGGCCGCCTCGGCGTGCGCGACCGCCTGCCCACGCTGCGCGAACTGGCAGTGGACCTCGAGCTGAACTACACGACGGTGGCGCGCGGCTATGCCGAGGCGCGCAAGCGCGGGCTGATCGATTCGCGCGCCGGCACCGGCACCTTCATCCGCTCCGGCAGCCCGAGCCTGCAGCTGCGCGGCGGCAGCGGCGCCGAGATGACGATGAACATGCCGCCCGAGCCCGAAGACGAGCACCTGATGGCGCGCCTGCACGACAGCGCCAGCCGAGCCTTCGCGCAGGCCGACTTCCACGACCTGCTGCGCTACCAGGACTTCGGCGGCACCGCGCACGACCGCGCCGCCGCGATGCACTGGCTGCGGCCCTTCGTGCCCGATGCGAGCGTCGACCGCATCCTGGTGTGCCCCGGCATCCACGGCGTGCTGACCGCGCTGTTCTCGCAGCTCGCGCGGCCGGGCGAGCTGATCTGCGTGGAGTCGCTCACCTACCCGGGCGTGAAGGCGATCGCGGCGCAGCTCGGCGTGCAGCTGCATGCGCTGCAGATGGACGACGACGGCCCCATCGCCGACGCCTTCGAACACGCCTGCAGGACGCTCAAGCCCAAGGCGCTGTACTGCAACCCCACGCTGCTGAACCCGACGGCCGCCACCGTGTCGCGCGCACGGCGCGAGGCGCTGGCCGACGTGGCGCTGCGCTACGCGGTGCCCATCATCGAGGACGACGCCTACGGCATGCTGCCGCGCCAGGTGCCCGCGTCGCTCGCCACGCTGGCGCCGGGGCTCACCTACTACGTGAGCGGTTTTTCCAAGTGCTTCGGCGCGGGGCTGCGCAGCGCCTACGTGTGCTCGCCGACGGTGGTGCAGTCGCAGCGGCTGGCCGGCGCCATGCGGGCCACCACCGTGATGGCCTCGCCGATCACCAATGCGCTGACCACGCTGTGGGTGGAAGACGGAACGGCCGAGGAGATGCTGCAGGCGGTGCGCGCCGAGTCGATGGCGCGGCAGGCACTGGCCGCGCGCCACCTGGGCGGCAGCGGGCTGCAGGCGCACCCCGAGGGCTTTCACGCATGGCTGCCGCTCACGCCGGGGTGGAGCCCGGTGGAGTTCGCGTCGTACCTGCGCACGCAGAACGTGGGCGTGGTGGCGAGCGCGGCCTTTTCCACCGACGGCGATCCGCCCGATGCGGTGCGCATCTGCCTGGGCGGGCCGATGTCGCGCGAGCAGTGCGACCAGGCGCTGCGGCTGATCGCGGACACGCTGGCGCATCCGCTGCATCCGCACGCGACACTGCGCTGAGTCGCCGCTGCCGCCGCTACCAGCGGTAGGTGAACTTCGCCTGCACCGCGCGCCCCTGGCCGAAGTACTGGCCGTTGCCCGAGACGTAGACCCGGTCGGTGAGGTTGGTGACGTTCAGCGCGAAGCTGTAGGGGCCGCGCTCGTAGCGCAGGGCCGCGTCGAGCAGGGTGTAGGGCGGGTTGTAGCTGCTGTTGTCGATGCTGGCCGGCACCTTGCCGACATGGCGCACGCCGCCGCCGATGCTCCAGCCCTGCAGGGCGGGGCTGGCGAAGCGGTAGTCGAGCCACAGCGCGGCGGTCTGGCGCGCTGTGTTGAGCGGCTGCTTGCCCACTTCAGCCGGGTTGAGGCTGCGGGTGACCTCGGCGTCGAGCAGCGTGTAGCTGGCCACCAGCTTGAGCTGCTTCGTGAGCGCCGCGCGCGCCTCGAACTCGGGGCCGCGCGTGCGCACCTCGCCGATCTGCGAGACGGGGCCGATCACGTACGGGTCGAAGGTGGGGGAGTTGTTCTTGCGCAGGTCGAACACCGACACGGTGAACAGCGCGTCCACGCCGGGCGGGCGGTACTTCAGGCCCACCTCGACCTGCCGGCCCAGCTCGGGCCTCAGCGGATTTCCGTTGGCGAAGGCGCCCGACAGCGGGGTGAACGAGGTCGAGTAGCTGAAGTAGGGCGCGAGCCCGTTCGGCGCGAGGTACAGGAGGCCCGCGTTGTAGGTCGTCTTGGTGTTGGTGTCGATGCCCCTGGAGGCCGTCGACAGCGGGCTGAAGCTGTTGCGCGCGCGGTCCTGCCGCACCGTGAGCCCCAGCGACCAGGGGCCGCTGCGCATCTGGTCCTGCACGTAGAACCCACGCTGCGTGACGGCGTTGTCGGACACGGCGCTGAACGCCGGCTCGGGCACCGGCGCGCCATAGACCGGCGCGAAGGCATCGATGGACGGCGCCTGGGTGATCCCGCTGCTCAGCTTGCTCGACTGCCGCTGGTATTCCATCCCGATCAGCAGGGTGTGCGCGATCGGCCCCGTGCTGAAGCGGCCTTCGACCTGGGTGTCCAGCGTGGTGGTGCGGTTGCGGTCCCTGGCCCGCAACGCCGTGCGGTCGAGCGTGCGCTGGTCGTCCTGGAAGCCGGTGCCGTAGACCTGCCGGTAGTCGACGTCCAGCGACGCGCGGCGCGCGTTCTGCCGCAGGGTCCAGTGGTCGTCGAGCTTGTGTTCGAACAGGTAGGTGAGCGAGAACGCGTTGCGGTTGTAGCGGTCGAAGCCCGGCTCCCCGATGAAACGCTCGCGCGAAATGCTGCCCCAGGGGTTGGACGTGACGAGCGTGCCCTCGGGCCAGATGCTCTTGGGCGTCATGCGGTCGCGCGTGACCTCCGCCAGCAGCGTGAGCCTGGTGCGCGCCGAAGGCGTCCACGTCAGCGAGGGCGCGATGAAGCTGCGGTCGTCGCGCGAGTAGTCGGTCTGGCCCTCGCTCTTGCGCACCACGCCGTTGAGCCTGAAGAGCAGGGTGCCGTCCGCGTTCATCGCGCCGCCGAGGTCGAAGCTGGCCTGGTGGCGGTTTCGGTTGCCCACCGAGAGGCTCACCTCGCGCACAGCCTCCGCCGAGGGGCGCTTGGACACCATGTTGATGGCCCCGCCCGGCGCCGACGGGTCGTAGACCGCGCCGGGGCCCTTCAGCAGCTCGACGCGCTCCAGCGCCTGCGGCTCGGCCAGCCAGCGCGTGATGACGCTGCCGGTGGGGAGCTTGAAGCCGTCGAGGTACTCGGCCGGCGCGAAGCCGCGCACGCTGAGCGAGGCGAAGCGCGTGTCGTAGCCGGCGACCTCGGTGAGCACGCCGGCCGAATAGCGCAGCGACTGCTCGACGGTGTGCACGGCCTGGTCGTCCATCTGCGCGCGCGTGACGACGGTGACGGCGCGCGGCGTCTCGAGCAGCGGCGTGTCGGTGCGGGTGGCGGTGGCGCTGCGCTGCGCCACGTAGCCGTCGACCTGGCCGTCGGCGCGCTCGCCCTGCGCGGTGACGGTAAGGGTGGGCAGGGTGGCTCCGGTGCCGGAAGCGGCGGTGCCTGCCGCGGCCGGGCGCACCGCATAGGCGCCGCTCACGCCGGGAATCGCCTCCAGCCGGTGCGGCGACAGCAGCTCGGCCAGGCCTTCGGGTACCGTGCGGCTGCCCTTGAGCGCGGCGGCGCTCTTCTCGCGCACCAGTGCCGGATCGAAGGACAGCGTGATGCCGGCCTGCCGCGCGAAGGTGCTGAGCGCGTCCTCCAGCGCGCCGGCCGGAATGTCGAAACCCGCGCGCGCCGTGCCCTCCGCCGGCTGCGCCTGCGCGCGCGCGGATACGGCGGGCACGAGCCATCCCGCCGCGATGCCCAGCAGCAGCGCGGGAAGCAGGATGGGCCTTGCCGGCCGGAGGCGCCAGAACCCGGGATGGCGGTCCGGAGGAAGTCTTCTCAACGTCGCGAAATGGTCAATGTGCCTCCAGAGCCTTGTTCGAGTCGTACGGGCAGCGTGCGCACCAGCGCTTCGAGCGCGCGGCCGACCGGATCTGGCCCGTTGAGCTGGAAAACGCCCGACACGCGCAGCGAAGCGGCGTTCGCGTCGCAGAGCAGCGGCGTACCGTGGTAGCGCGCCAGTTCGGCGACGAATGCGTCCAGCCGCATCTGCCGGGCCACCAGCGCGCCGTCGGTCCAGGCGTCGGGCTCGAAGCTGCGGTCCACGATGCGCTGGGGTGGCGCCGCGTCGCCGCGCACGATGTAGCCGTCGCCGGCCTGCGCGACCACCGGCTGCGCGTCGCTGCCTGCGGCGTGGATGGCGACGCGGCCCTCGGTCATCGACAGCCGCGTCTGGCCGTCCTGCTCGCGCACGCCGAAGCGCGTGCCCAGCGCCTCGAAGCGCGCATGCGGCGTCTCGACCCAGAAGGTGCGATGACCGAACAGCGCGCCGCTGTCGGCGCCGGTGCGCACGAAGAGCTCGCCGCGGCGCAGCACGATGCGCCGGCTGCGCGGCGAGAAGACCACCTGCACTTCGGAGCCGGTGTTGAGGTTCAGCTCGGTGCCGTCGGCCAGCGTCACGCGCTTGCGTTCGCCCACGGCGGTGGCGTAGTCGGTGCGCCGCTCCCAGGGCTGCTCGCGCCAGACGAAGAGGCCGATCACGCCGCCGGTGGCGGCGAGACCCATGACGCCGATCGCGCCGAGCGCGCGGCGGCGGCCCTGCTGCGCCCGCATGCGGGTGGCGGCCTGCAGCGCGCCATGGGCCAGCGCGCCGCCCGCCACGCCGAGGTGGTCGCCCGCGTCGCCGATGCGGGGCACCTGGCGGAAGGCGTCCTCCACGGCCTGTACCTGCTGCCAGGCCTGTTCGTGCGACGGGTGCGCGGCGCGCCATGCGTCGCACTCGTCGTGCGCCTTCCTGTCGGCGCTGCCGGAGCCGAGCCGCACGGCCCAGGCGATGGCCTGGTCGAGCAGGTCGGAAGAAGGGAGTGCTGCTCTCATTCCGGATGCCTCCCCGTGCGCCGTGGAGTCCACGACGCATGAAGCCGCCACGGCCAAGACCAGGAACGCCGCGGAACCGGCTCTGCCGG
Organism: Variovorax sp. YR750; assembly: GCF_900109805.1. Classification (NCBI taxonomy): domain Bacteria; kingdom Pseudomonadati; phylum Pseudomonadota; class Betaproteobacteria; order Burkholderiales; family Comamonadaceae; genus Variovorax; species Variovorax sp. YR750. The sequence continues at coordinate 286,639 of NZ_FOBJ01000011.1, forward strand.
GCCGCCGGTGTTGCCCCCGGTGAGGGGGGAGGAGAAGCGACACGAAGTGCGCGAAGCCTGGAGGAGGTTCATTTCAGCGTCAGGCAATGGCGGATGGCGGTCGCCATGTATTTCTCGACCGAGCTCAGGCTCACGTTCAGGCGCTGCGCGATCTCGGCATAGCCGAGGCCGTCGAGCCGCGAGAGCAGGAAGGCGCTGCGCGCCTTGGCGGGCAGGCCGTCGAGCATGGCGTCGATGCGCACCAGCGCCTCGACCAGCAGCATCTGAGTCTCGGGCGACGGCGCCTGCGGCTCGGGCAGGGCGGCGATGGCTTCGAGGCAGGCGCGCTCCAGCGTGCGGCGCCGCACGTGGTCGACCACCAGGCCGTGCGCGATGGTGGTGAGCCAGGCGCGCGGCTCCCGCACCTCGTCGACGTCGCGCTGGCGGCCCAGCACGCGCAGGAATGTGTCCTGCGCCAGGTCGGCGGCATCGCCCGGATGGCCCAGCTTGCGGCGCAGCCAGCCGAGCAGCCAGCCGTGGTGTTCCCCGTAGAGGGTTTCCACGCTGCGCGAGGGGGGACGGTCCGGCATGGAGGGCGGGTAGAAGTCGTTCGGGAACGCTGCGAGTGCGGCAGGCATGAATCTATCTCACTGCGTTGACATTTGTGACCGAAGTTCTGCCGCGCCTGCATCCCGCCGGAGGGCGATGGCCCCGTGTCTGCATGATGGGCGCGAGGGTGGACAGCGCCGCGGTGCCGGCGCTGCCCGCCTCGCAGCGGCTGAAACCCACCGCGAGCGCGAGGCCGGCGGCCGCCGCGCCGAGGCAGCATCCGTCGACCAGCCAGGACCGCCGCGGGTCCGTTGCGCCGCCGGTTTCACCGGAGCGGTCCGGCATGCCGATCTCGCGCGGCGCGGGGAACCGGTGGGCGGCCATCACAGCAGCCCCTTCGGCGCGCGCGTGGCGCGCGTGCCGTCCAGTGGAAACCGCAGCGTGAGGCAGCCGCCGCCCAGCGGCGAAGGCGCGGTGTAGATGCGCGCGCCGTGGCGCGCCGCGATGGCCTGGCAGGCGTGGACATGGGGCGCGACGGCCCGGCCGGCGCCGGTCTCGAAGGCCTGCGACAGGCGGGGGACGGTTTCGGAAGATGCATCGGCCTCGCGCAGGCTGATCACCGCCTGGTGCCCTTCGGCGCGTGCCAGCACCCGCAGCGTCGTGCCTTGCGGCAGGGTGGCGGCCGCCTCGTCGGCGATATGCGCCATCAGCCGGGGCAGGTCGCCCGCGAGCGCAGCCACCGGCAGCGGGGTGTCGGGCACGCTCAGATCGACGTCGATGCCGCGTTGCGCCAGCGCTGCCGCGTGCGTGCGCAGCGGCTGCCGCAGGTCGATGCGCTCGCGCGCGGCGGCGGGCGCCTGGCGGGCGGCGACCTGGGCCGCTGGCGTGCCGGCGGCGGTGCGCGCTCCGAGCGTCTTGCCCGTGAACCAGGCGGCGCCGAGCGCGAATAGCGCGGCCACCACGAGGCCGAGGCTGCCGGCGCTCATCGGGCGGTCTCCCGGCGGCGCGAGCCTGGCGACGCGGGTGATGTGGGCGACGGCGGTGCGTGGAAGAAAAGGCTCTGAAGCATGGGAGGCGGTTCCTCTTCGGGTTTCAGGTGGATGCACTTCCTTGCCGAACGGAATGCCGGAACCCGCAATGGCAGGCCGAAAAAACTGCCGATAGCTGTCGATGTCAGAGCCTGCACTCGGGCGCAGCCCGGTCCAGCAGGGACACGATGCGCCCGACCAATCGTTCGCTGTAGGCCGGCGCGGGGTGCAGCACGTCGGCCATCTCGGCGGGCTTGAAGGACACGGTGCCCCAGTCGGCGAACAGCGCGCCGGTCTCGCCGGCCACCCGGCGGGCGACGTCGTCGGCGGCGTCCCTGCCCGGGGCCGGATGCGTCTGCCGGCTGAGCCCGGTGATCACCGGCGTGCGCCCTTCGGCCTGGATGTGCGCGACCATGCGCCGCAGCGCCGGCTCGTAGGGCTGGCCGAACTGCCCGTCGTTGATGCCGTGCTGCAGCACCACGAAATGGGTGGTGAGCGGTGCCGTGGCGAACGCGGGCGCGCGCTGGACGGCGGTGGAGCCGGGCGCGCTGTTGTCGATCACCGTGTAGGCAGGGCGCAGGCGCCTGAGCATCGCCGCGGGCGGCTCTTCGAAGCGCTGGTTGTTGGCGTAGCTGCCGTAGAGGATCGAGTCGCCCTCGAGGGTGACGGTGCAGTCGCGCACGGTGGGGGGCGGGTCGTCGGGCGCTGTCGTGCTGGCGGGGGCGCTGCTCTTGCTGCTGCTGGGGCCGGGGCCGATGCTGCTGCGGCTGTCCCCGCAGGCGGGAACCAGCGCGCCGATCGCGAGGATGGCGAGCAGCGTGAGTGCGATGTCGGACAGCCGGACACAGGCTGCGCGGTGGCGTGCGGGAAGGATAACCAAGGCAATCTCCGGATGGCGCTTCTGGCAATTCAGAGGCTTTCATCCGGTTGCCGAACGAGATGCCGGAACCCGCAATGGCGGAGAAAAAAAGAAGGCCGGCTTCAGTCCTTCGACGCCGCGCAGGCCATCTGCAGCTGCTGGAGGTGCGAGCGGAAGGCGACCGCGTCGTGCCAGTCGTCCACCACGAAGCGGTGGTCGCGCGCGACGGGCGCGTTGGCGTCCCGGGCCAGGCTCACCCGGTAGCGCTCGTCCACGGAGAAGGCGATGCGCAGCGTCTCCAGCCGCAGCGAGGCCGTCTGCTCGCGCTCGCCGGGTGCCGTGGTCGCGAGCCTCAGCACGCAGGGCGTCGCGAGCGTCAGCTTCGCGTCCACGGTGCGCGCCTCATGCCGGAGCATGTCGTTGAGCGCGTGGATGTGCTCGGCGGCGCTCAGCGTGTGGGCGGCTGGCGCGTCCTTGGACGGGTAGCCGTCGGTGCATGCGCTCGCCGCGAGGGCGAGTGCAACGGGAGCGACGGCGGCAAACCAGCGCTGCCGCCGTGCGGTCGCGGTCGCCTTCACACGACCAGCGAAACGATGCCGGCCACGCCCGCGCAGGCGGCCACGCCGGCAAGCAGGCCGGCATCGCGATCGTTCGAGACGACGCGTTCGCGCCACGCCAGGTACAGCAGGAGAAGGCAGGTGCCGAAGGCGACCATGGTGATTTCGTTCATCGGGAGAAGAGCGGTTTCGCGTTGGGTTGAGTCGAAAGCCCGCGCCGGCCATGGTGGCCGCGCAGGACGAATGCGACGCGCAGGCCAGGTGGCCCGCGCGTCGCGGTCTTCGGGGACGTCGATGAGGGAGGTGAAGACGCGGGGCGTGCCCGCGTCGTCGCCGTCTAGACGGCGATGTCCGTGCGCGGCGGCTTCAGCGGAACCCGCGGCACGCGGGATGCAGGCGTGTGCACGTATTGCGGCGGCGCCGCGCCACGCCATGCGGCGTGATGCAGGGCTGCATTGCGCAGCCCGCAGATCTCGGAAAGATCGGGCGCCAGCTCGGTTGCGGGCGAGCGTTCCTCGAGCGTGGTCAACGGATGGGCCGGTGCTTCGCAGCCGGAGCCTTGCAGCGAATGAAGCCCGGCGACCATCGGGGCCACTGCCGCCTCATGCGACTTGGCCAGCGCGGCAAAGCTCTGGCAGCCCAGTGCGAGCACGAGCAGCAGAGACAGAAGCCAGCGGGGCATCGTCGGCAAGGAGGTCGGCGTGAGGAAAAAGAGAGAAGGCGGCGAAGCGTGTCGTTGCCGTCTTCAGCGCTTGGCGAATACGCCGTTCCACGCGAACACCGAGTTGGGTGCGTTCACGCGCAACGGCAGGGCCGCAGGGCTCGGCTGGGTTTCTCTCCGCTTCGGCGCCGGTTCGTGCTCGACGCGCACGCCCTTGGCCAGCTGGTCTTCGACCAGGCTCTGCAGCGTGACGGAGCCCAGGAATTCCATGACGTGGTGCTTGGCCGAGGCCCACAGCGCTTCCGTCGAATAGCAGCCCTTGCTGCCAGGCTCGTTCTTGCCGGAGGAGGTTTCGGTGTCGGTCAGGGGCTGGCCGTCGACCGAGGCGAGGATGTCCGCCACCGTGATTTCGGACGCCCTGCGCGTCAGCGTGTAGCCGCCGCCCGGTCCGCGTGTTGCCTTGATCAGCGCGTGCTGGCGCAGCTTGCTGAACAGCAGTTCGAGCGATGAGCGGGCAATGTGTTGGCGCTTGCTGATCGACGCCAGTGGCACGGGGCCGTCCTGTTCGCGCATCGCGACATCGATCATGGCCGTCAAGGCGAAGCCGCCCTTCGTCGTGAGACGCATGGAGTGTTCCTCGTTGTTGGGTTTTTGCAAACGATGGGGCATAGGTGTGCAAAAGGCCCCGAAAAGTTTCCGAGGCATGACAACGACGGTCTTTGAAACAGTTTGCAAAAGTGCCGGGCTCGCAGGTGCTCGCCTGGCTGGCGGCGGTTTTCCGGCGCTCTGTAAAGTGTCGGGCGACTCTTCGCATATTTCGCAATTTCGCTCCAACTCCGCTTCCTGCCTGCCTTGAACTCCATTTCTCCCGACCGCACCCTGGGAAGCACTAATAGAGTTCGCAACAAGTAAGCGCCTGTTTCCTCTCAGAGACTATGCAATCTTCCTCCTTGCCTGCGTCCGAAATAGTTCAAAAAACTCATCAAGGTCGGAGCCTGGGTCGAGCCGGCCACGAAATAGAGTTCAGAACGCCCCCATATGTGCCCGTACTACCGCTAGGAGGATTGATTTACAGCACAGTGGTCTTTGTAGGGCAGAGTATGAGCACGAAGTTCCACAATGCGGGCAGCACGAAGTTCCGCAATGCGTGCAACATGGTCTACGGATCGGCTGCCGCGCCCAAACACGCCAATATCTTGGGTCGTCTGTTGCAGGGTGCCGCAGATTGCATTGGGGGTGGAACATTGTCCTATCAGGACATGCTGATGAATCACTCTGCGGTGGGCTTCTATTCTCGATTGGTTCCGGCTTCAGTCGAGTTTGACTGGGCGCAGCGGATGGCGGGGGATTTGATGACCCGTAGGGCTTCCGCTGCTTATCCTTGTTTTCTGGTCAAGCTTCGTAGCCCGAGCATGAAGTACTGCCCAGTGTGTGCGAACTCAGATATGAAGAATACCGGATTTCCGGTTTGGCGGGTCATCCACCAACTGCCCTTCGTTGAGGTATGCAGCACTCATCGAGTCACGCTCGTGCATTCTTGCTCGCACTGCGGAGAGAGCCTTGATCAAGGCAGAAACTTCAGGCTTCCAGGACAGTCATGTTGCTCCTGTGGTGCGCGCCAAGCCCACTCCGTGAATCGCCAGCAAGCCATGTCGTCGCTCGTGATACTGAGTGAACTCTGCGAAAAGGTTTTCTCGGGAAGTCAGAAGTACTTGCGGCCTGAGAATTGGCTTCTCCTTGTCAAAGCTCTTCGAGCAAAGCATTCCATTGAAAAACTGACAACAGAAGTGCATCGCCGGCTGGAAAATCTTTACGGGAGGGATTCAAACGTTGCTCCCCCTCTCGCAGAGGCGATATCGAAGAGGTCCGTGGAGGCCCAGCTGACATTGCTTGCAAGACCACATGAGTTTCTCTCGCGAATTCTGGTAGGTGACCAGCTCGCAAGGATGGGGCTCGTTGACCGAACAGAAGTGGTGTTGCAGAGGCCGCGGACAGATGAATGCGCGCTTGAGATGAAGGCGGTGGAGCAGGGCATCCCGGCTGGGTACGTGGGTCTGCTGTTGAATGGCGTAAGTCCATCACGAATCTGCCAAGATCACGGTGCATCGCACGAACGGCTAGTGGCATTTCGAGCGTCGATCCCGCCCGGTTACCAGGTCAGTGAGAGGCTGGGCCAGTGGAAGGCGAATCGGCGCGAAGCGAAAAAACTTGGGCTGCAACTGGCGAAGCGACCGCAATATCGCGCGGTGCTCGATCAATTCGTGAAATTGAACCCCGGCTGCAGGCGACAGACGTTCAGTGCAGCACACCCATATGAGGCTGTCTGGCTGCGCACGAATGATCGTCCATATTTTGACGCTACCCTGCCTGCCGGATTTCGCTCGCATGGTAAGTCTGTACAAGAAAAGCGCGCGATCTATCGGGCCTTGATCCGTGAACTCCTGCGAGAAAATCCGCAGATCTCTCGCCGAGAGATTGCGCGGTCAAAATACCGCAGACTCTCGGATTTTCTTGGGCAACACGATAAGGCTTGGTTCGATGCAACAGTTCCATATCGCTCAATTGGAGTGAGTAAAGCGGTACCTTCCTGGTACGCAGGTCCATCTCCTTTTATTTGGCCTGATTCTTTACTGAAGCGGCGATATACCAGCATTGTCGAGAGGCGAAATTGCTGCAGAACGTACGTCTCCAAGTTGATCGAACTCAATCCTCAGTTAACGGTGGCAGAGGTCAAGAGAGCCGGATACAAGGCGACGGAGTTTCTAAGGTACGACAGCCCCGAATGGCTCGCCAAAAAGCTGGCGAATGTAAAAAAGCAGTCAAGCGATGGAAGCGGGTCGCAGTCGGAGCCGTCTGCTCTTCTTGAAGAATCAGCCGTCAAGCGGAAGGGACCGTTGCCGCGGTCGAAAGGAAGCTAGGCGCGAGGTGATCGCCTCGTATTCCCGCGGTGCATGGCTCTTGAGAAGCCGGAGATCTGCGGAAGATAGAGCAGCGGCAGATGAGATCGAAGGGTTCCGAAGGAATGAGCTGATAAGACGCTGAAGAGCATTCTCCACGCGTTCTTTCTGAAGTCGTTGCCGCCAACGTGCACGCATCTCAGGATCAGCTTCCAACCATCGCACAAGCTGATTCCTCGGTACTTGGAGGAGCCGCATCGCCTCTTCATAGGATGAGGCTGATTCGAGAACGCTCGAAACCTTGCTTGGAGTCTCGGGAATGGGAAGGGCCTCGTCAAAGAGTTCGACCTGCCCTGCGCGAACGATCGGCAAGGCGGACGCTGCATCGCAAAAAAATGCTCCGGCTTCGGCGGAAGTACTCCAATCTAACGCGGACCAAAGAAGCACCCAACGAACAGCATTGCTGCGCTTCTGACGCCAAAGCATTGGCGCTATCCATTCTCCTTCGGAGAACCTTGCAAGACCCGCTGGGGCTTGCCGGAGAAATGTCGACAGAGGATTCGAGCGAAACCACGCAAGGATTCGGTCATGGTGTACGCGTCGTGTGCTGTGAATCACGCCCATCGCCTGGAGTCGATTCAGGGTCGCTTGACGAATGCTCGTAATCTGCACCGATTCAAGCTGGGATGCCGTTTCGCCAACGGTTGAAAGGATTGAGGCCATTGCGGCACTCCCTGAGGGCAGGGGGGCAGATCGTTGCAACAGACACGATAGCGGCAATAGCCATCTCTTGTGCCGCCCCTCAATGTATGCAAGTGAGAAATCATGCCGGCTGCATCGCCAGGTCGTCGGGAACTGATGCGCGACATGCCAGTACGAGCGGCCCAGTTTTCTGAGGTCTTCTTCTATACAGGCTTCGCACCACTTGAGTGGATGCGCCACAGGCAATGTTCTTGAGGAGCTTTGAATCAGCCTGCGCGCATGAGTTGTCTTCCCGCCAAGCCAGAGGTCGGAGATCAGCGGGTATCTGCAAGGGGAAACAAATGGGAAGTAGTAGGCTGCAATGCTGTGCCTGCGCGCCACTTTCGATGCCGTGTCTGTTTCTGCCAATCGACATTCCACAAGCCACTGAATGGAGGCAGGGAGATCGTGCTGAAGAGTTCCGTGCAAAGTCCCTATGAGCGAAAGAGAGCTCCTCTGTGAACTGGAAGATGCGCTCATCGAATGAGCTGTAGCACAGAGACTGTAGAGCGTCTCGTCGTTCTCAATAGCCGGAAGATTCATCATGGATCTCGACGAGCTGCGACTTGCTATTTCTCTTCTGGTTTCTGACCCCGTGACTTGGCTCCTTTGTCGCGGGAGAATTGATCTTCGATTTTTCGCGCTTCATTCAACATCTTCTGTGTGACGCCCAGCATGCGCAGATCATCTGGCGAACACTGCCTTAGGATCTCGAGGTCTGCAGTGAGCTTGTTCCCCACTCGAGTGACTTCAGCTTTGTAGTTCCGAAGAAGCCTCTTAATCGCGGCGATCCCGTGCGCATTTGGGATGAAGATCTCTTGCTTCTGATCTTCGTTGGCTTTGGCCTTTCCACCCGCATTGCCATCCTCCGGCAGTGCAGGAACATCGATGTACTCAGATACGTCGCCGTCTTGAATGGCGAGGGCCAGTTTTTTGGCCCGGGTGAAGTTGGGAGAGCGGCTTCCAGCCTCGTAGTCTTCGCGGCTCAGTATCGCCGCGGTCCCTTTGCGGCGAAGACAGTTCTTCTGACTGGCGTCTTGAAGGAGGCCCAAGAGCCCTGGTAGACCGCTTGTGTACCCGAACTCGATCGTGTCGCGCTCCTCCGGTAAAACATCACAGTCATCGACGAGAGAGAACTGACGCATTCTGGGGGTGAGATCCTTCGCCCACCAGACCGTCTTGGGCGATGCCGCCGGAAGAAAATCATGTCGCCCGCCTACCTCGAACCGGCGTTGCACTTGAGAGTAAGCATCCAAGTTGGCAAATGCCAATGGGTTTCCCAGGAGCAGTATCGAGATCCCAAAGTTCATCAGCGAGAGATAGAAGAGAACAAACTGAATCTTCCATTGGCTGTCTTCGAAGTTCGCTTCCTGGTTCTCGTCGATGACGAGCAGCAAGACCCGATGATTGATGAGCACCTTGCAGACCGCCACCAGCAGTGAGTCGATGTTTGCCGAGCGGCTGTTATCTGACGAGTAGTCGGTTCCAATGAGCTGATCAACCTGATAGAGAATGCGCTTGAGCAAACCTCCCCGAGTTCCGTTCGAAGGGAAGTCGACATACAGATACATGATCTGTGTCAGCTTGATCCAGCCGCATACCTGTGACGGCCCATACTCCACGACAGGATTTGGCACGCAGACTTCGAGAACGCGCTTGGCCGTGAAGGATTTCATCGTGCCAGTCATCCCTTGCCAAATGCCCCCGGCGCCGTCCAACGAGGAGTAGATGCGCATCTGGGGCATGGTCTCGCTCACGAGGAGCTGATTGACCCGGACTTGGTTCTCCACCTTGGTAGGGTTCAGCATCATGCACGAACGTCGAATGAGTTCCTGAAGGCCATCGGCCGGTTCGAACATCGTTCGCACCGGGGCAAAGTGAAGGTTTCGGAATTTCAGCAGTGCGGTTCTTGCAGACAGAGGAACCTGACGCCAATCATGATTTTCCAGAGGGTAGTTTCGAAGGATGCGGCCCCAGGCGTCGAACTCGACATGTGGATTCATCACCTCGAAGAAGGGGTTGGGGCCGAAGGCTAGTTCAGGCCGGGCCCGAAGGTCGATAGTAATGTTCGTCACGTGGAAAACTCCTCCTGATTGAACGCGTCCATTGCGTCCGACGCCTCAGAGTTTAAGTATTCGAGTGGACCGGCTTCGCCTTTGGCTGTGTCGTTTGCCTCTGCGTCTGCTGGGAACGATGGGCTTTGATGAGATTGCTGATCCTGACGGCGTAGGAACTCCATCTCTTCCTTCATGTTTCGCGTCAGATTGGCCGAGTACGATTTTTTTGTGGGTGGGCGGGACAGTGCCTCGATCTCAGCGTTCTGCTCCTCACGAGCGTGATCGATAGTCGAAAGCCGATTGACGACGCGTTCCGCCGCGGCCTGCTCTTTTTCCCCGCGTTTGAGGTCATTCGAGAGCTCGTGCTTTTCCAAGAACTGAATCCAATCAATCAAAGGAATGTGCTTGAGTGAAGAGTCAGGAGATGCGTTCTTCAAGTGAATCATTCCGGTTTGCGTAGGTAGCCATGCCTCCGTCATGTTTGTCTCTGCCATTCGCAGCTTTGTAGGAATTGACTTGCCGCTCGACTTGACGGCCGATAGGAGGCCACTCGCCACGAGTTCAGGGCTGCTGAATCGCATCTTGGGGATCAGTCTCTTTCGGCCATTTACGAGCGCGACCAAATAGACCCCGTTCTTGCGTACGACGGCTTCGACTTCCGGCAACATGAAGGCTCGGAGCGATTCGATCGTATAAGGGACCTCTGCCGTTTGCCCATGTGCTCTCAGCCACTTGAATATGTTCAACCGAGTGGGAGAGATCTCCGGATTCTTCAGCAGCATCTCGACAGGTGCCAGCTCGATCGCTTCTTCGTTGTTGTAGTCGATGATCCAAAGAATCAGTTCGCGCAAATACTCTCGAAAATTGAAGAGGGCGTGTACTGCTGGATGATCCTTCCCGCGTTCCCGTCGTTTGCCGAACGTCGTGCCGGACAGACGGTGATCGAGTTGCAGCTGAACAGTGTGGTGATCGGACTCGATATTCCCTTTGCGAGCGCCGCTGTATGTGGGGGTGTATTCGATATCGATGCCGAACTGAACCTCGGCTTCCGTCGGTTTTTCTGCTTTCAACTCTCCGTTGTCGACCAGATAGTTTCTGCAGAGGAGAGCTGGAATTTGGTCTTCCTCTATGGTGATTCCAACGCGTGCAGCAATCGGAACCTTAGAGCTTGCTCCGACAAGAATTGTCTCGAGGCCCGTCGCAGGGGATGGACTCTCCCATCCTAAAAACCACCCGAATATGACGGTGCTTCGATTCTCCTTGAGGACCGATCTCGTCATGGGTGGGAGTTTCTTCAGGCGTGATTCGATCGAAGAGAGATAGTTATCGTTGGAGGTGCCATCAAAAATGCCAAGCTGACCAACAGACGAGGTCATGTCCTGAACGGATCCACCACGAGCGACGTTTTGCTCCTCCCATTTCTTGTCGCCCATGTAAATCTGCGTGGCTGACTTGTTCTTGTTGAGCTTCTTTCCCCAGCGCTCGAATTGTGCGTATGTAGGGCGTAGATGTATCGGGAAGAGCTTTGCGTATACGCTGCCATCCGGCCGTACCTCGTGAGCCGCCCAGTGAGAAGCCATCGTCACCAAGTAGGCGTCATGGGGAGGAATCTCGTGACAGACGAGGCGATAGCCCCATGCGAGTTTCTGTTTGTCACTTTCTTCGTCTTCCTCGGCATCAGCTCCTTTGTATCGATCGAGCGGATACCCTTTCACGGGAGTAAGTCCCGCTTTGTATAGCCGCGAGTGCCGCCCCAGTGCATTGTTCTGCGGTTTCGATTTCCCAGGATTGCCGCATCTGGGGTAGCCGGGCATCAGCGCGTTTCGTCGGCTGCCACCCGCCCAAAATCGATGAAGTAGGGCGTACACCTGCGACGTGGCGCATCCCGTCTCCGCAGCTCTGATTCGAATTCTCTCCGGTAGCGACTCATCGCTGATCATCTCGGCGAAAGTTCGAATCCTTCCGCTTCCATCGATTCTGAGTAAGGGGGAGATGATGTCGTACCGCTTGTCGCGATGCTTTATGTACGCCTCGACTCGAGCTCGGTCCTTGGGGTTTTTCATCTGTGCCAGGAGGTCGGCATCAGACACGATCTCCTCCTTGACCCTGAGAACTATTGCGGTTCGATTAGATCCTTCAAAGAGGCTGCTCAAAAGCTTCAATGATTTCTCTTGAGGCTTCTTTACATAGCTACGCATCTTGTTCGAGTGCTCTTTTTGGGGGCGATTGCGAGGGCATTCGATGTACCAGACGGTGTCTGTTGTCTTGTTGAAACCGAGAATTCGGCAAGGACCACCGAAGAAGCTTGATCCCTTAACGTCATCGACCAAGGCAAGCGGTGCAAACGGCAAGTCGTAGATGTCGCTCATTGCCGCTCCTTGCACCAGCGTTCGAAGAGGTTCGAACGTAGCTCGAGGCCACCACGAATGAGTGGCTGGTACAGCTCGAGTGGCACCGAGATGTCGTGATCGATGTCTTGAAACCATATCGCGGCACGCAATGCGCGAAGCACTTCGGCAGGGTTCCAGCTATTGGCCTTTGCCACCTCTTCGCCAGCTGTTGACGCAGGCATCTGGTACGCCCAGCGCAAGCAATGATTGACGGTGTGCCGATACAGTGAGCTCGACTTGAGAGCCTCGATCTGCTGTTGCGTCAGCCGAGGATCAAGCGCCCCCAAGTTTTTCTGCAGGTGGAGCCCGATGAGCTCCGGGTGCGTCAAAACATACTTGCATTGAACTGCCCCGCAATACGATCGCATCAACTCGAGCTTGGCGAGCAGGCGACTGGATGGGCGGGCGCTCTTGACCTGTTCTTCGGGCTTGCAGTCGTGTCCGATCAGCTCGAACTCTCCGCTCTCGTGCCTCCAGGTAGAGAGGATGTCGATGGTGTAGATATAGGGAACATCTGAGCCGACGTATCTCCACAGCTTGATGGCTCTCGCTCGTGCAATTTCAAGCGTGCCTGGTACTTCTATGTCGGAAGAGAACCCCGGGAGCCCACACAAGGGGTGTTCATGCGCCCATGGCCACATCGGGTACTGGTCGCGTGCATCGTATGCACCTAGCCACTTGAGTAGATGGATCAGCCATCTTTCTCCTGAGCTTCTGTAGTGGTGGGTATGTCCGAACGCAGCGCTCCTGTGATGACCCATGTTGGCCTTGTCAGACCAATCTTTTTTGGTCACCCTCAAAAATGGCAGGTAGTCATACAAGTGACCTTGTCCATAGCCTGCCTTGATCAGGGCGTACAGCTTCGTCCATGTCATTCGCCCAGTTTGCGGGGGAGGGCGCCGCGAAGAAGTGACAAACTTCTCCGGCCGAAAACCGAGTACGCGCTGGTTCATGGATTGGATCTCCCCCGCGATGGCGACAGATCGTTGAGCTCCAGCGAAGTTTGAGCACAGAGGGCGCAGTAACAGAGGCACGTTCGATTGCCCGTCAATGCTCGCGCGTGACTGGCAGTAGCGTCACAAACACCTGATGCGCACCCTAGATTCGCGCGGCAGTCACTCGCCTTCGAGGCGCTCGAATACGCCGTAGTGCGTCGTCGGTGCGCCGGTAAACAGGTCTTGGAAAAGAGGTGAAGTTCGATCCGCTCCCGCTGAGAAAGCGAGGAGGAAACTGATGCGCCTGGGTGCCGGGGACTTTCCATGATCTCTCCTGGTTTCCGTCGATGTTCGACAGGGCGTGACGTGCCTTGACGCCACCTAGTCCCAGGGAGATACTGTCGTCAGGGTGGTCCAAAACCTTAGACATCTATCTATGGGGTGTCGGCGGGCGCCGGCTTTTCGAAAGAGGGGTCGGCGTTTTGCTTTTCTGGGGATAGTTCTCCTCAGGCGGCGACTTCAGTTGCGAGTCCCGCCAAATACGCTGCCAAGTCCGAAGTCGAAACAAAGGCCTTTCGACGTCCAGGCGGCCTGATCAATCTAAGTGGAAGGCGTTTGCGCTGGATGGCTCGATTGAACGAGTCCAGCGTGGGGAAACTCAATGTTTTCCAAGCATCGTCCGCTGAGACCAGTGGTCCATACTTTGCGAAGAGAAGCTCGAACGTACGCTGCTCGACGGTAGCGTCGGTCTGTGCGCGTTGTACTGTCGAAGTCCCGGACCGGGACGGACTAGCAACTGCTGAGGGTGGCTGAGTGCTCACGAGAACATTATGTTTGTGAAGTCACTTAAAAGTCAAGAAATTGTTCCGTAAGTCATTGTCGTTATTGGATATTTCCTTCGTGCCGTACTATTTTACGGAGAAATTAACATCGCAGAAAAATGCGAAAAAATCAGATGTACCAGTTTTCTTCTTGCACACAAAGAGCCGCGATCTCGTTCAGCTACGGAGGTGGGTAATCAAATCCAGCACTTCTAGAAAGGCCGGAATCATCGTCGGCCAGTTGCATGCTTGCTGTGTCTACAGCTAAGATGGTTTGGTGTAGCTCACTTTGGAATCTACAAAGTCCCATGTCAGGCCTCTCTTTCACGACTGCCATGCGTGCCAGCATCGACGCAGGCGTGGCTATGCACGTGGTGATTACCTCGGGATGTTCAGGCCGGTCGGCGAACCGAATAGCGATAGTGGCATCGCCTCTGCTCGCCCTCGTTCACCAGTCTTAAGGAGCTGACGTTTGGCTCCCTTTAGGAGCTCCGAATGTTCAGTCGAAACCGCTTCCTTCTTCTCTCTCCTAGGCGCACAGCGCCCACATTTGCGTTTCTTGGCGAGTCGCACATCGACCTGAAGCCGTTGATCATCGCGATCAAACGCGTCGGAAGTCCATCTGTCGTGTCTGACGCATTCACTTCCTCTTCGAGACTGTCGGCTCTGAGCGATCGACGATCTGCGTCTTCGTGTCCTCCATGTCGGTGGCAAAGCGTGGAGCCCCAGGCTATCGATCCCGACATCGTGAGTGTTCTGCGGAAGAAAGAGGGCTAGTGGCGTGAAGCTGCTCATCCTTTCGGACCTGCATCTCAAGTTCGGGACCTTTCTCGTTCCGAAGGCCGACTACGACGTCGTGATCCTCGCCGGGGACATCTCCGTGCCCGGCTCCAAGGCGTTGCGGTGGGCTCGCCGGAGCGAGAACTTCGGAGAGACGGTTCCCATCCTGTTCGTGCCTGGCAACCACGAGTTCTATCAGGGCGTCCTGCAGACCTCACTCAAGGAGATGGCGCTCACCGCGAAGGCGTGCAATGTGCACCTTCTGGCGCAAGGTGATGTTGTGATCGCTGGCGTCCGGTTCCTGGGCTGCACGCTGTGGACCGACTTCGAGCTACCGATCCAGACCAAAGCTGGGGGGCAAGTCGACGTCGAGCGCGCCATGAAGGCGGCCAAGGTCCATCTCAACGACTACTCATTGATTCGGTGGGCAGAGGCGCCGGCGCCTTCCGATGCGTCGACGGCAACCAAGCCAAGGAAGCGACGCCTGACACCGGAAGACACGCGCGCGCTCCACCAAAGTGATCGTGCCTGGCTGGCCCGGAAGCTGGCGGAGCCCTTTGACGGTCCGACGGTGGTTGTGACCCACCATGCGCCGCACCGAAACTCGCTCGCACCGCACTATCAGTCCGACTGGCTGTCCCCAGCCTTCGTGAGCGAGCTTCCAGACGCCTTCTTCAAAGTACCCTCACTTTGGGTCCACGGCCACCTCCACGAGAGCTACGACTATCCGGTAGGCAATTGCCGGGTCGTGTGTAACCCCAGGGGCTACATGCGGCATGGGCGTGACATGGAGAACAAGCGATTCAACCCGGGGTTGGTGGTCAATCTATGAAGGGCCTCAATGCTCCTGACAGGAACGAGACCTTGATCGCGGCAGCCCAGGGGGGCGAACTCATCGCTTTCCTCAGTGACAGCACGGGCGGCTACCAGATTCTGTCGCCGGTGAAGTTCATCGAGATGATGGGTCTGGATATCGCTTCATTCGCCAGGGATGCACACGTCCACCAAAGCACGGTCATTCACGCTCCGGCAGCGCAGAGCATCCAGTCGCATCTCCGCGTGAGCCTGCAAGTGCTGGTAGCCGTGGCCACGGCCTCAGAAGGCGACCTCCAGGACGCCATCTTCCGCTACAGGAACGAGCCGCTCGCCCCGTTCGACTACAAGACAGCCGAGTCGCTGGTGGCCGAGGGGCGAGCCGCTGATGTACTAAATCTCCTGGAGTCCTTCCAGGCCGGGTTCGTTGGATGACTCCCCTGCGCAACTCCTGCACTGCTGACTCCAGAAAACTGCTGTTCCTGGATATCGACGGCGTACTTCATCCCGTCGGGAAGGATTACTCGTTCAGCAGTAGGCCCTTCAGCCATTTGCCACTGCTGGAGGAGTTGCTTCGGGAGTTCAGGTCTGTCGACGTCGTCATCTCGTCGGATTGGCGGCTGGCAGAAAACGTCGAGCAACTGCAGCGGTATTTCAGCGACGACATCCGGCACCGGATCATTGGAGCCACGCCGCAGATCAGCCCCGATGCGATCGTCGACTGCCGGCGCCAACTGGAGATCCAGGCCTGGCTCGACGGGAACGGGTGCAGTGCAACAGAGTGGGTCGCACTGGACGATTGGCCCCTGAGCTTTGACGTGGGCTTCGAGCGACTCGTGCTCACTGATCCTGCGCGGGCATTCGATCAGGACAGCTTCCAGGAGCTGCGCTCGCACTTCGTTCGGTTCGCGGCTGCTCAATGCTCTGTCGCCACTTCGACGCACATGAAATGAAGCCGCTCATCTCATCGGATCTCCAAGTGCAATCCGAGCACCAACAGTCGCAGCCCAAGCTCATGTTCTTCGGCGACCCGCACGGCGAGCTTGAGCCGGTGATCGCCGCGGTCAAGCAATTCCGGCCCGAGGCGATCGTGCTGCTGGGCGACATCCAGGCGCGCCAACCCCTGCACGTCGAGTTGGGGCCGATCCTCGGTCTCACCGAGGTCTGGTTCATTCACGGGAACCATGACACCGATAGCGTCGAAGATTTCGAAAATCTGTTTGGATCACAGATCGCCGACCGAAATCTGCATGGGCGCATCGTTGAGATCGCCGGATACAAGATCGCAGGGCTGGGCGGCATCTTCCGCAGCAAGATCTGGGATCCGCGACGGCCGATCGAAGAAGCGGCGTTCCTGTCGAGCGATGCCATGCGCCGAACCATGAAACGTGAGGAGCGGTGGCGCGACGGCATTTCCCGCAAGCACCGATCCTCCATCTTTCCGCGCGACTACCAGCATCTGCTACGCAGCGGCTCCGCGGACATCCTGGTGACGCACGAGGCGCCGGCAGCGCACCCGCACGGCTGGCAGGCGATTGACGAGATCGCCGAGACGCTCGGCGTTCAACTGCTTCTCCACGGTCATCATCACCAGAACATCGACTATCTGGCCGACGGGTTGATGTCCGCCGCGGCACCGTTCCGAGCCTTCGGGCTCGACATGGGCTCGCACCTGGCGTGGCCACATATTCCTGTAGAAGAAGCTGAATCGGAAGGCATTTCACAGGACTTGCTTGACCTCGCCGCCCAGGCGTTCGGCGAAGCGGCTCAAGCCTGGCTGAACAGACCGCACGAGTTGCTGGACGGCCAGACGCCTGCAGCGTTCTCCGCCAAAGGCGGCTCGGAAAAGATGCAACGAATGCTCATCGCCATCCAACACGGCGGCGTCGTATGAGGACTGATGGGGCAGATTGAGAGGCCTAGCATGATCCTGTTCCTCGACTTCGACGGTGTGCTGCATCCCGAAGGGGAAGACCACATCCTCAAAGGCGGTGTCGACTTCTGCTTCCTGCCGCAGCTTGAAGCGCTGCTGCGCGAGTTCCCGCGCGTGAAGATCGTGATCAGTTCGTCCTGGCGCGACCAGCTTCTCTACAAGACCCTGCTGAAGCCGTTCTCCAGCGACATCCGAGCCCGGATTCTTGGCGCCACACCTCATTCGGGTTTCGGCCTGCCGCCACCGTACGGAAAGCGCGAAGGAGAGATCCTCGCCTGGCTCCAGATCCACGATGCAATTGATGAGCCCTGGGTCGCGCTCGACGACGCCTATTGGCAGTTCGATCACTGCAAGGACCACTTGGTGACGTGCGGCTCGTTCACCGGATTTGACGACAAGGCCAGTGCCGAGCTTCGCGCGCGCTTTGAAGGAGTATCCCGATGAAACTACTGGTTCTTTCCGACCTCCACCTCGAGTTTGCGCCGTTCGAACCGACGCCCGATCTTGAGTTCGATGTCGTCATCCTCGCCGGCGACATTCATTCGCCGGCCAAGCGTGCTGTCCAGTGGGCAGCGGATCGTTTTCGCGGCAAGCCTGTCATCTATGTGATCGGGAACCACGAATGCTTCGATGGCCAGATCGAAACGACGCTGGCAGAAGCGCGCCATGAAGCCGAAGGAACCAATGTCCATCTGCTCGATGGTGACGAGTTGGTGATCGACGGCGTGCGCTTCCTCGGCGCGACACTGTGGACAGACTTCGAGCTCGCCATCGAGACGCCCGAAGGACTGGTCAGCGACGTAGCGCGTGCCATGAAGATGGCGACCAATCTGCTGAACGACTACACGTTGATCCGCGCACCCGACGAGTCGGCGGAACCCGGTACCTGGCGCTACAAGCAAGGAAGAAAGCTTCAAGCGGAGGACACGCTTCGGATTCATCAGGCGCAACGCGCCTGGCTGCAGGCGAAGCTCGTGGCACCGTTTGCAGGACCGACGATGGTCGTGACACACCATGCCCCCCACCGTGGCTCGCTTTCACAGCGCCATGCGGATGACTGGGCATCGGGCGCCTTCGTCAGCGAGCTTCCGGAGTCTTTCTTTGATGTACCTGTGCTCTGGGTACATGGACACACGCATCAGCAGTTCGATTATCGGACCCGTTCGTGTCGAGTTGTCTGCAATCCGCGCGGCTACATGAACTGGAGCGGGAGGATCGAGAACAAGGCGTTCGATCCGGGATTGGTCATCGATGTAAAAGTTCTTGCCCACAGGGGTGGCTAGAGCTCTTTCGAAACATTCGTCTATCGAAGTGGCCCCGCTTGATTCATACGCACCATGAGACCATGACATGCGCTACCGCATCCGAAGGAGAGTGATCCACGCAATGAGGGCGCCAAGCAGCGCACCTGGCAGGATCAGTATCCAGAAATTGTGGCCGCATACCAATGAATCAGAAATGCCAGGTAGAGAGCAAGCGACCGTTGGAAGCAGCCATCCTCCGACGAAGAAGACACCGATCACCAAGAAGATTTTGAGCAAGTATTTCATGATCAAAGAGGCGGCCGGAACTATTGCCTTGAGACTAGTTGGATGTAGGAGGAAGCGTAGTGCAAGGGCAGCTTGCCTGAAGGCACCGGATAATTTCCTTGCTCCTAGCGATGGCATCGGCCTGCTCAGCATCAGTCGGATTGGCATCTCCATTGATGTGTTCTCTAGACGGTATCCCGCCACCCCAAATTTGCCAGTTCTTGTGTCTGCGTGCCGCTGCATCCTGGGCGGCATGCAAGGCTCGGCCCAGCCCCTGCATGGTGCAACTAGCGAGTTGCTGATCAATAAAGTCCTCGTATCTTTTCTTGCACTCGTCAGTGCTCCAACCCCTTGCGCACATCGCGTGCCCGTGCGAGTTGTCCGGGCTTTGTGAACCATCGGTCCAGTCAGCACCTGTGGAGAAGCCTGCAGCACGCCATACGACTCGCTCGCTGTACCCCATCTGCTGCATCGCAGTGCTAATGAAATAGGTATGCCATGGTCCAAGGAATAGTCCAAACGGGTCGGTAAACTTCAGAGCGATGGCTGCCACATAGATACGTCGATTCGGGCCACCCGCAAGCCCGATTGGATCGTTCTGAAGGTACGACCCGATTCGGGCGTCATAGCTTCGAAAATAGTTGTAGAACAGCCTTGACTCTTTATCCGCATACTGCCCCGGATACCTTAGGTTGAATTGCACCTCCGAGATGCTGGTGGCCCCCGGGGCTCGGCGTGACCTCGTGATTCGCGAAACGGTTCCTTGCGATCGTGGGCTGATCTTCCCCAAAAGCGCTGTAGCCCCATTGCCAGACCGCCTGGCCATTGGCGTTGGTGAGCTTCCTGGGGGTGTTCAGGTGATCGCTGTGGATGGCATAGGTGTCACCATCGATGACCGCCGCAATCGGCATCGGCCCGTTGCCCGTCGGCAGGTAGATGTACTGGCTCTGCCCCGCCCCCGCTGCTGCCCACCTCCGCAATCAGCGTGCCCTGCTCGTCATAGACGTAGGCGTAGCCCAACTGCTCAGCCTGCGTGGTGCTCGGGCTCCACAGCTTCGTAAAGAACGCGATCAGGCTGGCCATGAAACCAGGGTCCGTCTCGTCGCCCTGGCTCGGCGGGTACAGCGGCTCCGTCTTGAACACCCGCTGTCCCAGCGCGTTATGCGCATAGCGCGTGGTGGGGCTGACGTCGTCTGCCCTGCGCCGATGTCGCCGAGGCCCGCCGGCCTCGGCGACAGAGGTTACTGGGAGGGACTGCTTGCTTCCTCGGCCTGCTCGCGATGCATCGCTTCGGCGCTTGTCTTCCACAGCGACACCACGATACCGCCTGCTATCAGCACGAAAGTCACGGTGAGCGAGATCACGGGTGGGATCTTGCCGATCAACCCCACAAGGAAGATCTTGCTGCCGATGAACACGAGCACTAGGGCCAGCGCGTACTTGAGGTACTTGAAGCGATGGATCATGGCCGCCAGCGCGAAGTACAGCGCCCGCAGGCCCAGGATGGCAAAGATGTTGCTCGTGTAGACGATGAACGGATCGTTCGTGATCGCAAAGATGGCGGGTACCGAGTCCACGGCAAAGACAAGATCCACAAACTCGATCAGGACCAGCGCCAGGAACAGCGGCGTGGCAAACCGCTCAATCCGGCCGCTGCCGGCGTCGGTCTCGCGCACCCAGAACGCGTTGCCGCGCAGGCCATCGGTCACGCGCATGTGCCGCTTGAGGAGCTTGAGCAGCGGGTTGCTGGCGATGTCCGGCACATGGTCTGCGATCACCCACATCTTAATGCCGGTGAAAACCAGAAAGATACCGAACAGGTAGAGCAGCCAGCTGAACTGGCTCACCAGGCTGGCGCCCAGCGCGATCATGATCGCGCGCAGCACGATCACGCCCAGGATGCCCCAGAACAGCACGCGGTGCTGGTATTGCCGGGGGATGGCGAAGAAAGTGAAGATCAGCGCGATGACGAACACGTTGTCCATCGAGAGCGACTTCTCGATCAGGAAGCCGGTGTAGTAGTCCATGCCGCTTTGCGCGCCCAGGTACCACCACACCCATGCGCCGAACAGCAGCGCCGCGCTGATGTAGCCGGCCGACAGCACAAGGCTCTCGCGCACGCCGATCTCGCGGTCGTCCTTGTGCAGCACGCCCAGGTCGAACGCCAGCAAGGCGACGACGATGCCGATGAATGCCAGCCATATCCAGGCCGGTTTGCCCAAAAAGTCCGTCAGCAGGAATGGAACGAGTGCGTCCATGGTGTTGGTTCTTGTCGTGGAGGTGTTGAAAATGGGTGACGGCGCATGGCGCCGCACGTGTCATGCCGCATCCGACCTGCGGCTGTACAGGCCCTGATGCGTCATCGCAGCGTCATTGCGGCGTTGTTGCAGCTCACCGGGCAACGGTGATGCCGGGTGCGCCGGAGCCGGCCCCGCGACGCTTGAGAAAAGCGATCAGGGCATGGGCGCCAACGGCCAAGGCCACGAGCACCGCGGTGCCCAGGCCCCACACCCCCCAGGCCAGCACCGTGATTGCGCCGGACAGGGCGGGCACGGCGTCGAGGACGGCCTGAAGCATCGAGCTCGCCGACGCGATCATGGTGGCGAGTTCCTGCGCCAGCCCGGGCGGCGTCCAGGCCCTGAGCCAGTCGGGGACCAGGATCGCGCCCGCGGCGGGCGCGCCGCTGCCCAGAGCGCCTGCGTTGACGACCGCCCAGGCCACTGCCGCATGCGTGCCCCAGCAGGCCAGCGACCACAAGGCCAGGAGCACGGACGAGAGAAACCAGCTGATTGCGTAAAACATGGGTGTCGTTCCTTCAAAATGGCAGGCGCCCAGTATGGAGATCGGGCATCGTGATAGACACCAGCTTTCTTCGAACTTAGTATTCGGTTTTTCCGAACCAAGGTGCGTGTTGAACTACCGTCATCTCCACTACTTCTGGATGGTTGCCAAGGAGGGCGGCTTTGCCCGCGCCGCAGATCGCCTGGAAATGGCGGTACAGACCATCAGCGCGCAGGTGCGCGATCTGGAGAAGGCCCTGGGTCACCAACTGCTCAAGCCCTCGGGCCGCGGCGTGGCGCTGACTGAAGCGGGCCTCGCGGCGTATGCGCGGGCCGAAGAAATCTTCCAGCTCGGGCAAGGCATTGCCGAGGAGGTGCGCCAGGTGGCCAGCGCCAAGGTCGCGCGGCTGTCGGTGGGGTTGTCCGACGGCATCTCCAAGCTGGCGGCGCATGCGCTGCTGGAGCCGGTGCTTGCCACGCCGCACCTTCGCCTGGTGTGCCACGAGGGCGAGTTCGATGAACTGCTGTCCGAGCTGGCCCTGCATCAGCTGGATGTGGTGCTCGCCGGGCAGGCGGCCCCGCGCAACCCGAACCAGCGCCTGACCAGCGAACGCATCGCCCGCTCCAGATTGCAGTGGTACGGACCAGCCTCACTGGTCAGGAAGCAGGTGCGCGAGCGGTTTCCTCAGTCGCTGCAGGATCTTCCCGTGCTGCTACCCACGTTTCATTCGCCGCTGCGATCCACGCTGGACAACTGGTTCCAGGATCTCGGCCTGCGGCCCCGCGTCGTAGGAGAGTTCGAGGACAGCGCCCTGCTGGCGGTGTTTGCGGCCCGCGGGCTCGGGGTGTTTCCGGTCAGCCAGCTGGGCGCCCAGGATGTCGGGTTGATGCGGGGGCTGCGCCTGCTGGGAGACTGTCCCAACATCGGCGAGGAAGTGCATGCCATCTGGTCGCGCCGCGGGCAACATCACCCGCTGGTGCGCCAGATGGTCGCCTGCGCGCACGAGGCAGGCGCTGTCTAGCCCGCGCCTGGGTTCCGCACGGTCGCGGGGATGGCGGCTCAGGGCTGCGTTGGCGCTTCGCCGATGTACCAGTGCTTCAGCGCCGATCGCATGATCCACGTCTCCGAGGCTGCAAGGTGGCGGTCCGCCGTTGCGGCCGCGTCGGCGAAGCGAAGCACCTTGTGCTGCAGTCCTGGATCGCTCACCTCTTCCAGCAGTGCGGCCAGTGTGGCCTCGTCGATGCTGCCGGTCAGCAGGCGGCGCGCGTGCATGCCCATCAGCAGGTCTTCGCACAGGGTGTGCAGCACCCGGGCGAAGTCGCCCGGTGCAAGACCCAGTTCGCGCTCGATGTTCTGCCCGTGCAGGGCATCCATCTCCGAGTGGCTGACGTGGCCGTCCGAGATCAGCAGCAGCGCGACGATCCGGGCCGCCGCTTCGGGGCTGTTTGTGGGGTAGGTACGCATCATTTTTTCCTTTGGGTGTTGTTAAGGGAGGAAGGGGAAAGGCTCACGCCGGTCGCGCCGTAAGGGCGCAAGAAGTTTGCGCGGTGGGGTCAGTCGCGGCCGGGGTGGCGGCGTTGCGGGCGTTCGTGGCACACGGATTCGATGCGAGCAAGAACCGGCGCCGGTACGCGCGACACGCTGCGGTCTTGCAGTACCTGCCTGAACAGCTGCAAAGCTCTGGCGCAAGAAGAGGTGAGCAATTCGGCCACAAGTGGCAATAACTTCATGTGGGATCTCCTGATGGTCGGGGTGACCTCGAATGTGGGGCCGAGAGAGCGGCACAAGAAGCAGTTTTTCTCGATGTGGAAGTTAGAAAAAATATGCTGTGTCTGGTCGAGTGAGCGAGCTATGGTGCGGACTTCAACGAAGGGGAACGCTGATGTAGATTTTTTTCAAGAGCCGTGATCCCGCAGCGTCCGGGATACGGGAAGCCGTCGAGCGCCGCGTACGCTTTGTTCTTCGGCGCCGGAGTGCGCTGGTGCCGCGTGCCGATATCCGGCTGGCCGACGTGAACGGCCCCCAGGGGCGGGGTGGACAAGCACTGCCAGGTCGAGCTGCGCATGGATGGCGCGGGCGCAGTGGTTGTGTCGTCGGTGGCCAGGGATTGGCGCACGGCGCTCGACATGGCGCTGGCACGCGCACTGCGGCACGCGCAGCGTGCATGGCCTTGCGAGATCCAATGAGCGAACCACTCTGCTCAGACGCCATGCTTCGGTCATTGGTGGCGCGTGCCGACCGAGCGGCGGCTAGCCTTCTCGGACGCTACGCCCTGCGAGTTCAGTTCGCCGCCACGCAGTTCAAGTCGGCGCAGGCACTGGAGGAAGACGTCGATATCCGCCGCATCGATACCGTCGAGGAGATCGACGTTGAGACGCGCGATGCGAGGAAACAAATCAGCGAAGAGTTGCTGGCCCGAAGGGCTCAAGCGCACACGCACTTCGCGACCGTCCTCGGCATCCTGCTGTCGCTCTACCAGCTTTTTCTCGAAAAGGCTCTGCAGGCCACGCGAACTGCTCACGCGGTCCAGATGCAGACGCTCGGCGAGCTCGGAGGACGTGACCTCCCCAATCTGCGCGAGCATGCCGATCATTCCCCACTCGCGACGCGTGATGCCGAAACCGCCTTCGACCATGCGGGTCACCATGCAGCTGCTCTCGCGCGCTGCGCGCCATAACCGGTACAGCAGCAGGTTTTCCAGTGAACTGGGGGCGCGCAACGCAGCCGCATTGGGGAATGCTTGCATACAAATTAGAAGGTTGTGATCGCACCGATTCGCAGGCGGATGATTGAGTAGGTCGACTATTGCCTAGCGCACGATCTACGGTTCAGCGATGTCTCGTGAAGAGCCATGGCCTGAGCCGCTGTGCGTGGCCCTGATGGAGGTACGCAGGAGGATTGCCCAGCGTGTTGGCCCCTAGAGTGCATCGCATGCGATCAGCATACTTTTCACCTGCAGAGGTTGGCGGGCACGGGCCGAGGCGTCACTGGCGTCGGCGGTCAAAGTACTGGATTTGCGGGCCAAAGCAAGCTGGGCATGCCGCATGCGGCGACCTGCGACGACGCGCCGTTCGGCGGCATCCGAACGGCAGCGGCACCCATTCAAAGATGCCGTCTTGAATCACACCAGCAAGCTCTTCGCCACGTACGAGACATTGCGGCAGGTGGACCGACGGCGCCATGTATATCTCGACGAAGAGCTTCGCATGGCGACCGTGTCCGTCGGAGGCGAGGGAGATGCCCGCTCAGGACTTGATGAACGCCAGCAGGTCGGCGTTGAACTTGTCCTTGTGCGTGTCGGTCAGGCCGTGCGGCGCGCCGGGGTAGACGATCAGCTTGTTGTTCTTCACCA
>NZ_FOBJ01000045.1:0-4369 GCF_900109805.1 Variovorax sp. YR750
GCGCGCGCAAGCTCCAGGTACGCAACCCCGGGCAGCACCCGCTGCCCCTTCACCACGTGGTCCGCAAGGAAGAACTCCTCCCCCGTGAACACCGAACTGAAGCGCTGCACGACCAAGCTCGAGGTGTTGCGGTGCACGAGCGGATGCAACTGCTCGCTGACAGGGTTCTTCGCGAAAACCGCCCCCGGTACCGATGACGCTTGCGCTTGCGGTTTCTGCATCTGCGGCACCCAGTACCGTTCCCTCGCGAACGGATAGGTCGGCAGGCTGATCCGCCGCGGCGGTCGGTCGCCGAAAAGCCGCTCCCAGGGCAACTCGTACCCCTGACAGTACAGATCCGCCAACGCCTGGAGGTTTTCCTGGCGATCAACGTGCGACAGCCCGGGCTGGGCCGTGCGCGCCAGCAGCTCGAAGCCGTAGCGCGCCAGAGCCTTCTGCGCAGCGAAGTTTCTGCCAACCTGGCCCTGGAACAGGCCCGGCAGCTTCTCACGGCCACCGATCCGGCTCATCGCGTGCAACGCGTCATCCCGGTCCTGCACGACCAATGCGCACCGATGAGCGAAGTGGTGGCGCCCGGTCAAGAGCGTACAACTCAGCGCGCACAGATCGACTGACGACCAGGCCTTCGCACCGAGCGCCCCGGCCAGGGCCTGGACACGCGCGGCCAGCGCCTCCTCTGTCTTGGCCGACACAACCAGCAGATGGAAGCGCGGCACTGACGAGGTCGGCGTCGCCGCCTTTTCCTCGTAGCTCTCGACCACCACATGAGCGTTGGTGCCGCTCATCCCGAAAGCGCTGACTGCCCCGAGCCTCGGCCTTCCCTGAGACGGCCAGGGCTTGCGCGCGCCGTTCACGTAGAACGGACTCGCTTCCCACGGAATGTAGTCGCTCAACTGCTCACAGTCGAGGCTCGCCGGGATCTCACAGTGGCGCATCGCCTGAACCAGCGCGACCAAGCTCAGCAACCCCGAGGCTGCAAACGTGTGGCCGAAGTTGGTCTTCGTTGAGGTCAGCGCGCACTGCCCCGGCCGCACACCCTCGCAGCCGGCAAAGGCTTCGTAGAGCGCGTTGACTTCGATGGGATCGCCCAGTCGCGTCCCCGTTCCATGGGCGACGACGTAGTCGATCCGGGCCGGATCGATCCCGAAGCGGCGGTGAACGTCTCGCAACAGCCGTGTCTGCGCCATGCCGCTCGGCGCGGTGATGCCGTTGGTTTTGCCGTCGTAGTTGATCCCGCTGCCACGGATCACGCCCTGGATCGGATCCCCGTCTCTTTCGGCGTGCGACAACCGTTTCAGGACAACCGCCACCACCGCCTCGCCCGGCACCATCCCATTGGCGCGCCGGTCGAAGGCGTACGACTTGCCGTCCGGGGACAACATGCCCGCCCGCCCGAGGGCCACGAACATCTGCGGTGTCAGCACCAGGTTCGCCCCGGCCGCGATCGCCGTCTCGCATTCCCCCATGCGCAGGCTCAGGCAGGCCTCATGCAGCGCCACCAGCCCGGAAGAGCACGCCGTGTTGATCGCCAGCGCGGGGCCTTGCAGGTTCAACACGTACGCCAGCCGCGCGGCCAGGATGCCGTCGTGGTTGCCGGTCACGCTGCCCTGCTCGCCCACAAGGTACTGGTAGTCGCCTTGCTCCACGCCGACGAACATACCGACTGACTGCCGGTCCAGATGCGCGCGTCCGTAGCCCGCATCCTCCAGCGCAGCCCAGGCCTCTTGAAGGAGGAGCCGCTGGCGCGGATCCATCAGTTCGGCTTCCTTGGGCGAGATCTCGAAGAACTGAGGATCGAACTCCGCCACCCCAGGCAACGCGCCCAGCCACCGGCCGTTGGTCTTTCCGGGGTCCTTCATCGGATCGCCAGCGTACGGCCGCCAGTCGAACCGATCCGGCGGGATCTCCTCCACCACGGTCCGGCCTTGCCGCAGGATCTCCCAGAGCTCCTCGACCGTGCGCGCCCCCGGGAAGCGGCCGCTCATGCCGATGATCGCAATCGGCTCATCAGCGAGCAGACTGGTGGGATCTGGTTCGTGTCGGGCCACCTCGCCGGTCGTCGCGGTGCCACGCTCCACCGTCCGATCGCCAACAGCGCCCGGCGTCTCCGTGCCTTCCTGATAGAACTCGGCCAACGGCATCGCATACTTGTCCATCAGGTAGGCCGCAAGCCGTCCCAGGCTGGGGTGGCTGAAGAACACGGCCGGCGTGAGGTCGATGCCGAAGTGGCCATTCAGGCAGCGGGAAAGCTCGGCCAGCCGAATCGAATCGAAGCCGAAATCCGCAAGGTTCTCTTCCAGCCCCAGTTGCGCGCGCGGAACGTCCAGGAGCGTACTGACTTTCTCCCTGAGGTCCCACACCACGCACGTCTCCACATCGAAACCCTTCATCTCCGGCCGTCGGCCGCGTCCCGCAGGGGCCACGGAGCTTCCGGCCTCCGCATCGGGCGCGGAGCATTCCGTCTCGTCCCCCAGACCGAGGAGCCCCCGCACCCGGGCCGGCTGCCCCTTCATTA
This sequence comes from Variovorax sp. YR750, assembly GCF_900109805.1. Lineage (NCBI taxonomy): Bacteria > Pseudomonadati > Pseudomonadota > Betaproteobacteria > Burkholderiales > Comamonadaceae > Variovorax > Variovorax sp. YR750. The sequence goes on from NZ_FOBJ01000045.1 coordinate 2,516, forward strand.
CCAGCGGCGCCGGCGACGGCTGGCCCAGCAGGCGTTCGAACAACGCCACGCCCTCCGCTGACGTCAGGGCTTGCTGGCCGCTCGACTTCAGGTACAGATCGATCCGGGCGCGGTCGCGGCCGCTCATCTGCCCGTCCTGCCACAGCGGCCAGGCGATGGCCAAGGTCCTCCCAACAACCTCGCCGCGCGCTCGGCGCTCGTCGCGGGCCTGGGCATAAGCCATCAGGAAGCGGTTGCCCATGGCGTAGTCGCCAGCCCCAAAATCACCCAGCACCGCCGACGCGGAAGCGAAGTAGCAGACGAACTCCAACGGCTGTTCGCACAGCAGGTCCTCGAGCACCAGCGTCCCCGTCACCTTCGGCGCCAGAATCGCGCGGAACTGCTCGGGATCCTTCTCGAGAAGATCGACCTCGGAATCGAGTCCCGCTGCATGCAGGACGCCGTCGATCGCGCCGAATCGCGCCAGCGCCTGCGCCAGCCCATCCCGCATGGCGTCGCGATCCGTCACGTCGGCCTGCACGTACAGCACCTGTGCGCCCAATCGCTCCAGGGACGCGAGCTGGGCTTGCCGGGAGGCGTCCAGCATCGAGCGGCCGCTCAGTACCAGGCGCGCACCATGCTGGCGGGCCAGGTACTGCGCAAAGACAAACCCCAATCCTCCAAGACCGCCAGTAATCCAGTAGGCTCCGTCCCGCCGCAGCGGCAGCGCCTGCGGGGTGCATGCCAGGTCGCGCGTCTTCGGTACATACCGCGTCTCGCCCCGATACAGCGCGCTCTGGCCTCGGGGCGCCGCCAGTTCCAGAAGCAGGCGGCGCGCCCACGCCGCGAAGTCCACGGTCTCACCCGCAGCCGCTTGCTGGCCGACCACCGACAACGGAATCGACGGCAGCACCAGCTTCATGGAGCGTCCCAGTCCGATCCAGGACGACAGGTGCGCCAGTTCCGCGTCACAGCAGCTCTGCCCGGCAAGCACCAGCCGGGCACAGTCGATCCGCCGGCGACCCAGCGCCTGCAGCAGGTGCAAGATGGGGACGGCGTCCTCCAACAGCGCGGACGCCTCCAACGGCCACAGGTACGCCAGGGCATCCAGCGGACCATGGGTGGCCGCGATCGCTTCGAGGATCTCGCCGCCATCCATCGCCGTGCCCGACCAAGCGTGCCGGACCAAGCCGTCGGCCGGAGCCGTCACATGGCCTTGCGTCACGAACACCAGCGTCGTGCCCGGCGCCTGCTCGGACACCACCTTCGCCACCGCCTGCTGGTGAGCTGGTGCCGATAAGAAGCACACCAACGTCCCAGACTGGCTTTCGCGGCCGGAGGACAGCGCCTGCGCGTCCCAGACCTCTTCGAACGTCAGAATCTCCGCGGCCTCTGCCACCTCGACGGAAGCGGACGGCACGCGCGAAGGGGCCTCGTCCACCGCCCTCCGCGGTTGGTCGGGCCGTGACGTCTCTTCGCGCGTCGCCATCCAATACCGTTCTTTGGCGAACGGATAGGTCGGCAGGCTGATCCGCCTCGGCGTCACTTCGCCGTCGTACAGCCGCGCCCAGTCGAACGCCAGTCCCCGCACCCACAGCTCGACGAGCTTGCGCAGCTTGCCCTTGGACAGCCACGCGTCGATGGTGCGATTCATGTCCTCGTCCACCAGGAGCGCGAGGGTCTCTTTGTCTCGCTTGATCTCGCCCCTGTAGAGCCCGTCGATGTCCTTCGCTTCCGCCAGGTACTGCGCCAGCTTGGCCTTGAGCTCCTCCAGCGTGCCCACCACGCACGCCAGCCTCACCTCCATCGCCTCACGCCCCACCTGCAGCGTGTACGCAATGTCCGCAAGATCCTCGTCCGTGCACCCCTGGCGCT